>JANYGI010000034.1 GCA_025362495.1 Byssovorax sp. | reverse complement strand
CGGCCCTGCGGCGATGTCCGACGTCCGCACCGGCGAGGTCGCAGCCGTCTCCCCGTCGCAACACGGGGCCTGATTGACACCGTGCATCGGGCAGCCGGACGTCACGCAGGCGGCGTGGCCGTGGATGTAGGCCATGGGCCGGCGGCAGAACGCGCACGAGAGCGCCTGTTCGCCGGCCACGCGACTCTACGCCTCCTTGGGGAGCTGGATCTTCGAGTCCTTGGGGCGCTTGCGCCAGAGGAGCATGGTGCGCCCGAGGACCTGGGCGACCTCGCTCTTGACCATCGGCGCGAGGCGCTCGGCGACGTCGTGGCGGTCGTCCGGGCACTCGGTGCCGATCCGGACCTTGACGAGCTCGTGCTGGTGGAGCGCGGCGTCGACGGCGGCGCCGACGGCCTCGGTCAGGCCCTCTTTGCCGAGCTGGACGACGGGATCGAGGCTGTGGCCGAGGCCACGGAGGTAGCGGCGTTGTTTACCGGAGAGAGGCACTGGACTTCTTTCTACGTCGGCGCCCGGCGTGGAGCCGCGCGGACGCCCCCTTTACACGATCCCGGCCTCGCGGGCCGCTCAGATCGTGAGCGTCTCCTTGTGCTCGCCAAAGACGCCGCGGAGCACGTCGCTGACCTCGCCCACCGTCGCGCCGGCCTTCACGGCGGTGAGGATCGGCGGCATCAGGTTGTCTTTGCACTTCGCGGCGGCCTCGACGGCGGCGAGGGCCTCGGCCCGGGCGGGCGTCTGATGCGCGGCGCGGAAGAGGCGCAGGCGATCGACCTGCTCGCGCTCGATTTTCGGATCGATGCGCATGACGGGGACCGGCGCCGCCTCGCTGACGAACTCGTTCTGGCCGACGATGATCCGGCGCTTGTCCTCGATGTCGAGCTGGTAGCGGTACGCCGAGGCCTGGATTTCCCGCTGCGGGTAGCCCTGCTCGATGGCCTTGACCATCCCGCCGAGCTCGTCGACGCGCTTGATGTAGGCGTTCGCGCTCTGCTCGAGGCCGGTGGTGAGCGCCTCGACGGCGTAGCTGCCGCCGAGGGCGTCGACGAAATCGGCGATCCCCGACTCGTGGCCGATGACCTGCTGCGTGCGCAGCGCCAGCGTCGCGGCCTCGGCGGTGGGGAGGCCGAGCGCCTCGTCGAAGCCGTTGGTGTGGAGCGACTGCGCGCCGCCCATCACCGCGGCGAGGGCCTGGAGCGCGACGCGGACCACGTTGACGAGCGGCTGCTGGGCCTGGAGCGTCATCCCCGCCGTCTGGCAGTGGAAGCGGAGCGCGCGGGCCTTCTCGGTCTTCGCGCCGAAGCGCGTGGCCATGATCTCCGACCACATGCGGCGCGCGGCGCGGAACTTCGCGACCTCTTCGAGCAGGTTGTTGTGGCCGTTGAAGAAGAAGCTGAGCTGGCCGCCGAACCTGTCGACGTCGAGGCCCACGTCGACCGCGGCCTGCACGTAGGCGATCCCGTCGGCGAGGGTGAAGGCTACCTCCTGCGCGGCGTCGCAGCCGGCCTCGCGCATGTGGTAGCCGCTGATCGAGATGGTGTTGAAGCTCGGCGTGGCCTTCTCGGCGTAGGCGAAGATGTCGCTGATCAGGCGAATGGAAGGCTCGGGCGGGAAGATGTACGTGCCGCGCGCGACGTACTCTTTCAGGATGTCGTTCTGGATCGTGCCGCGGAGCTTGGTGCTGGGGACGCCCTGCTCTTCGCCGACGGCGATGTAGAGCGCGAGGAGGATCGACGCCGTCGAGTTGATCGTCATCGACGTGGAGATGGTATCGAGCGGGATCCCGCGCAGCAGCCGGCGCATGTCGTCGAGCGTGTCGATGGCCACGCCGACGCGGCCGACCTCGCCCGACGCGAGGGCGTGATCGGAGTCGCGGCCCATCTGCGTCGGGAGATCGAACGCGACCGAGAGGCCGGTCTGGCCCTGCTTGAGCAGGTGGTGGTAGCGCGCGTTGGACTCGTCGGCGGTGCCGAAGCCGGCGTACTGGCGCATCGTCCAGAGGCGCCCGCGGTACATCGTCGCGTGGACGCCGCGGGTGAACGGCGGGTGCCCGGGCGCGCCGAGATCGTGTTCGGGCTCGAAGCCGAGGGCCCGGAGGGTGCGCTCATCGTAGAGCGGAGCCGCGTCGATTCCACCGGCTCCGGGGGCGCCCGCGAGGAGGCCTTTCTTGTCGTCGCTCATCGAAATCTCCTTCGGAAACCGGCTATCCGCGCGTGACGAGCAGCCGCGACAGCGCGTCGCCGATGGCCCGGCCGAGCTCGTCGAGGAAGCGGGTGCCGAGCAGGGTGTCCTCGAGATCGTCCGCGAGCAGCACCAGCGCGGGGCGGCCGCCGACGCGCACGGCGATCGCTGCCACGTCGAACGAGGCGCGGCCCATGAGCACCAGCAGCGGAGCGTGCGCCGACGTGCTGGGGATCGGGCCGAGGTAGAGGCTCGTGGCGGCCGCCGTGGCGAGGACGCTCGGCTGATCGAGCGGGATCCGCACGCGGCGAAACTCGTCCTGATCGCCGAGCTCGACGTTGCAGGCCCAGCCGTGGAAGCCGTCGCGCTTGACCGCGAACACGCCGAAGCGAGGCGCGATCAGGTGCAGGCCGCGCAGCGCGAGGCGCACGACCTCGTCGCGGTTGGACACGCGACGGAGCGCTTCGAGGACCGCGCTGCCGTCGGGCGCGCGCACCGGCTTCGGGGAATCGGGAGGAGCGACGGCGGCCGGCGCTTCGAGGGCCATCTCTTCGTCCGCGCCCTCGAAGCGCGGGACGGGCTGCGAGGCCGGGCGGAACGGGTGCGCGAGATCGGCGAGCAGCGGCGGCCGCACGGTGCGACGCATGCCGGAGCGCTCGCCGGGCTCGGCCGCGGGATCGAACGCGGTGGTCGGCGGCGCGAGGACCGGGGTGCCGTACGGCGGCGTGAGCTCGTCGGGATCGCGCGTGGAGGGCTTGTTTTGCAGGGGCGCGCCGAGGAGCGACGGAGCCTCGGGGCGCATGGTGCGCGTCACCGGCGCGCCGGATTCGGGCTCGTGATCGTGATCAGGACCGGGCGGCTGCGACGGGAACGATACCGCCGGGGGCTCGACGCCGTTCGACGCGCGACCGAGGCCGAGGCGCGTCTGCCGCAGCGGGACGGCGTCGTCGTCGTCGTCATCGTCGGGCGCGTCGGGCGGGATCGCGGCGCGCGACGGCTCGCTCTCGGCGGCGGGCGGGACGATGGCCAGGCGACGCACCAGCGGGATCGGCGCCTCGTCAACGACGGGGGGCGGCATCGTCGACTGCGGAGCGCCGTGGGGAAACGGCGGCGTGACGCGGCGGGAGCGGCCCGGGCCCGGGGACTGATCGTCGAGCTCGAGGCGGCGGATGGCCTCTTCGATCGCGGCGATCGGCGCGCGCAGCACGCGGATCGGCGCGCCGAGGTGGAAGCCGAACTCCGCGGGGACGTGGCCGTCGAGGGGATCCGCCGCGACGACGTCGACCGTGCCGGTGACGTTGTCGACGCGGACCGGGAGGGCCGCGAGTCGTCGGCACATGGCGCGCGGGAGCTTGGCGACGAGCTCGGCCGAGCCCGCGACCTGTCGCAGGCCGAGGCCGCCGACGCGCTCGAGCTCGTCCTCGAGGACCCGCGCGCTGATGGCCCCGCGATCGAGCAGCACGCGCGCAAAGGGAACCCCCCGCACACACGAGAGGAAGAGAGCCGCCTCGACCTCTTCGGGCGGGACGACACCAGCGGCGATGAGGCGTCGTCCCAGGTCGATCGACACGGGGCGCACGCTACCAGAAGTCCTTCGCCACGGGCGATTCCACACCATGTTCGCCAAAAAGTAGCCAATGTAAGACAAGGTGGGCGATGCTTGGTCCCGCCATGAAACACCACCTCGTTCTGCCCCTCATCGCTTCGGTTACCTGCCTCGCGGCCTGGGACGCGAACGCGTCCGCGGCTCCCGAGAAGCCCGTGCACCGCACCGCGCAGGTCGGTCACGCCAAGGCCAAGCACAAGGCCGCGCCCGCCCTGTCGAGCGCGAGCAAGTCGGAGCCGAGCTTCACCACGAAGAGCAAGGCCGAGGTGAAGGGCTCGTCGAAGGCCAAGATCGCCGCGGCCGAGAAGGACGCGAAGGTGAAGGACGACGAGGCGCCGGCGGCGAAGAAGCACGCGAAGCCCTCGTTCTGGCTCGCCACGGCGCCGCACGTGCCGCTGGCGCTCGTCGACGGCGAGGCGATCAAGGCCGTGGGCGAGCGCGGCAAGACCTGCGGCCCCGAAAGCCGCTGGGCCGCGCCGCTCAGCCACTGGAAGGCCGTCGATTCGTTCGGGCAGGTCACCGGCGTGTTCCGCGTCGCGGGCAGCGATCTCTACGACGTGACCCAGTGCCACGAGGTCTTCTTCGAGGGGCAAAAGGGCGAGGGCCCGGGCGTGCTCTTCGTCTCGGAGGACTCGGGCTGGGCGCCCGGCAAGTCGGCGATGTGGAAGCCGTCGGTCGCGGAGAAGAAGCACTTCGAGCGCTTCGTCGGCGGCGTCGAGCAGTCGTTCATCGACAAGAAGCCGGTCGGCCTGGCGGGGCCCCTCGGCCGCCGCACGCTCTACTTCGATCTCCCCGCAGCGGCGGGTCGGCCGCAGCACTGGGCCGTCTCCGGCGGGCCGATCCTGGTGGTCGCGTACCTCGGCGAGAAGGGGAAATGGAAGGCCTCGACGGTGCGCCCGCCCCTCGGCCTCGCGAAGTCGTACAAGCCCGTCAGCGTGCTCGACATGAACGGCGACGGCGTCCCCGAGCTCGTCTACCACTCCGACGACGGACCGAGCTACGCCGACGCGGTGCTCTCGCTCAACCCCGCCTCGATGGGCTGGGACGACGCCGCGCTGAGCCCCGGCGGCGCGACGTTGTAGGCACGACGAGGCCCGGTTTGCCGGGGCTCAACCTTCCGATGCGCGCTGGAGCTGCAAGGCTTTCCAGCGCGTTTCTTCGAGCTCGCGCGCGGGATCCGAGTCGGCCACGATCCCGCCGCCCGTCCAGTACTCCCCTTCACTTCCTGCCAGCACCGCCGTGCGGATCGCCATCGACAGGGTGAGCCCGCCGTCGTGCGCGATGTACCCGATCGCGCCGGTGTAGAGCCCGCGTCGCCGTGGCTCGAGCGCGGCGATCACCTCCATCGCGCGGATCTTGGGCGCGCCGGTGATGCTGCCGCTCGGGAGCAGCGCGCGGAGCACGTCGTCGCGCGAGCAGTCCGGCCGCGCGCGGGCCGCGACGCAGGCGACGCGGTGGTGGACGGTTCGATGCGTGACGACGTGCGGGGGCGCCGTGACGCGCACCGAGCCGGGGATCGCCACGCGCCCGAGGTCGTTTCGCTCGACGTCGACGATCATCGTGAGCTCGGCCCGCTCCTTCGGATCTCGATCGAGCTCTTCGGCGAGCGCCCGGTCCTCGATCGCATCCTTTCCCCGAGGTCGTGTGCCCTTGATCGGGACGGTGAGCAATGCGCCCCAAGCTCCCGTTTCAATTCGGCTATTGGGATCGGCCGCGGCGTGGAGAAACAGCTCGGGCGAGGTCGAGACGACGCGCAACCCCTCGCCCAGATCCACAAAGGCGCCGAGGGGTGTGGGCGCCTTGCGCACGAGGCTCTCGTACAGCGTGAGGGCGTCGCCCCGAAGTACGCGGACGAGAAGGCGTCGCGCGAGGTTCACCTGATAGAGATCGCCGGCGAGGATCAGGCGCTTGGCCGCCACGATGCGCTCAGCGTGAAGCGACGGCGGCTCGTCGTCGGCGATCTCGATGCGGAGCGCCGGCGGGCTCGGGGCGCGGCGGCCCACGAAGGCCGAGGCCAGCGCGTCGACGGCGCGGCGATCGATCCCCGTCACCATCACGCGACCGGTGCGGTGGTCGACGCCGATCACCGCCGGGTAGCGCTGCCAGCGGGGTCGATCGAGGAGCGCCGGGGGGCGGCGATCAACGGGGCGCCACCCGGGGCGCTCGAGATCGCGGCGGCTCTCGTACGGCAGGACGCCGATCCACCGGGGCGCGGCGCCGAGCAGACCGCCGTCGTGCGCGCCGGCGTCGGGATCGTCGCTGAGCGGATCGAGGCGATCGCTGTGGCGATCGGGGCAGGCGGCGATCCACGACCAGCGCGCCCAGGCGAGGTCCCCCGTCTCGGCGGCGTGGAGGAGCGCGACCCCGGGGCGACCCGAGGCGGCGAGCGTGCGCGCGATCCCCGGCGGGTCGGGCCGTTCATCGAGCTCGCGCGCGACCAGCACGGCGCCGCTCTACCACGGCGCTGCGGTCCCGGCTCGACACCCGGTCGCCGCCGCGGCAAGGAACCGCCGTGCTTCGTCGATCCGCGCCCCTCACCGCCGGCCTGTTCCTCTGCGCTGCCCTCGGGGGCGGCTGCTCGACGACCCCGCCGAACGTTCACCTCGATCTCACCGTCGGCCTCGAGACCGACGCGTTTTCCCGGGATCCGAAGGTGGTAAGCATCCTCGTGCAGGGCTTCGCCCCCGATGGGTCCGTGGCGGTGACGGCCCCGGCGACCCCGGGCGGCACGTTCGATTTCGGCGACGTCGACAACACCGACCAGCTCACGTTCGAGGTGACTGGCACCGACGCGCAAGGCCAGACCGTCATGCGCGGGCGATCGCTCGGCGCCATCCCGCTCGACTCGGTGACGGGGACGCTCCCGGTGTTCGTGCAGCGCGTGAACGAGTGGGCGCGGCCGCCGGGCGCGCTCGCGCAGACCCACGTCGGAGGCGTCGCGAGCACGGGAGCCGAGCGCTACCTCGTGCTCGGCGGCGGCACTTCCGACAAGCCCGACCAGGCCGATCTCTACGATCTGTTCGCGCTCGGCGGCGTGACCGTCGGCGGGATCGTGCGCCCGCCCGAGACGCTGGTCCCCCGCGGCACCGCGGTGCTCTTCACGGACGCGAAGGGCGCGACGTCGATCGATCTCGGGACGGGCGTGGCGACCGACGTGACGACGCCGACCGGCCTGGCGTCGTACAGCCTCGTCGCCGGCGGGCAGTCGATCGATTCGAGCGATGGGCGGACGTTCGTCGTCGGCGGGACGCGGCAGAGCGGCGCTCCCACGAAGAGCGTGCTCGTGGCCGCCGCCGACGGGACGCTGACGTCGCTCGAGCTCATCGAAGCGCGCTCCGGCGCGGCGGCCGTGTGGGTCGAGGGCGTGGGCCTCGTCGTCGCCGGCGGAAGCGCGACCGGCGCGGGGGTGGAGGTGCTTGGCCCCGCGGCGACGGCGTTCCGGGCGCAGGGCGACTTCCCGCCCGATCCGACAGCAGGAGCCGGCGCGGTGATCGACGGCGCGAACGGCGTCACGCTCATCGGCGGCACCCTCGTCGGCGGCGCGCCCGCGCCGATCCGCCGCATCGATGCGACCTGCGTCAACGCCTGCCTCGCGACGGTGATCACCGGCTCGGATCCCTCGGTCGGCCTCACCGCGGTCCGCGCGTACACGCTGGGCGGCGAGCGCTTCATCGTCGTCGGCGACACGATCGATGAGGCGCCCGAGACGAAGACCTTCGTGCTCCAGCTCGGCAAGTCCGCGACCGAGCTGCCTCTGCGCGAGCCTCGCCGCGGCGCCGCGGTCGTCCCCGCGCCCAACGGGACGCTGGCGATCCTCGGCGGGACGCGCGTCCTCGACGCCAAGCCCGCGCTCTCGGTCGAGCTGCTCTTCCCGCACTAGCGCGGGGGTCGTCGGCTCGCGAGGGCCGGCTGTGCACTTCCTTCTCGACCTGGTGACGTACCGCCGCAGGCGGCTTCCCCGCGCGTTTCCTGGCGTGCCGCGTGCAACTCGCATTCGCCCGAGTTCGGCCATCGCCTGCGGTGGCCTGCACCACGGGAAAAGGGGGAAATATGGCTGAGATTGGACCGGAAACCGAACACCACGAGCGACGAGACGTCATCGTCGAGAGCAGCGGCCGCGGGCCGATGCGGCATGAGCGCGCAGAGCGCAAGACCGCCAAGGTGATCGCCGGCGGCTCGATCACGGAGGCCCTCGCCGGCCTCGCCGCTGCGGCGCTGGCGATCATCGGGCTGGCCGGCGTTCTGCCGGGGTACCTGGCGGCGATCGCCACCATCGCCGTCGGCGTCGCGCTCCTGGCGCAAGGAGGGGCGGTGGCGGCGCGGTGGTCGAAGACCGTCGCCGAGACGCCGGGTTACGAGTGGTCCCCGAAGTCCGAGATCGGCGGTGGGATGACCAGTGAAATCCTCGGCGGTGCCGCGGGGATCGTCCTCGGGATCCTGGCCCTGATCGGCGTGGCGCCGCAGATCCTCATCCCGGTCGCGCTGCTGGTGTTCGGCGGCGCGATGCTCGTCGGGACGGGCGCCGCGGTGGATCTCGGCTCGATGCGCGGCGCGGGCGAGCGGGAGCGCTTCGAGCGATCGACGCACGAGGTCAGCGTCGCCGCGTCGGGCACCCAGATGTTGATCGGCATCGCGGCGATCGTGCTCGGGATCCTCGCCCTCATCGGCATCGATCCGCTCACGCTCTCGCTCGTCGGATTGCTCGCCGTCGGCGCCTCGATCCTCTTCAGCGGATCGGCGGTCAGCTCCCGCGTCCTCGGCGTCCTTCGTCGCTAGTCGCCCGGGGCGCTGGCGAGCGCGGAGCGAGCCTCCACGTCGGCCAGCGCCCCTCGCCCGTCACCGTCGGCAGAGCGCCATCACCGGCGCCGCTTCGAGCTCTTCGAGGAGCTCCAGACCATCCTCCGTACCGAGGGCTGCGATCTCGCGCTCGATGCCCTCGCTGTCGTCGATATCGGCGAGCATACCGTCGACGTCGGTGCAGAAGCGTGGACCTCCCACCGGCGCCGTCGTCCGCTCGTGAACGAGCTGCACCAGCTCGACGATCGTCGACAGCTCGTGGGTCAACAGCTCGAGGTTCTCGCGCGCGTGACCCCAGTGCTCCACGCGCTTTTTCGCCACCGAGAGGCGCCGTTCCATCATGTGACGGATGCGCGGCGCCGGCGCGGGCAGCGTCGCTTCGAGCGAGCGGATGGTCGCCTGCAGCGCGCGGTAGTCGGTCATCGCCAGCGTCTCGGCGCAGCAACGATGGGCGATCGCCAGGCGAATGTAGCGGTAGGCGAGGCGGTCGAGGCCGCCCCCTTCGTCGGCGATCTCCGGCAGCTCGCGCCCCCCGCGCAGGCGCGGATCCCGGGTCCGCTCGACCAGCGCGTCGAGGCGCGAGAGCTCGTGTCGATGCCCCTCGCCCATGCGCTGGATCAAGGCCTCGCGCGCCCGCGTGGCCTCGAGGCGCGCGGCCTGATCGAGCTGAACGTCGGCGCGGCGGCGGAAGAAGCCGCACCACGGCAGGATCGCGAGCACGAGGAGATCCGCGCCGAGCTCGACCAGGAGCGCCCAGAAGCTCCAGCTGATCAGGCAAAGGAGCAGCGCGCCCGCCAGCAGGATCACGTGATACGGGTTGAGCGCCGCGCAAGCCAGGTAGGTCCGCGCGTCACGACGAAGCGGGGCGGCGCGCGCCCGGGCCTCGTGGACGTGGATCTCGGTTGCTCCGCCCCTGACGCTGTCGCCCGAGAAAGGGTCGTGGTCACCAATCGCCATGGTCTCCCCCCACCTCACGGAGCGCGGCAATCGAGGTGCCATCGGGGGTGCGCGTCGGCGGAGATCCGCCCGCTGCTCCAGGCCGGCGCTCGATCCAGGACGCACGAAGAAGAACGTAAAATCAAGCCTCGATTGACAGGCGTGCGATCCAGGACCTTCGAGACAATCGCGCAGCTCGCCGCGGCGCACGCGGGCGGATCGGCTCGGCGATCAGCCGCGCACGACGAGCCCCGTCGTCGTCACAACGGCGTCTTCGAGGGGCGCCTCGGCGCGCGCCCCGGGCCAGATCACCGCGCCGCGCACCACCCCGTGACCGCGGAGCTCGGCACCGGCGCCGATCACGCTGTCCTCGATCGTCACGCCCGCGGCGATCACCGCGCCTTCGCCCACGTGATTGCCTTGACCGACGCGACCCAGCCAGCGCCGGTTCGCCCGCAGATACGAGGCGATCGAGCCGATGTCGTCCCACGCCGTCGTCACCGGGAAGCTCGCGATCCGCTGGCCGGCCCGCAGCGCCGGGAGGCAGCCGTCGCCGATCAAGCACCCCTCGCGAGGCAGCCGGGCGCGCAACGCTGGCCCGATCGCATAGATGCCGAGAAAATCCCCGCCGCTGACCTCGTCGCCGAAGAGCTCGCCGCGGAGCCGCACGATCGCGCCGGTCGGGTCGACGCCGACCGTCCCCTCGCCGTGCGGCCGAGGCGCGATCACCATCGTCGCGGGCGCCCGAGCGGCGCGATGGATTTCCAGCAACGCCGCGATGTCGACGTCGGCCAGGATGTCCCCATTCCAGAGGATCACCTCGCCGTCGCCGAGCAGCGGCGCCGCGTTGGCGACGCCGCCCGCGGTGCCGAGGATCGACGGCTCGTGGATCACCCGCAGCCGGAGCGGAAGCGCCGCGATCCGTCGTGGCGTGAACGCCTCGGCGAGGTGGTGCGTGTTGAGGACGGCCTCCGCGATCCCCGCTTTTGCAAGGCGATCCGCGATGTGCGCGACGGCGGCGCGATCGCCGACCGGGACGAGCGGCTTCGGCAGCTCGTCGGTGAGCGGGCGGAGGCGCGTGCCGAAACCGGCGGCGAGGATCATGGCAGACGGCGGAACAGGCACGGGCGCGAGCGTAGCGCGCTCGCCGAAAACTGGCCCTCGGCTTTCGCTGCATGCTAGGCCCCAGCGGTGTCCCGCCCCCGTACCCTCGTCGGCCTCTTGCTCTCCGCCTCGCTCGCGGCGCTCGCGCTCGTCTCCCTCCTCGCCCCCACGAGCTGCGGGTCCGACGCGGTCGGCGTCGACGCGTGCCGCACCATCGAGACGGCCCGCTGCAACGCCGCGACGGCGTGCGGCTTCGCCGACGACAAGGTGCAGTCGTGCACCCTGTTCTACCGGGATCAATGCCTCGACGGCGTCGAGAACGCCGACGCTGGCACGCCGGTGACCGCGACGATCGACGCTTGCGTCGCGGCCGTCAACGCCACCGCGACCTGCGCGAAGGCCGGGGCGAAGACCATCCAGGGCTGCGCGGGCGCGGCGCTCATCGCCGGCGCCGACACCACCCTCACCCCGTGCGTGGTCCTCCAGGAAAAGGTCGATCTCCTGGCCGCCTGCAACTTTGCCTCGCTCGTGCCCGCCGTGGACGCCGGCGCCATCGACGCGGCGACCGACGCGAAATGATCGCGAGCCCGCGTTGCTCGCGGCGTAGATCCCCGCTTCGCGACGTCGGTTTCCCTGGCTTCGCCCCACCGCATCGACTACCTCACGCGTCGTGATCCGTCGCGTGCGCTCGAGCCTTTTGCGCCTCCCTTGCTCCCCGTCGCCGCGCGCCGTCGCCGCGATCGCGGGCCTCGCGCTGCTCGTGTCCGCGAGCTGCGTCGCCGCCACCGACACGACGACGACGACGGCGGTCGTCCCCACGTCGCTGACGATCGATCCCGCGACGTTCCTCGGCAAGGTGGCCTGCAGCAACCTGCCCGGCGCGCTGAAGAGCTACGTCGCGACGCTCAGCGAAACGCCGGCGCACGGCCCGCAGATCGATCTCGCGTCGTCGCCGCCCACCTCGTGCTCGCAGCCGGTCTCGTTCCGCTACGTGCTCGAAGGGCACCAGTACACCGTCAGCATCGACGGCTACGATCTGCCCGCCGCCGCGCTGGTCCCGTGCGGCGGCGCCGAGTCTGGCAGTCGCATCATGCTCCCGGCGGGCACCTCGCCGAACGTGGTGTGCGCCGCCGCGCTCACGGCCGGCGTGGTCCCGGTCGCGCGGCGCTGGCAGACCTCGTGCGGCAACCTGCCGAGCAAGCCCGTCACCGACGGCAACGTCATCGCCTCGTGCGACGAGCCCTTCACCGACGCGCAGGGCGGCGGCCCGACCGCGATCACCGTCGACCCGCGCGACTCGCTGGGCGCGCTCGTTTGCACCAGCGAAGACGGCATCAACCAGCCGAACGGGACGATCACCAAGCTCGACATCAAGGCCGACGACGCGAGCCTCACTGGCTACCTCGGCCTCCCCTGCAACGGCACCGCGCTGAAGACGTACGCGAAGAACCTCGTCCCCGGCGCGACGTACACGTTCCACCTCGCCGCCCACGACAAAAGCGAGATGCCGGGCACTCCCGCGTACACCGCGACGTGCTCGGCGGTCGCCCGCGCAGGGTTCACCGTTCCCGCCGATTGCGGCCCCTTCACGGCGCAGTAAATAGCGCTCGTTCGCGGGGTCAAACCGTTGCGCCGCGGCGCGCGTTGGACTACGTGAAAGGCCCCCTCCCGGCGCCGAATCCCGTCCTGTTTCCGGGATCTTCCGCGCGCCACGCCGAGCGCATCGGGGCGCAAGCAAGCGTCCACGGTGCGGCCTCGCCCGAGGGGCCGAGCCACGCATGAGTGACACCTCGAACATCCAGCAGAAGGTCCCGGTCAGCATCCAGGACGAGCTGCGCACGAGCTACCTCGATTACGCGATGAGCGTGATCATCGGGCGCGCGATCCCCGACGTGCGCGACGGCCTCAAGCCCGTCCACCGCCGCATCCTCTACTCGATGAGCGAGCAGAAGATCGGCCCCGGCGGCGCGCACAAGAAATGCGCGCGTGTCGTCGGCGACGTGCTCGGCAAGTACCACCCGCACGGCGACGCCTCGGTCTACGACGCGCTCGTCCGCATGGCCCAGCCGTTCAGCCTGCGGTATCCGCTCATCGACGGGCAGGGCAACTACGGCTCGGTCGACGGCGATCCGCCGGCCGCCATGCGTTACACCGAGTCCCGCCTCTCGCGCATGGCGGTCGAGCTGCTCACCGATCTCGAGAAAGAGACGGTCGACTTCCAGCCCAACTACGACGACTCCGAGCTCGAGCCCGCGGTCCTCCCGGCGAAGTACCCGCAGCTCCTCGTCAACGGGTCGAGCGGCATCGCCGTCGGCATGGCGACGAACATCCCGCCCCACAACCTGGTCGAGATCATCGACGGCACGCTGGCCCTTTTGCACGAGCCCGAGACGACGATCGACGAGCTGATCAAGATCATCCCCGGCCCCGATTTCCCCACGGCAGGCCTGATTTACGGCCGCGCCGGCATCGAGCAGGCCTACCGCACCGGCCGCGGATCGATCTGCATGCGCGGCCGATCGATCATCGAGAAATCGATGAAGGGCGACCGCGAGCACCTGATCATCACCGAGATCCCCTACCAGGTGAACAAGGCCCGCCTTGTCGCGAAGATCGCCGAGTGCATGCGCGAGAAGCGCATCGAAGGCATCAGCGAGGTCCGCGACGAGAGCGATCGCGAGGGCATGCGCATCGTCATCGAGCTGAAGAAAGACATCTTCCCGCAGGTGATCCTGAACCAGCTCTACCGGCTGACGGATCTGCAGGCGACGTTCGGCGTGATCAACCTCGCCATCGCCAACGGCCGCCCCGCGGTGCTCAACCTCAAGGAGACGCTCGCCCACTTCATCGAGCACCGCCGCGACGTCGTCACCCGCCGCTGCCGCTTCGAGCTCCGCCAGGCCGAGGCCCAGCGCGAGCTGATCGAAGGCCTGGGCATGGCGACGACCGACATCGATCGCGTCATCGCCACGATCCGATCGAGCGCCGACGTCGACGAGGCCCGCGACCGCCTGCTTGCCCTGCCCTTGCACGGCCTCGGCGAGTTCCTCCGCCGCGCCGGCCGCCCCGAGCCCGAGTGCGTCGAGGCCGACGGCCGCGTCGACTACTTCCTGTCGGACCGCCAGGTGAAGGCCATCCTCGAGATGCGCCTCTCGCGCCTCACCGGCCTCGAGCGCGAGAAGCTCGCCCGCGAGTACGGCGAGCTCTCGATCGAGATCGAGCGCCTGCGCGCCATCCTCGCCGACTCGGTGCTCCTGATGAACGTGATCATCCTCGAGCTCGAGGACATCAAGGCCCGCTTCGGCGACAAGCGCCGCACCGAGATCGTCGCCGCCGAGGCCGAGATCAACCTGGAAGACTTGATCCAGGAAGAGGACATGGTCGTCACCATCTCCCACGCCGGCTACCTCAAGCGCACGCCGACCTCGACGTATCGCGCCCAGAAGCGCGGCGGCAAGGGCACCGTGGGGATGGAAGCGCGCGACGAGGACTGGGTCAGCCAGCTCTTCGTGGCCTCCACCCACTCGTACGTCTTCTTCTTCAGCGACAAGGGGAAGGTCTACGTCAAGAAGGTCTTCGAGATCCCCGAGGGCGCGCGCAACGCCAAGGGCCGCGCGATCGTCAACTTCGTCGGTATGGAGCCGGGCGAGAAGGTCTGCGCGATCACGCCGGTGCCGGCCGTGTTCGATGACAACACCTTCGTCGTCACGCTCACGCGCCGC
Source organism: Byssovorax sp. (assembly GCA_025362495.1). GTDB lineage: Bacteria > Myxococcota_A > Polyangia > Polyangiales > Polyangiaceae > JANYGI01. The sequence goes on along the minus strand of JANYGI010000034.1, from coordinate 118,133 downwards.
GGTCAGATCAAGAAGACGATGCTCAGCGAGTACGAGAACTACCGCGAGAAGGGCATCATCGGCGTGAAGATCGAGGAGGCCGATCAGCTGCTGTCGGCCGCGATCACCGACGGCACCCGCGAGCTGGTCATCGCCACCCGACGCGGCATGTCGATCCGCTTCTCGGAGGGCGACGTGCGCCCCACCGGCCGCGCGACGATGGGCGTGAAGGGCATCGAGCTCGACGAAGCCGACGGCGGCGACGTCGTCGTCGGTCTCGTCGTCGCGACGCCGGAGCGCGACCGCGTGCTCGCGGTGTGCGAGCGCGGCTACGGCAAGCAGACGCCGCTCGAAGAGTTCCGCAAGCAGAGCCGCGGCGGCAAGGGCGTGATCCTCATCGACGCCAGCGATCGCAACGGCCCGGTCGTCGGCATCGCCATGGTCGGCCCCACCGACGAGGTCATGCTCGTCACCGACCGCGGCCAGATGATCCGCACCCGCGCCAGCGAGATCCGCGAGACGGGCCGCAACGCTCAGGGCGTGCGCCTGATGAACGTCGACGACGGCGAGCGCGTCGTCGCCATCGAGGCGTTCGCGGTCGTCGACGTCCCCGAGGGCGGCGGCACCCCGCCCACCGACGGCGAGGTCGACGTCAACGGTGTCACCGATGTCAACGGTGTCTCCGCGGCGGCCACGGACGACACCACGCCGAGCGACGACGGCGCCGCGAGCTGATCGCGATCCGACCGGGATCGCGCCTCAGCGATCCCGGTCGGTGTCTTCGTCAGGCGGCGCGCGGTCGCTGTCGATGGCGTCGGAGCCCTCGGCGTCGTCGCGGCGGGGCTGGTACTCCCGCGCGCGATCATCCATCCGCTGCCACGCCCCGGGCTCGGCGCGCTCCCGCGCCTGCTCTTCCTCCAGCGGATCCTTGCGCGCGGCGCGCGCCGGATCGGTCGACAGCGTCCCCGCGATCCCGATCAGCACGATGGCCTGGAGCGCCATGCCGGGCGATCCGCTGCTGGGTGCGGGATCGATCGTCCCTCGCCCGAGCTGCAGATCGAGCCCCGTTCGAAACGACAGGGCGCGCGCGATCGGCGCCTCGACGAGCGCTCCCACGGCGGCCGACGTCGTCGTGAGCCACCCGCGCCCGGGCGGCGTCGCGCTCCCGATCGGCGCGGGGATCGCCACCGCCGCGGAGCCGTGCGCGAACCGCGCCGTCGCGTGCACCAGCAGATCTCGCCACTTCGCGCCGTCCACCGGTCGCAGCGCGAGCTCCGCGCCGAGCGCGTGCTGCTGCCCGTACGCGACCCGCGGCCCCAGCGACGCGAACCCGAACGAGTAGCTCGCGCTCGCCCGCGTCGCCCGCCCGGTCCACGCCAGCCCGAGGCGCGCGTCGGGCGCGGCGTCGAACGAAGCCGGCTCGCTCCCCTGCCCGAGCTCCGATCGGACAAGCGTCGCGCCCACGCTGAAATCCCCGGTGAATTGCCTGGAAAACCCGTGGGTGTCGCCGAGTCGAGCGGTGAGCGCCGTCGTGTCGAGCTGCCCGCGATGGAGATCGACGTCGAGGATCGCGTGCTCGAAATGCGTCGCCACGATCCCGAGCTCGGGCACGATCGTGTCGCGCGGGCCGATCTCGCGGCCCCAGCCGAGGTCGCCGCGCACCGTGAACGCGTCGAGCCCCACGGCGTCGGGCGCGTCGGCGGCGAGCCCGCCCTCCTGCATGAACCCCGCGCCAAACCGGAGCGAGCTGCGCTTGCCCGCGCCCACGAAGAGCCTCGCGCCGCTCCCGAACGCGTACGTGGTCCGATCGCCGGACTGGAACGGATCGACCGCCGCGGCGCCCTCGATCTCCCTTGTTCCGAAGCGATTGGCGATCGATCCCTGCGCATCGAGGCCGAGCTGCGCGTGCGGGGCCACCTGCCACGAGCTCGTGCCCGAGACGTTGAACGAGCCCGTCCCCGTGGGCGCGTCGGCCCCACCCGAGAACGAGAACCCGAACGCGTGCGCGTAGTGCCCGTCGGCGCGCAGAGCCCAGCTCGATCGCCCGCTGATCGCGGCGGCGTCGAAGCCGAGCTCGCCGCCCGTCAGCGCCGCGGCCGAGCTCGAGCCGACGAAGCTCGTCTGGAGCTGCTCGTCGATCGCCCCGCGAACGGTCGCGTCGGTCTGCCACAGCGCCACGAGGATCGGCAGCACAGGCCCTCAGCGCGGCGCCCGGCGCGGCTCGAGATCGACGCCCGCAAAGCGAAAGAGCCCCTCCCACACGCCGAGCCCGTGCGCCGCGTGCATCACCGGAAATATGGCGATCAGCAGCGGAAAGAAGCGCAGATCCGTCGCCGCGAGGCGCGCCGATTCGAGCAGCACGACGCCGAGATAGATCTCGCACGCAGCCGCGAGCAGCCACGCCGCCCCCGGCAAGAGCGCCGCGAACACCGCGAGCACCGCGAAGATCGTCACCGCCGCGAAGGGCACGAGCGGCCGCGAGGAGAGCAGCCGACCTCGTCGCAGCAGCGTCCTCGCGCGGCCCTGGCCGTAGCTCAGGTACTGCGCGGCGAGTCCGCTCAGCGACGCTCGCGGATAGTAAAAGGCCACGATCGACCGGCTCAAGTACACCCGCCCGCCCGCCTCGATGATCCGCTGGTTGAGCTCGGCGTCCTCGTTCGTGCGCGCGCGCTCGTCGTAGAGCCCGACGTGATCGATGGCCTCGCGACGGAACGCGCCGTTGAACACCGTCTCGACGAACCCCTCGCGCGTGGCGTCGCGGTACGCTGAGCCGCCGACGGCGAGCGGGCTCGCCAGCGCGGCGCTCACGGCCCGCTGGAACGTCGATCGATGCTTGGCCCGCGCCGCGCCGCCGACGTTGCACGCGCCCGTCCGCTGCAGCGCCTCGACCGACGCCAGCACGTAGTCGGCGGCGTACGCGGCGTGCGCGTCCATCCGCACGATCACCGTCCCCCGCGCGCGGCGGATCCCGGCGTTCATCCCCGCCGAGGGGAACCGCCCGGGGTTATCGACGAGCTGCACGCGCGGATCTTCCGCCGCGAGCCGCGCCACGATCGCCTGCGTTCCGTCGGTCGATCCTCCATCCGCGACCAGGATCTCCAGCGCGTGCGGCGGATACCGCTGCTCCATCGCCCCGCGCACCACCGACTCGATGTCCCGCGCCTCGTTCAGGCACGGGATCACGATCGAGCACAGCGGCCGCGCCTCGAGCGGCGGCACGATCAAGCGCCCCACCGACATGATCGTCACCCTCCGCCCGTACGCCGTGCACGCTCCGCACCACGCCAGGGTGCGCGCCCGCTGCACGCGCTCGCGGATCACCCGCGACAGATCGTTTGAGCTCCAACGATGTCCGGGGCGCACAAAAGCAAAACCCCCCGCCTCGATGCCGAGGAGAGGGGCTCGCGAGCCGACGATCGTTCGGCGTCTACAGGTTGTCCGCGCACGACGAGGCGTGGCGCTCGCACATCATCTTGTGGAGCTTTTCGACCATCTCCTTGACCTGGGCGCGCGACACCTTGTGCTGGTTGTCGCTGTCCTTCTTCGCGACCGAGGTCTCGCCGGCGGGCCTGCCATGAACCTTGGCGCAGTCGGTGTCGAGATCGGAGCAGTTGCGGGCCTGCACGTAGGCCTGGTTCACCGTCTTGCTCGACGGCGCCGCGTTCTGCTGGCCCTTGTCGCTGCCGACGGCCGCGCGGTTCGCGTACGAGCGATCGATGTTGTCGCCGCGCGTCGGCAGCTCCTTCACCGTCTTCGGCTCGCGCGCCGAGGTCTTCTCCTGGTGGGTCGGCGCGGCGTGCTCGCGCACCGTCGTGGCCTCGTGCGGCTTCACGTCCTGGAGCTTGTGATCGCGGATGGGGTGGCGGCCTTCGCCACCTTCGGACGGGCGCTCGGCGAGGGCGACGCCCCCGATGAGGGACACAGCGAACAGCGACGAGACGAACAGGTTAGCTCGCATGGCGGGTCTTCTCCTTGATGGGTCGTGCTCGAGACAGAGTCGGTCCGATTCCTTGTGCATATCACGGACCGCGCCCCCGCTGTCCACAACACCAGCGAATCCACGCCTCGACGCGAGGTTCGTCGTCAGCCCGTTGCCGCCTCCCGCGCGGCAGCGCGTCGAACGGGGTTAACTTGCTGACGCCGCGGAGCGCCCCGCCGACGATCGCCTCAAGCTCCCTCCCGACCGCTCTGCGCGGTGAGCGCGGAACCCGAGATCGCCCCTCGATACCCGATCATCGGTGCGACGACGATGGGAGCGAGCGCCCCGTCGACGGGCGACGAGCGACGATATTCAACGCGAAATCAAGCCTTTTTGCGACAGGCGAGCACACTCTCGACGGGCTCCATTTCCCATTTCGCGCGAGGGCGTGATAGATCGTTCCCACGATGAACCACCGCTCAATCTTCGCAGCACTCACCTTCTTGGTCCCCCTTGCCGCGGGTTGCGCCGGTCGCACCGCCCCGTTCAACGAAATGGACAAGGCGCAGATCACCGTCCTCCGGCTGAGCCAGCCGCCGCCCGTCGCGGCGATGCCGGCTGCCGGTGGCATCCCCGGCCTCCCGGGCATCCCGGGCATCCCCGGCCTCCCGCCGGAAATGACGGCGATGGGCAACCAGATCCTCCAGGGCGTCGGCGCCGCGCTGCCCCCCGGCTTCCTTCCCCCCGGCCTGATCCCGGGCGCTTCGCCTAGCCCCGCCGCGCCGGTCCAGCCGCAGGTCCCGCTCTACAAGAACTCGTTCGCGATCACCGCGCAGATGCCGCTGACCGACGAGACGCTCAAGAACGAGATCCTCGACATCCTCGGCTCCAAGGGCAGCTTCGAAGGCTCGCCCGGCCAGTGCTTCACGCCCGGCATGGCCTTCAGCATGCAGCGCCCCGGTCAGGCCCCCGCCGACGTGATGGTCTCGCTCTCGTGCAACCAGGTGAAGGCCGACGGCTTCGCGTGGCCCTACAAGGGCAACGGCTTCAGCCCCGAGGCCCACGACAAGATGGCTGCCGTCTACACCAAGCTCTGGGGGGGCCCCGTTCCCGGTGGCGCGTGAAGCCAGACGCCACCCTCCGGCTCCGGCTCGGGGGGTGGTCGCACCGCCAAGGTGCGAAATACGTTCGTTCTGATTGCTCCACATCGGTACAGGGGTGCTATTCTCCGCGGGAACCGGGGCTCGCGTTGTCCGCTGGGCATCTGCGTGAGGCAGGAGACGAAGACCGCGTCCGATGAGCACGAACGACAAGCTTGCCCCCGGAATGGTGCTCGGCCGCTACGAGCTGCTCCTGCCCATCGCGCAAGGAGGCATGGCCACGGTCTGGGCGGCGCGGCAGAAAGGCTCGCGCGGCTTCCAGAAGACGGTGGCCATCAAGACGATGCTGCCGACGCTCTCGGACGATCCGCAGTTCGAGCAGATGTTCCTCGACGAGGCCGCCCTAGCCGCGAAGATCCACCACCCCAACGTGGCCGAGATCCTCGACCTCGGCGAGCAAGACGAGATCCTCTACCTCGTGATGGAGTGGGTCGACGGTGAAGCGCTGAGCGTCGTCCACAAGGCCGCGCGCAAGAACAACACCCAGCTCCCCCAGCGCATCGCGCTCCGCGTCGTCATGCAGGCCTGCGCCGGCCTCCACGCCGCGCACGAGCTCCACGACGAGAACGACGTCCCGCTCCAGCTCGTCCACCGCGACGTATCCCCGCAGAACATCCTCGTCACCTACGACGGGATCGTGAAAATCGTCGACTTCGGCGTGGCCAAAGCCGTGGGCCGCTCCGGCGGCGAGACGACGGCCGGGCAGCTCAAGGGCAAGGTCCCGTACATGTCGCCCGAGCAAACACGGGGCGGCAACGTCGACCGGCGCACCGACATCTTCGCGATGGGCATCGTGCTCTACAAGCTGACGACGGGGCTCCACCCCTTCCTCGGCGAGAACGATCTCGTCACGATGCGCAACATCATCTCGCGGCCGCTGCTCCCGCCGCGGGTGAAGAACCCGAACTACCCGCAAGAGCTCGAGCAAGTCCTCGTCAAGTGCCTCCAGAAGGACCCGGACAAGCGCTACCAGACGATGATCGAGCTCGGGAACGCCCTCGAGCGCGCGCTCGCCTCGATGGGGATCGCCGACGACGACATCGGCGGCTTCGTCCGCACGCTCATGGGCGATCGCGGGGCCAAGCGTCGGGCGGCGCTCCGCGATGCGGTGCGCGTCGCCGACGAGCGCTTCGCCACGGGCACGCACCCGCAGGTGATCATCGCGCCGACGATCCACGAGAACGTGTCCGAGATCGTCCTCACGAAGATGAACTCGGGCGTCACGCGGGAAGAGCTCCTCCCCGATCGTGTCTCGGTGCCGGCCGGGCCCTCGAGCACGCCGTCGTCGCTCTCCGGCGTCTCACCGCCGCTCGTCGTCACCGGCGAGCCGACGCCGGACGAGGTCGCGGGGATGCGGCGCAACCGCTCCGGCCTTTACCTCGGCGCCGGCGTGGCCGTCGCGGCCGCGGCCATCGCGTTCGCGTTCCTGCACAACAGCACCGCGAGCACCGCGTCGGGCGCCGCGCACGCGCCGCCGAGCGGGGCCCCGGCGGTCTCGGTCACGGCGCCGCCGACCACGCAGCCCGCCGTCACCGCGGCCCTGGTCGAGACGGCGAAGCCCACGCCGAGCGCGAGCACCACCGTCGTGAGCATCAACGATCTCCCGACCACCGACGACAAGAAGAAGGGCGGCTCCACGGGGACCGGCGCGAAAGCGGCGCCCAGCGCTTCGGCCGACGTCCCGGGCAAGGCGCCTCGCGCCGCGTCGACGCAGTGGGTACCCACGGTCCAGAATCCCGGCTTCTGAACGGCCTGTGCCCTCGATTCCGCGGCGATGGGGGTGACCCGAGGGCGTGACGTGCTGATCCTCGCGGCGAGCGCCGCGGTGGTCATCGCCGGCGCGGCTGCCGTCAAGCAGGCTCCGCCGACGCAGGTCGAAGCAGCGGTAGCGACGAGCGCGGCCTTGCCACCGCCCCTCCCCAGCGGAGCGCCGCCTCGCGCGATGGAAGACCTCCCCGCCGAGGACGAGCGGGCCGCAGGGTGTCACTTCACCGATCGTGGCTTTGGCGACTACGGGGCCTGGCGCACCCTGTCCACCCGTGAAGGAGCGCCGCCGGCACGGGTCCTCGTGCCCGCGGGGCGCGCCGTGCGGCCCGATGGGTCGTTTCGGCTGCTCATTCACCTTCACGGCGCCGAGCCCGTCCGCAAGCAGCTCGCGCCCGAGGGGCTCGACCTCGTGATCGCGGCGCTCGACGCCGGCGTCGGATCCCACGCCTACGAGCGCGCTTTCACGCCCGGGCCAGCCACGTTCGATCACCTCGTCGACGCCGTCGAACGCGAGGTGGCGGCCGTCAACGGGCTCGCCGCGGCGCACGCCGAGGTGATCGTCCTCTCCTCGTGGAGCGCGGGATACGGCGCGATCGGCCCGATCCTCACGAAGCCCGATCCGCGGCTCGCGGCGATTGTCCTCCTCGATTCTCTTTATGCCGGGTATCTCGGCGGCAAACACACCGTCGAGCACGGCCAGCTCCCCCTGTTCCTGGAGGCGGCGCGCAAGGCCCGCGGGAGCGCCTCGGCCTTCTATCTCACCCACACGGCGATTGGCACTCCGGGCTACGCCTCGACCGGTGAGGTGGCCTCGTATCTCCTCGACGAGCTCGGCGTCAAGGCAGCTCCCGTCGACGCCGACACCCGCGATCCCCACGCCCTCACCCGCATCTTCGAGGAGGGGCGCCTGGTGATCCGCGGCTACGCGGGGGCCGATCGCGACGCCCACTGCGCTCAGCTGCACCTGCTCCCGTCGATCCTCCGAGAGACGATATTGCCCGGGCTGGGCCGCTGAAGGTCGCCCGCCGATCGCGCCGAGTCGGCGATGATTGGCACTCTCCTGCCTGGCATGCTCGGGCTCGGCCGTCCGCTACCCGCGCCCGCGCCCTCGTGGTAGGCCTCGCCGCGCCATGACCGCCACCGTGCGCCTCTATCACGACGATCCGCTGCTGCTCGACTTCACGGCCACCGTCATCGGCCATGGAGCGCTGAACGGGGCGCCCTCGGTCCTCCTCGATCGCAGCGCGTTTTACCCCGAATCGGGCGGGCAAATGGCCGATCGTGGGCGGCTCGGCGGCGCGGCGATAGCCGACGTTCAGGTCGACGACGACGGGCAGGTTCATCACGTGCTCGAGGGCGGCGCGCTCCTCGACGTCGGCGCCTCGGTGGTGGGCGGCGTCGATCGCGGGCGCCGCCGCGTCCACATGGCGCTGCACACCGGCCAGCACATGCTCTCGCGCGCCCTCACCGATCTGGCGTTCGCGGCCACGGTCTCGTCGCGACTCGGCGAGACCACCTGCACCATCGACGTCGATCGCGAGACGCTCGACGAGCGCCTCGTCGCGGAGTCCGAGGCCCTCGTCAACGCCGTCATCGACGATGACGCGCCGATCCGCGCCTTCTTTCCCACGCCGGCCGAGCTCGCGAGCCTCCCGCTCCGACGCGCCCCCAAGGTCACCGAGAACATCCGCGTCGTCGCCATCGGCGACCTCGACGTGTCGCCGTGCGGCGGCACCCACTGCACGCGCACCGCGCAGGTCGGCCTCGTGCGCGTGCTCGGGATCGAGCGCTACAAGGGCAAGGCGCGCGTCACGTTCTCGGCGGGTCCGCGCGCGCGACGCGAGCTCTGGGACGAGGCCGGCGTGCTCCGCGATCTCGGCCGCGCCTTCACCTGCGGCCCGCGCGACGTCCCCACCGCGGTCGAGAAGCTACGCCGCGAGCTGGGCTCCGCGCGGGAATCGCTGGGCGACGCCCGCGGTCGCCTCGCGGACGCGGCCGCCGCCGAGCTCGCCGCCGCGGCCGCGAACGATCCTGATCACCGCGCGATTGCCGTGCTCGACGATCTCGGCGTGGAGATCCTCCGCCGCGTCGCCGGCCGGATCACCGCCCTGCCCGAGGCGACAGCCTTCCTCGCCAGCCGCGTCGAAGGTGGCCTGGCCGTGATGATCTCCCGCGGAAACGCCTCGAAAATTGACTGTGGATCCTTCCTGAAGCGCGCCGCCGCGGCCGCCAAGGGCCGTGGAGGCGGCCGACCCGAGCACGCCGAGGGTCGTTTGCCGGCGGACGCAGACTGGCCTACTCTGGTGACTCAGCTCCTCGAGAGCTAGAGTCTCGGACGCCTCATTTTCGGCGCTTCGCCAAAGGGGCGCGCGGCGGCAGCACCGGATCGAGGCGCGCCGCTTCGAACACGTCGGTGTCGGCGTCCTCGAGCTTCAACGTCAGCCTCGGGGGCGAGAGCTGCCGGCCGAGGCGCTCGGCGTCGAGGGCGCGCTTGGTGTCCTCGGGGAGCTCGACCCAGGGCTGCGTCATGCGGGTCGAGTCGGGGTTCGGCGTCGCGCGGATGTCGAGCTCGTCGAGGTTCTCGAGCTCGATGTGCAGCGTGTCGGGCAGCGAGGTCTGCACCGCGCGCCGCGCGAGGCGCACGCCGGAAGGGCGCTCCTCGTCGTCGAGCTCGATCGCGGCGAGCGACTCGCGGCCGAGCGAGGCCTCGCCGAGCGTGATCAGCGGCGCAGATCCCCGGGGGATGCCACGCAGCTCGCGATCGATCGCCTCGAGCGACTCGCGGCCGAGCTCGCCTTCCTCGATGCTGATGAGCGGCATGGTGGCGCGGTGCCCGCCGCGCAGCTCGCCGTCGATCGCCGCGAGCGACTCGCGCCCGAGCTCCGCTTCGCCCATGGTGATCTGCGGCGCCGACGACTGCCGCGGCCGACCATCGCCCAGCTCGCGCTCGATCGCGGCCAGCGACTCGCGCCCCAGCTCCGCGGTGCCGACCGAGATCTCGGGGAGCGATCCCGGGCGCCCCCGCGGCGGAGGACGCGAGGGCGCGCGCTGGATCACGGGGGATTTTTCGAGCGATCGCGCCGCGTGCGTCGTCGCACCCGAGGCCGTCACGAGGCCCACGGTCGACCTGCCCATCGGCGGCGGCAGCTGGCTCTTGCGTCGGCGCATCGGCTCGCGGCCGCTCGCGGCGATCACCGCCTCGATCTTCGCCACGCCGTCCTTCAATGCCTGCGAGACCATGGCCTTGCCGACCCAGCTCGACATCACCACGCAGAGGATCGCCTGATCCGCGGCCACGCCGAAGTGCACGTCGATCGGCGCCGCGCCGCCGTACGGAACCAGCTCCTGCCGCGGCACCGTCAGCTCGCCGACCCCGCCGCTATCGAGCGTGCGCGCGGCCTCCACGATCGCCTGGCGGCCGCTCTCGCCCATGTCGCGCGGGGCGTCTCGGGTCACGAGACGCCCCCGTCGTGTCAGCACGAACGCGAAATCCGCTCCAGCGACTGCGCGGACCTGCTCGACGACCAGCTCGAAGGTAGACACGTTGCTCGCATGGTCGCCCGAAGCTCGGGCCCGTTCAATACGACTTTGCGAAGACCACGCGCTGCGGGCTCGATTTACCGCATACGACGCACGCGCCCTGCTCTTCTACCCTGTCGGCCCACGGCGCGCCGGCATACCCGCCCTGGGGTACACAGCGGATCGTCACCTTGAGCGAATCCTTCACGTGCGCCTCGCAGGTGGGATCGCCACACCAGTGCGAGAGGGCGAATCCGCCGTGGATCTCGGCCTTGTCTTCCACCTTGCTCTTCGGCGTGAAGAAGGCGTCGAACTCGCGCTTGTCGTCGATCGGCTTCGTGTGCTCGTTGCGGTAGGCGAGCGCCTTCTGGAACATGCCACTCTGCATGTCGTTCAGGATGCTGACGATCGATCCCACGAAGTCGGCGCGCGGCATCGCGGCCTTCTCCTTGGGGCCGCGATCGCGGCGCGCGACCATCACCGCATTGGCCTCGACGTCGCGCGGGCCGACCTCGACGCGCAGCGGGATACCCTTCTTGATCCACTCCCACTGCTTGTCGCCGCCGCGGAGATCGCGCGCGTCGATCTCGACCTCGACGCGGCGCTCGCCGAAGCGCTGCTGGCGGAGCTCCTTCGCGAGGGCGTTGATGTACTCCATCACGGCGGGCTTGCTCTCGTCGCCGCGGAACACCGGCAAGAGCACCACGTGCGCGGGCGCGAGGCGCGGCGGCAACACCAGGCCATCGTCGTCGCTGTGGGTCATGATCAGGCTGCCGATGAGGCGGGTCGAGACACCCCACGACGTCGTCCAGGCCAGCTCGCGGGTCTCTTCCTTGGTCTGGAACTCGATGCCGCTCGCGCGCGAGAAGTTCTGCCCGAGGAAGTGCGAAGTCCCGTCCTGGAGGGCCTTGCGGTCCTGCATCATGGCCTCGATGCAGAAGGTGTCGACGGCGCCGGGGAAGCGCTCGGCAGCCGTCTTCGGGCCGTAGATCACCGGAGTGGCCATGTACTCCTCGGCGAAGGTCGTGTAGACACCGAGCATCTTCATCGTCTCTTCCCGGGCCTCGGCCTCGGTGGAGTGGGCGGTATGCCCCTCTTGCCAGAGGAACTCGGCCGTTCGAAGGAACAGGCGCGTTCGAAGCTCCCACCGCATCACGTTGGCCCACTGGTTGATGAGCAGCGGCAGATCGCGGTAGCTCTGCACCCAGCTCGCGAAGGCGGCGCCGATGATCGTCTCCGACGTGGGGCGGATGATCAGCGGCTCTTCGAGCTCGGCCTTCGGATCGGGGATGAGCCCGCCGTTCGGCCCCGCGACGAGGCGATGGTGGGTGACGACGGCGCACTCCTTGGCGAACCCGTCGACGTGCGCGGCCTCTTTTTCGAGGAAGCTCTTGGGGATGAGGAGCGGGAAATAGGCGTTCTTGTGCCCCGTCTCCTTGAACATCGTATCGAGCTCGCGCTGGATGTTCTCCCAGATCGCGTAGCCCCACGGCTTGATCACCATGCAGCCACGCACCGGGCTGTTCTCGGCGAGATCGGCGGCGCGCACCACCTGCTGGTACCACTCGGCGTAGTCCTGGGCGCGGGTGGGGGTGATCGCGGTCTTGGGGGTCTCGGGCTTGGCCACGGGCGGGTCTCCTGCAGAGAAACGGGATGGAAAGAGGGAACGGCGGGCGGCACCCTAGCACCGGACCGGGGTCGGAGCGGAAGCGGACGGCGCCCGGTGAAGGGAAATACTGCGAAGAACGGCCGGAGCAGGCAGCGATCGAGGCGACGACGACACCGCGAAGCCGCGTCGGGCCGGCCGCGACGTTTCCTCGTGCCGGCGTCGCGGCCCACGTTACCATCGCGCCAATGCGCGGATCCCGATCGGTCTACGTCATCTCGGATCTCCACGTCGGCGGCCGCTACGGCGCGGGCGGCGACGATCGCGGCTTCCGCATGTGCACGCGCGTGGACGAGCTCCGCAGGTTCGTCGAGCACATCGTCGCCGAGGTGCGCTCCCCCGACGTCGGCCTCGAGCTGGTGATCAACGGCGACTTCATCGACTTTCTCGCCGAGCCCGATCTACCTCCGCACGGCGGCGGGGCTGCGCCGACCACCTGGTCGCCGACGGTGCACTCCCCCGGAGAGGCCGTCCGCAAGCTCCGCGACATCGTCCTTCGTGATCAACCCTTCTTCGACGCGCTGGGGGCGCTCCTCGCGGCCGGCCACGCGCTGACGGTCCTCCTCGGCAACCACGACGTCGAGCTCTCCTATCCTGCCGTCCACGCGGCGCTTCGCGGCCATCTGGGCGCGGACGAACACTCGGCCTTCACGTTCTTGCTCGACGACCAGGCCTACGTCGTCGGCGACGCCCTGATCGAGCATGGCAATCGCTACGATGGATTCAACCGCATCGATCACGACGCGCTCCGCCAGGCGCGGGCGATGCAATCGCGGGGCGAGCCCACCGACGACGGGCCCTACCACGCGCCGCCGGGCAGCCGCCTCGTCGCCCACGTGATGGACCCGAGCAAGGCCCGCTATCCGTTCGTGGATCTGCTCAAGCCCGAGACCGAGGCGGTGCTGCCCATCCTCGCGGCGCTCGTCCCCGGGGTGCGCTGGAAGCTGCCTTATCTGCTCTGGCTCACCGCGGAGGCGTCCTTGCGGCGCGACATCGCGGCGCGCGAGGGCCAGAGCGACCAGGAGCCGCACGGCGCCGACACGGCGGCGAGCGACGACGACGACGCCCCGGCGCGACCGCGCCACGCGCGCAAGAAGACGGCGCGGCAGCGCGACGAAGAGCAGCTCCTGGCGCTGCTTGCAGGGCCGATGACCGAAGCCGGAGCGGTGGAGTTTCTCCGCAAGCTCGCGGCGGCCGACGCGGCCGATCCGCCGCCGATCGACAGCCACGAGGCCGCGGACGCTCCCCGTGGACAGGACATCGCCGGCGTCTCGGGGCACGTGCTCCGCCTCCTGGGATCGGTCGATCCGCGCGGCCTCAAGGCCCGCTTGCCGGCCCTGCTCGACGCGCTCCGAGCCGCGCGAAACAACCAGTCCTTCAACGTCGCCGTCGAGACCGAGAAGGCCTATCTCGACGCCGCGCAGAACCTCGCCGCCACCGGCCGACGCTACGTGGTCTTCGGCCACACCCACCTCGCCAAGCGGATCGAGCTCCCCGGCGGCGCCACCTACCCAGGAGCCACCCGCGTTCGCCCCGACAGGCACGGTCGATCTGGTGTTCGTCAAGAAGGGCATCGCGACCAGGGCCACTGTCGTCGAGGGGTGCTTCGATCCCGACGCCGACTGGGTCCTTCTCCGGCTCGATCACGACGTCGACATCCTCCCTGCCCCGCTCGGGACGCTGGGCCGCGGTGAGATCGGCGAGAAGGTCGCGGCGCGCACCTTCGGCTTCCCGGCCGAGAACAGCAAGGTTGGCCGTTCCTACCACGGGTACATCGCCGACGCGGACACCACCTATGCCGGGACCGCCAAGGGCCCGCGAAAGCCGGCCGAGGCCGCCGCGATCCAGCTCTTCGTGGAGTCGGCGAAGGACAACGACATCGCCGGTCTCTCGGGCGGCCCGTGCTTCGTGGGCGGCGCGCTCGTCGGCGTCATCCGCTCGACGCTCACCGATCAAGACGAGCTGAGCAAAGGCCACCTCTACGCCTGCCCGATCGCCTCGATCCTCGACACCATCGGAGAGCGACTCCCTCTCCTGGATCCTTATCGCGGCCTCCCCGGCCTGCCGCAGCGGGCCTTGCCCGGGCGGTTCTTTCGCTACCTCGAGCGGTACACCGAGGCTGACGCCGAGATCTTCTTCGGGCGCGGTCGCGAGCTGCACGAGCTCTATCGATTCCTCCTCTCCGAGGACGCCCCGCCCATCGTGCTCTTCTTCGGACAGACCGGCGTCGGGAAATCCTCGGTGCTCGACGCCGGCCTCACGCCGCGCCTGCGGCTCCATCGCGAGCCGCTCTACGTCCGCCGCGACGCGGCCCAAGGCCTCGTTCACTCGCTCACGACGGCGCTCGCCGGCGCCCTCGGAACAGCGGTCTCGGCCGGAGCGACCGCGCCGGCGCTCCTGTGGCGAGAGGTCGAAAAAGCGCTCGGAAAGCCGCTGATCGTGGTGCTCGATCAGGTCGAGGAGGCCTATACCCGATCGAACGAGCGCACCGGTCCCCTGCCCGACTCCCTCGCTCCGGGGCAGGATCCCGGCGACGTCGAGCTCAGCGAGCTCGACGCGCACCTGGCCACGGTGTTCGGCGACGCGGCCGCGCGGCCGCGCGGGCGACTCGTGCTCTCGTTCCGCAAGGAGTGGCTCGCCGAGATCTCGGCTCGCCTCGAGGATCGCGGCCTCTCGTTCAGCCGGATCTTGCTGGAGCGCCTCGACGAGGACGGCATCCAGGAGATCGTCCTCGGCCTCCAGCGAACACCGCGGAGCCAGGCCAAGTGGCGCGCGAGCGTGGATCCCGATCTGCCACTGATCGTCAGCAATGGCCTGCTCTCGGACCCGGGGTCGCCGGTCGCGCCGACGCTGCAGATCATCATGACGCGGATGTTCGAGGCCGCCGACCAGAAGAGCCCTGGAGCGCCCGCGCTCACCGTCGAGGTCTACAACGCTCTCAAGGGCCGCGCGGAGGCGCTGGCGAGCGTCGAGCAGCTCCTCGTGCGGGCGGGAGAAGGCCACGAGCCCGCTCGAAGCGCTGCCGCTGCTCTGCCGCGCCGTGGAGCTCTTGCCCGCGGACGATCCGCGCCTCGATTCGCTCGTCGCCCGGACGATCCAGGTGGCGGTCGACGCGCCGATCGTGTCGGCCGACCTGCTGGCCAGCGGCGAGCTCGCGGGCCACGCGACCGCGGTTCGCCGCATCCTCGCCACGGACCTCAGCGCCGATGGGCGCGAGGCCCTGGCGCAGCTCGCCGACGGCGCCATCTGGATCATCCCCGTGGACGCCGCGGCCGTGCTCTCCGGGCGCGTCCTCGGACCCGCGCAGACTCTGGATCTAGAGGGGAAGCACTTCTATGCTCCTCGCCTCAGCCCGGATGGCAAGTGGGTCTCGGCGATGGAACAGGGCTCGGACCAGCTCGCGATCTGGGAGGCTGGCTCGCCCTCCGGCCCACGGATGCTGGCGATGGCCCACGGCGACTCGACCCGGCGAGCCTAGTGGTCGGCGAGCAGCCGCGCGATCCGGATCGGAGCCGCCGACGACATGCTCTTGCTCGGGGGCGACATCGGCAGAACCGGGGCCCGGCTCGACCGGGAGTGGGTGGCCGTCGGCCCCGCCGATCCGCGGGCGGCAGCGGCGGGTCGCTCCGCGGCTCCGACACCGATCGACTTCTGCCTGGACACCACCTCTTCTGGTGGCGCGTACGCTGCCAGGATGAGAGAGGTGCGAGGCGCAGCCGACCGGTATCTGCTGGAGGTGACGGCCGCCGGCAGCGACAGGCCTGCGTGGAGCGCAACGGTATTCTCCGCCCAGACGAAGCCGTGTGTCCGCGATGTCGACGAAGGCGGGCAGCGGGTCCTCGTGGGCCGGTTCAACCAATCAGCGACGTCGTTCGCCGACTTCACCCGCGAGCCGGTCGTCGTCGTGCGCCCGACGGAGCACGCGATTTACCTGCAAGACACGGGGTTCTTCGCCAGCGAAGATCACGACCACCTCGCCTGCGCGCACGGCCTCGAGCCGTCAGGGCTGCCTCGCTTCACGCGCCCCACGAGCGGGCCCGGCGCGGGTCTCGTCGCGTCGTGCACGGGCCGCGAGTACCGGACGTTCTGGTTCGATGCCGCGCGGTGGCCCTCGTTTCGCCCGGTCCGCACGGTGGATCTCCGCGCGCATCTTCCGGTGCTGGAGGCTGGCCTGGTCGTCGGGATCTCCGAGGTTGGCCAGCTCCAGATCGTCTCGGCGCGATCAGCGTCAATCGATCACCAGCTGCCGGCGGACGCCGCCCCGGCGCGCGCCGCGGCCGACCTCGACGCAGCGTGGTCGACGGCGGGCGGTCGCTACAAGATCCGCTTCGACAAGACCACCGAACTCTCGGGTCAACCACCTTCGCTGCTGCTCCAGAGCGCCGCGGACGACAGCGTGCTCCCGCCCTTGCGCATGTCGACGAGCGTCGGCCACGCCCTCCTCCAGACGTTGCTGGCGACGGCGCCCGTCATCAGCGCGGGCCGCACGCCATCGGGCGATGTCTATCTGACGATGGCGCCTTCCACCGACAGCCTGGTCGACATTCGCACGCGCGGCGGCGTCACCTCGGCGCGCGTCGGCACGCCGCGCGTGGCGCCCCTCGCCGAGCAAGAAGGCGGGCTCGCGGCCGCGATCGCCTTGCAAAAGGGTACCAGTCCCGATCTGTTGACCACGCCCCTCGTCTTCTCCGCGCAGGCCGCCGAAGGCCCGGGCGCGTTCTGCATTTCACGCGCGCTCGGGCCCCGGCCGCGCAGCGACAGCGAGCCGCGGATCGAGCTCGCGCGCCCTCTCTTTGCCTACGTCTCGGCCTCGCGGGCGGGCGGCTCGCGGCCCACCGCCCCCTGGGTCCCGGTCATCGTCGAAGATCTCGCGAGCGGTACTACCCTCGGCACCTTCTACAGCACCGCGGTGCGATCGATGCGCTTCTCCCCCGACTGCGAGAGCCTGTCCGTCGGGGGGGAAGACGGGGTGGAGCGCTCCTGGTTCGTGATGAAGCACTGGAACGGGGAGAAGCCACACTGGATCAGCTCACTCGGCCTCTTGATTCTGGGGACGAGCCTCGATCGAGGCGGCGGACGCGAGGCCACCATCGCCGCTCCCACCTCCGACCCCGCGACGCGCGCGATGCTGTTCCAGAGCGTGCGCGTCGCGAAAGACGCCGGCGATCCCGCTGCCGCCTACGTCTGGCGGCACTGGTTCGGGGCCGACGCGCCCTGACCGCGCCTCACTTGCAAACAGGGAACGTGGCTGGCACGTTGGGCTCCCGCCCGGCCAGGCCTGCGCCGCTCCGAGGTGCACCCGACCGACCATCCTGGATCAAACTCAAAGTTCCTGGTGATCGATAAAATTGCCTGGATCAACGTCTGTCAATCTCTGGATGGATACATCTATTGCATGGATACAATTTAATTGTCCTGGAAGATTTATTGTACAGCCCTGGATCATCTGATGCAATATGCGTCGCCGGGAGCAGCGGGATCCGCGGAGAGTCGATGGGAACGGCACTATCGGGATCTCCTGTGGGGCCGACCTGCTGAGCGGCACAGCGTGCCCCGGTGCGTCACCCGCGCACACCCTGCGACCGCGCGGCTGTAATGCGTCCTCGTGCGCTCGATCACGGCCTGTCGTCGGGCGGTGACCGCGCGTCCAATCGGCGCTCGAGCCCCCTCGCCCGCGACGCCGAGCGAGCGTCGCGGCACAGGTTCTGCTCGACGCCGACGCGGAGGCCACGAACATGTACTTCTCCAGATCTTTCGCTCGTTCGCTCACCGTCGCATCGCTTCTCGCCGCGCTCCCGGGCTGCATCGGCCCTACCACTTCTGTGGATGACGATTGCGCCGGGGCCAGCGATCCGGGCTGCGTCGTCGCGTCCGCGCAGCAGCGGGTCGAGTCGCCCAGCGCCCCCGCGATCGACGTCGCCACGGTGGTGCACGGCAACACGGCGTTTGCCTTCAACCTCTACCGCCAGATCGCCGGGAGCCCTGGTAATCTCTGCTTGTCGCCCTTCAGCGTGTCCGAATCCCTCGCCATGACCATGGCCGGCGCGCGCGGCTACACCGCGCTGGAGATGGCGGCCGCGCTCCACCTCGGCCTCCCCCCGAGTCGCCTCCATCCCGCCTTCAACACCATCGATCACGCGCTGACGCATCCGGCCAACCCGGGCGCCGGCGCCGACGGTGGGGTGTTTCACCTCGGCATCGCCAGCGCGGTCTGGGACCAGCAAGGGTATCCGTTCGCCGCGCCGTTCCTCGACACCCTCGCTCGGGACTACGGCGCAGAGGCGCGCTCGGTCGACTTCAGCGGGACGCCGGATCAGGCCCTGTCGACGATCAACGGCTGGATGAGTGAGCACACCGGCGAGTGGATCGACTCCCTGCTCGATCCAGGCTCGATCACCGGCGCCACGCGACTCGTCCTCGGCAACGCGGTCTCGTTCAGCGCGGCCTGGAAGACGCCCTTCGATCCCGACGACACCCGGTTCGCGACCTTCACCCGGCCGGACGGCACGACGCGCGAGGTCCCCACGATGACGGCCAAGCAGGACCTCGGGTATGGCGAGGGCCCCGGCTACGCGGCGCTCCAGATCCCTTACGACGCCGGCGATCTCTCGATGATTCTCCTCCTGCCCTCGCCGGGAGGCATGGTGTCGCTCGAGTCGACGCTCACGCCCGCGCGGCTGACCTCGATCGTCGACGGGCTCGATCGCCGCTCCGTCTCGGTCTCGCTACCGGTGTTCAAGATCGAGTCGTCGATCGCGCTGGCGTCACCTCTCGCGGCCCTCGGCATGCCGACGGCCTTCACCGATCTCGCGGACTTCACGGGGATCAGCCCGCGCCACGGGCTCGCTCTCGACTCGGTCGTTCACCGGACCTTCATCGACGTCGACGAGGCCGGCACCGAGGCCGCCGCAGCCACCGCCACCGGCTTCAAGGCCACCGCAGCGTACTTGCCCGCCGCGATCAGCTTCGATCGCCCCTATCTGTTTCTCATCCGCGACGGGCACACCGGGACGGTCCTGTTCCTCGGCCGGGTCGAGGATCCTTCGACGTGAACGACCCGCGCGATCGTGGCGATCAACGACCCCAGAGCGTCCACGCGGCGGCGAGATCGTCCTCGTGGAGCTCGTGACCGCGGCCCGGGTGGACCACATGCGCGGTCTTCCACCCGGCGCGATCGAGCACCTGCGCCAGCGTGGCCGCGTCTTTCTGCGTGACCTCTTCTTCTTGATCGCCCACCGCGAGATAGAACGGCGGACGCGCAGCGCCCGAGAGCGACTCGTCGACCGCGGTTCGCCCCGCCCCGACCAGCCCTGCGCCGTCGACGCGATAGCGCCCTTCGACGGTGAGAAACGCGACGAAATAGCCGCCGTTGGAGAAGCCGAAGAGATACCGCCGGTCGAAGCGCGCGCCCACCGTCGCCTCTGCACGCGCCTGCGCTCGCTCCCACTCGGCGAGGATCGCCGGCCCGGCCGTGTCCACCGTCTCTTGCTTGGTCGGCCAGCACAGGTGATCTACGACGCCCGGGTCCCAGGCGCAGAGGCCGGCCTTGCCCCGCACGAACAGCACCGCGAACCCGTGCGAGCGCGCCGCCGCGAGCAAGGTGGCCTGTTCGTCGGTCGGGAGCGCGTCGGGGGCGCTCATCCCGTGAGCGTAGACGACGAGGCTCGTCGGCGTCGCCAGATGATCGGGCACGGCGAGGCAGGCGCCGTCGTCGAGCGCGCGCCACCCCTCACCGCACCAGGCCGTGGCCGGCTCGCTCGTCGAGGCGCCGCTGGGAAGGTCTTTGCGGTCGCGCGAGCAACCGGCGAGCAGAGCGAGCACCACCACCACCACCGAGGGCGCACGGAAACGTCGGGCCATCATCGCGGACGTTGAACGCGGGAAATGCGGCGTCGTCAAGCGGGCGCGACGCGCTTCGGGTCGCGGGAGCACTATCGTCGCGTCACGGCTCAGCCCCCTCCGGCGTGCGCGGCGGCCTCATCGACGTCCTTGCTGAGCTCCTTCAGGTGGCGAGACTTCTCGTCGCTCTCCCAGGCGTCGTCGGAGAAATCGCGGAGCGCGTAGCTCTTCGTCGTGAACACGACGCCCTCTCGGGCAGGCATGGAGTCGCGATCGGGATAGGCATCCTCCAGCAGATGAAAGCCCTCGAGATCCCTTAAATGAAAGGGCGACAGCGCGCCCTCGTCGCGGATGAGCTTCCCGAAGACACGGAGCCTCACCGCCTGTCGCCCGGCCGCGAGCTCTTGATTCTCCGAGAGGTACGCGAACGAGTGGCCGCTCTCGTCGTCGACGCGCGCGGTGATCACGTAGCGGCCCGGCTCGTCGATCATCATCTCCACGTCGAGATCGAGCGAGCCTGAGCGGAGCGCCTCGTCGACGCGGCCGGTGAAGATCGCCGGGGCTGCGGGCGAGTAGACGAGATCGAACGACGCGCCGCCGCGCTCGCCGGCGACGTCGAGAGCGACCTCGACGCGGATCGGGCCCCGGTAGCCTCCGAAGCCCTGCGCGCTCGGCTGGAACGACGTCGCGAGGCTGCCGTCGTCGGCTGGATTGAAGGTGATCGGCACGGCGGCTCGCGAGGGCGCGGCGCGGCCGTCGGGCGGGACGATCGCCGCCGCCGAGATGATCGCGCACGTCGCGGGGCCGTCGCCGTCGCTGCACCCGAGCGCCAGGGCCGCGCGCTCGTCGCCCACGAGGAACAGCCGATCTTGCTTCAGCGTGACCTTCGCCGTGGAGAGCTTGCCGCCTCCGCGCGCGAGCGGGAGCGAGAGCGGCCCGACGTGGTGGGGCAGCGCCTGATCCGGGTGCTCCGCGAGAGGCCGTGAGCCCGGCGGATAGCGTGTGCTGGTGCGGTAGGCGGCGAGCGTCTCCTGCGCTCGAACGAGCCGTCGGGCCCAGACTTCGGTCGTGGCCGGCGGCTCGGCGCGGCTCGATCCCGGCGCCGGCAACTCTGCCTCTCTCGCGCGGAGGCGGCTCGCACCGGGCGTCGCGAGCGCCATCGCGGCGGGCTTCCGCGGCGGCGCGACAGGCTCGCTCGGCGCGGCGCCGAGAGGACGCCACACGAGGACGAGAGCGCCGAGGACACCGAGGGTGATCGCCCCGACGGCGGCGATCCGCAGCCGCGCCGTCGTCGCCTCAGTACGCGTAGCTCACCATGTCTTGCCGGACGACGCTCATGATGCCGCCCCACGTGCCCGACGTGTAATGATTGTAATTCTCGCCGTCGTCGCGAAACTGGACCGTGTGGTTCGACCACTTCGGCGCCGACTTCGAGCCCTGCGTACCCAGGTAGAGCGAGTCGTCGCAGAACCAGTCGCCCGGGTTGCAGAAGCTGCCGGTCGCCGAGAGGGCGCCCGTCGAGTGATAGGCCACCACCTCGTCGTCCTGCCCCGGCAGCGCGCCCGAGTAGGCCGTGCCCTTGGCGCCGGCGAACATGGAAAACAGGGCGTTCTGCGTGGAGTTGTGGTTGTACATCGATCGCACGGTGCCGGTGCGCAGATCGCTGGTGATCGCGTCCGACACGGCCCAGTAACCGAGGTTGGCGAGCTCCGTCCCGCCGCCGGCGCCGCCCCCGACGTCGACCCATTTGATGTTCCAGCCCGTCTGGGTGCCGCCCGCGTCACCGCAGGTGCCCGAGGGCCCCGGGCTCGCGTTCTTGACGTTGCGCGAGGTGCCGCCGTACAGGCTCAGGGCATAGCCAATCTGGGCGTCACCCGCGCTGTGCGCCGCGACATAGCACCAGTTTTGCCCCGTACAGAAGCAGTCGAGCGCGTTGCGAATGGCTCCGTTGGTGTCCGAGATGTGGCCGACGCCGTTCCAGTTGACAGCCTTCTTGTTGACGCCGGCGGCGGTGCTCGCAGGCCCCCAGTACGAAAAGTCGGCGTAGTTGCCAGTCTGGGTGCTCTGCGAGGTGTTCCGACCGTGGATCCACAGGCTGTAGCTCGTGGCAGAGGCGAGGGCCGGCGCGAGGAGCGTCGCGGCGGCGGTGGAGAGCGCGGCAACCTTGGCGACGATTCGGCTCATGGCCTCATCGCATCGGAATCGACTCCGTTCGTCAACGTGCCTCTTGGCGCCGGACGCAGAATCACTCTGGACTACTGATGTGTTGATGTGGGCGTCGCACCGAGAGCGCTGCTGCGGTGCTGCATTGTTGTGGCCGAGCCGCGTTGACGCGCTCTTGCTGCGCCGGCAAACGAGGCGACGCGAGGCGTCAGCGCAGCGTCGTCGAGCGGCCGCCGGTGGGCTCGGCGGCCGAGAGCGCCGACTTCGTCGTGGGAACGGTGGTGATCACCACGCGATGATCCCTGGTCAGGATGTGCTTCACGGCGGCCTTCACCGAGCTCTGCGAGACGTCGTCGATCGCCGCGAGGACCTTCTCGGCCTGGCCCGGGCGGAGCGCGCGGCGGAGGCGCTGCGTGGTCGCGGAGTGCACCGCGGCCGCAAGCACCGAGGGCGGCGGGGCCAGCTCTTTCTTCATGCGGGCGGTGAGGTACGCCTTCGCGACCGCGAGCTCGAGCGAGGTGGGGCCGCTCTCGCCGAAGGCCGTGAGCTCGGCCTCGAGGCGCCTGTCGACCTCGGCGAGATCGTGGCCGCTCGAGGGCGCGACCTCGATGGCGGCGACCGAGGCGCGCTGCCCGGGATCGATCGCCGCCTGCGCCAGCGAGGCCAGGCCCGAGTCGATCAGCGTGTGCGCGAGTCGGGCGATCTTCGGGTTCTGGAGGATCTCGATCGCCACGCGGATCGAGGCGTCGCCGGTCTCGCCCTCGGCCGGGCCGATCCACCCGTAGAGCGCGCGCGGCGACGGGACGGCGTCCTCGACGAAGATGCGATCCTCGCGCGGATGCGGCGGAATCGCCTCGATCGTGGGCGCGGCGAGGTTACCGAGGAAGGCGTCGGCGAGCTTCTTCGCGCGGAGCTCGTCGACGTCGCCGACGACGGTGATCGACGCGCGGGCGCGGGTGTGCTCGGCGGCGATCGTCTCGGCGAGGAGGAGATCGCGCGCACCCGACGGATCGGAGCTGGTGCCGAGGACGGTGCCCGCGAGCGGGTGGCCCGCCGGAAACAGCGCGTTTCCAAGGGCGATCCACGCCGGACCGTAGGGCGTGCCGGCGAGGATCTTGCGACGCGGCTCGCCGGCCTGGCGTCGGATCTCGACCACCTCGGCGCTCGACGCGTCGCCGAGCGCGAGGCGAACGCGCGCGGCGGCGAGCTCGATCCCGGCCTCGACGTCGCCCTTCGCCACGGTGAGCGTGTGCAGCGTCTCGGTGGCGCCGCCGCCGTCGCCGGCGTGGCCGACGCGGCGCCCGCCCGACGCCGGACGATCGTCTTGCACGACGCCGTCGCCGGCGATTCGCACGGTGATCGACGTGAACGCGGCGCCGGCGTCGCGGCGGAGGCGGACGGCGATCCCGTTCGGGAGCGTGAAGCTGCGCAGCGACTCCATCGCCGCGGGCTCGTCGAGGAAGCCGAGCTGCTTCTCGAGCGCCGCGTCGCGCCCCTTGGCCGAGGACGCCGCGAAGCGCCCGCGCAGGAGGCCGAGAGGATCGTCGTCGTAGGGCTTCTGCCAGCCGATCCCCACGCCGAGCAGCACCTGCGGGAGCCTGGCGCCGAGGACGCTCGCGGCGTCGAGCGACGAGGTGCCGAGCAGCTCGCGCTGCTCGCCGGGGAGCGCGAACGTGGGCAGGCGGTTGCGCCCGAGGGGCACGGGGCGCCGCGGCAGCGCCTCGTTGACGGCGGCGTCAACACCGTCGACGGCGTTGACGACGGGCAACACCGTGGCGTCGTCGTCGGGATCGTTCTCCGCGAGGACCTCTTGATCGAGGTACGAAGGGAACGTGGCGAGCGCGTGCGCGACGCGATCCGACGGGACGGTGATCAGGTAATCGCCGCCCGTCGGCGGGACGCGATCACGGAGGATCTGCGGGTTGTACTCGCGGAGCTGCACCGTCGAGATCCCCGCGGCGCGGGCGATGGTGCGCAGGCGCGTGCCCTCGGGGACGGCGATCTCGCCGGGATCGAGCGACGCGGCGAGCTCGGCGTCGTCGAGGCCGAAGTGCGCGAGGTTGCCGGCGACGAGCGCGAACGCCAGGATCTGCGGGACGTAGCTCGTCGTCTCCTCGGGCAGCGCGTGGGCCGCCGCGAGATCGGAGAACTCGATCGGCTTGTCGTCGAGGCGCACCGGGCCGCGCTCGCGCGCCAGCCTGTCCATCGCGCCGACGACGCGATCGTAGCCGGCGTTGTAGGCCGCGAGCGCGAGATCCCAGCGGTGAAAGCGCTCGTAGAGATCGCGCAGGTGGGTGACGGCCGCGGCGGTGGCGCGCGAGACGCTGCGGCGCTCGTCGACCCACGGCGATTGATCGAGGCCGTAGAGCTGCCCCGTTTCGGGCATGAACTGGAAGAGGCCCGCGGCCCCGGCGCGCGAGACGGCGCGCGGATCGAAGCCGCTCTCGACCGCGGCGAGCCAGACGAGATCTTCGGGCAAGCCCGCCTCGCGGAGCGAGCTCTCGATCTGGTCGCGGTACTTTCCGGCGCGGCGAAAGCGCGCGAGGAACACCTTCCGCCCGGCATCGGTGCGAGCCAGGAATTTCACGAAGCGCATCGTCCGGCGGGTGACCGGCGCGTGGATGTCGGGGAGGGTGAGGCTGGCGAGGGTCGCGCCCTCGGGATCGTCGAGATCCTCTTCAGGCACAGCCTTTTGCAGATCGCGCGCGACCTCGTCCGGCGACGCGGCGAGGGCCGGTGACTCGGTCGCGAAGCGGCGGCAATCGACAGAGCTGGGCGGCGGAGGGGCCGGCGGATCGAGGAGCGCGGGATCGCGAAACGCGCGGTAGCCCGCGGAGAACGAGGCCCGGAGCCCGGCGTTGCGCGCCCCCACGACGAGGCCGACCGCGGCGATGGCCACGGCGACTGTGCTCCGGCCGAGAAGCCTCCGCATTGCCGACGACTTTTCCTGAAACGCTCGGGAAAGGCTATGGAAAACGGAAGAGCCGCGCAGGAAGGCGCGGCTCTTCGCTCGATCGGGGCCGGGCGCTGCGCGCCGGAGCCGCCGTGCTGCCTAGATCTTCTTCTTCGAGAAGTACCAGTCGGTCACGGCGAAATCCTTGTTGCCGACGCGGTCCTGCGCGCCCTGCGCCGTCATCGGCGCGGGGACGATGACCTCGTCGCCCGGGCGCCAGTTGGCCGGGCACGCGACGCCGTTGGCGTCCGCCATCTGGAGCGCGTCGACGACGCGGATGATCTCGTCGAAGTTCCGACCCACGTTGAGGGGGTAGTAGATCATCGCGCGCACGTTGCGCTTGGGATCGATGAAGAACACGCAGCGAACGGCGGCCGTGACCGAGCTCGGCGTGTGGACCATGCCGTAGAGGCGAGCGACCTTCTGATCGAGGTCGGCGATCACCGGGAACGGGATCTTCACGCCGAACTTCTCCTCGATGTTCCGCACCCACGCGATGTGGCTGTAGATGCTGTCGATCGAGTTGCCGATCACGGCCACGTTCTTCGCGACGAGGGCGTCGTTGTTCTTCGCGAACTCGATGAACTCGGTCGTGCACACCGGCGTGAAGTCCGCCGGGTGCGAGAACAGGATGACCCACTTGTCCTTCTGCCACGTGGACAGGCGGATCGGCCCGTGGGTGGTGTTGGCCTCGAAGTCCGGCGCGGGGCCGTTGAGCTCGATGCGGGGGGCCTGCTCGGTTGCGATGGTCGGAGCGGTGGTCGTCATTGGTCTTGCCCTCTCTTGCACCGATGGGGTGGGTTCGAGGCGCGGGGGCCGGAGCCCACGCCTCCATCGTGCACAGATGCGGCAAGCCTTTTGCGCCCGGTGAAGCTCGAAATCAAGAGGGACCGATCGGCGCGCCGCCGGGCCCCGGACGAGCGCCCGGAAGTCGGCGTTCAAAAGCGCTGTCAGGGCTCATTTGATGGTATGTACGGCTCTGTATGACCACCATCGCGAAGCCGCGTTCGGGAGGGCCACGCAAGCGGCCGGAGACGGCGGCGCGACGGGAGCCCACGCGCGCCGCGGCCGACGAGCCGGAGGTCAACCTCGGCGAAGGACTGGAGTTCATGCGCCTCCTCTGGGGCGTCAACCACGCCCTCGAGGCCTCGTCGAAGCGGATGGACGCGGCCATCGGCGTCACCGGCCCGCAGCGGCTGGTGATCCGGATCGTGGGGCGATTCCCGGGGATCGCCGCGGGTCGGCTCGCGCGCTTGATGCACGTGCACCCGAGCACGCTGACCGGCGTCCTCGGCCGCCTCGTCACCCGCGCGCTCGTGCGGCGCGATCCCGATCCGAGCGACGCGCGGCGCGCGCTCTTCAGCCTGACGGCCAAGGGGCGCGATCTCGACGCGCTCCGCGCCGGCACCGTCGAGGCCAGGGTCCGCACGACGCTGACGCGCTTCCCCGACGCCCGCGTGGCGGCGACGCAGGCCGTCCTCGTGGCGATCACCGAGGCCCTCGGCGAGCCGGCGAGCCGCGCGCGCGAGACGGCTCCGGCGCGCCGATCGCGGTAGGGCTCATGGATCCCGCCGCCGGCCTCTGCTAAGCGGCGAGGCCATCATGCGCCCCTCCATCGCTTTGCACCTCGTCCTCGCTTCGTCGCTGCTCGTGCTGGTTTCGTCGGGCTGTGGCACCGACATCGGGAGCGGCACCACCGGCGATCCAGCCGACGCCAGCGACGGGAAGTTTCACCCGCCGGGCAACGGGATGCCGGTGGCCGAAGGGGCGGCGTGCAGCACGCTCACCGACGCGCAGACGCAGCATTTCATGGCCATGGGCTGCGCCTCCACCACGCGCGTGTGCCCCGATTTTCTCCGCACCCAGGCGGGGACGGACTGCCTCCAGTACGACCAGGGCGCGGTCAACGGCTGCCTCCAGTACTACGCTGACGCGACCAGCTGCATGGACCTCTCGCAGCGCGCGAGCGTCTGTGTCGTGGCGACGATCGCCGGCAGCGCTCCCAAGGGCTGTCCGTGATCAGGGCGTCGGCGCGCTGCCCTCGATGCGGCCGCGCATTGCCATCACGCCCTTGAGCGATCCGCCTACGTTTTCCTTGTTCATCAGCGACGTGGGCAGCGGGATCGACGGCTGCAGGAACACCTCGAGCGAGAGCTCCGTCGTCAGCTCGTCGATCTTGCGCAGCCGCCAGATCGCGACGAAGTCCTCGACGTTGCCCTTCACGAATTTCGAGACGTGGGTCTCGACGCCGTCGACGACGATCGGCTTCGCGAACTCGACCTCGGCCCACATCTTCACGGCCCCGTGGAGCGCTTCGATTTCCATGTATACGTCGCGCGCGCCGGTCGCGGTGCGGCCGAGGAGCCTCGACGTGAGGTAGTGCGGCATGAACTCGGCGTAGTGTGCGAAGTCGACGACGGACTCGCGCACGCGGGCGATCGGGGCGTTGATCTTCACCGCGGTGCGGCCGCGCACGAGGTCCGATCCCTCGATCGGTACGGGCACCGCGACGGGCCCATCGCCTTCGAGCGGCGGCGGGGCGGGCGGCGGCGCGGCCGCAGGTGCGGGTGCGGCGGCGGCCGCCGTCGGGGGCCCGTCGACCTTCGTGGGCGCGGGCGCAGGCGCCACCGCGGGGGCGACCGCCGGCGCGCAGCCGGCCGCGAAGGTCAGCGCGAGCGACGTCCAGAGCGCGCCGCGTGACCGTCCGAAAGTGCGCATAGGCGCGGCAGTCTAACCGAGGTGGCAAACCCGGCCACCTCGCGCCGTGACCGCCCGCGGCGGCGCGCCGTCGAGACCGTGCTTCCGCGGGCGAGCATCCGCACCGACCGGCGCCGTCGTTCCATCGAACGAAGCGCGTCACGGCAACAGGGGGGATCGATGCAGCACGGAATCATCGGGAGAACGATCGCGGCCACTCATCGAGGAGCGTCGCTGCGGCGCGCGGGGATCGCGGGGATCGCGCTCGGCGTCCTCGGGTTCGCCGGAGGATGCAGCGGCGAGACCGGGACGACGTCCGGGGGCTCGGCGTCGACGGGCGCCGGAGCGACGACGTCCTCGGGCGGGCCCGCCGCGAAGTGCGCCGTCGGAGTGCAGGATTTGATCGTCAGCGCCGGCTCCGGGTCTTCGCCGACCGTGGCGTTCGGCGGCGACCGCTACCTCGTCGCGTGGACCAGCACCGTGAAAGACGCGGGGGACATCCGCGTGGCGCTCCTCGACGCCAAGGGCGCGAAGGTGACGGAGCAGGCGCTGGCCGAGGGACCGGGGATGTCCGCGTACCCGAGCGTCGTCCCCGAAGCGGGCGGTTTCCTCGTGGTCTGGCAGGACACCGGGAGCCCGACTGGCACCGTCGTCATGGGTCGACGTGTCGATGCCCAGGGCATGCCGAAGGGCCTGGCTTTCCAGATCGCCAAGAGCGCCAGCGCCGATGCGCGCCCGACCGCGGCGCCGGCGCCGGTGGGCACGGCGGTGGCCTGGAGCGACTCCACGAGCTCGATGCTCGGTCTCCTGAACGGCGAGATGCTGGTCAGTACGACATCGATCGATCAGGGCGTGAGCCCGGCGATCGGCGGCTCCGGCGCGGCCCTCGGGATCACCTGGATCGCGGGCAGCAAGCTCGGCGCCTCGATGATGACGAGCCCGGGCGCGCCGCTCGCGCCGGTGATGTTCCGCGAGGCCGTCGGCAAGGCCAACGCGCCCCGCGTCGCCGTCCACGACGACGGGACGCTGTCGGTCGTGTGGGAGGACAACCGCGCCGGCGACGGCAACGAGACTGTCTATCTGACCCGGATCGACAAGAGCGCGCAGGCGGGGGCGGAGATGCGTATTCCGATGTCGCCCGCGAGCGCCAACTACCCTGACGTGGCCTGGACGGGCACCCGCGAGGCCGTCGTGTACTACCAGTTCCGCGACGGGCCCCCGGCCATCTACCTCTCGCTGGTCGCGCCGACCCTGATGACGGACGGCCAGGATCTCCGCATCTCGGGCGACGGGATCGCGGCGCGCTACCCGCGGATCACCCGGACCGGCGACGCGAATGGCACGCTCGGCGTCGTCTATGCAGAGAAGGACGGCAAGATCCGCGCGTCGCTCGTCACGTGCCCTTGAGCAGGGCTGCGGCGCGAGGGCTCCCGTCGATCTGGCATCGTCGGGATCCCGTCGCCGCGTCCTGTACCTACTTGACCTTGTAGATGACGTTGATGGCGCCGAGGCACATCTCGTCGAGCGTCGTCTCGCCCAGGCTCACGTCCTGGGGGGACGACAGATTCTGCTCGAGCAGAGCACGCTTGACGAAGGGGTTCTCCGTGCTGTTGTCGTAGGTGCACTTGAACGTGACCTGGTCGCCGGCGACGAGCGTCGGCAGAGCGGCGATCTCGGCGTCGTACGCGTACTGACGCTGCCAGTTGAAGTCCCACCGGGGCGTCTCGACCAGGCACTCGTCGGCGGGCTGCGTGGCCGTCGGCGTCGCGCGCGCGACCTGGATGCTCATGTCGGTGCCCACGTAGTGCATGTGAGTCGCGATGCCGTAGACCTTGAGCGGGGGCAGGCCGCCGGGCACGGTGAAGCGCATCGTCTCGGTGTGGGCCTTGGCTCCGGCCGGGATCAGGAACTGCGGGCCTCCCATGTCGTCGGGGCCGGGCAAGAGGCCGTCTCCGCTCGCGTCTTGCTTGGTGAAATTGCCAATCAGGGCGATGGCCGCCTCGTAGTCGGGATCGGCGTCGGTGAACCGCATCTGGAACTGCGTCGCGTCGGGAGCGCCGGTGGCGCCGGCCGGGTGATAGTGAATCTGCATCACCAGCTTCGACCCCGCTTCGACGGGCAGGCCGATGTTCGACGGGTACTCGTTGGGCACGCCGCCCGGAGCCCACGCGGCGATGAGGTTGGCCTTGGAGATCTCGGGGCCGCCGAAGCAGTCGTAGCCGCCGTCGGCGTCAGCCTTGGCCACGCTCTCGCCGGCCTGGTCGAGGAACATCAGCGCGTGATGCACGACCTTGGGGTTGCCGGCGATGAAGTGGGTCCCGTTGAGATACCGCTTCTTGTCGAGCTTGGGATCGAGCACGAAGCAGCGGAACTGGTCCTTCTCGCCGCTCGCCACGAAGGGGGTTTTGGGAGCCACGGTGAGCTGCACGCCGGGCAGGCCCTCGACCGCCGGAGCCGGCTTCTCGGGAGCGTCCTTGGGATCGCCCTCCGGGGCGCCCGCGGTGTTCCAGGCCTCGATCGTCTTGATCTCGGCGTCGGAGAGGCGTTTATCGTCTTTCCAGCCGTGGCGCGGCTTGCAGGTGTCGGTCTCGAACGCGCCCCAGGGCGGCATCGTTCGATCCTGGGTGCGCGTGACGAGCAGGCTCGCGACCGTCTTCGCGTCGTCGTAGGTGGAGAGCGCGAACGGCGCGATTTTCCCGGCCGTATGGCAGCTCTGGCAGCTGCGCTGGAGGATGGGCTCGATGTCCTTGTGGAACGTGGGCTGGGCCGTCGGGCCGCCCGTCGACGTCGACGTCGCGCTCGAGCCCCCGGTCGCGCCGCCGGTCGCCGGATCGCTGGAGCAGCCGATGAAGGGCAGAGTCGCAGCGAAGACGACGCCCAGTCCCGAAGCCATGCCGAGTCGATTCATGCGTTGAGCCCTCCTGGAAGATCGGACCGCATGGTCGGGCGGCTGGCCCGGGGTGTCAAATTGACTTCTCAGGACTTGTGCGCGCTCGCGGCCTGGTTGGGCTGCCAGAGGAGCTCTTCCGCTCCGAGCAAGAGCGACGCCCAGCGGCTCCACACGAAGAACGCGTCGCTGAGGCGATTGAGGTACTTCACCGCGTCGGGATCGACCGGCGTCGCCGCGGCGAGCTCGGTGGTCAAGCGCTCGGCGCGCCGACAGATCGTGCGGGTCACGTGGAGATCGGCGTTGAGGCGGCAGCCGCCGGGGAGCACGAAGCTACGCAGCGTCGCGAGCTCGACCTGGCAGGCATCCATCTCTTCTTCGAGGCGCGCGACCTCGGCCGCCGTGACGCGGGGCTGCTTCGGATGAACGTCCTCGGGCAAGGTGGCCAGGATCGAGCCGAGGTTGAAGAGCTCGTGCTGGACGCGCATCAGCGTGGCGCCCAGGTTCGCCAGGGCCTCTTTGCGCTCGGGCGGGGCCGTCGGGAACGCCTCGACCAGCGACTGCCGGGCGACGCCGACGAAGGCATTGAGCTCGTCGACCGTCCCGTAGGCCTCGATCCGCGCGTCGTGCTTCGGCACCCGCTGCCCGCCGACGAGCCGGGTGAGCCCGGTGTCGCCCTGCTTGGTGTAGACGCGGTTGATCGTCACCCGCGGCTCGTTGAACACCTGCTCCTCCTCCTCGGCCCTGTCCGTCGCGTTCGCCATGGGCCCCGACTAGGGCGGCGGCGGCGCTCGGTCAAGGAACCGCCTTCGGAACATTGACGGTGATGTGCTGGCAATGGGACAGTCCCGCCCCATGGCGTTCACGCTTCCCCGGCTCCCGACCTCCGCTCGCGCCGTCCTCGGCGCTGTCTCCCTCGCCCTCGCGGCGTTCGGCTCCCTGGGCTGCGGCGATCCCGAGCCCGCCAAGAAGGGCCCGGTCACCGCGGCGGATCCCGGCGAGCAGGCCCGGATCGAGCAGGGTCGAAAGAAGATCGACGACGCCGGCCGCGCGATGAACGAGAAGAAGTACGACCGCGCGCGCAAGCTTCTGGCCGAGGCAGCCGAGCTCGCGATCGAGTCGCAGCGCTTCGAGATCGAGACCGCCGTCGACAAGCTCGACAAGCGCGAGGCGAAGCTCTGGGCCAACGAGGTCGCCGACAAGTTCAAGGACAAGGACTGCGACGGCGCGTTCAAGCAGCTCTCGGAGCCGATCAAGTCCCACGAGAGCGAGACGTTCACGCGCGAGCTGCGGCACCAGGTCGGGGCGGACGCGCTGAAGTGCATCCAGGCCGTGACCGACGACAAGGTCATGGCGGCGACGTACGGCGAGGCGCGCAAGCTCGTCGACACGCCCGAGGCCAAGGTCGTCCTCGGCTTGACGGGCTGGAAGAAGCTCGTGGCCGAGCTCGATGCGACGCTCCTCGACGCCTACAAGGGGCAGATCTCCGACGAGCTCAAGGCCCACAAATGGGCGGCCGCTGTCGACAAGATCGACGCGCTCGTGAAGAAGGGCGACGCGTCGCCGGAGCAGGCCACGGCGCTGATCGAGCAGGTGCGCGCCGGCGTCGGCCCGGAGATCATGGCGGCCTCGCAGAAGTCCCTCGGGTCGAACGACGCGCCGAAGACGCTCCGCGACGTCGACGCGCTGATCAAGCTCGTGAAGTGGGAGGCGATGGCACCCGACGCCGCCGCGCTCGCGCCCGACAGGGCCCTGCCGGCCGATGTCGCGAAGAAGCGCGACACCCTCGCCGTGTGGGTCGAAGCCTCGCACGCGGCGATGAAGATCCTGAAGAAGCCCGAGAAGCGCTGGGCGCACGGGCGCATCCCGGTGTTCCCCGCGACGAAGATCGACGGCGAGTCGAAGCGCGATCTCGCCCACGGGACCGAGGTGTGGATCCTCGGCACCACGAAGGGGCGCGCGCTGATCACCGACACCGATCCGGGCACGGGGCCGCTGACGCAGATGCTCGAGAAGGCGACGGGCTGGGTGCCCGTCGAGCATCTCGCCAGCGAGGCGACGATCGACTGGCTGGTGCCCGACGATCAGCTCAAGGGCCAGCGCGTGTGGGGCCCGCTCCGCAAGGACGAGCCGACGCTCGAGCTCGGGATCGTCGCCGAGGCCTCGGCCAAGGAGATCACCGTCAAGCGCGTCGCCGACGACGCCCCGATCAAGGTCGTGCGCAAGCAGCTCCGCAACGGCCGCCTCGCCCCCGGCACCAAGGTCGTGACGTTCTGCACGGCCAAGGATCAGCCCGCGCAGATCGTCGAGACGCCGCTCGACAAAACGGTGAAGCTGAAGTGCGACGGCGGTCAGGAAAAGGAAGAAGTCCTGGCCTCGCTCCGCAGCAAGGCGGAGCTGCTGCCCGCGAGCAAATAGGCGCATCGCGCCGCGCTCCTTGACGCGCGCTCGTTGACGCCTACTTTCCCGTCTTACAAAGCGGACAACCGGTCTACTAAAACGGATCGCGCCGCTCTCCTTGCACTTCGCCCGTCGTCCCCCGAGGCCATCCCATGCCCACGACCTACACCGATCTGATCGCCGACATTCGCAAGTCGATCGCCACCGTCACGCTCGAGGAGATCAAGCGCCGGCTCGACGAAAAGACGCCGATGATCCTCGTCGACGTGCGCGAGAAAGAAGAGTTCCGCGACGGGTACATCCCGGGCGCGATCTCGGTGCCACGCGGCTTCCTCGAGATGCAGATCGAGGGCAAAGTCACCGACAAGAACGCGCCGATCGTCCTTTATTGCGCGGGCGGGACGCGCTCGGCCCTCGCGGCCAAGACGCTCTCCGATCTCGGCTACACCCACGTCGAGAGTGCCAATCCCGGGTTCGTGCGCTGGAAGGATCTCGGCCTCCCGATGGAGAAGCCGCCGCAGCTCACCGAGGCCCAGCGCGATCGCTACTCGCGCCACCTGCTCCTGCCCGAGGTCGGCGAGATCGGGCAAGCCAAGCTGCTGGCCTCGAAGGTGCTGCTCCTCGGCGCGGGCGGGCTCGGCAGCCCCGCGGCGCTCTACCTCGCGGCGGCCGGTGTCGGCACGCTCGGGCTCGTCGACGCCGACACCGTCGACGCGTCGAACCTGCAGCGCCAGATCATCCACGCCACGTCACGCCTCGGTACGTACAAGGTCGACAGCGCCGAGAAGGCCATCAACGACCTCAACCCCGACGTGAAGGTCATCAAGTTCCAGGAGCGCGTCGACAGCTCCAACGTCGACCGGATCTTCGCGGGCTTCGACGTCATCGTCGACGGCTGCGACAATTTCCCCACGCGCTACCTCGTCAACGACGCGTCGGTGTTCCTGAAGAAGCCCGTAGTGCACGGCTCGATCTTCCGCTTCGACGGGCAGGTCACCACGTTCTCGCCGCACACGGGCGGGCCCTGCTACCGCTGCCTCTACCCCGAGCCGCCGCCGCCGCACCTCGCGCCGAGCTGCCAGGAAGCCGGCGTGCTCGGCATCCTCCCGGGCGTCGTCGGCGTCATCCAGGCGACCGAGGCCATCAAGCTGATCCTCGGCAAGGGCAACCCGCTCATCGGCCGGCTGCTGACGTACGACTCGCTCCGGATGAAGTTCGGCGAGCTCAAGCTCCGCCGCGACAAGACCTGCCCGGTGTGCGGCGACAACCCGACGATCACCTCGTACATCGACTACGAAGGCTTCTGCTCCATCGGCTGAACGAGACGAGGCGCGCTTCCCATGGGCTCCCTGAACCCCTTCGCGCTGCTCATGGGCGGCGGCTCGCTCTTCACGCTCGCGGCGATGATCTTCGGCCTCAAGATCCCGCTCTGGGTGCGCGTGCCCGGCATGGCGATCTGCGTGGCCCTCGGGCTGACCGCGTTCACGATCGCGGTCCTCCGCGGCTTCGAGAAGAAGGCGCCGCCGCCGCGCTTCCAGTCGAAGAGGGCGGCCCCCGTCGCGCTGCCGCCCGAGGTCGCGGCGCGCACGCCGAAGGCACCGGCGCGGACCGGCAAGGGCCCGCGCCGCACGCCGCCTCCCTCCGCGACGTAGCCGTTACGAGCGGCGCTTGCCCGGGTAGAGCATCACGTCGCGCTTCGACGGGCGATCGATCTGCTCGACGCGGCTCGTGACGATCTGCTTCTCGTCGCCGCCCTGGTCGAGACGGGTGAAGAAGATCGCGTCGCCGACCTCGGGGCGCTTGATATTGGGGATCAGCGCTCCGTTGGCGAAGATCTTCACCCCGCCTTCGAGGCGCAGGTTCAGCGCGATGTGCGCCGGTCGGAACGAGCGCGACTTGCGATCGCGCACCGCGACGCAGACCTCGTTGCGGAGGTGGTACTCGGTGTTGCGCGTGATGTAGACCTTGTGGATGCGGCGCTCGGATCCCTGCTGTTCCATGGCTGTCCTCCGGGGTACTGTCCGCGAACGGTCGCAGACTCGGCGCCGCCCGGCCAAGTTCCGGCACGGCGCGTCCGCTCCCGCACATGCGCCCGGTGCGCGCAAGTTTCATCCGCGAATCACCGGGGATTCGTGGTCGTCAGCCGAGGCGTCCTACGCTCGTCGTGGAATGCAAACGCGCTCGCTCGGATCCTCGCCAGGGCTCGTCAAGATCCGCAGCGTGCCGCTGGTGCAGCGGCGCGTCGTGGAGCTGTGCACCGCGCATGAAGGGCGCTTTCGCGATCTGCTCGACGCGGCCGACGTGATGAGCGAAGGGCAAGTCTCGATCGAGGACGGCGCTCTCGTTTATCATGGGACGACCAGCGTGCTCCTCCTCCGGCGATCTCATGGCGGCCTCCTTCCCGATCCCGATCCCGATCCCGATCTCGACGTCGACGCGCTGGCCATCGTGCTCCGCGGTGATCCGCACCTGCGCCTCCGCGCGCTGCGCATCGCGCACCGCGAGGCCACCGCGCGCGCCGGCTCGCCCCTCGGCAGCGCGCGCGCCGATCTGCGCGTCGACGCGGGAGCGCTCGGCGTGATCATTTCCATCGAGATGTCGGCGCCGTTGCGGCGGCCTCTGGTCGCCGCGGTGGGCGCGCGATGAGCAAGAAGAAGAAAGACCGCCGCGAGCCGATCCCGGCCGTGGACAAGGTGATCCACGTCATCTTCGGGCCTGGCGGCGGCCGCGTGAGCGAGCCTCCGCCGGCGCTCCATGGCAGCAGCGCGACCGCGACGCCGCCGGGGACGCTGCCCCCGCACTCGCGCGAGCCCGTGAGCGATCTCTTCACGGGCCCCGAGGTCGTGAAGCTCCTCGCGATCTCGGTCGGCCGCCTGCGCTCGCTCGACAAGGCTGGCATCGTCACGCCTAGCGGTCGCCGTCGCGGCCGCCGCGCCTACACGTTCCCGGACATCATCGCGCTCCGCGCCGCGCGCGATCTCTTGCTGCGCAAGGTCCGCCTGCGCGACGTGGCGCGCGCCGTCGACAACATCCGCGCCTCGCTGCCCAGGGTCACGCGCCCGCTCGCCGAGCTGCGGATCATCTCCGACGGGCAGCGCGTCGTCGTGAAGAGCACGCACGGGAGCTTCGAGCCGCTCACCGGGCAGATGGTCCTCGACTTCGAGGTGAAGTCCTTGCGCGACGACGTGGTCCGCGTGCTCCGCCCCGTCGTGGGCCGCGACCGCGCGCGCACCGCGTACGATCTCTACGTCAAGGCCAGCCAGCTCGACGAGAACCCGGCGACGATCCCCGAAGCCGAGGAGCTCTATCGCCGCGCCATCGAGCTCGATCCGTGGCTGGCGATTGCCTATACCAACCTCGGCAACGTGTGCTTCCGCCGAGGCGACGAGGAGAACGCCGAGGTGTTCTACCGGAAGGCACTGGAGATCGAAGCGACGCAGCCCGAGGCGCAGTACAACCTCGGTTACGTGATGCTCGAGCGCGGCCAGGCCGCGGACGCGGTGACGTTCTTCCGTGGGGCGATTGGCAGTGATCCGCGGTTCGCGGACGCCTATTTCAACCTGGCCATGGCCTACGAGCAGGTGGGGAGTCCGGAGAAGGCCAGGCCGTGCTGGCGGAAGTACCTGGAGATCGAGCCGACGGGGACGTGGGCGGAGATCGCCAGGAAGCACCTCTGATCAAGGCGGCGTGATCCGATGGAGCCAGTAGCCCGGGGCGCGGTGCTGGTGGGCAATCGCCAGCACGTGAATCACGTCGTCGGTGACCAGGAAAATGATCGCGTAGGGAAAGCCGGGAAAGAGCGCCCGGCGGATCGGCGGGTTCATCGCCGGCTCGACGAGCACCGGAAACCGGAGAGGCTTCCGCGCGATCGCCGCAACCACCGTCCGGGCTTCGCGAAGGAACCGGCGGGCGACCTCGGCGTCGCGCTCCCTGTACCAGCTCGCCGCGTCTCGAAGCTCGGCCTCGGCCTCGGGCGCGAGGCGAGGTTTCGTCACAGCCCGAGATCGCGCGAGATGCTGTCGACCGCGGTGTCGAAGTCCACGCCCGCGGACTCGCCGGAGATTGCCCGGTGCGCTCGCCCTTCAATCTCGGCGATCCATCCGGCCTCGTCGCGCGAATCGGGGCGCGAAAGCGAATCCATCAGCTCGAGCACCATCGTCGCCCGCTCGGCGTCGTCGAGCTGGAGTGCTTCCGCGGTCAGCTTTCTCGCCGTGCTCATCCGACGAGGATAGTCCGAGCGCCGCGCGACTGCCAGAGCTCTCGCGAGGCGTGAATCGCGCGGTGGGTCGCGACAGGGCGCCGAGCTCGCTGCCTCGCCTCGCGCAGGTTGCCTTGCGCCGCAAGGTTCCCGTAGCCTGCGTGCGGGGGACAGACGATCGCGAGGCACGCGAGCGCCCCGGGAGGACGCGATGGGCCAGCCGACGATCGAGATCACCGGGCCAGACGCCGAGGATGCAGGCCGCGACCTGCAAGCGCTCTTGCGTGATGCGTTCGGGGCAGAGGGGACGCCGATCACGCCACAGGAAACCGAGGCTTCGGGACGCAAGGTCGACGCGACGCATCTCGCGATCGCGGCGTTCATCTTCGGGCTACCAGGCGCCATCCGCAACACGATCGATCTCGCCGAGAAGATGAAGCTCGTCGCGCGGATAGAGCGCGTGCTCGCATGGGCGAAGGCGCGTGGCAAAGCCGGGACGCGCATCGCGCTCATCTCGGACCGGCGCGCCCCGGTGGATCTGACGCGCGCCGAGCCGGCCGACGTCATCGACTCTCTTCCCGAAGCGGAACGCGATGTGGAGGCGCCCACGAAGAAGTGACGACCGCGGTCCTCAGCCTCGACGCGGGTCGCATGACGCTGCGCTGCGAGGATCCCGCACTTGATGAGTCACGCGTCCTCGACGCCGACGCGACCGCACGCTTCGAGGGCTTGGCCGAGGACGTCGGACTCGATCTTGCGCAGCTCCTGCTCGCCACGGGCCGCAAGACGGAGGCCGTCCCGATCCTGACGAGGTCGCGCGACGGCTTCGTGCGACCTGGCAAGCCCGAGCATGCGACGCAGATTCAGGCGCTCATCGACGCCGCGATCAAGACCCCATGACGCTTGGTTTCGTCTGTTTATTTCCTGGTATTTGACTGACCATCACTCGCCATCACCGCATTCCAGAAAGGCACCTCCCCTCATGCGCCTCCCCGCCCCTTCCGCCCATTTCTCCCAGCGCGTCCGCTACGGCAACTACGTCGCTCGCCGCCTCCGCCGGGCCAGGCTCCTCTCCCTCGCCGCCGACATCGAGAAGGCCACAGCCCTCATCCTCGTCACCGGCCGAGCCCTGGAAGACGCCGACAAGCCAATCCAGGACGCTTTGGCCGATCGCGACGCCTACGACGACGATCTCGACGAAGCCGCCCAGGCGTCCCGTCTCAAGCTCGCCGGGCGCTCCACCGACGCGGTGAAGACGGCGCCGTACACACTCATCTACACTGACGGCGTCGGCTATTACACCGCGTCTCCGCTCGACGAGGAGGTCAAGCGCTATGGCGAGCTCAAGCTCCGCCACGAAGAGCACCTCCCCGCCGCGGACGAGGTTCGTATCCAGACCACCGCGGCGATCGACGCGGGGCTCGCGGGCTTTCGCGACGCGGTCGAGGCCCTCACGAGCGCCCGCACCGCCGAATCGCTGGCCTCGACGCGCCTCACCGCCGCCACAGAGGCGTGGCAAAAGCAGCTCGAAAAGAGCTACGGCGCCATCGTCGGCGAGGTCGGGCGCGCCCGGGCCGCGCGGTTCTTCCCGCGGATCGCGGGCAAGAAGACCGACGCGCCCGTGGTCGACGGCGACACCCCCGCCGCCCCCGCGCCCGCCGGCCCCGTCTGAGCGACGATCCTCGCAGCGCGCCGCAACCAGGATCGACGAGCCGTCGATCGAGCGCGAAACAGCGCCGGGGCACGAGATCAACGCCGCGCCGTCGCGCGAACGATCTCCGCGCGGCGGCCTCGCCCCGGTGAGCGCGCGAAATGTAGCCCCTCCGCACCCGATCGACGACTCGATCGACGCCGCTTCACCTCCCGGGGACGCGATCGCGACGTCGATCGCCCGTTCTCGCCACCGGCCGGCTCGACCCGCGGCGGCGCGCCGCTCGCGCCGGGTCGAGCGCGGAGGCTCCCCACAGGATCCCGGCGGCGGGCGGGAAGATCCCCTTGGCGCTCGCCGCGCCTCCGGGGATGAGGACGCGGCCGCGCGTCACGGATGCAGCACGCAGCCGCCGATCACGGCGCCGCTCCACTTCGCGCGCATCGCTTCCTTGAACTCGGCGAGCGGGAACGTATGCGAAACGTGCGGCCGGATCTGCCCGCTCTCGGCCCACGCCAGCACCTGCGCGAGGCGCGGCGCGCGGCTCCCGGGATCCTGCGCCGTCGAGATCGCCGTGGGGCAGCCCAGCACGTCGAGGCTCTTCATCATGATCAGGTTCGTCGGCAGCAGGTTGGCGTTGGGGGCGCCGCGCTGCCCCTTGCCGCGCGCCACGAACGGCGTGGAGGCCCAGCCGACGATCAGGAAGCGCGCGCCGAACGCGACGCAGCGCAGGCTCTCGAGCGAGATGTCGCCGCCGACCGCGTCGTAAACGACGTCGACGCCGCGGCCGCCGGTGAGCGCCTTGACCTCGTCGCGGAACGGGCGGACGGCGTCGCCTTCGCCGCGGCAGTTGATCACGTGATCCGCGCCCTGCTCTTTCACCACGGCGAGCTTCTCGTCGGAGCGGCCGGTGGCGATCACCGTGGCCCCGAGGATCTTCGCGACCTGCACGGCGGCGAGGCCCGTCGCGCCCGACGCGCCGTGGATCAGCGCCGTCTCGCCGGCCTTCAGGCGGCCGCGCGTGATGAGGCAATGGTAGGCCGTCTCGTAGCTCCCGAGCAGGCTCGCGGCCTGGTCGTAGGTGAGCGTGCCGGGGATCTTTCGCGCGGCCTCCGCGGGGGCGACGACGTAGGTCGCGAAGCCGCCGTAGGCCTGGTATGCGCCGAGCGATCGCGGGCCCGCGAGGAAGCCGTCGACAAGGACGCGATCACCGACGGCGAGCTCGCCGCGAGCATCGTGTCCGACCCACACGATCTCGCCGGCCGACTCGAGGCCGGGCGTGTACGGCGGGTGCGGCATGTGCTGGTACTGCCCGCTCGTCATCAGCAGATCGACCCACCCGACGGCGGCGCTGCGCACGGCGACGATGACGTCGCGCGGGCCGAGCGTGGCGGGATCGGGCGCCGGCATCGGCTCTACCGCGAGGCCGGTCTCGATGGCCTCGGGAGGCGAGTCGGCGAAGCGGGCGACGACGACGCGAACGCCCGGAGCAAGGGTGGCTGAGGTCATCGGGGGATCCTTCCTTCACGCGGCGCGCGCGCTCGGATCGAGCAAGCTACTTCTTCTTGGCGCCCTTGGCGGGCTTCGCGTCGACGGGCTCCGACGCCGTCGGCGGGCGATCCGACACCACGGCGCGCCCCTCGCCCGGCCCGAGCGAGATGGTCATCGTGCGGTTGCCGGTGAGCTCGTCGACGAAGGTCACGTCGTGGCTGCCGGGGGCGACGCGGAAGCCGCTGATCGGCGTCGTCCCCGCCTTCTTGCCGTCGACCAGGACCGGGGTCGGCGGGTTGCACATGATCTCGAGCTGCCCGGTCTCGTCGGCGACCGGCTCCTCGGGCGCGGCGGCCGCGACCGGCGCGGCCGGCGGAGGCTCGGCCGCGCCGCACCCGATCATTCCCGAGACCACCGCGGCAAACGCCGCGCGATACGCGCTGTGCATCATGGCGGCGCATGCTACCAGGCCCCGCGGAGGATCGCCGCACCGGCGCGCGGGCTTTTACGGCATACTCCCGCGCCATGACTGGACTCCACGTGACGGGCGGCGCACCGGGTGGCTACGGGCCGGGCGGCGGCGCGCCTCCGGGCGGCGGATACGGTCCTCCTCCGGGCGGCGGTGGCTTCGGTGGTCCGCCTCCCGGCGGTGGCTACGGCGGCCCGCCAGGTGGTGGCTACGGAGGGCCTCCTGCGGGCGGCTACGGCGGTCCGCCGATGCCGCCGATGCAACCGATGCAACCGATGCCGCCGCCGAACAAGGGGCCGAACGTCGGGCTCATCGTCGGCCTCGGGTGCCTCGGGCTCTTCGTCGTGGGCGGGATCCTCGTCGGTGTCCTCGCCCTGGTGAGCTTGCGCCGCGCGTCGAGCGCGATCGCCGCCGCATCGACGGCCGCGCCTCCGCCCCGCCTCGGCAGCACCGCCGGCGGCGGCATCATCCCCGCCGAGGGCACGAGCACGCTCAAGGCCGAGCTCCGCGATCTCCGTGATTTCAAGGGTAGCTTCGGCAGCGCGCGCTACTTCGTCGGCGAGATCTACAACACCGGCGACGCGCCCATCGGCTACCCGAGCGCCCGGGTCACGCTCCTCGACGCGTCGGGCACGGCGGTCGACAGCGGCACGTGCGCGAGCGTGGTCCACGCGCTCCCGGTCGGCGAGAAGGTCCCGTGCACGTTCCTCACGCTCAAGACCGACGCCTTCGCGACGACGAAGATCTCCATCACGCCGACGCGCTCATTCACCAAGACCGAGCTCGCCGATCTCAAGGTCGAGGGCATCAAGTTCACCCCGAAGAAGGGCTACTCGCCTCACACGCTCGAGGGGAAAATCACCAACCTCAGCGCCTTCAAGGCGAAGTCGGTGTGGGCCCTCGTGTCGATGTACGGCGCCGACGGGAAGATCGTCGGCGCGGAGCAGACGCTGGTGGCCGGATCGGATCTCGACGCCGGATCGAGCGCGCTGTTCAGCGCCAAGCTCTACAACGTCGCGGCCACGCCGCTGACGTACACCGTCAAGGCGATCGGCTACGGCGAGTAGCGAGCAGCGCGAGCAGCGCGAGGCCCACGAGAGGCGCGGCGCTGCTCGCGACGTCCGCGCCGAGATCACACGCGCAGCTCGACGCTCTCGGCGCGACCTGGAGCGGCGTGCGCGCCTCCGTCGGCGAGGGGCGATCGGGGAACGAAGCGGTGTCGACGATCGGCGGGGCGCCGCCATCCCCCGCGGTCGTAGCGTCGGCCTCCGCGTCGGCGGCGGCGCTCCCCGCGTCGAGCGCGGCGTCGCCGCACGCGGCGCGATGGGCGAGCAACCAGGTCAGGATCTCCTTCCCTTTCCCTGCTTGCACCGTGGGGATGATCCCCTCGTGGGTCACCCCGCGCAGCGTCTGCCACATGATCTCGTGCCCGCCGCAGGACTGGTAATAGTCGCGCAGCGGGCGCGTGTACGGCACCAGCATGGGATCGGCCGCGCCGAGCGTGAAGAGCACCGGGACCTTGCACGCCGGGCACGGCGTACCCCACGGCATCCCGCCGGCGATGTGCGCGATCGCCGCGAAATCGCCTGGAAACGTGGGCACGTACCAGCCGAGGTAGGTCGCCCCGCCGCTGTACCCCGCCGCGTAGACGCGCGCTGGATCGACCGCGAAGCGCGCCTCGGCGGCGGCGATCTGCGCCTGGATCCACCGGGGATCGTGCGTCGACGTGCCTCGCCATTGCCACCAGCTCGTGCGGCAGCCGAGGTCGACGGGGCAGCGGAGCGAGATCAGGATCACCCGCTCCTGCTCGGACGCCGGCAAGAGCGCGTGAAAGAGCTTGCCCGTCCCGCCGTCGTCACCGTGCAGGGCGATCAGCAGCGGGCGCCTCGACCCGTCGCTCGGCGGCGCGAAGGTGACGCAGCCCTTGCAAGGCCAGCCCTCGATCGACTCGCCGCGCGGCTCGGCCCGCGCGCTCGACGCCCCGAGCAGCCCGAGCGTGGCCGCCACGAGGACCGGGATCGAGCGTCGCATGCGGACGCATCCTCGCACGGGACGAGCGGCGTCGAGAAGGCGCCGGGCGATCCCTTCTCTCCGCAATGATGGTAGAGCGTCGCGGATGAGCGACGTGGGATCGGCCAGGCGGGCAAAAGACCAGCTCAAGACCGCGATCGGCGCCGAGCCGTGGTGCGCGGGCATCGGCGTCGAGCGCGAGGACGGCGTCGGCTTCGTCGTGCGCGTGCGCGTGCGGCCGGGCAGCGGACCCGAGCAAACCGGGGTCATCCCCGCGCGCATCGGCGACGTCGTGATCTACATCGAGGAGAACGACGCTTGACGTCCCGGGAAAACGTGTAAGCTCCTCGCCCCGTGAACGAGAGGAACCTCTCCCGGACGCTCTCCATGAGCGTCGTAGACGCGCTGAAGGCCCAGGGTCACATCCTGGTGGTCAAGGGTGGCGCGACCGCGCTCGCCCGCGAGCTCGAGGAGCTCATGGCCCCGCGCCTGCTGCGGATCGTGCCGCGGCTCGAGCCTCAGGCGATCATCGGCGGCGAGGTGACGAGCACCTTCGGCAGCGAGGCCCTCGACGACGAGGTCGAGGCTCTCGTCGACCAGCTCACCACCGCGCTGATGGACTCGGACCACGTCGAGGACGTGTTCGCCGAGGACAACGTCATCCGCCGCGACATCTTCCGCGCGCTGCGGGAAGGCCTGTTCCGCGCCCCGGCCGAGGGAGCGGACGTGCTCGAAGAGCAGGTCAACATCCGCCTCGATACGCTCGGCTACGTCGCGGCGACGGTGAGCAAGCTGGCGACGGTCGCGGCGATGCGCGAGGCCCTCGGCCGCGCCGCCGAGCTCGTGCAGGCGCACTTCACCGCCTACAGCGCCGAGGATCGCGCGGCGACGTTCACGCTCGAAGACGGCGATCCCGACGGCCGCCTCGAGCTCGAAGAGGCCATCGCCGACGAGCTCACCGATCTCGTCGAGGCCGGCATCGTCGACCTCCCGACCATCGACCGCACCATCGATCTCGGCCGCCCGCTCGCGCCCGCGGAGCACCGCGCGCTCGCGCCGAAGATCGACGCCGCCGGTCAGAACACGATCCTCCGCGGCGGCTGCATCGCGAGCTGGGAGATGGCCGACGCGCGCACGCTCGCCGTCTCGTTCACGCCGCTCTCGGATCAGGACGCGCGCGACGTCGACGCGCTCGTCTCCGTGTTCGCGCGCGAGGCCAGAGCGATCGTCGGCGAACGCCCCGGGGCCGCCGCAGGCGTGCCGGCGGCGACGCCGTCCCCTGCCCCCGCGAAGGCGGCGCGAGCCACCAAGGTCACGCTCGCCGAGCCCGACGACGAGGACGACGAGGACGAAGACGACGAGGAGCACGAGGAGCAGCAGCAGGAGGAGGACGACGAAGCTCCTCCGCCGAAGCGTGCGGCCTCGAAGACGCCGGCCGCGGCAAAGACGCCGGCGGCGAAATCGGAGCCTGCGCGGAAGACGGCGACGAAGGCTGCCGCCAGGAAGACCGTCGCGAAGAAAGCGCCCGCCGCGAAGAAGACGGCGGCCGTGAAGAAGGCCCCCGCCGCCAAGGCTCCCGCCAAAGCGGAGGCGACGAAGGCGCGGAAGACGGCGACGAAGAAGCGCTGAGAGCCGTCGGGGTCCCGGGCGACACGCGCGGATCCCGCCGATTTCGCGCGATCCCGCTGGTCGCTCCTGTATCCTC
This sequence comes from Byssovorax sp., assembly GCA_025362495.1. Taxonomy (GTDB): domain Bacteria; phylum Myxococcota_A; class Polyangia; order Polyangiales; family Polyangiaceae; genus JANYGI01. The sequence goes on along the minus strand of JANYGI010000034.1, from coordinate 73,663 downwards.
GAGGCCCTTCGTCCGGCCTCCGTGATGCCCATGAAACTCTTCACCGCGCCTCGTGCACTGCTGATCTTCCTCGTCGCCGGCGGCGCGCTCGTCGGCGAAGGGGCCTGCGGATACCCGACCTTCGGCTTCGATCCGATTGGCACCGGCAGCACCGGCTCCGTCATCACCGGGGCGGGCGGCGGCGGCGGCACGAGCACCGCATCGACGAGCGGCACGGGCGGCGCGGCGGCGTGCGTGCTCTCGCACACCGGCAAACAAGGCACGTGCGAGTACCTCCCGGGCCACGAGTGCGGCTGCCCCATGCCCAACACCAAGTGCGCCGTGCAGGGGCTCGACACCGGGGCGTCCGACTGCATCCCCATCAGCGCCATGGCCAAGCCCAAGTGGTCGGGGTGCACGACCGACGGCGACTGCGCGAAGGGCACGTGGTGCGACCACCGCAGCCGCGTTTGCAAGCCGATCTGCAACACCGTCGACGACTGCGATCCCGATGAAAAATGCATCGAGGTCGCCCAGGACGGGGTCGCGGCGATGATCCCGGGCCTGCGCGTGTGCACCGCGCACTGCAACCCCATCTTCCCGGAGCCTCCCTGTGGCGCGGGCCTCACCTGCGTTTACAACTTCGACGTCAACGTCAAAGACAGCGAGTGCGCCACCACGGCGGGCGTGCCCGAAGGGAGCGCCTGCGCAGCGTCGAACTCCTGCAATCCCGGCCTGATCTGCGTCGGGATGGCCCCGAACTACAGCTGCCAGGAGTGGTGCACGCCGGCCGACGCCAAGAACCACCCCGAGTGCCCGGCCACCCGGCCATTCTGCAAGGCCTTCAACCCGACCGTCATCTTCGACACGAAGTCGTACGGGTTCTGTTCGCCCTGATCGCGCCGCTGCGGCGTCAGCGCGGCGGAGGCTGCTTGTAGACCAGGATCACCGGCACCCCGTCGAGGCCCGCGATGATCAGGGGCCGCACCGTTCCATAGGCCACCCAGGCCTGGAACTCTTGCCCGCGCATGTGCTTCTCGTGGTGATAGAGCGCGAAATCCGCGCCCGCCACCGACCACACGCCGCGGATGTCGCGGCGCAGCCGGCCGTCGGTGGCGAGCATGTCCCAGGACGGACCGGCCGTATCGTGGATGTAAACGCTCCCTCGCTTCGGCACCTCGCGGTCGAGGTCCGGCACGATCGCTCCCGTGGTGTAGCCCCAGAAGCCGCGATTGAGGCCCAGCGTCGCCGCGCCGGGCGCGCCGCCGGCGAGGGGCGTATACGCCGAGAGGCCCCAGGGGTGGGCGTGGAACGTCTCGGCCGCGGGCGCCGCGATCATCGAGGCGCCCGCCAGCAACGTCACTGGCAGCGCCGGGCGCGCGGCGGCGACCGCCCAGGTGAAGCGACGACGATGACGCAGCAGCTCGCGCCGCAGCTCGCGCACCACCGCGGCAAAGCCACATCCCGCGAAGAGCGCGAGGAACGGATAGGCCGTCATCCAGTGCTTCGTCCCGCCGAAGATCGGCGTATTGGGCGACGTCCACGCGGCGTAATTGACCACCAGGCCGAGGAGCCAGAGCAGATCGGTAGAGCCCGGATCAAAGCGCGGCGCCGGCATATTCGCCGTCCAGCGCGCGATCCTGGCCGAGCGATCCTTCATCGCCGCGCCGAGCAGCGCGGACAGGCGAGCTCGCGCCCGCGTCGCGAGGCCCACGAAGAACAGGAGCAGGGTGATCCCGGGGACGGTCGTCGCCGTCATCACCCAGGCGTAGCCGCGCGGCATCGGGGGAGACCAGTAATTCTTCCCCAGGAACTCCATGTTGTAATACTCGTGGTTGAGGTGGAACGAGGCGTACCACCGGACCCGAGCGAGGGTATCGTGCCAGAGGTGCGGCCATAGGGCGACGAACACCAGAGGGCCGAAGAGCGCCATCGCTCCGAGCGCCGTGAGCGACCGGAGGCGCGAGGCGGCAAAGCCAGGATCGCGGACCCCGCGCCAGCGCGCGTCGAGCTGGTGAATCACCTCGCGAGCTACGATGTGCGCCACCACGACGAAGGGCAAGAACCACGCGTTGTGCTTGGTGTCGAGCGCGAGCCCGAACGCGATGCCCGTGAGCACCGGCCACAAGAGCGACGGCGCGCGCACCGATTTCCAGTACGAATAGGCCGCCAGCGTCCACATCGTCACTATCGGCACGTCGAAGCACGCCAGGTGCGCCTGGAAGAAGAAGCGCGGCATCAGCGCGAGGCAGAGGGCCGCGAACAGGCCCGCTGCCCGCCCCCGCGCCTCTTTGCCCCACAGGTACACCAGCACCAGCGCCAAGCCGCCGAGCACCATCGCCGGGAATCGATAGCTCGTCCCCTCCATGGCGAAGAGGTGGTGCTTCTTCTGCAAGATCAAATTCGACAGCGCGAAGAGCCCTTTGACGAGCCCGGGGTGCTCGGGGTTCGCGTTCCAGTACGTGTCGACCGTCCGGGGGACGAGCGCCGCCTTGCGGTCCTTGAAGAGCAGCTCGAACCAGCGCCCGTAGCTCGACGCGGCCTGGAAATAGAAGCCCTCGTCGCGCGCGTAGCCGAGATCCTGCACGCTGCGCAGGAGGGCGATCACGTAGCCGGAGAACAGCCCCAGCGAGAGGAGCGCGTCGAGGAGGCGACCGCGGATCTTGTCGGTCATCGCGTGTCGGCCTCGAAGCAGAAGTGACGATCCTTGTAGTTGGTCGTGCTCACCGCGAGCTCGACCTCGCGGGCGCGCTGCCCCGCGTGGGCGCCGAGCGGCATCTCGAAGCCCTTCCAGCCCTCGCCGTCGTGATGCGTGAACGAGCCAATCGGATCGCCGTCGACGCGCACCGTGAGCGTGATCGGCGCGCCCTTGCGCTCGCGCTCGATCATCCAGTAGAGGCCGCCGTGGCCGCGGATCACCTGGCCGAGCGGCACGTCGTGGAAGCGCGTCACCAGCTCGCCGTGCAGGAGCGGGTGCGACCAGAGGCAGCGGCGCGGGCGAAACTCTTCGTCGGCGATCACCGTCACGCCGACGTTGAAGTACTCGCCGGCCGGGCACTCGAAGCGCTCTTTGGGGAACGTCGGGTGACCGCCGAGGCCGCCGGCGATCACCGGCGCGCTGGCGTTCCAGGGGCAATCCATCGGAGGATCGGTGCCGCGCACGTCGGCCTCGCCGGGGCGCGCGTGATCGACGAAGTCGTAGATCACGGCCTCGGGCGCGGGGTTCGCCAGGCGGCGAATGACGAATTTACCCTGGTCGCGGCGGCCTTCCTCGCGCCACCCGCGGAGCTCCGGCGCGCGCTCGCCGAGGATCGACACCTCGATCGCGTGGGCGTACCGGGTCTCGTCGGGGCGGGCCACGTCGCGGAGCGGCATCAGATCGTCGCCGAGCACGCGGCGCGCCGGCGGATCGGCCCAGCCCGGCGCGATCACCACGAGATCGCCCGGCTGCTTCATCTCGCGGACGGGCACCTCGATCGTCGCCCAGGCCTCGAACGCGGGGGCGCGGTGCTCGGCCCAGTACTGCCCCGCGAGCTCGGCCAGCCCGAGGAGCGGTATCGCCAGGAGCGCCCAGCGGAGACGGCTCGGCGCCCGGCTCACGTGGCCTCCGCCTCGCTGCCATCGCGTTCGGCGCGGCGCGCGCGGCGGTAGCCGAAGGCGAGGCCGGCCAGCGTCACCGCCCCGAGGAGCAGCCCTGTGAACAGGTACGGAGGCCGGTAGCGCAGGGTCACCCGCGAGCTCCCGGCGCGCGGGCGCGTGGCGACGGCGTTCTCGAAGGCCTCGACCGGGCCGGTGTCGGCGGTCCAGCCCTCGTCGAAGTTCATGTTGTAGACGAGCAGCGACGACGGTGTCGCCCCGTCCACATCGATGACGACGTGGTTCGGCGTCCACGCCACGAGCGTCGCGCGGCCCTCGCCCTCGACGTGGACCTCGCCCTTGAAGCGGGGATCCTTCGTCGCGAGCGCGCCCTTGCGATCGAACGGCGGCGCGCCGTAGCAGTTGATCACGCCGGTGTTGCCGAGCATCGCCAGGTACATCGGCCCGGCCCAGTCGCGGCGCTTGTACTGGAACGGAGGCTCGGTCTCGAAGTGGAACGGCCGGCCCTGCGGGATGCTGTCCGGCGGCACCATCCACATGGCTTGCTCCATTGGCTTCCTGGCGACGAGGCCAATGTCGACGCCGAGCGCGAGCACGAGCACGGCCGCCGCAGCGTCGAGCCACGGCGCCTTCCGCGCGCGCGACGAGATCGCTCGCCCGATCCCGGCCGCGGCCACCAGCCCGAGGATCAGGATCGCGGGGTAGAGGAAGCGCGAGGGCACGTGCTGCGATCGGAACACGGGCGAGTACCGGTGCAGCAGCGTCCACGGCGCCTGGGGGTGAAAGGCCCCGAACCCCAGCGCCACGAGGAGGATCCCGAGCGCCTTCAGGGCCGCCTCGCGCTTGCCTTGCACGAAGGCGACGCCGAGCACGAGCAGGCCCGCTCCGGCGACGCCGACGTAGATCCCCCACTCGTGCCAGCCGTACGGCGTCACCCGCGCGGGGCGCGACGAGAACGCTTGATCGTGCGAGGTGAGCATCGCCCAGAGCGCGCCGAGGTCCATCGTCTCGGTCGACTCGATCAGGCGCGGCGCCTTGCCGAAGCCGTCGATCAGCGGCAGCAGCTTCGGCGCGGCGAGCCCGACGCCGAGCAGGCCCATCATCGCCAGCGCGACGAGCGGACGCGGCGATCGGTCGAGCACCGCGAGCAGGAGCGCGTAGACGCCGAGCACCAGGACCGTGTGCGGCAACGGGTAGATCCCGCCCGAGTACACCAGCATCGCGATGCAAGCACCGCCGAGGCCAAAGCTCGAAATCTGCTTCGATCGAAGCTCGGGAGAGCGCGCGGCGCCCCGATCGAGCTCGCCGCCGCGCGCCCGCTCGAAGAAGAAGAGGCACCACGGCAGCCAGGCGTACGCGAGGTGCCAGGTGTGCCCCGAGGCCGTCTGCAGCGCCCAGCGCCCGTTCACGGCCCAGATCACCGCCGTCAGCGCCCGCGCCGCGTGGCTCGTCGTGAAGCGCGACGCCGCGGCGTAGGCGCCGGCCGCGCCGATCGCCGCCATGCCGAGGACCTCGATCCGCAGCGCGAGCGCGAGCGGGAGGACGAGGTACGCGGGGAGGAACGGCGAGACGACGATCGTGTCGGCCTCGACGTAGCCCCACGCAGGAAAGCCCCCGCAGGCGAAGGGATTCCACGCCGGGAGCTCGTGGTAGCGGAAGAGCGAGAGCAGGACGAGGTAGCGGTGCGAGGCCTGCACGTCCCAGTCGTGGAAGCCAAAGGTGTGCGTGTCGCGGAACCACGGGCCGACCACGAGGGCGACCGTGGTGATCATCGCGCAGACGGCGAGGATCGCGGCCGCGGAGCGCCACGGATCGGCGAAGAAATCGTCCGCCGCCCGGCGGAAATAGGCTCGGGGGGTCACGGGGAGCGCGGACCTTAGCACCGGCGGCCGCGAACCTCGACGTCGTCATTTCTGGTGCGCCGCAACCCCGCGCCACGACGGTATCTCGACGGCGGGCTCAAGAGTGTTCCCGGGTGACCGTTCCGACAGCCTCGGGACGTCACGCCGCGAGACCCCCCCCCAGCTCCAGCGGAGCTCGCGTGGAGGATCTCCGACAAGGCCCCTGCTGCCGCGGCTCATGGCGCGGCACGAGGGCCTCGCGTCGGCGCACCACCCTTCAGAGAGGAGCCCTGTTCATGATCAATCGCTCACCGGTTCGCCGCACATCCAGCGCGCGAACGCCCACCCGGAGCACAGCCTCCCGGAACGTTCTTCTGGCCACGATGCTGCTCCTGGCCTTTGCGCTCAGCGCGCGCAGAGCCTCGGCCTCGACCGGCGACACCAACGCGCAGGCCGTCCAGAAGGCGGTCAATTACCTGGCGCCCAGCGTCTCGAACTGGACGATCAACCAGGGGTGCATCGCTTGCCACCACCAGGGCTCGGCCCTTTACGGCCTCTCGATCGCCAAGGGGACCGGCTTCACCATCGACATGAGCTCCACCCTCGGCGCTCCCTTCATCGCTCAGGCGATCGTCAACGATCAGGACTCCGGCGGCTCGTGGCTCTGGGGCGGCCCGCAGAACCTGAAGAGCAGCTACAACCTCTACGGAATCGCCGGCTACGACGCCTTTGTCTCGACGGCCTACTCCAACAACCTCGTCAAGGGCGCCGACTGGGCGCTGACGAGCCAGTCGGCCGACGGGCGCTGGGTGATGGACTTCGAGGACGGCGACACCGCGCACGGTGATATCACCACCACCGCGCGCTTCATGGTCGGCATGGCCCAGGCCATCCAGCGCGTCGATCCCGCCAAGGCGGCGACGTACCAGGCGGCGATGACCAAGGCCGTCAACTATATCATCGCGCACAAGTCCGACTCCAGCGACGTCAGCGGCACCGGCATCGTCTACGAGCTGTCGTGGGCCATCATTGGCCTCAAGGCCGCTGGCCTCGCCGACAACGACGCCAACGTACAAGCGCTGGTGACCGACCTCCTCGCCCGCAAGTCGAACCTCGGCTACGCGTGGGGCTATTACTCCGGCAACAGCCCCGACATCTTCAACAGCGGCATGGCGGTTTACGCCCTCTGCACGTCCGGTGTCCCGGCGGCGGGGAACACCCCTCTTCTCCAGTCTCTCGCCTGGGTCAACAACCAGCAGGGCTCGGACGGCACCTGGGGCAGCGACATCTACACGACGTTCGCGACGCTCGGCCTCGCCTGTTACGGCGACTACGGCGTCAAGCTCAAGAACGCGGGCGTGGTCTCCAAGATCATCAATCCTGCTCAGGCGACCCCGCAGACGGTCACCTACGATTTCGATCTCCAGAACCACGGCATCATCAACGACACCTACAACCTCACGGTGGTCGGCGGCATGCCCGGCTGGACGACGTCGATCGCCAGCTCTGTGCCCGTCCTCGCCGGCGTTCACACGACGGTGACGCTCACGGTCAACGCTCCGGCCAACCTGCCCGCCGCGCTCCCCGTCCAGATGACGGTGGTCGCGACCTCGCAGGCCGTGTCGACGCTCACCGCCTCGGCGCGGATCACGACGTTCACCGATCCGCCCCCTCCCACCTCGGGTGATTCCACTGGCGTGACGCTCGTGGGCGGCAACGGCAGCTCGGTCGCCAAGGGCCAGACCATCCTGCTCAAGGCCACGGTCAAGGACACCACCACCAACGCTTCGGCGACGGGCCCCAGCAAGGGCGTCGTCACGTTCTTCGTCGCTGGCCTCGCGATTGGCACCGACACCGACCCTGACGGCGACGGCGTGTACTCGTTCAGCTTCACGCCCGACTGCGGGTGGGCCGCGACGGGCGCGCAGGACTTCCGCGCTATCTACTCCGGCATCGATCTCCCGGCCGGCCAGACGGATCTCCTCTCGAGCTTCTCGGCAGGGACCATCACGATCACCGTCCCCGCGTGCTGCGCCACGGCCGAGACGTGCGATGGCAAGGACAACGATTGCGACGGCGTGATCGACAACGGCTTCAGCATCGGCGCGGCCTGCTCGAACGGCGTCGGCCAGTGCTCGCACGCCGGCACCATGCAGTGCTCATCGACCACGGCGTCGGCGTGCAACGCGGTCCCCAGCGCCCCTTCGGCCGAGCTCTGCGACGGGCTCGACAACGACTGTGACGGCGTCGTCGACAACGGCAACCCCGGCGCGGGCACGAGCTGCTCCACGCAGCTGAGCGGCGTGTGCGGCGCGGGCTCGACCACCTGCTCGGCCGGCGCGCTGAGCTGCGTTCCCTTCATCGCGGTCGGCAGCCAGGCCGAGACCTGCAACGGCCTCGACGACAACTGCGATGGGGTCGTCGACAACGGCTTCAACGTGGGCATGGCGTGCTCGAACGGAGTCGGAGCCTGCGTGGCGCCTGGCACGTTCGTCTGCAAGCAAGATGGCACCGCGACGTGCAATGCCGTCCCCGGCGCGCCCTCCGCCGAGATCTGCGGCGATGCGATCGACTCGGACTGCGACGGCAACCGCAACAACGGCTGCGCGTGCCTCGCGGACGCCCAGTGTGGCAGCCCGGCGAGCGGCCAGGTCTGTGATATGGGCCCCGGCGCTTCGTACACCTGCGTTCTCGGCTGTCGTCAGGGCGGCAACGGATGCGGCGCGGGGCTCCACTGCACCTCGACGACGGCGAGCGTCGGCGCCTGCGTCGCCTGCCTCGCGGACAGCGACTGCGGCGGCGCCCAGAGCGGGATCATCTGTGATCCGGCCGCCCACGCGTGCGTGCTTGGCTGCCGCGGCACCGCGGGCAACCGCTGCTCGGGCAACCTCGTTTGCACCTCGCAGGACAGCGCGGCTGGCACCTGTCTCGGGTGCCTCGCCGACAGCGACTGCGGCGGCGCCCAGAGCGGCCTCGTCTGCGATACGACCAAGCACAGCTGCCAGTCTGGCTGCCGTGCCAGCGGCGGAAACGGCTGCTCGGGAGCGCTCGTGTGCACGTCGACGGACGGCGCGATCGGAGCCTGCGTGGGCTGCCTGAGCGACGCGAGCTGCGGCGGCGCCAGCAGCGGCGCTGTCTGCGACACCGCCAAGCAGGCGTGCGTCGTCGGCTGCCGCGGCAAGGCCGGCAACGGCTGCTCCGGCAACCTGGTCTGCACCTCGCAGGACGCCTCGATCGGCACCTGCGCCGGCTGCGTGTCCGATGCGGACTGCGGCGGACCGCACAGCGGCAGCATCTGCGACGGGGCCTCGAAGACCTGCGTCCTCGGCTGCCGCGGCGAAGGCGGCGAAGACGGCAACGGCTGCTCCGGCAACCTGGTCTGCACCTCGCAGGGGAGCGCCGCCGGCCAGTGCGTCGGCTGCCTGACCGACAGCAACTGCGGTGACGCCAAGAGCGGTATCGTCTGCGACCAGAGCACGCAGAAGTGCATGGTCGGCTGCCGCGCCCAGTCGGGTAACGGCTGCTCGGGCAACCTGGTCTGCACCTCGGCGACCGCCACGATCGGCGCGTGCGTCGCGTGCCTCGCCGACAGCGACTGCGGGGACGCCAAGAGCGGCCTCGTCTGCGACACGTCAACGCTGTCGTGCACCGCGGGGTGCCGGAGCATCGGCGGGAACGGCTGCGCGGGCAGCCTGGTGTGCACGTCGACGGACGGCGCGCTCGGCAAGTGCGGCGGCTGCATGACGGACAGCGACTGCGGCGGCGCGACGAGCGGCGTCGTCTGCGACGTCCCTTCGCACACCTGCACCTCGGGTTGCCGCGGCGAAGCCGGCAATGCGTGCGCGGGCGCCAAGCTCTGCACGTCGGCCGACACGGTCATCGGCGCCTGCGTCGAGTGCATCGTCGACGACACCTGCGGCGGGCCGCACAGCGGCAAGGTCTGCGACAAGCTGGCCTGTCACGACGGCTGCCGCGGCGCTTTCGGCAACACGTGCTCTGCGGATCTCGCGTGCTCCTCGACGACCGAGGCGGTGGGCACCTGCGGTCCGAAGTACATCGACACCACCACGACCAGCGCGAGCAGTGGCAGCGCGGGCAGCGCCAGCACGGGCAGCGGCAGCGCGAGCAGCGGAGCCGGTGGGAGCTCGTCGAGCGGCGGCGCCAGCAGCTCCAGCGGCGCTGGCGGCCGCACCGGCGCGGGTGGCCCCGCGCCGTACGTCGGTCACACGACTGGCATCATGTGCTCGACGCAGCCGGGCAACGACACGGGCAGCCTCGGCTGGCTGGCCGGGAGCGCGCTGGCCGCGCTCCTGACCTTCCGCCGGCGTCGCGCGGCCTGATCCAGGCCTGATCCGTCACCTCCGGCCGCCCTGGCCGGGGGTGATCCGGCCCGGGGGACATCGCCCCTCGGCCCGCGGCGAGACGCCCTGTCCGCCGCGCTCCCGTCGAAAAGGCCGCCGGATGGCGGCACAGCGCCCCTCCCCCGCACCCGACCTCAGTAACCGATGTTCGCCAGCGCCTGCGGGCCCAGCCGCTCGCAGAGCTGCGCGAGATAAAGGCTCCTCGGCGCCACGGCCTTCCCGATCGACTCGGTGATCCCGGACGGCATCGGCGTCGTATCGGCCTTGCCCGCCTCGGCCTGGGTCTTCAGCGCGCCCGACGCGCCGATGGCCCAGTTCTGCGCTCCGGGCGGCTGCTGCACCGTCAGATCCATCGCCACGCCGTTCCATGCCACGGCGAAGCCGATCGTCCAGCCGTGCCCGCTCCCCAGATAGCCACGGTCGATGAGGTTGATGCTCCCGCCGGGCGAGTCGACGCCGTCGAGGAGCAGGCCTGTCGCCCAGCGCTGGTGGGGCTCGATCCGCGTCCAGGTGCCGGTGCCCTTGAAGTCGAGCAGCACGTTCGGCCCCGAGACCCGGGCCATCGTCGCGTACGAGTACACCTTGTCGGCGTGCGTGGACGAGCGCATCACCAGCGTCTGCGTCCCGGAGATCGCGTAGGAGAACGGGTATCCCGCCGAGCCGTCGATGGGCGTGACCCGGTTGAACACGGCGCCGTCCACCGTGATCCGCTTGCTCGTCGCGCCGATCGAGAAGCCGTTGGTGCACTCGTCGGCCACGACGTCCTTCACCCAGCCGTCGATGACGTCGTTCATGTCGAGGACCGAGAAGATGGGATCGCTGATGGGCACGCTCGCCGCCGACGCGACGATGCGCATCGACTCGAGGCCGACCTGCTCGATGCGCCCGTCGAAGGTATACGGCGTGATCTTGACGCCGGGCTTCGTGTACTGCGCGTCGTAGGAGTCCGAGAGCGGCACGTCGAGGGTGATCTGATCGCCGGAGATCGCCGCGATCACCCGATCGGTGTGGATGATCGTCCCGGCGCCGATCCACGTCTCGGGCATGCCGTTGCGGACGAGCTTGTCCATGCCCATGAAGTGGATCCACGCGTCGGTGACCGGACGATCGATGAGCACGTGATCGCCGACCTGCAGGCCAGTCGCGCTGTCGACGTGAAACGACGTGGCGCCCGAGGGCACGTACGCGTCGGTGATCGTCGCGCCCTTGCCGACCGTCTGCCAGGAGCCTTTGCCCTGGATGCTCACCGCCGCGCGCGGCGCGCCCGAGAGCGCGAGCACCGTGCCCATCGCGCCCGAGCCGCTGCCGCGGAGCACCACACCCGACGTCGTGATGGTGAGGGTGCTCTTCACCACGAATTTGCCAGGGCCGAGGAGCACGGCGCCGCGAAGGCCATTGCTCGCGGGCAGCGCCGCGACAGCGTCGATCGCGCCCTGGATGGCGGCGGTGTCGTCGCCGCCCGAGGGATTGACGGTCTTGACGACTGGCACGCTCGGAATCGCCACGCCGCCGCCGCGATAGCCGGACTGCGAGAAGTCGAGGATGCGCTCGCCCGTGGGAAGCGCCTTGTAGGCGAGTTTGCCGTTCGGATCGACGTGGACCCACGTGCTCTTCGCCAGGCCGGTGTCACCCGCCATGATGCACGAGCCGGGCGCCTCGCCGCCGGAGCCGCCGGAGCCGCCGGAGCCCGTCGACACGCTGCTGGAGCCTCCGGAGCCCGAGCCCGAGCTCGATGCAGCGATTGCCGTCGAGGTCGCCGCGGTGGTGTCCGGCGGAAGGGGACTGTCACCGCCGGTCCCGGTGGCCGTCGCGGGCTCGCCGGACGAGCTGCACGCGGGCAGCGCCGCGAGAAGCAAGAGTGAGTATCGACGGAGCGGGTTGCGGGGCATGGATCACCTGCGGGGCGAGGGCTCGCCCGTACAGCAGGCGGGATTGCGAGGCGCGTGCCACGGCCCTGGCCGGCGTGCAGGCGCGGGCTCCGCGCGGGACCGCGCGCGGGTGTGATCCCGCAGATCGCCTGGCGCGATCCACCGGATCATCCCGACCATGAGCCGCGCCAGGCGCGCGGTCTGCGGCTACTGCGCGTCGATGCGGTACACCTTGCCGTCGACGGCCGTGACGTAGACCTCACCGAGGTTGTCTTGTCCGAACGACGTCAGCACGAGGCCGCCGGGGATCATCAGCGGGCTCGCCGATCCATCCTTGAAGCTGGTCACGGGCGGAGACGAGTGGGTGTACGTCCAGATCTCGCTCGAGCAGTAATCGCCGAACAGGTACGTCCCCCGCAGCCCGGGGATCGCGCTGCCGCGGTACACGTAGCCTCCGGCGATCGAGCAACGTCCCTGGGTGCCCGGGAGCTCGGCCGGCTTCTTGTGCACGTAGTCGAAGACCGGAGCGGTGATACCCGTCTTGGAATAGTTCTCGACCTTGTAGTCGTGGGTGCCCTCGGTCAGGCGCCAGCCGTAGTTGCGCCCGCCCTTGCCCGCCGGCTCGATGTCGATCTCCTCGTAGAGGCCCTGGCCCACGTCACCGATGTAGAGATCGTGGGTGCAGAGATCGAAGCTGTAGCGCCAGGGGTTGCGCAGGCCGAAGTCCCAGATCTCGCCGTTGACCTTGGTGGGATCGCTCGGGTTACCGTCGTGGGTGGGATCGCCGGGATCCTTCGGCGGCACCATGGTGATGTTGCCGGCCGGGATGCCGTAGGGCTTCGTGGCCGAGTCGACGTCGAGCCGCAGGATCTTGCCCCAGCGCTGGGCGAGGTTCTGCGAGTTGCCAAAGGCACCGTGCTGGTCGCCGGCGCCGCCGCCGTCGCCCATTCCGACGTAGAGATATCCATCGGTCGGGCCGAACTCGATCATCCCGCCGTTGTGGTTCGACTCGGCGTCCGGCTCGACGAAGAGCGTCTGGACCTCCTTCGGATCGGCCACGTTGGGATCGTTCGCGGAGCGCTGGTACTCGACGAGGTGCTGATCGCCGGGGCTCGCGAGGATGTCCGTGTAATAGAGGAAGAATCGCCCGTTCTGCGCGTACTTGGGGTGGAACGCCAGGCCGAGCAAACCACGCTCGTCGCCGGCGCTCGGCTGGTGAACGACCGCCGAGATGTCGAGGAACGGCGTCGGCAACACCGCACCATCCTTGATGATCCAGATCTGGCCTTTCTGCCCGAGTACGTAGATGCGCGAGTCGTCGTCGGGCGCGCCCTTCACCAGCACCGGCCGGGCGAGCCCGCTGGCGATCTGCGTCAGCTTCAACGCCGGAATCGGCCCGACGGGCGGCGAGCAATCGTAGGTGGGTTGTGGCATCCCCCCCGTGCTCGACGACGTCGCCGCGGCGCCCCCGGTGCCGCTCGTCGCGCCGCCGGTGCCCATCGTGCCACCCATGCCGCTGCCGCTCGAGCTCGTCGCGGCCGCGCCTCCGGTCCCGCTCGTCTCCCCGGTCGTCGTCCCGCTCCCCGACGACGTCGCCGTGGTCGCCGCCGTTTCCCCGCCACCACACGCCGCGACCGTCGCGCCGATCGCCACGAGAACGCCCACCGAAGCCCCGACCACCGTCCCGAACTTACGCGAGTATTTCATCGCGCCAGCATAGCGATCGCCTTCAAATTACGGCACTCAATTCGCGGCGCGCCGTCATGACGGTACGAGTACCGCGGCATCACTCCGCGACGCGCGCCGAGCGGGTCGAGCCCGATCGATGGCCCGCTTCGCGAGCGCGGCCTTGGCCGCTCGCTCCCCCGGAAAGACAAGGGTTTTGCCGGCTGACGAGGCCTCGATTATGGGATGCCGCATGGCAACGCCGAACCCCGCCGCGCGCGCTCTGTTCGCGTTTCATCACCGCGCCGTTCACGTGCCGCGCGTCGAGCGCGTCACGCGCGCTCTCGCGGCGCAGATCGGCCGCGCGAGCTCGCTCCTCGACATCGGCTGCGGCGACGGCACCGTCGCGCGGGGGATCGGCGCGGCCGTCGGCGCCGCGCGCGTCGCCGGCGTCGACATCCTCGTGCGGCCGGAGACGGCGATCCCCGTCACGCCGTACGACGGCGAGCACCTCCCGTTCGCCGACGGCGCCTTCGAGGCGGTGGTGATCTCCGACGTGCTCCACCACTGCGAGCGCCCGGTCGTCGTGCTCCGCGAGGCGCTCCGCGTCGCCGCGCGCGTGGTCGCGATCAAGGATCATTTCCGCTTCGATCGCCTCTCGAACGCCATCCTCCTCGCCATGGATCAAGCCGGCAACGCCGCGCCGGGCGTGCTCGTGCGCGGCACCTACTTCACCGCGGGCGAGTGGGCCGCGCTCGTCCACGACGCGGGCGGCCGCATCACCGGGCTCGAGTGGCCGCTGCGGATCCACGATCTCCCGTGGCGGCTGATCACGCAGGATCGCCTGCAATTCGCGGCAAAAATCGAACACACCGGGGCGACCTCATGACCACGCGATCCTTCATCGTCGGCGGCGCCGGCTTCATCGGCAGCCACCTCGTCGACCGCCTCGTCGCGCGCGGGCCGGTCACGGTCTACGACAACCTCTCGGTCGGCAAGCGGGCGTTCATCGCCGATCACCTGGCCGCGGGGCGCGCCACGCTGGTCGAGGCCGACGCCCTCGATCTCGAGCGCTTGACCCGCGAAATCAAGGGGCACGACGTGGTGTTTCACCTCGCGGCCAACCCCGAGGCGCGCTGGGGGCTCGAGCGCACGCGGCTCGATCTCGAGCAGGGCACCATCGCGATGTACAACGTGCTGGAGGCGATGCGCCTCGCCGGCGTGCCGCGCCTGATCTTCTCGTCGTCGGGCACCGTGTATGGCGACACGGCGGAGCGCTGCGCCGAGGGCGATCTCGGCAAGCTCCCCATCTCGCTCTACGGCGCGAGCAAGCTCGCGGGCGAGGCCTTGATCAGCGCGTTCTCGTCGTGCTTCGGCCTCCACGCGACGATCTTCCGCTTCGGCAACGTCGTCGGCCCACGCGGCACGCACGGCGCGGCGCTCGATTTTCTCAGGAAGCTCCGCGACAAGCAGACGTACCTCGAGGTCCTCGGCGACGGGCTCCAGGCCAAGCCGTATCTCTTCGTGACCGACTGCACCGAAGGCCTGGTGTTCGGCCTCGATCACGGCAAAGGGCCGCTCGACATCTGGAACCTCGCGCCGCCCGACGAGACCAGCGTGGCCAGGATCGCCGCCCTCTGCGTCGAGGCTTCACCCCACAAAAACGCCGAGATCCGCTTCACCGGCGGCGATCGCGGCTGGCCCGGCGACGTGCCGCGATCGAAGATGAGCCCCGAGCGCCTCGCGCTCCACGGCTACGTCGTGCGCTACAGCAGCGACGAGGCCGTCGATCTCGCGGTCAAGGCGCTCGCGGGCGAGGTGTTCCCCGGGACCGAGGCGGCGTGAAGCAAGCGGTGATCCTCGCGGGAGGCCTGGGGACGCGGATGCTCCCGCTGACGCAGACCGTGCCCAAGCTGCTGTTGCCCGTGGCGGGACGCCCGTTTGCGGCCTGGCTGCTCGAGCGCCTCGCGGCGGCCGGCTTCGACGAAGCGTTGCTGTGCATCGCCCACCTGGGAGAGATGATCCGCGACGAGATCGGCGACGGCGAAGCGCTCGGGATCTGCGTGCGCTACGCCGACGAAGGGCCGGTGTTGCTCGGCACCGCCGGGGCGCTCCGCCGCGCCCTGCCGGACCTCGCGCCGACGTTCCTCGTCACCTACGGCGACTCCTATCTTCCGTTCGACTACGCTGCTCCTCTCGCCGATCTCGACGCTCATCCGGAGGCCCAGGGCACGATGGCCGTCTTCAAGAACGACGATCGCTGGGATCGATCCAACACGCAGATCGAAGGGGATCGCGTCGTTCACTACCGGAAGCGGGCGCGCGACGCGGCCGCGGATCCTGCGATTGACCACATCGACTACGGCGCGACGGCGCTCCGCCGCGAGGTGATCGCCGCGCTGCCGGAGGGGGTCGCCCTCGGCCTCGACGCCGTGCAAACCGACCTCGCCGCGCGGGGCGTCCTCCGCGCTTTTTTCGCCCATCGCCGCTTCTTCGAGATCGGCTCTCCCGCCGGGCTCATCGATCTCGAGCTCGAGATCGAGCTCAACGACCAGCTGCCACAAGGATCCTCGCGATGATCGTCTCCCGTGCTCCGGTGCGCTTCTCCCTCGGCGGCGGAGGCACGGATCTCCCGGCGTACTCCGAGCAATTCGGCGGATACCTGGTCTCGGCCGCCATCGACAAGTACATCTACGTCACCGCCAACAAGCGCTTTCACCGCGACATCCGCCTCGCGTACTCGAAGACCGAGATCGTCGCCGACGTGGAGAAGATCGAGCACCGGATCTTCCGCGAAGCCCTGCGGATGACGAAGATCGAGCACTCGATCGAGCTGACCAGCGTGGCCGATCTCCCGGCCAACAGCGGCCTCGGCTCGTCGAGCTCGTTCACCGTGGCTCTCCTGAACGCGCTCCACGCCTACAAGCGCGAGTTCGTCTCGTCACGGCAGCTCGCCGAGGAGGCCTGTGAGCTGGAGATCGAGAAGCTCGGCGAGCCGATTGGCAAGCAGGATCAGTACATCTCGGCCTTTGGCAACGTCACCGCTTTTCACTTCGGCAAGGACGGCTCGGTCGAGGTCGAGCCCGTCCCGGTGCGCGACGAGGTGCTCGACGAGCTGGAGACCAACCTGGTCATCGTTTACAGCGGGATCGAGCGCCCCGCGAGCGTGGTATTGAGCGAGCAAGGCCAGCGGATGAGGGCGCTGGAGCCCGCGGTGATCGAGCGGATGCACAAGATCAAGGAGATCGGCCACGAGGTGTTCCGGCTCCTGGTCTCGGGCGACGTGGATCGGTATGGCGAGCTGCTCCATCACCACTGGACGCAGAAGCGAATGCTGGCGTCGAAGATGACGGACAGCGCCCTCGACGAGCACTACGAGGCCGCGCGCGCGGCCGGGGCGATCGGCGGAAAGCTCATGGGCGCCGGCGGCGGCGGGTTCTTCATGTTCTACACGCGGCCCGCCGACAAGCGGCGGGTGATCGAGGCGATGACGGCGCGCGGGCTCCGGATCCTGCGCTTTCGCTTCGATACCGATGGAGCGCGGATCGTGGCCAATCTACATCGGTCCTGAGCGATGCCCCGGGGCGCGGCCTTCGCGCTACTTCGGGGCGTCCGCCGCGCCCAGCTTGCGCTCTTCGAGCTGCACGTCGAACGTGCAAGCGTGCATCAGCTTGACCTTGTGGTGGAGCCCGCCCTTGAGCACGCACGTCGGCACCACGCCGTCCGCCGCGTTCCCATCGGGCGCCGCCAGCTCGATCTTCCCGCCGGGCAGCAGCGTGGCCGAGAAATGCGCCTTGCCGCCGGGCACCGTCGCGCAGGGCTCGATCAGGTGGTCAATGGCGTTGGCGGCGGCGCGAGCGTTCATGCGCTTGTTGTCGGGGCACGCGGCCACGACCGAAGAGGCGTTGACGAGCGACGTCACCGACTTCGGCACCTCGTCGAGGGGCTCCTCGGTGGCGGGCGCGACCTTCGCGCCGGAGCAGGCGCATAACGCGATCGATGCGATCAGGGTCACCACCGAGAATCCCGGGGAGCTCAGGGTCTTCATGCGGTCACGCTACAGCGGACCGCGGACGGGGCGCCAAGAAAAGTGTAGGCTCGAGCCACCACGATGCCGGATATCACCCTGTGCCCGGGCCAAGGCTGCCCGCTCGAGAATCGATGTCTTCGCTTCCGCGCGGTCGCTCACGGACGGCAAGACTACTTCGGTCACCTGCCCTACGACGCGGCGACCGGGCAGTGCGACAGCTTCTGGGACCTCGCGCGGCTCGACCCGACCGAGGCGCAGATCCGCGCCAGGGCGTATCACCTCTGGATCGCCGGCGGCCTGCGACAGGGCACCGCCGACGCGGACTGGCATCGTGCGCGCGCAGCGCTCGATGCCGAGACGGCCGCGGCCCTGGGCCCCGTCGCCGAGGGCGCGTGTGGGTCGATGCAGCGCCCGTCTTCACACGAAAATTCCGGCCCCGGCGCCGCGGGAAAACGGTGATATTCGTCCCCCGCTCTGGCTGGAAATAGTTTACGCTCGCAGCGTGGCAAACCATCTATCCGCGCGGGGTCGGGGCGGAGTCGGCTGGCCAGGCGCGATCGGCGCTGCGTCGCTGCTCCTCGCGGCGGCCGCGGCTGGCTGCGTCGTCGGCGATCTCGGAGGCGACGGCGGCAACGAGCCTCCCCCGGGCGTCGTGCCGGCGGCCCTCGGCCAGGCGCCGCTCCGGCGGATCAACCGCGTCGAATACGACAACACCGTGCGGGATCTCTTCAAGATCACGAGCTCACCCGCTGACGCGTGGCCGGCCGACGGCATCAACTCCGGCTTCGACAACGACATCAGCGGCCAGGGCGCCACGGCCGACCTCGTCGACCAGATGATGCGGAGCGCGGAGCAAGTCGCGGACGAGGCCACCGCGAAGCTCGACGTGCTCCTGCCCTGCGCCGCGCAGTCCGGCGGCGACGCGACGGCGTGCGGCACCACGTTCATCGAGAAATACGGCCACCGCGCCTACCGGCGCGCGCTCACCCAGGACGACCGCGATCGCCTCGGCAAGGCCCTCTCGTGGGGTATCGGGCGAGGTGGCCTGAAGACGGGCGTCCGCCTCGTGATCACGACGCTCCTCCAGTCGCCGCACTTCCTCTATCGGCCGGAGCTCGGCTCCCCCGCAGCCGACGCGAGCGAGAAGACGCTGGCGCTCACCGATCACGAGATTGCCACTCGCCTCTCGTATCTGCTGCTCTCTTCCTGCCCCGACGAGGCCCTGCTCGCTGCCGCCGACAAGGGGGAAGTCCACACGCTGGAGCAGGTCGTGGCGCAGACGGCCCGCCTCCTCGACAGCCCGGCAGGCCACGCCTCGATTGGCCGGTTTTTCCATCAGTGGCTGCCGTTCGACCGCCTCTCCAAGGCGGTGAAATCGCCGCAGCTCTTCCCGGAGTTCACCGAGGCCACCAAGACGGCCATGGCCGACGGGACGACGGCGTTCCTCGATCACGTCGTCTTCGACGCCAAGGAGGGCAGCCTGCGCGAGCTGATGACGGCCAATTACGCCTTCGTCAACGCCGACACGGCGCCCCTCTACGGCCTCAAAGGCAGCTTCGGCGCCAAGCTCGAGCAGGCCACCTTGAAAGAGCCCCGAGCAGGCCTGTTGACCCAGGTCGGGGTGATGGCGGCGCTCGCCGACAACGTGCAGAGCTCGCCCGTCGCGCGCGGCAAGTTCATCTTCCAGGGGCTGCTCTGCCAGCCCGTCGGGTCGCCTCCCGCCAATTTGCCTGGCGCCGGCGTGCCCCCGACGCCCGATCCCTCGAAGACGACCCGCGAGCGCTTCGACGAGCACCGGAAGAACCCCGCCTGCGCGAGCTGCCATCAGGTGATGGACCCGCTCGGGTTCGGCCTCGAATCGTACGACGCCATCGGGCGGTATCGCGCCACCGAGAACGGCAAGGCCATCGACGCGACCGGCGATCTGATGCTCAACGGAGCCCACGTATCGTTCGACGGCGCCGTCGAGCTCTCGAAGATCGTCGCCGAGAGCCCGCTCACCCGACAGTGCTTTGCCAGCAAGTGGTTCACGTACTCGTTCGGTCGCCCCGGCGGCGCCGACGACAAGGCCACGCTGGCTGCGCTGCAAACGTCCCTCGCCGAGCCCACGTCGCCGCTCAAGCAGCTCTTCCTCGCGGTGACCGCCACCACCGCCTTCACCCGCCGGAACACCCCCGTCCTCGAGGCGTGCAGCCAATGAAGCCCCTCAGCCGCCGTCACCTCCTCCGCGGCGCCGCGGGGCTCGCCCTCGGCCTCCCGTTCCTCGACGCGATGATGCCTTTCGGCAGCATCCGCAGCGCCTCGGCCGATACCCCCCATCCGCCATCGCTGTTAGCCGCTTTGTTGGCCCAATTTTGCCGCCCGTAGGAGACGTCACGCATGTCCACGACCATCGACGTGACGCGTGATTGGCAGGCGCTACTCTCCCACCTCCCGCCGGACTATGCCGCGATCGCGAAAGAGCACAACCAGCTCTTGACGCAGTACCAGGACATCAAGGTCTCGACGGCGGACGATCTCTTACGGCTCATTTTCGTTCATGTCGGGGCCGATCTGCCGTTGCGACAGACCGTCGCGCTCGTCAAGGCGGCGGGCGGGCCGGACATCTCACCGAATCGTCTGCACAAGAAAATGCGGAAAGCAGGTCCATTTCTTCGCGCCATCGTCGCACGAATGACCGATTGGAGCGCGCAGACATTGCCCGAGCTGTGGGCAGGCTACGAAATGGTCGTCGTGGATGCGACCGCGTTTTCAGGCAAGCATGCGGCTGGAACCGATGCTCGCGCCCACGTGGCGATGAGGCTGGCCGATCTGTCGCTCGTCTCCGTCGAGGTCACCGACATGACGGGCGGCGAAACGTTCAAGCGGTTCAGTTTTGAACGGGACCAGCTTGTTGTGGCGGACCGTGGCTATTCGAATCTCACGGGCATCCTGTCGGCCGTGAATCAAGGTGCGGACATCCTGGTTCGTGTGAATCGCGGAGCCCTTCCCCTGCTGAATGATGACGACAAGGAGCTCGACCTCCTTCAACTCGCACGAACGTTGAGCGTCGACGATGTTTTGGACAAAAATGTTAGTGCATGTGGTCGAATCGAGGGCAAGCGCACAACCTTGCAGGGTCGACTCATCATTCATCGCCTCTCGCCAGAGAATGCTGAAAAGGGCCGTGCTTGGGTGGTGAGGGAGCAGGGCAAGGACGCTACCGCGGAATCGTTGGAGATGGCTGGATACGTGGTCTTGTTCACGACCGCACCACGCAGTCGTCTGGATGCCGGTCGCTGCCTGGCGGCATATCGCCTACGTTGGCAGATAGAACTCCTCTTCAAACGATGGAAAACGCTGTGTCACTTCGATCGACTCCCCAACGCCCGTGGAGATACTATTGAATCATGGATCTACGCCAAGGTCGTCTTGGCGTTGCTCCTAGATCGGCTCGGGGCGTCCGCACCCGAGCTTTCCCCCCCAGTGCAACTCGTCCGTCCACCCCGCGTCGACCGCCGGTGTCGCTCAGGTCGAACGAAGGAACGTCCCGAGCCCCTTGCCGTCGCAAGCTGACGTTCGCCCGCTCGCGAAACAGCCCTGGAAGGTAACAAGCTTTCTCTGGCCGTTGATCGTTGCCGCAATTCTTCCCATTGGTCTCGCCGATATTATTGAACGGTTGCCTGCAATTGCGCGTCAGATCGCAAGCTACGACGCGATCGTTCGTAAAACCAATCGAAACGGACCAACGCAGGTCGAGCACTTCAGGCGACGAATGAGTCCGCCGCGCGGTATCATATCGAGTTCAAAAAGTGGCTAACAGCTATGACCCCCGGGTGCACGGGCGGCTTCCCAGGGCTCCACGACATGAGCGGCAACGTCGCGGAGTGGCAAGACTATGCCGAAGGGGAGTCGGGCAAGGACGACGTCGTCGCCTGGCAGGGCGGCGACTACGATACCCTCGCCTCCTCGGACTTGCGATGCGTCTCCGTGACCTACTTCAATCGCTACATTCAAATCGGCTCGACCGGTATCCGGTGCTGCAAGGATGCGCCTTAGCTCCTTGCCGGTCCGGGACGATCGTGACTACACCGCGGAGAGAGACCTCGTGAACCACCAGTTACGACCACGGTCTCGGGCGCGCGGGGCGTGGGCGGCGAAGCTCGCCCTCTTCCTCGGGCAGCTCGCCTGCACCTCGCTCGCCGGCGCGGGGTTGTGCGCGTGTGGTGACTCGGTGCCGGAGGGCGGAGTCACGACCTTGGCGTCCGGCCAACGGTGGCCCATGGGCATCGCCGTGGACGCTACCCGCGTGTACTGGACCAACTACCTCGGCGGCACCGTGGCGGCGTGCGGCGTCGGCGGCTGCGGCGGCAAGCCCACGACGTTCGCCTCCGGGCAGGTCCATCCGGCGGGCATCGCCGTCGACGGGGCGAACATCTACTGGGTGGACCACGATTCCGGCGCTGTGATGACGTGCGCGGCCGACGGCTGCGGTGACAAGCCCACGACGCTCGCTCCCGGCCCCGGCAACGCTGTCGACCTTGCCGTGGACTCGACGAGCATGTCCTGGACCAGCCGCTTGCTGGGCACCGTGATGGAGTTGGAGTGCGCCATCTACGGTGCTCTGGTGAAGTTCGCGGAGCACGATCCCATGCTCGCGGCCGAGGTGCAGGATCCGGTGGACTTCATGGCCAGGCACGCCAGGCGGGCGAAGGCGCCCGAGGCTGCGCCCGCGGCGTCGCCGACCGGCGGCGAGCCTCCGGTGAAGTAGTCGGCCGACGACCCACGTCGGCTGTGTCCGTGACCGCTACCTCAAATCGCCAGCTTCACGACGCCGTCCCCGAGGCTCGTCCGCGGGCGGATACGCACGGCGCTCTCGCTGTCGCCGCCGCGCCAGGGGCTCCGCGCCCTGCCCCCAAGGGTCGGGGTTGTGGTCAGCTGGCAGCGCCAATCGATGATTCACCAGCAAGATCAAACACCTGAATGCGTGTTCGGTCTGCTACCTCCCTCGGCTGGGCCGATGGTCGTCACCAGGCGTCTCCGTCCTCCACGGGAAACGTGAGTGAGCGCGATCGGTATACTCGAGGTGGCCGTTGGGCGCACGACGAACCGGGCGGCGCTCACTTCTTCACAAGGCCCTTCCTGACCATGCTCCTTGCAGCGGCAACGATGGCCTCCCGCGAGTCGCGCGGTTTCCAGCCCAGGACCCGACGGGCCTTCTCGCTGGACATCTTCTTCGCGTAACCGAGGTCGGCGGCGATCGCGCGGAACCGAGGTGAGAACATCGCGCCGAGGCGCACGACGAAGTTCGGAAGCGAGCGGGTCGGGACGCGCCAGGCCGCTTCGCCGAGCTCCGCCTTGATCGTCGCGCCGATGTCCTTCATCGCGATCGTAGGTCCGCTCGAGAGCAGGAATCGCTCGCCCGCAGCGTCACGGTTCGTCATCGCCTGGATGTGCGCGGCGGCCACGTCGCGAACGTCGACGATCGGGATGAAGACGTCTGGAAAGGCGGGTATCTGTCCGTCGAGCATCGCCTTGATGATGTGGTTGGAACCGGAAATGTCTTTGCCCATGACCGGTCCCATGACGGCGACGGGAAGCATTGTCGTGAGCTCCATCGGTCCACCTTCGGCGGCCATGAAGTCCCACGCTGCGCGCTCGGCGAGGGTCTTGCTCTTGCCGTAAGCGTCGACGCCGGGACCGTCGATGATCGTCCAGTCCTTCTCGGTGAAGGTGTGGTCCATGTGCGGATGACCCCAGCTCACGGCATGGAACGCCGAGGTGAGCACAACGCGCTCGACGCCCGCGCGCCGCGCCGCCCGCAGCACGCGCAGCGCTCCTTCGCGAGCGGGGAGGATCAGGTCTTCTTCGTTCTCGACGTGCCCGGGTTGAACCGGGGATGCTACGTGGAGGACGAAGGCGACGTCGGCCATGGCGTCCACCCAGCCATCATCGCGGATGAGATCGGCGGCGACGAAGCTCAGGTGGTCGCCTTGGGTCACGCCCGCGTCGTCGAGCACGGCCCGCGCGGCGGCTTCCTTTCCGAGCGATCGGACCGTCGTGCGGACGAGATAACCCTGCTCGAGGAGCTGAAGAATGCAGTGCCCCGCAATGAAGCCGGAGCCACCGGTCACGAGAACGCGCTTCGGGGTCACGACGAGATTCCTTTGTTGATCATGCTTGCTCCTGGTGCCGAGGATCGCTGAAATCGTCGATATGCCCGTGGTCCGCGACGGCCGCGGGTGCGGTCGCTGTCAGGCCCGGACGTGGCGCTCCCGCCACCGCAGCGGGGTGGTCCGCTCCCACCCACGGAACGCCCGTGCGAATGAGTTGGGCTCGACGAAGCCGAGCAGCAGGGAGATGGCCACGGGGTCGAGGTCAGTGTTGGCGAGCAGCCGGCTCGCCGTCGTACGCCGCACCGCCGCGAGCTCCGCCTGGAAGCTCGTGCCCCCTTCATCGAGCCGGCGCTGAAGGGTGCGCGCGCTGACGGCGAGTCGGCGCGCCACGGCCGCGAGGTGGGCCTGACGCCCCTCGCTGAGCTGCCGCGCGATCGTCACGCGCACCTCGCCCACGACCGCGGAGAACCCTTCTCCGGCGCCAAGCCTCGCTTCAAGGCCTTCGAGGAGCCGTGCAAAGGCCCCTCCGTCCGCGGCGACGAACGAAGCGTCGAGCGCGCTCTTCTCGAACACCATCGCGTCGTGGGGCGCGGCGAAGACGACGGGGCAGCCGAAGTGGCGGTACAGAAGCGCGCGGTCCATGGGTCGACGCGAAAGCTCGACTCGAACCGGTGCGACGCGCCCGGCCGCACCTCGCCGCGCCAGCTCGAGCAGCGCAGCCATCGTGGTATCGACGAGCAGTCGCGGCACCTGACCCGTCGCCTGGAGCCAGCGATAGCGTACCTTCGCCTCGTCGCCCTCGACCTCCACCTCGACGAGCTCTGGACAGGTCAGACGCTTGTATCGGCCGAGCGCCGCGAGCGCGCTCCGAAAGTCGGGCGCATGCAGCGCGACGATCGCTCCGACGCCGTAGCCACGATCGATGCCCTCGGCCCCGAATCGAAGCCCCGCGTCGCGGTCGCCGATCTCCTCCTCGACTGCGCTCCAGAGCCGGAAGAACTCGCTCGTGCGGAGCGCGCTTCCGGGCGCCACGCCCGCGCGCTCACACAGCCGTTCGATGGAGGACAGACCGAGCCTCGCGAGGACGAGTGGGGACACGGTGAAGGTGTCGGGCGCGGCCATGGCGACATCATGGTCACAGCACGCTCCGCCGGCAAATCCGATCACGCCAAAGCGTCGCCACCGATGGCGCTCGTAGAGCAACGACAGGCCTCCGTCGTCTCGGTCGGGCACACGACGCGCAGAAAGCCGTGTGCCAAGACACCACAACGCAAGATGCGAGGATCCGGTGATTGCCAAACTCGCGCGGCTCACGCGGCTGCAGAGCCTCGTCCTCTCCCCTGTCGTCCGCGGCGGCCGCCGCGTCGGCGCCATCGACGCAAAGGCGACCGCCGAGCTCCGGGGCCGGCTGAAGCCCGCCCTCCCCAGGTGCAAGATCACGTTCCTGGGCGGGTGAGCGGAGACAGGTCGGTAGTCTTCACAAAAACGCCAGTCTGGCGGGTTGCCCGTACTTATTGGCGGAGCATCGGTGGAACGTCTGTCATGCCATTGATAACGTGGAGGGATGGCTCATCGCGTCAGCGCGCAGAGCGCACACGCAGCGGCCACGGCCACAGCGGCCTCCTCCGGCGTGACGCTGGGCGACCTGATCGTGCAGGCGCTCACCCGGCACGGCTCGTCCGAGGCCTTCATCGCCGGGAATCGGCACGCAACAGCCCCTGGAGACTCTTATGCGAATCTCTATCGTCGGCGCAACTGGAAGAATCGGCGCAACGCTCACCCGGTCTCTGGTGAGCGCCGGGCATCAGGTGAACGCCCTGTCGAGGGGCGGTCCCGCCCTCGACGCGCTCGTCGAGTTCGGAGCCACGCCGGTCCTGGGAAGCTTCGATACGGGGCCCGGGAAGCTCGACACGTTCTTCCCGGACGCCGATGCCGCGTTCCTGATGGTGAAGACCGACTGGAAGAACATCCACGGGCACTATCCGACGGTGGCGCAGCGCTTCGTCGATGCGCTGCGCAGCTCTCCGGTCAGGCTGGCCGTGAGCTTGACGGCAATGGGGTCGGACGTGAAGGGGAGCACCGGCCACTTCGAGAGCACCGACGATTCGTCGGGCTGCGAGACCATCGCGCACGGCGTGGACATCGCCGCGCACTTCCACGACTACGGCCAGCTCCGGTATGCCGCCGCTGGCGCGTTGGTCACCTCGACCCAGGTGGGCACGTGGGTGGCGCCGGCAAACCGGATCACCTGGGTGCCACCTCTCCACGTGCACCGCGGTCGCTCGTACGGCGCGACGCAGGTCCGGGTGCTCCGGATACCGGAGGGGATGGCAGAGCAACTGCCACCAGAGCCCGATCTCCTGCACGCCGACCCGGCCTGCCCGGCGACGCTGGCCGCGCTGGGGCGCAGGACGGGGGCGAGTGAACGAACCCTCAGCCGCCTGTTCAACAGCGAGCTGTCGATGAGCTTTCATCAGTGGCGCACGCTGCTGCGTGTCCAGCGTGCCGTGGTCGATCTCTGCGAAGGCGCCTCGGTCACCGACACCGCGATGCGCCTCGGGTGGGCCAACCAGAGCAGCTTCATCGAAGCCTTCACCGATCTTGTCGGCCAGACCCCCGGTCGTTACCGCTCCACGACGCGCACGACTCACGACTGACCGGCTGGCGCCGCACACTGCCCCGGGAATTGGCGGGCGCGCGCGCGACCCTCCTCATCGCCGCTGCGACGCTTCACGGGCTGAACGCGCAGGAGTCTCTGGAGCAGCTGCTCGGCGCGATCAGCCGGGGAGCCGACTCCGCGCCCCGAGCGTCCTCGTCACGAACGCCAGGAACGCCCGCACCCGCGCCGACATGAGCTGCGGGGCGTGGTGATAGACGTAGAGTGGGTACGTCTCGTCGGCCCGCGACGGTAGCACCTGGCCGCGACAGTGATATTCCCATCGAGGTGTTCGTCGAGCCAGGGCACGAGCCTTCCAAGATCAGGTCCTGCCCGGCTCTGGAGAGAGAGTGGTCCTGTGAACTGGGATTGGCCGCCCGGCCGCACGAGATGGACGACGAGATCCCGGGCCACCTGCAGCGCGACCCCGGCTCCAAGGTCGCGCGTGACCAGGGCCAGCGCCAGATCAATGCCCGACATCACCCCAGCAGAGGTCCAGATACGGCCGTCTTCCACGAACAGCGCCTCGCGCTCGACGATGACCCCGGGAAACCGCGCAGCGAACGCGTCGAGCGCCATCCAGTGTGTCGTGGCCCGACGACCGTCGAGGAGCCCCAGCGATCCCAGCAGAAACGCCCCGGAGCAGATCGAAACCAGGCGAACAGCCGTGTCCGCCGCGCGCGCGAGCCACCTCATGAGCTGAGCGTCGCCCATGGCGCTGGAGAGGGGCTTTGTCGGGCCCCCCGGCACGATGAGGGTGTGAACCGGGCGACGCATCGACGTGCACGGCGCTGCGGTCATGCGCAGGCCCCCGGCGGCGTGCACCGTGGCTTTGGCGGCGACGAACATCACCTCGTAAGCCTCACCTCCGGCTCTCCGGTTGGCCTGCACGAACACGTCCGCGGGCCCCGCGACGTCCAGGAGCTGGACGTTTTCATAGAGGACAATGACGACGAGTCGTGCGTTGGCAGGTTGACCCATGTTTCTGTCATAGCTGCCAACCGCTCGTTCGTCCACATTGGCCACAGCCGGCTGGAACGCCGCCCCACGCACCCGTCAGAAAGGAAGTCCGACATGAAGATTCAAATGCTGGTTTATCCGGGGATGACCCCGCTCGATCTCATCGGTCCAGCCCAGGCTTGGGCCCGGCTCCCGGACGCGCAGATACAGTATGTATGGAAGGTCCCCGGGCCGGTGGTCACCGACACAGGCCTCTCCGTCGTCGCCACCACGGCCTTCGCGGACGCCTGGGAGGCCCCCGACATCCTGTTCGCTCCCGGCGGGCAGGGGCCGGCCTTCGATCTGCTGGTCGATGATGAGACCATCGAGTTTCTGGCCATGAGAGGGCAGAAGGCCGGGTGGGTCACCAGCGTGTGCACTGGCTCGCTCCTGCTCGCGGCTGCCGGCCTTCTGACAGGGTATCGCGCGACGAGCCACTGGCTCATGCTGGAAGAGCTGGCGCATCTGGGCGCCATCCCGACTGCCGGCCGCTGGGTCGTCGACCGCAATCGCGCCACCGGCGGCGGCGTGACCGCGGGAATCGACTTCGGGCTGATGCTGGTGGGGCTGCTGGCGGGCGAGCCGCGAGCGCGGGTGACGCAGCTGATGATGGAGTATGCCCCGAAGCCCCCGTTCCGCTCCGGGTCGCCCGAAGAGGCCTTGCCCGAGACCGTCGCGGCTGTGCGCCGCGGCTGGACCGCAACGAGCGAAGAACGCGTGCGCGAGCAGATCGGGCGGGCCGCTGGCAGGCTCGCTCTCTCGGCGCGATGAGTCTGCATCCGTTCATGAACCTCGCTCAAGCCGCCCTCCTCGCCGTCGCCTCCGCCGCGGCGGGGGCGATCAACTCCGTCGCCGGCGGCGGATCGCTCCTCTCCTTCCCTGCGGCGATGGCCGTGGGGATGAGCCCTCTCATGGCCAACGCCACCAACTCCGTCGCCCTCGCGCCGGGCTCGCTGGCCTCTGCTTTTGGCTATCGTCGCGAGGTCTCCCGCGACGGCGCCGTGATTCGCCTGCTCCTCCCCGCCGCGGCCGTCGGCGGCGGCCTCGGATCCGTGCTCCTGCTCGTCACGCCGCAGCGCGTCTTCGATACGCTCGTTCCGCTCCTCGTCCTCTTCGCCACAGTTCTGCTCTTGATCCAGAACCTCCGCCGTCCCGCCCCGCGCCAGGCGGCCGTCGAGGGCTGGGATCTACCGCGCAACGCGGTTGCCTCGGTGATCCTCCAGCTCCTCGTGGGCGTGTACGGCGGCTACTTCGGCGCGGGGATGGGAATCATGATGCTCGCGCTCTTCGCGCGCGTGGGGGGGAAGGACATTCACCGCATGAATGGAGTCAAGACGGTGCTCGCCGCGGCGATCAACGCCATCGCCGCGGTCGCCTTCGTGGTGGCCAGAGCGGTGGACTACGAGGCGGCCGCGATCATGACCGTCGGAGCTATCTCCGGCGGTTTTCTCGGCGCCGTCGGCGCACGACGGATCAAGCCCGCGGTCGTCCGCTGGGGCGTGGTGGCCATCGGGCTCGTGCTCTTCGCGCAGCTCGCTTATCGGCACTGGTGGAGCTGACGTGTTCCACTGGAGCTGGCAGGTCCGCCTCCCCGGCGAGGCGCTCGACGTCAGCGCTTCAAGCTCTCACGAGCGGCGGCTCCGGGCCCACTCGATCCAGGAACCGAGTCAGGTGAGCGGCGACCTCGCCCGGACAATCGCGGGCGACGAGGTGGCCCGCGGGAACGGAGACAACCTCGATCTGCGGAATGTCGTCTTTCGTCGCTTGCAGCTCGCTCGAGCCGACGACAGAGCTCCGCGCACCGAGGATCAGCAGCGTCGGGACTCGAAGCTCCCTGGCGGCGCGGCTCCACCGGTCGAAGGTCGCCACGACATCGTCGATGAACGATCCGCGCATGAGCTCGCCGTCCACGGCGCGAAGCGCCTCGACGCCTCGGGATTGCGCCTCCACGATCTTGCGCCGTTCCCGGAGCGCGCTGTCCGCGCTCGGACGCGTGGCCACGTCCAGGAGCACGAGGCCGACCACCGACAAGCGTCGCTCGCCGGCCAGAATCAACCCGAGCGCTCCGCCGATCGATCCACCCACGACGACCAGCGGCTCGTCGCCGAGCTCCTCGATCACCCGCTCCAGATCGAGGACGAAATCATCGAGGTGATAGGCCGCCGCTCTTCCGCTCTCGCCGTGTCCTCGCAAATCCGGCGAGATCGTCCTCCAACCGTGCGCGACGACGGCCTCGGTGATTGGCAACCAGACGGTGCGGCTCTCTCCTCCCGCGTGGAGAAGCAGCACAGTGGGCCCGTCGAGAGGGCCCTCGACGTCCGCGAGGATTGGAATGTTGCCGCTGGTCACGCTGACTCGGGCCATGGTGTGCTCCGCTTGGCAAGGCCGCTGGCCGCTCGCAGGAGAGCGACGAAGGCGTCCGTGAAGGAGATTGCCGCGTCGAGCGGCTCTGGAACCGTCGAAACGATGCATCGCGCTTTCCAGCGCTCGTTGTCGACGACGCCGCTACGGTACCTGGCTCGTTCTGGAGGCTGAAGCGAGCACTCGGGCCGCGTCTCTGGCTATCTCACGGAGCTTCGCCCGGGGCTCACCGATGCGAGCGCGAAGGGCGATGTCGTGCAAGATGCCGTTCGTCAGGCGGGCGAGCGCGTCTGACGACGTCTCGCCTTCACGGGGAAGCCTGCTGCGGATCCATCGGGCCAGGCCCCTGTCGGTCTGGGCGCGAAACTGCCTCGTGAACTCGCCGATTTCCTCGTCGACGAGGGATTCCGCCATCGTGGCGGCGGCGATGGGACAGCCCGGCGGGCCGCCCTCCCCGAGGCACACTTCGACGGCCTCCTCGAACACGTTCCGGAGCGACTCCTCGAGCGTGCGCCCCTTCTCGAAGGCCGCCTGGTAGCGCTCGACGACCATCCGGTAGCGCTCCTTCAGCACGCTCATGTAAAGGGTATGCTTGTCGCCAAACGCCGCATAGAGACTCGGCTTGTTGAGCTTCATCGCGCTCGACAGCGTTTCGAGCGACGTGCCCGTGTAGCCCTGGCGAAGGAAGGTCTTCCCGGCGCTCGCAAGAGCGACCGCCGGGTCGAACTCGCGAGGGCGTCCGCGCTTCTTGATGGCTTCGGTCATTTGTGTACCACGTGGGACAAAATAGTTGACGGGCGCTCCGGCTTCATCGATATGTGTACCACACGGGACAATATTGTCGACCAGGAGAAGACGCCAATGAAACTCTACTATTCACCGTTCGCCTGCTCGCTCGCCGCCCACATCGCCTGCCGGGAAGCGGGCCTCGACGTCGAGCTGGTGCGCGTCGATCTGGCGACGAAACGAACGGCAGCCGGCGGGGATCTCTTCGCCGACAACCCCATGGGCCAGGTGCCGACGCTCGTGCTCCCCGATGGCCGCGCTCTGACGGAGAACGTCGCCATTCTCTCGTACCTCGCGGACCGGACGCCGACGAGCGCGTCCGCGGCGGAGCCCGAGCCGAGCGACCGGTACGAACTCCTTCGTTGGCTATCGTTCGTGTCGACCGAGATCCACAAGAATGTGCTCTGGGCGATCTACGCGCCGACCTCACCCGATGCCGTGAAGGAGTACGCCCGCGAGTCGGCAGGGCGCGGCCTCGGCGTCGCCTCCGCGCGACTCGAGTCGCGGGACGCCTTGCTCGGAGGGGCCTTCACGGTGGCCGATGCCTACCTGTTCTGGGCCGTGACCCTCCTGCCCAGAGCGGGCGTGGCACTGGACCGCTTCCCGACGCTCAGCCGCTACCATGCACTTCACCGGAGCCGCCCCGCCGTGCGCGCCGCTCTCGCCTACGAGAAGGAGCAACACGAGACGCCGTTCGCGGCGGCGTGAGCGCACGCACGGCGAAGACACGTGAGGATCGTCGTAGGCGCCTCCACCGATGGTCTGTAATGTGATGCTGAATCCCTGGCCTGAGCGAAGGTTCACATACGCGGTGTGGCTCGGGGTGGGGCACGCGTTCCCCACACCAGGATCGCACGCGATCCACTCTTCTAGCGGCGCAGCCCGGATTTTTCGCAGAGCTGGCGATGGCACGTGCGTCGCACCGGGGCGACCTTCATGGGACACCACGGGTCGCGCCTCACCGCGCTCACGCTCCTCTTCATCACGGGTTGCGCGGTCAATGACAGCACCTCCGGCGAGCCAATCGCGGAGGTGAGCGAAGCGGTCACCGAGAACGCGAACGACAAGATCGCGTTCGACTTCTTCCTCGCCAAGGGCCTCACGCCGGTGCAGTCGGCTGGCATCATCGGCAACCTCGACCAGGAGTCGAGCATGGACCCGACCGTGTCGCAGTACGGCGGCGGACCGGGTCGCGGCATCGCGCAGTGGTCGGCGGGCGGCCGGTGGGACACGACGTCCAATGCCAACGTCGTCTGGTACGCGGGGAAGACCGGTCAGAGCAAGTACGCCCTCAAGCTCCAGCTCGAGTTCATCTGGTGGGAGTTCACCAACGTCGGATACGGCTTCTCGGACCTCAAGGCCGCGACTACGGTGCCGAGCGCGGTCTACGCGTTCCAGAACAAGTACGAGATCTGCGGCACCTGCGCCTCGTCGAACCGACTCGCGCACGCCTACCAGGCCCTCTCGGACTTCGGCCAAGACGCCGTGGGCGACGTGTGGGCGGCCAGCTACGTCGGGCAGTCGTGGCCGCTCGCGTCGGCGCCGTCGATTCAACTGAAGCAGTACCAGAAGCAGACGGGGTCAATCGACCTGAAGAACACCGGAACGGTCAAGTGGCCCGCCGGCGTCGTGAAGCTCGCGCCGATCCCGCGTGACAAGACGAGCCCCTTCGCGGCGGACACGTGGCTCTCGCCGACGCGCGTCTCGACGCTCGCGGCGGACGTCGCGCCGGGCGGGACAGGCCACTTCGAGTGGGATTTGACCGCGCAGAAGGCCGGTGATTTCGCTCCGTACTTCGGGCTCGTCGCCGAGGGCGTCACCTGGTTCGCCGACAGCGGCGGCCCCAAAGACGACGTGCTCCAGGTGAACGTGCACGTGGAGCCCGGCCCGCCGCCGTCGATGACGACCTCGAGCACGAGTGGCAGCGGTACGAGTGGCAGCGGTGCAGGCGGCGACGGCGGCGCGGGCGGCGGCGGCGCGGGCAGCGACGGTGCGGGCGTCGGCGGCGCGGGGGGCGGCGGCGCCCCGTCCCAGGGGGAGACGAGCTCTTCCGGCGTGACGGATGACGGCCCGCTTCACGGCAGCTGCTCGGCCCCGGCGGCGCCGGCAAAGGCCCCGTCCGGCCCGGCGTTCGCTGCGCTCGCGCTCGCGTTGATGGCCGCGCGAAGGCGCCGGCGCTGAGCCCCGAGCGAGGCTCCAGCCTCGGCAACGGCGGTTCCTCGGGGGACCGCCGCCAGCGTCGGCGAACCGACCACCGGCACGGCCACCGGCGGAAGCAGCGTGCTTGCCCCCTCGATGGCCATTCACCGGTTGCTGCCACAGGCTCGAGATATCGACTCATGGACGGCGAGTGGCCCGCGCGCGGGGCTCGGAGCGCCTAGCGAGAAGGCTTCTTTCCAGCGTCGGCGATGCGGATGATCGCTTCGCGGACGAAGCGGCAGGCGGGATCGACGTCGAGGGCCGTTGGCCAGAGGAGATCGATGTCGCCTGGCTCATGGGGGAACGGGATGGGGGATATCCGCAGGTGCGGCCGGAGCTGAAGGATGTGCGGCGCAAAGACCACGGGGATCGTGGCGACGAGGCGACCGCCGTCGACGATGGCACCGATGGCGCTGAAGCTTTGCACCGAGCACCGCACGCGGCGCTCGCGGCCGAAGGTCTCCTCGATGACGCCGCGAAAGTCGCCATTGTAGGAGACGATGACATGATCCTGGGCCAGATACGCGCGCTCGGTGGGGCGCGCTCCCAGGCGAACGAAGCGCGGGTCGAAGAGGCACACGAAGTTGCTCTTGACCAGCGTCCGCCGGGCGACCGACGCTGGAAGCTCATCGGCCACGGTGACGGCGAGATCGATACGGCGAGTCGCGAGCGCTTCGTTGACGGTGCGAGACTGGATCGGGCTGCACACGAGGCGCATCCGCGGCGCTTCGGCTTCGAGGAAGCGTAGCAGCGGCGGGAGGAGCCATTCGTCGGCGATGTCGGCGAGCCCGAGCCTCAGGGTGACGTCGGTCGCCATGGGATCGAAGCGCGCGGGCTGGAGGGCGGCCTGGACGATAGCGTCGAGGTGGGGGCGCGCCTCGGCGACCAACCGCGCTCCTCGCTCCGTGAGCACGACGCCGCGACCATGGCGGATGACGATCGGCTCGCCGACCGCGGACCTCAAGCGGCCTGGCGCCGCGCTGACGGCCGATTGAGTGAGATAGAGACGCGCGGCGGCGCCGGTGACGGAGCCGCAGTCCGCCACGGCGACGAGGACGGGAAGGAGGTTGAGATCGAGCGATCTCGTATGAAGCACGTTCATGGGTTGTATCTATATTATTCGCTGGTTCATTCCCCGGCACATGTTAATTTGGCCCGCATGACCAACACGCTGATCACGGGCGCCAACAAGGGCCTCGGCTTTGAAACCGCACGTCGCCTCATCGCCCTCGGGCACACCGTTTACCTGGGCGCACGCGACCGGGAGCGCGGCGAAGCGGCCGCTCAGCGCCTCGGCGCGCGCTTCGTGCAACTCGACGTCACCGACGACGCCTCGGTCGCGGCCGCCGCCGCCTGGATCCAGCAGCAACCGGGCGGACTGGATGTCTTGATCAACAACGCCGGTATCGCGGGAGCGATGGGCGCTCCGCAGGACGTCACCGCGGACGCCGCGCGCAGCGTCTACGAGACCAACGTCTTCGGCATCGTCCGCGTCACCCATGCCATGCTGCCGCTGCTGCAGGCCTCGGCGAATCCGGTGATCGTCAACGTGGCGAGCGGGCTCGGCTCGTTCGAGGTCGTTCACGACCAGAGCCGGATCGAGTCGAAGGTCGTCGCGCTCGCGTATTGCTCGTCGAAATCGGCGGTCACCATGCTCACCGTGCAATATGCCAAGGCCCTGCCGGGGATGCGGATCAACGTCGTCGATCCCGGGTACACGGCGACGGATCTCAATCACAACTCCGGACCGCAGACGGTCGAGCAGGGCACCGACGCCATCGTGAGGCTCGCGACCATCGGGAAGGACGGGCCGACAGGCACGTTCCAGGATGCCGCCGGGATCCTGCCCTGGTGACCCGCGCTCGAGCTCTTCGCGGGGAAGCCGCCGCGGAGAAGCCCAGCGCGCGATGACGTCTCACGGCGCGCAGTCGACGGCGACCCACGCGACGCGGCGGGATGGGCGTCGCGCGGTACCTCCGACTGGAAGGGCGCTTGCCACCACCGGCCACGGCGAGTATCCACGATTGAATGAGGTCACTCTTGGCGATGCAGCTCCGGCGGTGGAGCGCGCGCTGGCGACGGGTCGGCCTGGGCGCCGCGGTGCTGCTCGCTGCGTGCAAGCGGGCTCCCGACGCGGTCGAGGGGCGCGCTGGGCCGATCTCGACCGCTTCCTCACCACCGTTGCTGTCCGCATCCGCCGTCTCGTCGGCGTCGCCGCCCCTGCCCTCGGCGCTGCCTCCGGCGGGATGCACCTTCGATCGAGGCGTGTCCGGAGCGCTGGGCGGCGCGACGGCGTTTCTTCGCGTCAAGCGCACCGGCGACGCGCTCGCTGGAGCGTACTTCTACGACGATGTCACTGACGATATCCCCCTCGCGGGGAGGGTCGAGCACGAGACGCGTTTCGTGCTGGAAGAGAGCCACTCCGGCGCGGTCACCGCCACGTTTCGCGGGACGTGCGACGGTGACGGCACGCTGCGCGGCGACTGGACGTCTGCCGACGGGAAGGCGCGTCACGCCTTCATTCTATCCGTACCTTCGCACGTGACGATTGGCACCCGGCGTCAGCGGCTGAACGTCCGGACCACCGATTTCGTGCCGCCCGACCGGAGCCCGTTCTGCGAGCTCGATCGCCGCTTCCCCGTGGTGCTCGGCCTGGCCACGGGCGAAATCGAGCGTGAATTCCAGCGCACGGTGCTCGCGAACACCCCGGCGAGCATCCGCGACGAGGAGACCGTGAAGCACACGCGCGCGTGCAAAGAGGACCAGCAGGCCGGGTTCGGGCGCATCCTCTCCACGACCGGCGGCTTCCACGTCGACTTCCTCGACACCCACGTTCTGGTGCTGCAAACGTTCGGGAG
Source organism: Byssovorax sp. (assembly GCA_025362495.1). Taxonomy (GTDB): domain Bacteria; phylum Myxococcota_A; class Polyangia; order Polyangiales; family Polyangiaceae; genus JANYGI01. The sequence continues at coordinate 38,368 of JANYGI010000034.1, read as the reverse complement.
CACCTACGCGACCCAATCGGCTCACCCGTCGCTGAACCACGGAGCAGGTCTGTTCAACGTGGATGTGAAGACGGGCCGCCTGCTCCGGATCCAGGACGCCGTGGTGAGCGTTGATCGCCTGCTCCACTACGCGCTGACGAGCTGCAGCAACGACGCTGGTCGGGCGCTCGAGTTCAACTCTCCCGCGTTCTCGCTCCGCGCCGACGGCGTTGGCCTCGTCGGAACCGGCTACGCGTACGACGACGCCCGCCTGATGTTCCAGGGGCCAGTGATCTCGTATGCGGCCTTGCTCCGCGAAGGGCTCTTGAAGCCGGATTTCGCGGAGGCCGCGCTCTGGGCGTCGACGGCGCCCGCGGCCAGCGGCGCCTCGCCGTGCGTGAGCGTCTGGCAGCCGGAGTGATGCGCGGAGCGAACCTGACCCGCTTCCGTGGACACCCCGGCTCGAGGGAGAGCGAGTGTGTGCTCGGACTCCCGGCGTGCGTGCCTCGGGGTCGTCTCGCCGATCGAAAGATAGCCTCGTCGCGCCGGCCCGGAGCGCTACGCCACGGGAACAAGCACCCTGGGAGGAACTCCCGAGCTGGCTTCGTAGGCCCCGGCGACGCGCGCGGCCACGGCGCCTCCGCGCCCGCGCTGGACGAGGATGACGACCGCGCCGCCGAAGCCGCCGCCGGTCAGCCGCGCACCGACGACGTCCGGCTCGGCGTCCGCGAGCGCCACCAGCCGATCGACGGCCGGCACCGACACCTCGAAGTCGTCGCGCATCGACGCGTGCGACGCCGCGAAGAGGGGCGGGAGCGCTGCGATGTCGCCCGATCGCAGCGCGGCGACCACCGCGAGCACGCGCGCGTTCTCGGTGAGCACGTGGCGCGCGCGGCGGAGCAGCAGCTCGGGCAGCGCTGGCGCGCCGCGATCGAGGTCGGCGAGCGTGAGATCGCGGAGCGACGCCACGCCGAGCAGCGCGCACGCGCGCGCGCACTCGGCTCGCCGCGCGCGGTACGAGCCCGTGGCGTGGCTGTGCGGGACGCCGGAGTCGATCACCACCAGCTCGATCGCGGCCGGGATCGGCACGATCTCGTACGCGAGCGAGCGCGTATCGAGGAAGAGCGCGCTCCCGCTGGTGGCCAGGCTCGACGCCATCGGATCCATGACGCCAACGGGCGCGCCGACGAGATCGTTCTCGGCGCGCTGCCCGAGCAGGGCGATACGAACGTCGTCGAGGGGCAGCCCGAACGCGAGGCGGAGCGCGCGGAGCAGCGCCACCGAGAGGGCGGCGCTCGACGACAGCCCCGCGCCGACGGGCACCTCCGACGCGATGCGCGCGTCGAACCCCGGGAGCACGATCCCCTGCTCGCGCAGGGCGCGCGTGACTCCTTGCACGTAGTCGAGGAAGCCTCGACCCCGCGCCTCTTCGCCGAGCACGTAGCGCGACGGCGTGGGGCCGCTCTCGACATCGGCGCTCCACACCTGCGCTGTGCCGTCGTCGCGCCGCGCGAGATCCACGCGGGTACGCTGCGGGATCGCCGTCGGGAGCACGTAGCCGTCGTTGTAGTCGGTGTGCTCGCCCATCAGGTTCACGCGGCCGGGCGCGGTGGCGTGGACCTCCGGCGCGCGACCGAAGAGCTCTTCGAAGGTCGGCGCAGAGGCCCGCTCATTCAAGCGACACCTCCACGGCGCGCAGCTCGGCCGCCTTCTGCTCGGGGAGCGTGTCGGCGGTGAAGACGCCCGCGCCGATCTCGCTGCCGGCGAGATACTTGAGGCGATCCGGCATGCGGTACGCAGGGTAAATCTCGACGTGGAGGTGCGCCTCGGGATGAAGCGAGCCGTCGGTCGGGGCCTGGTGCACGACCAGCACATAAGGCATCGGGCGGCCCCACAGGCCATCCAGCTCGAGCAGCGCCGTCTTGAGCGCGCGTGCGAAGTCGGCGCGCTCCTCGGCGGTGAGCTCGGGGAGAGACGGCACGGCGCGGCGCGGTGCTACCCAGATCTCGTAGGCGTAGCGCGCGCACACGGGGACGAACGCCGCCGCGTGCGGGCCGACGTAGAGCGTGCGCGTCCCCTCTTCGATCTCGGCGCGCACGTGGTCCTCGAGGAGCCCGCGTCCGTGGCGATCGAGGTACTCCCGCTGCTGCGCGAGCTCGCGCGCGGCGAGGGGCGGGACGAACGGGTACGCGTAGATTTGACCGTGCGGATGAGGCAGCGTGACGCCGACCTCGACGCCGCGGTTCTCGAACGGAAAGACGTAGCGAACGTCCTCGCGCGCGCCCAGCTCGAGGTAGCGATCGGTCCAGGCCTCGAGCACCATCTCGAGGTGTACGAGCGGCAGCTGTCCCAGCGACGTCGCGGGATCCTGCGTGAAGACGACGACCTCGCACGCGCCCTCGCCCGGGCTCGTCGCGACGATGGCGACGGGAGGCTCTTGCGCGTTCGACGTGAGGGTCGGAAACAGGTTCTCGAAGACGGCAACATCCCAGTCCCCGGCGGGGACCTCGGTCGGGATCCCCGCGCCGGTCGTCGGCGCGAGGGGATTGTAGGAAGCGGGCGGCAGGAACGTCCGATCCTGGCGGTGGCTCGCGTACGCCACCCACTCGCCCCGCAGCGGATGCCAGCGCAGGTGCGGGCTCGACGAAGCGCCGACCCGGAGCGGGCTCGGCGCTTCGATCTCCGCCAGCAGCGGACGGCGACCGTAGAGAACGAGGCGTCTCCCATCCGGCTTCGTGAGGTGTCGCTTGTACATCACTCCTCCACCACCATCACTTCTTCGCCCTCGAGCACGCCTTCCTGGCGCGGGCCGTCGAGCGCGCTGTGGTCCATCGCATCGGAGCACGGCTGTCCAGGAGCGCGGCCGCGCGTCGCGGCGGCGATCGTTTCGATCGGAAACTTCGGGGTTCGATCCCCGAAGAGAAGACCGTTGGCTTCCTGGTACGTATCGGCGAACTGCGTGTAGCAGAAGCCGGAGAACAGCGCCGTCGAGCGCACGACCGCGAGCAGGCCCTCGTAGGCGCGCGCGAAGGCCTCCGGCGCGTCCGCGCGTGAGTAACCCCAGGTCCCCGGGTCGCGGAGCGCGATGCCGCCGAACTCGGAGAAGACGATGGGGTGACAGATCTTCCGCTCCTGTCCGTCGAGCACGAGGACCCGGCCACCGGGGCGCTCCCGCTCGAAGAGCCGCGGCCGGACCTGCTCGGCGTGGTAGCGCTGCGTGAGCCGGGCGAGATCAGCGTCGTAGTCGTGAATGCCAATGATGTCCGTGGCCACGCTCTCCCAGCCGTCGTTGCCGATGACCGGGCGGCTGGGATCGAGCGTCTTCGTGAGGTAGTAAAGCGCCTTGACGGCCTGACGTTCTCGCTCGCTGTTCGGGAGGTTGGGCACGCCCCAGGACTCGTTGAAGGGCACCCAGGCCATGATGCAGGGGTGGCTCCGGTCGCGGGCGATCGCCGCCGCCCACTCGCTCGAGAGGCGCTCGATCGCCCGCGGCGTGAAGCGATAGGCGCTCGGCATCTCCTCCCACACCAGCAGGCCGAGCCGGTCCGCCCAGTACAAGTAGCGGGGATCCTCGATCTTCTGGTGCTTCCGTACGCCGTTGAAGCCCATGGCCTTGGCCAGCTCGACGTCGCGCCGGAGCGCGTGATCGTCCGGCGCCGTCATCCCGCTCTCGGGCCAGTACCCCTGATCGAGCACCATCCGCAGCGCGAGCGGACGCCCGTTGAGCACGATGCGATCCCCCTGCACGGCGATCGATCGCAGCGCGGTATAGCTGTGGACGTGGTCGACGACCTCGCCGTCGCGCCCCAGCAGCTCGATCTCCGCGCCGATCAGCGTGGGCGAGTCCGGGCTCCAGAGGAGCCCATTCCGGAAGTCGTCGATCCCCGGATCGGAGAGCGCGATCCGCCGGTGAACTTCGCCGGCGACCAGGGCGTAAGTGTCGTCCGCCAGCAGCTCGGATCCGTTGCGGAGCCGCAGGCGCAGGCGCAGATCGTCGCGGCGCTCGCCCCCGACCCTCGCGTAGAAGTCGAGCTCCCACCGATCGAGGCTCGACGCCCAGCTAAGCCGAGCGATCGAAGTCGCCGGCACGCGCTCCATCCACACCGTCTGCCAGATCCCGCTCGTGCGCGGATACCAGATGGAGTGAGGCTCGAGCTGCCAGTCTTGCTTGCCGCGCGGCTTCGCCAGATCGGCGGGATCGTCCTCGGCGCGCACGGTGAGCTCGAGCGCGCGAGCCCCGGCGGCGATCTCCGTGATGTCGATGCTGAAGGGCGTGTATCCGCCGGTGTGGTGGGCGACGCGGCTCGACCCCAGCCACACCGTGGCCTCGTAGTCCACGGCGCCGAAGTGGAGGATCAGCCGCTCTCCCGGGCGGAGCGCGGGCACCTCGATCAGGCGCTGGTACCACGTGACGCGGAAGAGCCCGGTGTCTCCCACGCCGCTCCGCGGCGTCTCGGGCGAGAAGGGGACCTCGATCGTGCGGTCCCAGGCGACCTCGTGCGGCGCTCTCCACGTCGCCTTCGGATCGAACGCGAAGGACCAGGTGCCATTGAGTGAGGTCCAGTCCGTGCGCCGGAGCAGCGGCCGTGGGTAGCCATGCACGCGCCCGCCCGCGCGCGAGGTGTCCTCTTGCGAGGGTTGCTGGGGCTCGACTCGTTTGCGGTTCATCGGGTGGAGATACTCCCTTTCCTCGACGCGTGGCGGGGAGGACCTTGCAGCCTGTGATCCGCTGCGCCAAGGGTCCACGTGAGTTTGTTGCGCGCTCTCGGGCACCTTCGTCCTTGCTCCAGACTCCGCTGGATCCCGACCCTCGCGATCCTCCAGCAACTCTCTGCCGAGCCCGCGGCGTCACGCCGCGGCCCGACGCGCCGCGAGCATCCAGCGAAAGCTCGAGCCGATGATCGCGGCGAGATCCTGGTGCCTTGGCCGCAGACCCAGCTCGCGCTCGATCCGCGCCGAGCCGGCGACCAGCACGGCTGGATCACCGGGCCGACGCGGCCCGAGCCGCACCGGGATCGCCTGGCCGGTGATCCGTTGTGCGGCGTCGATCACCTCGCGGACGGTGTACCCCTCACCCCCGCAACCCACGTTGTAAACGCGGTGCGGAGCGCCGCCGCGCGCGAGCGCCTCGAGGGCGATCACATGGGCTCGCGCCAGATCGAGCACGTGAATGTAGTCGCGGACGCAGGTGCCGTCCCTGGTCGGGTAATCGTCGCCGAAGACGACGACCTCGCGCGCCTCGCCGAGGGCGGCTTGCAGCACGAGCGGGATGAGGTGCGTCTCGGGATCGTGGCGCTCGCCGCAGCGCGCCGAGGCCCCCGCCGCGTTGAAGTAGCGCAGGCTCACGTGACGGAGCCCGTGGGCGCGCTCGTGCCAGATCAGCGCGCGCTCGAAGGCGAGCTTGGTCTCGCCATAGGGGTTGGTCGGCGAGGTGGGATCGTCCTCCTCGATAGGCACCTTGAGCGGCTCGCCGTACACCGCCGCCGTGGACGAGAACACGAGTCGATTCACCGACTCGGCGCGCATCGCCGCGAGCAGCGAGAGACCACCCACGACGTTGGTCCGGTAATAGCGGCCTGGATCCGTGACCGAATCGCCGACGAGCGAATCTGCCGCCATGTGGACGACGGCCTCTATCCCGCGCTCGCGCAACGTCCGTCGCAGCGCCTCGCCGTCGAGCACGTCACCCTGGACGAGCTCGGCATCCTCGACGACCGCATCACGGTGCCCTTTTGCGAGGTTGTCGAAGACGATGACCTGGTGGCCGCCCGCCACCAGCTCTTCCGTGATCACGCTCCCGATGTATCCCGCGCCCCCGGTGACCAGAATACGCAATGTGTTCTCCTGCGTCTCATTCGCCCCCGCGCCGGGCCGCGCGCTCCCGGAGATACCGGCCGAGCGCGTCGTCGAGCGGCGGGAGCAGATTGCTTCTCTCGCTCGCCAGCGCGCTGTAGCGCGGGCGACGCGCGACCTGACCGAGCGTGCGCGCCGGGCGGCGCAGGAGGCCCGCCAGAGGCACGCCCGCGAGCTCGGCGCTCCGCTCTGCCAGCCCCGCCCAGCTCACCGCACCTTCGTTGGTGATATGCCATATCCCTCGCTCTCCGTCGATGAGGAGATCGAGCACGGCGTGCGCGAGATCGGGCAAGTAGGTTGGAGAGATGACCACGTCCTCCGCGGCTTCGTGGATGCGCCCCTCGCCGAGCGAGCGGAGGGCCATGGCGATGAAGTGACCGTCATCCCACGGGCTGAAGAGCGCGGCGGTGCGCACCACCAGCGCGGTCTGCAAGATCGCCAGCACCTCTCGCTCCGCCAGAGCCTGGCTCTCCCCGTACACGCTGAGCGGAGCGGTCGGATCGCCCTCCAGATACGGAGTCGTCTTGCCGCCGTCGAACACCAGATCGGAAGAGAACGTGACGAGCCGGACGTCACGGTCCCGGCAGGCGCGCGCGAGCACCGCTGGACCGAGGGTGTTCACCCGGGCGCAGCGGAACGCGTCGCCCTCGGCGTGATCCACGCTCCCGTACCCCGCGGTGTTGATGACGGCCCAAGGAGAATGACGATCGAGCGCCCGTCCGACCGAACCGGGGTCCGCGATATCCATTTCACCGCGACCGATCAGGCGATACGGCAGCGCTCGCGTCGCGGCGGTCCGCGCGAGCGCCTTGCCGAGCGCGCCTGTGGCGCCGGTGACCAGGATCGGCGCGCCTGCCGGGGCGACATCGGTCGAGCGCGGCACGGTGAGCCGCGCGCCGTCCTCGATGGGTGGATAGAAGATCCGGTCTTCCCTCCGCCACCACCCCGGGAGCCGCAGAGGTGGGCAGTCGAAGCGCTCCCCACGCGAAAGCGACCTGGCGAGCGCCGCCAGCGCCGTCGCGCGCGGCTCGGCGCCGCGGACGTCGAAGAGCCCTGACTCGTAGTACCCGCGCTGGCGCACGACGAGGCTGTCCCAATCAAACGAGCCCAGCAGCGCCCACGCGGTCACGGCGCGGACGTCAGCCCCCTCTGCGCGGGCCGCCTCCGCGGCGTGGAACGCTTCGAGCAACCAGCGGAGCTGCTCTTCGCGCGGGCCGCCCAGGTGCACCTCGGTGATCGCCACGGGGCGCTGGTAGCGCTGCCAGAGCTCGATCAACCGCGCGTGAAAGCCGCCCAGATCCGCGCCCGCCACGCGCACGGCCTCCACGTCCGCATAGGCGTGCTGGCCATTGCCACCGTGCGACCAGAGCGGGTAACGAGCGACGCGCTCATCGAGCACGCGCTCGCTGGTGAGGTAATAATTGAGCCCGAGCACATCGGGCGGGCAAGGCTCCTCGACGAACCGCGCCAGCTCGGAGGGCGCGGCGCCCCACCTCAGCAGGTGCCCGTGGAGCGGATGATCCCGGTCGACTCGCCCGGCGAGGAGATCCAGACTCAGAAAGCGGCGGTGGTTCTCGTGCGCGGCCTGGTAGGCGAGCAGAGGCGTCGCGCGCGTGTAGCCCAGATCCTCGGTCTGGATCAGGCGCGCTCTCGGGTTGATCGCGCGCACCGCGCGCATCGCCAGGCAGATCGCCTGGCACTGCGTCAGGAGGGCGCGGACGAAGGTGCGCTCATCGCGCCCGTGAGGATACCAGTGCCCGTAGAGGCCGGAGAAGCGCGCCGTGGTGAGCGGCTCGTTCACCGGCGTCCAGTCGTCGATCCACGGGTAGCGCTCCGCTACCGCTCCGGCGAAGCGCGCCAGTCCATAGGCAAAGGCTGGATCGACGAGGCTCGTGCCGCGCGGCCCGCTGCCATGATGAACGAGCCCGACGATGGGCCGGATCCCGAGCGCGCGGATCCGCGACAGCCGCTCATCCGCCCAGGCGAAGCAGGCGCGCTCGAGGCCGTCGGGCGCGGTCCGCTCCCAGAGCACCGGATAGCGCAGCGCCCGGATCCCGAGCCCTGCGAAGAGATCGAGATCGTCAATCCTGGCGGCGTGCCCGCTCCGCTCGAGCTGATGGTGATAGTCGTCGCCGACGCGGTTGACGGTGCACTCGACTCCGCCCCAGATCTCCAGGGGCGGCGCGCTCACGCGGCCTTCCACTGCGGCGCGCCCGCGAGCTTCGCGTAGAGCGCGAGCGCCTGAGCGACGACCTGATCCATGTTGTAGTAACGATAGGTCCCGAGCCTCCCGACGAAATGAACCCCGCTCGTCGACCGCGCGAGCTCCTCGTAACGGCGGTAGAGCGCCGCGTTCTCCGGCCGCGGCACGGGATAGTACGGATCACCATCGCTGCCGGGAAACTCGTAGACAATGGTCGTCTTCGCGTGCAGTTGGCCGGTGAGGTACTTGAACTCGGTGATGCGCGTGTAGGCGTTCTCGTTCGGGTAATTGATGACCGGCGCGGCCTGATGGACGGGCTGGTCCTTGGTCTCGAACTTGAACTCGAGCGATCGATAGGGCAGCTTGCCGAAGCGGTGCTCGAAGTAGGTGTCCACCGGGCCGGTGTAGATCACCTCGGCGTGCGGGATCTGATCGCGGATCTCGCGAAAATCGGTCTTGAGCAGGATCTTGATCCCCGGGTGATCGAGCATCCGATCGAACATCCGCGTGAAGCCATGGAGGGGCATCGCCTGGTAGGTGTCGGTGAAGTAGCGATCATCGCGGTTGGTGCGCACGGGGACGCGCGCCGTCACCGAGGCGTCGAGCTCGGAGGGATCGAGACCCCATTGCTTGCGCGTGTAGTTCTTGAAGAACTTCTCGTAGAGCTCGCGCCCGACCTTGCTGACGATGACGTCCTCGCTCGTCTTGAGGTGCTCTCGCGGCTCGGCTCGCGCCGCGAAGAAGGCGTCGACCTCCAGCGAAGTGAGGTGGAGCCCGTAGAGGCCATTGATGGTGTCGAGGTTGATCGGGACGGGGAGGAGCTGTCCATCGACCCAGGCGCGCACGCGATGCTGGTAAGAGCGCCACTCCGTGAACCGAGAGAGGTACTCGAAGACCTCCTTCGAGTTGGTGTGGAAGATGTGCGGACCGTACCGGTGCACGAGGATCCCCGCGTCGTCGTGGTGATCGTAGGCGTTGCCGCCGACGTGCGGGCGCACGTCGCAGATCAAGACCTTCTTGCCCGAGCCGCGAGCGAGCCGCTCGGCGAGCACGCAGCCCGCGAAGCCGGCGCCCACCACGAGGTAGTCAAACATCATCGCTCTCCCTCACCCCAGGGCGCCGCCGCTCGATCGCCAGATCCACGAGCGTCTCCATTCCCGCCCAGGTCTCGTCCCACGACATCCGGGCGAGGAAGGCGTCTGCTCGCGCGCCGACGGCCCCGGGAGGCTCGGCGAGACTGGCATCGATCGCCGCGGCGAACTCCAGCGGATCGTCGGCGATGCGCACCAGTCCGAGGCTCCCGTAGGGCTGGACCACGTCGCGGATCGAGGTCGAGACGACGGCCTTCCCGCCCGCCAGGTACTCCGGTGTCTTCGTCGGGCTGATGAACCGCGTCGAGGCGTTGCGCGCGAAGGGCAAGATCGCCGCGTCCCAGCCGGCCAGGTACGAAGGGAGCTCGTCATACGACTTCTGGCCCAGGTAATGAATGTTGGGCTCGCGCGGGAGCGTGGCCGGATCGATCTTCACCACCGGCCCGACGAGCACGATCTGGAGCGAGGGCCGGAGCCGGGCCAGGGCGCCGATCAGGTCGAGATCGAGGCGCTCGTCGAGGACGCCGAAGAAGCCGACTCGCGGCCGCGGGATCACCGCTTGATCCGCGGGCTCGGCGAGGTGCCCGCGCGCCCGCGCGAAGTGCGCGACATCGACGCTGCTGGGGAAGAGGTGCACGCTCGGGTGGAGCGTGCGCTTGGCCTCGTGGAGGCTCGGACCGCCCGTGAAGACCAGGTCCGCTCGCCGGAGCAGCTCCGCGGTGCGCTCCGCGAGCGCGGACGGCGCCCCGGCGAAGGCCGAGAGCTCGTCCATGCAGTCGTAGACGGTCGCCGCCGGCAAGAGGTGCCGCGTGAACGGCAAGGCCATGGGCGTGTAATACCAGAGCACGTGCTCGGTGATGCGGTGGCGCTCGAACATGCCATCGATGAGCGCGCGCTGCGAAGCGGCGCACTCCGCGTCACCGAGCCCCACCGGGAGATGTGGAGTCAGCACGCGGACCCCATGACGATCGATCGGAGCCGCCTCGAGCCGGGGACGCCCGCCGTCGAAGACCGGCTCTTCGACGAAGAAGACCCGTCGCCCCCTGGCGCAGCGCGAGAGCAGGTGCTGTGGGCGCTGAAACACGAAGCTCCAGCGCAGGTGGGACAAACAGACCACGTCCGGCCGCCGCCTCGACTTCATCAGCTCCCTCCTCGGTTTCCATGACCACCAAGCTCGATACGTCGCCGGGAGTGTTTACAAGGAGCGTACCAGCGACCACAGAGCCGACCATGAGCTGAAAAGCGAAGGCTGAGCTCGCTCCGTCGCGCGCGCGAACCGCACGCCCGTCCGTCGCCACGCGAGCGACCGCTGCGGTCGAGAGCCCGTCCGAGTCTGGCCCGGAGTCGGCCAGCCTCGTGGCCTGGTGATGTGAGGCTGAGAGTGACGCGGCGTGGCCGCCGAGCGACAGCCGGAGCACGCACGTCGAGAGGCCTCGCCGCTCACTCGGTGGATCGCGGCGGGCGCTCTGGAGTGCTCTCTGGAAGCGCTTTCCAGCAGTAGACGGTCGCGAAGGCGCCGATGGCGGCGAGCGTGAGGAAGCTCGCGGTGTACCCGAAGCGGTCGATCATGTAGCCCGCGATGACGCTGCTCGCCGCGACCCCCAGCCCCACCGCCGCGTAGACGGTGCCTTGAAGAAGGTTGAAGTACCCGGTGCCGTAGCTGAGGTCGGACATCATCAGGATCAGCACCACGCCGTAGATGCCAGCGCCGATGCCGTCCACGACCTGGAGAGAGATCAGGAGATACCGATTCTGGGCGAACGCGAAGGCGAGGGCCCGCACCGGCATGAGCACGAAGGCGATCAAGAGGAGCTTCTTCCGGCCGTGCGCGGCCCTCGCCGCGGCGGCCGGCGCGACGACGACCATCACGGTCTGAGCGATGATGATGCAGAGGGAGAGATAGAGCGCCGAGTGGGCGACGTTGGTTATCCCGAGCTTCTGCCCTAGCGTCGGCAGCATCGCCCCGTTTGCCACGTTCCAGAGGCCGATGGCGACGGTGAAGTGAAGGACGCGCCTGTCGGCGAACAGCCTCTTCACGTTCTCGCGGGACGGCCCGCGCGGCTCCGCGTTCACCTCCAGGGATCGAGCGAGGTTGTGGTCGATGTCCTTCTCCTTGATCATCAACGTGGCCACGATGATGGCGGCACACTGGAGGATGGAGAAGTAGAAGATCCCTTCGTACGAGATGTACCAGCCGATGAACACCGCCGCCACAGCCGCGACCATGTTGCCGCCGTGATTGAAGCTCTCGTTCCGCTCGATGCGGCGCGCGAGCAGACCGTGCCCCACCATTCCCAGGCTGATGGCGGCCACCGTGGGCGAGAAGGCCGTTTGCACGACCCCGAGCGCCACCTGCGAAGCGATGATGGGCACGAAGGTCGGAAAGAGCACCACGGTGAGGCAGGAGAGGGCGATGACGGCCGAGGACACCACGAGCAGTAGCCGCTTCTTCCTTGCGCCCGAGATCCTCGGTTTGCACCAGGCGCGCGCCCGGGATCACCTCGCGCACGGCCGCCATCGCGAGCGCGACGGCGCGGCACTGGTTGACGAGCGACCGCGCGAGGCAAGGAGCATCGGACCCGTGGGGATACCAGTGCCTGTAAAGACCGCTGAAGCGAGCCGTGGTGAGCGGCTCGTTGACGGGCGTGAAGTCCGTCAACCAGGGATAACGCTCCGCGACGCGGCGCGCGTAGCGCGCGAGCCTGGCGGGATAGGCGGGATCGACGAGGCTCGTGTAGCGCGGTCCGCTGCCATGGTGGGTGAGCCCGACGACGGGGCGCACCCCGGCGGCGCGGAGACGGCGGAGGCGCTCGTCCGGCCACGACCAGTCGGGTTCGCCAAGCTCGGTGGGCGCGATCTGCTCCCACAGCACCGGGTAGCGAATGGCACGGATCCCGAGCTCGGCGAATCGCTCGATGTCGGTCATTCGATCGAAGTGACCGTTACGCCGCATCTGCTCGAAGTATTCGTCGCCGACCCGGTTGACGGTGCATTCTACGCCACCCCACATCTCGAGCGGGCAGGGCGCGGCGTCGGCGCGCGCCTCCGGCGTGCTCGGCTTCAAAGGTTGCTTGTCCATGCCAGTCCACCTCGCGCGACGCGCTCAGATCACGGGCTTGCCGCCGGTCACGGCGACAGTGGCTCCCGAGACGTAGCTGGCCTCGTCGGAGGCCAGGAGCACGTACACGGGCGCGAGCTCGGCGGGCTGCCCCGGCCGCTTCATCGGGACGTCGCTCCCGAAGGTCTTGACCTGCTCGGGGGGCATCGTCGAGGGGATGAGCGGCGTCCAGATCGGGCCGGGCGCGACGCAGTTGGAGCGAATGCCCTTGTCGGCCAGGAGCTGCGCCAGGCTGCCCGTGAAGTTCTGGAGGGCCGCCTTGGTCGCGGCGTAGGCCACGAGCGTCGGACGCGGCGTATCGAGGTTGACCGACGTGGTGTTGATGACCGCGCCGCCGGGCCGCATGTGGTGCACGGCGGCCTTCGTGATCCGGAACATGGCGCCGATGTTGATGGCGAACGTGCGGTCCCACTCCTCGTCGCTGATCTCGTCGAGCGACGCGTGGCTCATCTGGAACGCGGCGTTGTTCACCAGCACGTCAATCCTACCGAACGCCTGGACCGCGCGCTCCACGATCGCGCGGCAATGGGCCGGATCAGCGAGATCGCCCCCGACGAGGACTGCCCTCCTGCCCGCCTCTCGACCAGACGAGCGGTGTCGCGCGCGTCCTCGTCCTCGTCCAGGTAGGCTATCAACACGTCGGCGCCCTCGCGCGCGAAGGCGATGGCCACCGCCCGGCCGATACCCGAGTCACCGCCGGTGACGATGGTCGCTTTGCCGGTGAGGCGGCCAGTCCCCTGTACGTCTGCTCCCCGTGGTCGGGAGGCGGGGTCATCTGCTTCGTGCGGCCGGGCACGGGCTGCGACTGCTCGGCGAACGGTGGAGTCGGGTACTCGCGAGGCATGAAAGAGCCCTCTCGTCAGGTGGACGCGCGTGGAGCGTTGATGGTGACACGAGCGGCGTGCACGCCGCGGGCCGGACCCGCATCGGGCGCCCGGTGCACAGTCCCTCCCTCGTGCGCGAGCGGGCGAGGGCGCAGCGGCTCGGGCGAGCGAGGCCGGTCAGCGCGATGAATCGGATGCTGCTCGCCGAGCGGCCCCCACCGCATTGCACGAGCACTGGCGGAGGGAGGTGCTCACGATGGCTCGTTATACCGGACCGCGACGAAGGATCGTGCGGCGATTGGGCACGACGCTGAGCGGGCTCACCCGGCACACGGCGGAAGACCGTCCTTATCCGCCGGGACAGCACGGCCCGGCCGTCGCGGGGCGGCGGCGGCGCGACTCCGGATCGCCGCGCCGACGCGCGACGATATCCCCATCGCCGATCTCCGCGAGACGCTGGTGGTCGAATACTATGCTCGTTGATGAAATCGATGTTCATCCAGAGGGGAGCGAGAAAATGGTTTCACTGAAACCCTCGAGAGAGCAGGTGATGGTGGTGACCGGCGCCAGCAGCGGGATCGGGCTCGTGACGGCGCGCATGGCGGCGAAGCGGGGGGCAAAGCTCGTCCTCGCGGCCCGCAACAGCGACGCGCTCGGCCAGCTGGTGGGGGAGATCCGCGCGGAGGGAGGTCAGGCGCGGTCGCGATGGCCGGGCTCGGCATGATGCTGGGGCAGCTCGGGAAGCTGCGCGGCTGAACGGGTTCGGGCGCGGTGGTGCCCGACGTCGCCCGTCGACCGTGGGAGTCCCCCTGACATGATTGCGGGATCACGTGGGCGCCGGCGCGGCCACGCAGCGCGCTTGGCACCGTGGCTTCCCCGACGCACGTTGAGCGCATGATCCTGCCGGGAAGGGACATTCCCTGGCGCGACTTCGCGCGCACGCTCTGGCGCGAGGTCCGCAATGACAACCTCGTCGATTTCGCCGGATCGGTCGTGTTCTCTGCGGTTCTCGCGCTGTTTCCTTTCCTGCTCTTCGCCGTCGCGCTGGCGAGCGTGGTCATCGATCCAGGCACCCTCGACGCGATGATCGAGCAGATCCGTCGCGTGGCGCCGGCGCAGGTGTCCGATCTGCTCGGCGAGCGATTGCGCGCGCTCACCTCCGGGACTCGCCCCGGCTTGCTCACCCTGGGCGCCATCGGCGCCATCTGGGCCGCGTCAGGCCTCGTGGCGTCGCTCATCACCGCGTTCAACATTGCCTACGACGTCCACGATGATCGCCCGTTCTGGAAGACGCGCGGCCTCGCGCTGCTGGTGACCCTCGCCGCCGCGATTCTCTTCATCGCGGCCTCGGCCATCGCCGTCGCCACACCTGCGTTTGCGGGAGCGCTGGGCGAGCCGCTCGGCACCGTGGTGCTGTGGCTCCGATGGCCGGCGGCAGCGGTGATCATGATCTTCCTGGTCGCGTGCCTCTATTACTTCCTCCCCGACGTGGAGCAGGACTTCAAGCTGATCACGGCGGGGTCGGTGTTCGCCGTCCTGGCCTGGCTCGTGGCCTCCCTGGGCTTCTCGCTCTACGTCGGTCACTTCGGCAATTACGAGGTGATCTATGGCGCGCTCGGCAGCGTCATCGTGCTGCTGCTCTGGATCTGGATCTCGGCGCTGGCGGTGCTCCTCGGCGCGGAGATCAACGCCGTCATCGAGCACCTCTCCCCCGAGGGCAAGCGCACCGGCGCGAAGTCTCTCGCCGATCGCGGGCAGGATCAGCCGAAGTCGGAGCCGACGCGATCGTGATCCGCGAGCAGCTCGGGTGGCGCCGGCAGACATGAAAGCCAGCGGACGCCCAGCAGTGGGAGCGGCGAATGGATCCCGGATCGCCCCGTCGTCTGGTAGAGAACACCGAACCGCATGACGAACACTCCACGCATCCTCGTGACCGGCGCCACGGGCAACGTCGGCTCTGCCATCCTCGCGCTCCTCGTCGCCGCGGGTGCGCCGGTGCTGGCTGCCGTCCGCTCGGAAGACACAAAGGTGCCCTCCGGCGCAAAGGCCGTGCGCTTCGACTTCCTCGATCCCGGCACGTTCACCGCATTTCAGGGTGTGGAGCGCGTCTTTCTGATGCGCCCACCCGCGATGGGCAACGCCCGACGCGATCTCGGCCCTGCCATCGCGGCAATGAAGGCCGCGGGCGTCCAGCAAGTGGTGTTCCTCTCGCTTCTCGGCGCCGAGAGAAACCCTGTCGTACCGCATCGCGCGGTGGAGCAGCTCTTGCTGGAGAGCGGCATGGACTGGGTGTTCCTGCGCCCCAGCTTCTTCATGCAGAATCTCAGCACCACCCACCGTGACGACATCAAAGATCGTAACGACGTCTTCGTCCCCGCCGGCAAAGGCCGCACGAGCTTCATCGATGTCCGGGATCTCGCCGCCGTGGGCGCCAAGGCGCTCCTCGAAGGGCACCGCAACGTCGCGTATCCGCTCACCGGCGACGAAGCCCTCTCGTACGCCGAGGTGGCCCACGAGCTGAGCCTCGCGTTGAACCGGACAATCACCTACAGCGATCCGTCGGCGTTGCGGTTCTATCGAGCCTGGCGCGAACGCGGGCAGCCACGGGCGTTCGTCCTCGTCATGCTCGCCATCTACACCACCGCCAAGCTCGGCCTCGCCGCGAAGATCACCGACGACACTCGCCGCCTGCTCGGACGGCCCGCCATCACCTTTCGACAGTTCGCGCAGGACGAGCGCCAGGCCTGGATCTGAACCACCGCGCTGCCATCGGCGCGCGGGTGAGCTTGCCGAACGTGTACATCTCGACGTTGCTCCCGGGCTTCAATTCGGCGTGCGACGTGTCGCCGAGCACCGCTGTCGGTAGCTCCAGCGAGACGCCGGAGTCGCCCACCGTGGTGCGCTGGAGCTGCGGAGGAGCGTTGACCTGCCACGGTCGCCCCGCGACGAAGGCCACGAGGACCGACGCGGCCATGACGGCTCCCGCCACCCACGCGGCCACCGTGGAGAGCAGGCTCGGCGCGCGCTCGGCGGCGTCGAGAGCACGCCGCTCGCCCATCGGGACGAGGCCGTTCGTGAGCACCGTGGCCATGAGCGCTCCACCGGCGATGAGGCCGCCGACGTGAGCGAGCATGTCGACGCCCGGGGTGAGGCTGTAGAGCAGATTGAATATCAGCGGCCCGGCGGCGCGGCGCTTGATCGCGGCGGCGACCGCGTCGGGGAGCAGGCCTTTCGGGCGAACGGCGAGGGCGATCCCCGCCCCCATCAGGCCGAAGATCGCGCCCGACGCGCCCACGCTCCAGCGATCGCCGCCGAACAGCGTGCTGGCGACGGCGCCGCCGAGGGCCGACACGGCATAGAGCACCAGATAGCGTCTGCGGCCGAGGAGCGTCTCCAGGAACGGCCCGAGGCTCCACAGGGCGAGCATGTTGAAGCCGAGGTGAACGGCGTTGGCGTGGAGGAACGCCGAGGCGAAGAGGCGATAGATCTCGCCCGAGCGCACGTCCGAGCCGATGTTGGCGCCCATGCGGCGCAGGACGGCGTCGTGCGCCGGGACGCCCCACGCGTAGCTCAGCGCGAGGAGCGCGACGTTGACGGCGATGAGAACCGAGGTGACGGGCGCGGCGCGCAGCTGCTCGCCCCGCGTCGGCGATACGGGTTTCGAGGGCGTTTCAGGAGGAGACGGGGGCGGGCCGGGGGCGTCCATCGGCGACAGCTTACCCGGGATGTCGTTGCGAGCCCGCGCGCGATCGGTCGTCCGCTCCTGGAGACGGCGGTCGCGCGGTCAGGCCGCCGATCTCGGCCCTACGGCACCACGTTGAAATCGTCGTAATGCACGGTCGTCCCCGCCGCCCCGCTCGACGAGGCCCCGAAGTTCACCTCGAGCTGGTTGATGGCAAAGCCCAGGCTCGCGGTCGGGTAACTGAAGACCTCGGTCCAGACGACGCCGGTGGGCGAGGTCTCCCAGTGGATGGTACCGCCCGAGTCCGGCGCCTCGCGGAAGCGCCAGTAGACCTGAACCCCCTTGGTGAAATTGACCTGGTTCGAGGCCTTGAGGCCGCCGGGATCGTGGATCTCCATGTTGAGGTAGATGCCATCCTGCACGAACGAGAGCTCGTAGGCCGAGTTGCCCTTGGTGCTCAGCAGGAAGAACGCCGACAGCCCATCGATCTTCGGGGCGTCGAGCACCTTGACGGACGCGCTGCATCCCTTGAGCGAATAGGCACCCTGCGAGAAGATCCCGGCGTCGGTCCCGGCAGCGCCGGTCTCGAACACGGCGAGCTGGTTGTTCGTCTGGGCGGCCGAGCTGCCCGTTCCGTCGGTGTACTTTCCCCACTTCGCGCCGTCGAGCGGGCTGCCCGTGAAGGTGTCGAAGAGCGTATCCAGCGCGTTCGCGCCGCCGCACGGGGCCGTGCCGCCGGTGCCGGTCGACGCGCTCGACGACGCGGCGCTGCTCGACGACGCGGCGCTGCTGCTGGCCGTGCTGCCACAACCCCCTTGCCCCGACGAGCAACCTCCCGTTCCGGCGCTCTGCCCGGACGTGCTGCCCGCGCCCGATCCCCCGGTGCCCGCGCCGCCGCCGGAGGACATCGCTCCACCGGCGCTCGACGCCCCTTTGCCCCCGGCGCCTCCCGCGCTCGACGCGCTCTCCGCCGAGGTGCTCCCGGTGGCGTCGAGATCCTTGAAGTCCTTGTTTTCGCCGAGGAGGAGAGAGCACCCGGCCAGCGCCGCCCCGAGGCCGAGGGCCACCATGCCGACGATGGTGGTCAATCGCGATTCGCTCACCACGTGCCCTCGATTCCCACCGTCGTCGCGCCCGGGCCGATCGATCGCAGGCCGAGAGCCGCGGTGATCGGCGTCGACTCTCGCCTTCGCACCATGCCAGTCGGCGCGTCGCTCTTCGGCTTTGCAGGCGATGTCGCGACGAGGACGATGGCCACGAGGCCTCCGGCGGCGCCGACCGCGAAGCCCACCGTGCTCCAGACACCGAAGCGCTGGAGATCGCGCGAGGCCTGGTATCCAGGGCCGTGACAGCCGAGCGTGCCGGGATCCGCCGTCTCCGTGCAGTTCGCGTCGACAGTGCTCTTCCGGCCCAGCGCCAGGCCGCCGAGGACGCCGCCCAGAGTCAGCCCCACGAGCCCGACGCCCCCGGCGACATAGGCCCCCACGCGCCGTCCCGAGGAGGCGTGGGCGTCCTCCACCGGCGCGGCCGCGGCCGGCGGCTCGGGCGCGCCCGGCGGCGTCGACGCCGGCGCCCGCGTCGGAGCTGGCATCACGGTGAGATCGAGGTGCATCCGCTGTCCGCGGGCGAGCTTCAAACGCACCTCCGACAGCGGCCCTCCGGGCGCTCCGGCGGTGATCACGTGCTCTCCCGGATCCATCGGAATCGGCCCGCCCAGCGCGCCCGCGCTCAGCGGGGCTCCGTCGCAGCGCACCACGGTGCCCTTCGGGGCCTCGCGCGGGAGCGCGAGCGTGAGCTGCGGCAGATCGGGCCGGAGCGCCTCCGCCTGCCGGCGCGCGACGAGGGCGCGGTCTCCCTGCTTGGCCTTCTTGTCGGGCGAGAGCCGCGCGTGCGCCGCGAGGTATTCTTCGTAGCGCGTGACGGCCGTGGCGAGGCGTCCGCGCTTCGACTCGCACTCGGCCAGCGCAAACAGGGCCCCGAGCTTGGGATCGATTCGATAGCTCTGCTCGATGGACGGACACGCCGCCTCGAACCGGCCGGCCGTCATCTCCTTGATCCCCTGCTGAAAGAGCGTCTCCGCAGGATCGGAGCCTGCCCGCGCGGGCGCCGCGCTCGCCAGGAGGCCGAGGAACAGCGCTGCGGCGAGTGAGCGAGGATCAGGCATGGCGGCGGAGCGATCGCCCCTCGCCACCCTGCGTATCACCATCGTCAGCGCCGCTCAATCACGGGTATATTTCCGCGGTGGCGGGATCCGCGGCGGCGCGGGCTTGGTGCGCTCCGCGGAAGCGAAGGGCGCCGCCGAGGCGAGCGCAGAAGTCTGGGGCGGTGCGATAGCGGGCGGCGCCGAGGCCGTGATCGCCGCCACCGCGCTGTCGACGGAGACCGCGACGGCCGACGCGCTGCTCGTCGCCGCGGAGGAGGCGCGGGGCGGCCCCGGCGCGCCGGCCCGGAGCGCGTTTCCCGCGAGCCCGATCGCGATCCCCAGGCTGAGCACCAGGGCCGCCCCGACGATCGTTCTGGTGCGATCGCGCCCCGACGCGACCTCGGGGCGCGACAGCGTCGGGAAGCTCGCGGGGCGGATCGTGGCGCCCGTGAGCGCCGGCTGGCTGGGCGCGACGAGGGTGCTCGTGGTCTCGGGCAGCACCGGGTGCACCGTGACGAGCTGCGACGTCATCGTCGGATCCGGCGCGAGGCGCGGCGCGACCGGCGCGGCGAGGTTGCGCGCCGACGCCGGGCTCGACGCCAGGGGCGCGATCCCGAGCGCGACCGCGAAGGCGCGAACGGCCTCGGTCGCGCTCTCGTGGCGGTGCGAGGGATCGCGCGCCGTGACCCGCGCGAACCACGCGTCGAACCCCGGCGGCAAGGTGACGCCGCGCGCGGCGGCTCGAATGCTGGCGGGCTCCTGCGGACCCTGGATGGCGATCGACGCCAGCGCGAACACCCCGCCGGCCCGGGCCTCGGGCGCCCAGTACGGCCGTCCGGTGAGCAGCGTGTACGCGACCATTCCGAGCGCGTAGATGTCGGCCGCGGCCGTGATCCGCGCGTGCGGATCGAACTGCTCTGGCGCCATGTAGAGCGGCGTTCCCAGGGCCTGCGTCGACGACGCGGCGGTGCTCTCGGCGACGATCTTGGCGATGCCGAAATCGAGCACCTTGATCCACGGCTGGCCGTCTTCGCGCTCGGTGACGAAGATGTTTCCGGGCTTGATGTCGCGGTGAACGATCGACGCCTTGTGGGTCTTGTCGAGGGCCAGCGCCGTCTGGTGCAGATAGATCGCGGCCTCGACCGGCGGGATGCGGCCGAGCCGCTTGAGGCGCAGGCCGAGCTCTTCGCCGCGGAGCAGCTCCATCACCAGGAAGGGCTGGCCCGTCGCCTCGTCGATCCCGGCGTCGAAGACGTCGACGATGAACTCGCTCTCGACGTGCGCGGCCACGCGGGCCTCGCGCCGGAAGCGCTCGCGCAGGCCGCTGCTGTCGTCGCCCATCAGGACGTGCGCGTGCATGACCTTGAGGGCGCGGCGGCGCTCCGTCTCGAGGTGGACCACCTCGTAGACCTCGCCCATGCCTCCCTGGGCGAGGCAGCGCTCGACCCGGTAGCGTTCAGCGAAGATGGTTCCGATGGTGAGCCGCGATGACACGAAGCCGCCTCTCGAACGGCAGCATACGGGATCGCCCTCCCGGAGAGGGATACGCGCCGCGGGGCTCCGGTGGTAAATGTCGCCCACCCATGGATGCCTCCCTGCTCGACCGCGCCGCCCGCTTCGCCACGCACGATCCCGATCCCACCACGCAAGCCGAGGTCCGCGCGCTGATCGACGCCGCGCGCGCCGGCGACGCCAAGGCGGCGGCCGATCTCGCCGAGCGCTTCGTCGGCATGCTCGAGTTCGGCACCGCGGGCCTCCGCGGGCTCCTCGGCGGCGGCGAGTCCCGGATGAACCGCGCCGTCGTCCGCAAGACGACGTACGGCCTCGGCAAATACCTGCTCGCGCAGGCGCCGGAGCTCACGCGCACGAGCGGCGTCGTCATCGGCTACGACGGGCGCATCCTCGGGCGCGAGCTCGCCGAGGACACCGCGAGCGTGCTGGCCTCGCTCGGCATCCCCGCGCACGTGACGCCGCGACCGTGCTCGACGCCGCTGCTCGCCTTCGCCGTGAAAGACCTCGGCGCCGCGGCCGGCGTGATGGTGACGGCGAGCCACAACCCGCCGCAGTACAACGGGTACAAGGTCTACTGGAGCAACGGCGCGCAGATCATCCCGCCGCACGACAGCGGGATCGCGAAGGAGATCGCCGCCTCGCCCGAGGCCGACGCGGTGCCGCTCACGCCCTACGCCGAGGCGCTCGCGTCGGGCGCCGTGAAGCTCTTCGGCGACGACATGGAGCGCCGCTACCTCGACGCCGTGCGCGGCCTCTGGGTCCACGCGGGCGGCGATCGATCGATCCCGATCAGCTACACGCCGATGCACGGGACGGGCAACCGCGTCGCGCGCATGGCCTTCGCCGAGGCCGGCTTCACCGCGATCACCACCGTGCCCGAGCAGGCCGAGCCGGACGGCGCGTTCCCGACGGTGAAATTCCCCAACCCCGAGGAGAAGGGCGCGCTCGATCTCGCCTACGAAAACGCCGATCGCATCGGCGCGAACCTGGTGATCGCCAACGATCCCGACGTCGATCGCCTCGCCCTCGCGGTGCGCGGCCCCGCGGGGAAATTCATCCAGCTCACCGGCAACCAGGTCGGCGCGATCCTCGGCCACTACGTGCTCACCGAGGGCAAAGACGCGGGGACCACGGGCCGCGTCGTGCTCGCGTCGCTGGTCTCGTCGCCCATGCTCGGCGTGATCGCCAAGGCGCTCGGCGTGTACTACGAGGAGACGCTCACCGGCTTCAAGTGGATCGCCAACCGCGCGATGGATCTGGAGCGCACCGAGGGCATGCGCTTCGTCTTCGGCTTCGAAGAAGCGCTCGGCTACACGGTCGGCGACAACGTCCGCGACAAGGACGGGATCAGCGCCGCGGTGATCGCCGCCGAGCTCGCGGCCCGGCGCGCCTCCGAGGGCAAGACGCTGCTCGACGAGCTCGAGATGCTGTCGCGCCGCTACGGCCTCTTCGTCAGCGGGCAGAAGTCGAGCACGCTCCCCGGCGCCGAAGGCGTCGCCCAGATCGGCGAGATCATGACGAAGCTCCGCGCGAATCCGCCGACCACGATCGGCCGCCACGCGGTGGTGTCGACGTCGGACTACCAGGCGCAGACGCGGCGCACGGCCGCCGGCGCCGAGGAGAAGCTCGCGCTCCCGCCGAGCAACGTGCTGGCCTACGAGCTCGAGGGCGGCAGCCGGATCATCGCGCGCCCGAGCGGCACCGAGCCCAAGATCAAGTTCTACTTCGATCTGCGCGAGCCGATGCACGCGGGCGAGCCGATCGAGGGCGCCGAGGCCCGCGCCCGCGCCCGGATGGACGAGCTCTCGAAGGCCTTCAGCGCGGTCGCGGGCGTCGCCTGAACGCCGGGATGCGCTTGCTCCAGGAGCGTGACGAGCCGGCCTTCGTCGCGCTCCTGCGGGAGGTGTACGGCGACACGTACTCGTACCGCGCGCTCTACGAGCCCGGCGGCGTGGCCGCGCTGATCCGATCGAACCGCGCGGCGCTCTGGGGCGATTTCGAGCCGGCGGGCCAGCTGCTCAGCCACACCGCGTTCCTCTTCAAGGACTCGCTCGGCGACTATGTCGAGTCCGGCCTCTCGTTCCGCGGAGCGCGAGCGCGCGCCGGCACCCCCGACGCCGTCGTGTGGGATCGCCTCCTCGCCTGGCTCGGCGATCGCTGCGTCTTCGTCCACCAGAACACCTCGACCTGGCACCCGCTCGCGCAGCGCTACGCCGCGCGGTACATGCGCGCGCGCCCCACCGGCGTGATCGTCGACTACGTGGAAGGCGAGCGCCTCGTCGGCCTCGCGCACCCGACGACGCCGATGCAGGCGCTGACGATGACCACCGTGGTGCGCCCGGATCGCCTGCCAGCTCGGCCGCACGTGGTGCTGGTACCGCGCGGGCCCTGGGGCGCGTGGCTCGGGGGCGTGTTCGCCGATCTCGAGATCACCGCGCTCCCCTGCGACGCGACGTTGACGCTGCACCGGCTCGGGCTCGAGACGATCGAGCGCAACCCGGCCCTCGATCTGCTGCGGCGCGTGGTGATGCGACCGCCCCGGGGGATGCCGCTCGCGGCCGCGCTCGACGCCGAGACCGCGCGCGTCGATCTCCTGCACCTGCCCTGCGATCAGCTCGTGGCCGCGTTCCCCGCGCTGGAGCGCGTCGGGTTCGTGCCGGTGGGCGTGAGGCCGCACGTGACGCGCCCCGACGAGGTGATCTTGCAGCGGCTCCCCGGCTCGCGGCGCGACGACGCGAGGGTCGCGCTCGCGGCGGCCGCCCTCGCTCCACCCGGCCGCGCGCTCGTGGAAGGATGGCTGTCGGCATGCGCGCAAACTACGTAGATCGCCTCCTCGCGCGGGTCGACGGCGAGCTCGCGCCGATCTGGATCAGCGAGCTCATCACCACCCGCGCCGCGCCGCGCGTCGAGGCGCTCCGCCGCGCGGTGGGCCAGCTCGTCGCCGAGATCGAGCGCCTGCGCTTCGCCTGGGATCCCGCGCAGAACGACTGGATCCCGCGCTCGCGCACCGACGCCGACGTCACCCGCGCCGTGCGCGAGCTGCCCGCCACTCCGCGGCGCGAGCTCATCGCGCGGCTGCTGCGCGAGCCCATCGATCTCGCGCGCGACGTCCCGCTGCGGATCACGGTGGCTCCGCTCGTTGACGACGTGGACGGGGCGGCCCTCGTCGCGCTCCAGCTCCACCACGCCATCGGCGACGCGCGCTCGCAGATGCACTTGAACCGGCGCCTGTGGCAGATCCTCGCGGGTGCTCCCCGCCCCGAGACGCGCCTCGGCCCCGCGCAGATCTCCGACGCTCGCGCGCTCGCAGGCGCCGCGAAGCGCCTGCGAGCGCTCCCTGCCATCCTCGATCCACGCCGCCGCGTCCTCGCGCGCCGCGGCCAGGCGCTCGGCCGCCGCAGCGACACCGTCGGCGCGCCGATGCTGGCCACGCTGCGCGTCCCGCTCGGCGACCGCTTCGGCCCCGAAGCGCGCTCGGGCCTGTTCTTCGCGGCCGTGCTCGCCGGGATGTGCGCCCACGATCGCCACGCCACGTGGACCGCGCCGATCCGCCTGCGCGTCCCGATCGATCTCCGCCGTGAGCTCGGCGTCGGCGCCACCCTGGAGAACGGCTGCTCCGCCGTCCCCGTCGAGATCGACAGCGCCGCCGTGCGCGCCGCGCTCGACCACCCCGTAAAGCTCGCTCGCCTCGTACCCGACGAGCTCGGCCGCCTCCTGCGCGCGGGCGTCCCGTGGGCCACGCTGATCGAGTGCCTCATGGCCTCGCGCGTCGCGTCGACGGCGATGCTCCGCACCCACGTTCGCCCTGACTTTCTCGCGCCGCTCCGCGCCAACACCATGGTGACGACCTACGTGGGCACGCTCGATCGCCACTTCGCCGACGCGCCCTTTCCCATCCTCCACGTCTGCACGCACACGCCGACCTGGGGCGCCAACGGGTACTCGCTCGGCGGCGCGCTGATCCTCAACGCGTCGAGCTTCGAGGGACTATGGTCGCGCGCCGATCTCGAGGCCTTCGTCGACGCGATGAGCGCCTGGCTCGCGCGTCATCACGGCCTGCGATCCGAGGTGATCGCGTGACGCTCGAAGAGGCGCCGGGGCTCCACCTCGCGTTCGCGTCGCTGCACCTCGTCGTGGGCCATTTCGGATCCGCGGCGGTGCACTGGATCCGCTTCCGTCGCAGCCCGCTCGTGCTCTACCGACGCGGCTCGTCGTCGCACCAGCGTGTCACGCGCTTCGTCTCCGTCGCGTCGCTCGGCTGGGCGGCGACGCTGATCGCCTCGGCCACCTCGAGCGGGTTCCGCGCCTCGCTCCCGGGTCACTCTCTCTTCGTCGTTTCCCCCTTGATTTCGTGGTCGATCGCCGTGCTCGGCCTCGCGCTCATGGCCGCGAGTCAGGCCTCGATGGGCGCGGCGTTCCGGGTCGGCCAGGACCCGCGCGACGCTCCCTCCGAGCTGCGACGCGGCGGGCTCCACGCGCTCACCCGCAACCCGATCTACGTCGGCTCGTGGACGTTCCTCGCCGGCATGACGCTCTGGCATCCATCGGCGCTCCTGCTGGCGCTGTGCGGCCTCGTCGGCCTCGGCATCCACGGCCTCGTCCTCGCGGAAGAGGCCTTCCTGCGCGAGCGCTTCGGCGCGACGTACGCCGACTACTGCGCGCGCACGCCGCGCTATCTCCCCGGAGCGCGCCGATGATCGCCGACCACGATCCCGACGACGCGCTGGAGCCCTCGCGCGGCACCGCGGGGTTGCCCATCGATCGCGACGAGCTGCGCGAGCTCACCCGGCCGCGCGCCGCGTACGCGCTCGGCATGACGGCGCTGCTCTTCGCCGCGTGGCTCGCGCTCGGCCTCGCCGCGACGCGCGTCGAGCCCTGGTGGGCGCGCATTCCGCTCTGGATTTTCGCCGGTTTCCTGATCAATGGCCTGGTCCAGCTCGGGCACGACGCATGGCACCACAACCTCTTCGCGAAGCCCTGGCAGAACGAGCTCTACGGGCACCTCTTCAGCGCGCTCTTCGGGGTCTCGTACAGCGCCGCGCGCCACGCCCACCTGCGTCACCACTGGTACAACCGCACCGAGCGTGATCCCGACGCGTACAACGTCGGCGCGGCCGGTGGCCTCGTGAAGGCCCAGTACTACGTGGTGATCTTCCTCGGCCTCGCGCTGGCGCCGCTGCACTTCAACGTGCTGTATCCCGCGGTCTTCTACGCGCGCCGCGCCTGGCCGCGCCACCTCGCCGAGCTCTTCCTCTACGCGCTCGCGTACGTGATCGTGTTCCGCTTCGTCCTGGCGCCGCGCGGCCTCGTCTCGATCGCGCTCCAGATCTGGCTGGTCCCGCTGCTCTTCGCGACGCCGTGGAACGGCCTGAAGTCGGTGTCGGATCATTTCGCCAACACCTGGAAGGGCGATCGCTTCCACACCGCGACGACGGTGCGCACGACGGCGCTGTGGTCGTGGATCTGGAACGGGCTCAACTACCACCTCGATCACCACCTGTTTCCGCGCGTGCCCGGGTACAACCTCGCCCGCGTTCACGCGCGGATCCGCGGGGCGCTGGTCGAGCGCGACGCGCCGCTCTTCGACGGCTACTTTCGCGTGTTCTGGGCGGCGTTTCGCGCCGGTCCCGTCCACGTGAGCGATGGCCACCGCTTCCTGAAAGGAGATCGCCGTTGAGCGTCCCCGCGCCGAGATCACCGCGCCTCGCCGCGCTCTACGAGGGCATCCGCTACGAGGACGGGCCCTGGCCGCTGTGGCGCTGGGACCGCAACTTGCGCTACCTGGTCAAGAGCGTCGTCCACCGTCGCACACCGTGGACGATGGATGACAGCGAGCACCACGCGCGCGCCCGGGCCTACCTGGAGGGCGGCGCGTGGAGCCGCGCGGTCCGCTCGCCGGTGCGGGTGATCGCGGGCGGTGATCTGATGTGGATCCGCTCGGGCTTCCGCGAGACGATGGCGCCGCCGCTGCGCGCGCGGATCGCCGCGGCCGATCTCGCCATCGTCAACCTCGAGACGCCGATGGATCCCGAGCGCCCGGTGCCGCGCTTCGTCTACGAGACGCTCCACTACAACAGCCCGCCCGAGTACCTCGACGCCTGGCGCAGCGACCGGCCCTGCGTGGTGTCGCTCTGCAACAACCACGCGCTTGATCAAGGCCACGACGGGCTGCGACGCACGCGCGACACGATCGAGAGCCTCGGCGTGGAGGTGCTCGGCGGCGTCGATCCCGGCGACGCCATCAGCGGCGTCCGCGTCGGCGATCTCGCGGTCGGCCTGACGGCGGTGACCTACGACGTGAACCACCTCGTCGGCGCCCCGCCCGCGGGGATCCCGGTGGCGCGCTTCGGCGATCCCGCGCACGAGCCGGACTGGCGGCGGATCGCGGCGCAGATCACGGCGGCGAAGCTCGCCGGCGGAGACCTCGTGATCCTCCTCGCGCACTGGGGCTTCGAGTACGAGTACTGGCCCGCCGCGACGCAGCGCGCGCACGCGCGGCGGCTGATCGAGCTCGGCGTCGACGTGATCGTCGGCTCGTCGCCGCACGTGCTCCAGCCGGTCGAGATGGTCTCCGTCGACGGCGCCGATCCCGCATGCCCGCTCCAGGCGACGCGAGGCGGGCCGCCGCGCTTCGCGCTGATCGCGTGGTCGCTCGGTAACCTCGCGACGATCATGCCGACGCTGGCCTGCCGCACCGGCGCGCTCCTCGAGATCGACGTCGGCCGCGATGCGCGCGGCGTGCCGGCGTTCTCCACCCTCCGCGCGATCCCGACCAGGAGCGCGCGCGGCCTCGGGGCGTCGTGGATCGACGGCGCGACAGTCCCTGCCCTGCCCCGCGATCCCCACCACGCTCACGCCCGCGCCATGCTGGGCGCGCTGATCGATCCGAAAGGACTTCCATGAGCGACACCTGGAACGAGCTCGAGCGCCTCCCCGCGAGCATGGCCGAGGCCGTGAAGCCGCACCTCGCCGCGACGAACCTCGAGGGCTACCAGCGCTTCCTCTCGGCGATGGTCCACTACACGCGCGGCAGCGGCGAGCGCCTGCGCCACGCCGCCACGCGCGCAAAAGAGCCTTATTTGAAGGCATTTTTCGATCGCCTCGCGCGCGAGGAGGCCGGGCACTACCGGCTCGCCGAGGCCGATCTCGCGGCGTTCAACCTCACGACCGCGGGCGATACGCCCGCCGACGTGACCGCGTTCCATCGCGCCTGGATGGAGAGCGACGATCCCGCGACGTGGCTCGGCGCGCTCTACGTCCTCGAGAGCGTCGGTGGTCACCTCGCCGAGGCGGCCCCGAAGAACCTCGGGCGCCTGGGCCTCGGCCGCGATCAGGTGCGCTTCGTCATGGTCCACCTCGAGGCCGACGCCGAGCACGGCGCCTCGACCGCCGAGCACGCGCGCCGTCACCTCGACGCGCACGGCGATCGGCTGCTGGCGTCGGCGCGCTCGGCCGCCGCGTTCTGGGTAGGCCTCCACGTGCGCGCGTTCAGCCCCTGATTTCCCGGGGGAATACCCCCGCGCGAACATCCTGAGGCTGGGACGTGAGCAACATCCCCGCGGCCGAGAACGTGATGACGTTCAAGTTCCTGGACCACACCAACGGCAAATACTCCGACAGCCAGGTGTTCTGGAGCTTCAAGAACAACGGAGTCGACGAGGTCCACTCGATCGCCGACGCGCCCGCGTACGACATGCCGGCCAACTCGTCGGGCCGGATGTACTTCTATCTCGAGGCGCCCGACAGCAAGTATTACGACTTCATCGAGCACACCATCGGCCCCTGACGTGTCCGCCACCCTCATGCGGGGGAGATCCTCGCCGGAGCGTTCAGCCCGTGATCTCGTGGAGCGGGCGCCCTCCATCCGAGATCGCGATCGGCCGCCCTGACGGCGTATCGAACGATTTGTCGGGATCGAGCCCGAGCTGCTTCGTCACCGTCGCGAAGAGATCGGGCACGGCGATCTTCCCCGCGGCCACGGTGTCGCCCGTGGCGTCGGTCTGCCCGTGCGCGACGCCGCCGCGCACGCCGCCGCCCGCGAGCACCGCGGTCCATGCGCCCGGGTGATGATCGCGCCCGTCGTTGGCGTTGATCTTCGGCGTGCGGCCGAAGTCGCCCATCCAGATCACCAGAGTCTTCTCGAGCAGGTGTCGCTTCTCGAGATCGGCTATCAGCGCGCTCATCCCGGGATCGAGCGCGCCCATGAGCTTCGTGGTGCGGCCGAAGTTGTCCTGGTGCGTGTCCCACCCGTCGAGCGTGACCTCGACCAGGCGAACGCCGGACTCGACCAGGCGACGCGCCGTGAGGCACCGTCGACCGAAGTCGCTGTCGCCGTACGCGTCGAGCACGGCCTTCGGCTCCGACGAGAGATCAAAGGCGCCGAGGCCCGGCGCGCGCATCATGCGGATCGCCTTCTCGTAGACGGCGCGACGCCCGTCGACTTTCACGTCGGTTGCCTCTGCCGCGAAATGCGCCTCCATTTTCTCCAGCGTCGCGCGGCGCTTCTCGAAGCGCGCGGGGCCGACGGCGGGCGCGCGCGCGACGTTCTGCGGCGCCTCGACGGCGCTCTGCACGATGAACGGGCCGTGCTGCGCGCCGAGGAAGCCCGCCGTCGCGCTCGGCCCGCCGAGGCTGATGAACGTGGGCAAATCGCCGCTCGGCCCGAGCTCCTCGCTCATCCATCCGCCGAGCGCGGGGTGGATCACCGTCGGGTTCGGCGCGTAGCCGGTGTGGAGCAGGTAGCGCGCGCGATCGTGGTTGCCCTCGCGGCTCGACATGCCGCGGAGGATCGCCAGGTGATGCGCTTGATCCGCCACGCGCGGCAGGTGCTCGCAGATGCTCACGCCCTTGGCCCGCGTGCGGATCGCCTTGAAAGGCCCTGCCGACGGCGTGCCCGGCTTGGGATCGAAGGTGTCGACGTGGCTCGGCCCGCCGTTCATCCAGAGCACGATGCACGCGGTGGCCTTCGCGGCGACCGCGGGCGCGGCGCCGGCGGCGAGCGCGACGCGCGGATCGAGCCACGAGGCCGCGAGCGCGCCGAAGAGGCCGCCGCCGAGGGTGCCGAGGAAGCGTCGGCGATCGCTGTCGAGTCGGTTCATCGCGGCTCCTGATCAGTGGTTGAGAGCGAACTCGCTCGAGTTGAGCAGGGCCCAGAACAGATCTTCGTAGGCGGCCTTCTTCCCCTGCGCGGCGTGGGCCTTTCCAGCCTTCGCGCCGACGACACCCTTGCCTCGCCCCTTGCCTTTCCTGTCCTTCGTCTTCGCCTCGACCTTCGGATCGGGGGCGGGCTCTTCGTCCTCGACCGCCGGGTTCGCGAGCCCCTCTTTCGCGGCGGCGAGCTCGCCGGCGTCGGGCGCGCGCGAGAGCGTGCGCAGGTAGAGCGATTTGATCTTCTCGTCGTCGTCGCCCGCGAGCGCCATCACCTCGGCGAGGGCCGAGCCCGGGATGGCGCGCGCGCTGCTGTTGACGAAGGCGCCGTTGAGGAGGAACAGCGCCTGCGGGATCGAGCCGTCGTAGTCGGGCGCGTCGGACTCTTCGTCGACGTCGAAGAGGAACGAGATCTGCTTGTCGAGCCGCTCGCGCACGGCCTCGAGGTTCTTGTTGCCGCGCTCGGCGACAGCGTCGGCCCCGGTGGCGACGACCAGCGAGTCGAGGAGCTCGTCGGGCGCGAGCGGCTCGGTGCGGAAGCGCGACCAGAGCTTGTCTTTCGCCGTCCCGGCGGCGGCGCGCTGGTAAACCTCGGTCGCGCAGATCAGCCGGATCAGCCGCTGTATGTCATATCCAGATGACACGAAATCCTTCGCGAGCGCGTCGAGGAGATCGGGCACGACCGCGGGGTTTCCCGGCCGGAAATCGGTGATCGGATCGACGAAGCCGCGCCCGAGGAAGTGCGCCCACAGGCGGTTGACGGCGGCCTTCGCGAACCACGGGTTGTCGGGCGCCGTCATCCAGGTGGCGAGCGCGCGGCGACGGTTGTCGCTGCTGGAGAAGTCGGTGCCGTCGAGGGCCGTCGGGGCCGCGGCGACGATCGCCTTGATCTCCGGCTCCTTGCGCTTGCGCATCGCGACGTTGTCGGCGTCGGTGACGGCGAACGTCTTGTCCTTCATCCCGGGATCACCGACGGCCTCGGTGCGCGTCTTCGCGAAGCACGCGGCGAAGCGGCGAAAGTCGTCGGTCTTCCATTTCTCGGTCTTGTGATCGTGGCACTGCGCGCACTGGATCTGGACGCCGAGGAAGAGCTTCGAGGCCGCACCGGCGAGGTCTTGCGGGGTGTCGCGGTACTTCACGAACCAGTTGACCGCGCCGGTCGCGTCGGCGCGGTTCTCGCCGGTCGCGGTGAGCAGATCGGTCACCATCCGGTCCCAGCCGACGTTCTTCGCGAGCTCGCCATGGAGCCAGCCGCGGAAGGCGTCGCGATCGACGAGGCGCGCCCGCACGTCGCGACCGAGGAGGACGCGATCCCAGAGATCGGTCCAGTGATCGGCGTAGCGCGGGCTCGCGACGAGGCTGGCGACGAGCTTCGCGCGCTTGTCGGCGGCGCCGTCGGCGAGGAACGCCGTGACGACGTCGAGTGGCGGGATCACCCCGGTGACGTCGAGGTACGCGCGGCGAAGGAAGCGCGCATCGTCGATCGTCGGCGCCGGCGTGAGGCCTTCTTTCGCCCACGCGGCGCGGATCGCGGCGTCGACGTCGGCCGCCGTCATCCCCGTCGGCGCGGGCGGCGGCGCGACGGCCGACGTCAGCGGTGCAGCCGAGGCGACCGGCGCAGGTGGCGCGCTGCCACAGCCCCAGCCGTGGAGCGCGAGCGCGATGACCGGAGCGATCGCGCCGAGGCGCGGGGCGAGCTTCATGGTGAGTTCAGACGACGGGCACAGCCCGGTCCTTGCAAGGTTTGGTGATCGGAGCGCAGACGAAAATGTGCTCGCGGCTCACTTGCAGAGAGGGCATCCGAGCGGGCACGTGCCGTTCTCGGGCGCGGTGCATTTCGCGCCCGACGTCGGCCCCGGGCCGGGCACGTCGCAGCAGAGCGTCCCTGCCGCGCAGCACGCGGAGCCGCAGCAGAATTCGGAGCCCTTACACACCATCGCGCCGCCGCAGGGCGGATCCTGGCAGACGCCGTTGCCGCAGAACGGGTTGTCGCCGAGGCACGTCTTGCCGCAGACGCCGCAGTTGTGGATGTCGTTCTGCAGGTTGACGCAACCGCCGCCGCAGCACGTGAAGCCCGCCTCGCAGGCCGGCGGACAGGCGATGCCGCCGGTCGACGAGCTCGCGCTGGAAGACGCGGCCGAGCCCGTGGACGACGTCGTTGACGCCGTTGACGATGTGGTCGTCGTGGCGCCGCCGGCGCCCGTGGTGCTCGTGCTGGTGGTCTCGACGCCCCCGCAGCCGACGACGAGCGAGAGGCCGAGCGCGCCCGACCAGAGGAGGTGCTTCATCCGCGGCACGATACCGCGGCGTCCGCGGTGTGATCAGCGATCTTCGATGCGGAGCAGGCGCGGCGCGGCGATCATGAAGGGCTGCTTCTCGATTTGCGCGAGGGCCTCGCGGAGCGAGCCTTCGCGGGCGCGGTGGGTGATCATCACGACGTCGACGGGCGCGGCGCCGCTGCCGGACGCGCCCTGCTGCACCATCTGCTCGATGCTGACGCCGGCCTCGCCGAGCGGGCCCGCGAGGCCCGCCATGACGCCGGGGCGGTCGGCGACGGGGAAGCGCAGGTAATACCGCGAGGTGACCTCGGACATCGGGAGCAGCGGGCGCGGGATCATGGTGATGCCGCGCGTCTGCAGGCCGGCGACGCCGGCGACGATCGAGCGCGCGACGTCGAGGATGTCGGCGACGACGCTGACGGCCGTGGGGAGATCGCCGGCGCCGCGGCCGTACACCAGGCTCGGGCCGAGGGCGCGCCCCTCGAGGTGGATGGCGTTGAGCACGCCGTTGACGTTGGCGAGCACGCTCGATTTCGGGACCAGCGCCGGGTGGACGCGGAGCTCGATCGAGGCGCCGAGATCGCGGCCGATGGCCAGGTGCTTGATCGCGAACCCGAAGCGCTCGGCGAAGACGTGATCGGTCTCGTCGATCCCGCGGATGCCCTCGACGAAGACGGCGCGGTGATCGACGCGGGCGCCGAAGGCCAGCATCGCCAGGACGACGAGCTTGTGCGCGGCGTCGTGGCCATCGACGTCGAGCGCGGGGTTGGCCTCGGCGTAGCCCTTGGCCTGCGCCTCGGTGATGGCCGCGGAGAGGCTTACCCCGCCCTCGCGCATGCGGGTGAGCACGTAGTTGCAGGTGCCGTTGATGATCGCGGTGAGGCTCTCGACCCAGTCGCCGGCGAAGGCCTCGCGCAACGTGCGGATGATCGGGATACCGCCGCCGACGGCGCCCTCGAACGCGAGATCGACGCGGCGCTCGATCGCCAGATCGACGAGCGCCGGGCCGCGCATCGCGAGGAGCATCTTGTTGGCCGTGACGACGCCCTTGCCCTGCTCGATCGCGCGCGTGACGTAGGCGCCCGCGGGATCCTCGCCGCCCATCACCTCGACAACGAGATCGATCGCCGGATCGTCGAGGATGTCGGCCGGGTTCACGGTGAGCAGGGCGCGATCGCACTCGGCGACGCGCTCCTTGTCGAGATCGCGCACGAGGACGCGGCGCACGACCAGCGGCGCCTGGGCGCGCTCGCCGAGGTAACGGGCGTTGTCGGCGAGGAGCCGGAGGACGCCGCCGCCGACGGTGCCGCAGCCGAGGAGGCCAATCTGAATGGGGGTTCCGCCGCGATGACGGCGACGTTCGACAGCAGACGCAGACGGTGCAGGAGCCTCCGAGGGAGCGCGCGGGGGGATCGACATGGCGCGCGAGCTTAGCGCTTCTCGGCTGCCAGAGCGCCGCTTATGCTCCTCGGCATGGCGGGTGGTGAGACCAAAGGCTGGATGGGCGGAAGCATGAAATTCGGCGTCAGCGACGAGCTGGGACCGGATGAAAAAGAGCGGGGGCCGCTGCTGCCGCTCCGGCTCCTCGTCGTGACCGAGCTCGTCGCGCGAGCGCCGTACAACGCCGGCGCGAGCGCGCCGGAAGGGGTGCTGAAGCTCGATGTTTCGCGCTTCGATGATCTCTTCGGCAAGCTCCGTCCGCGCGCCGCGGTCGAGGTGCCGAGCGTGCTCCACGAGGGCCGCGTCACGCGCGTCGACTTCTCGCCGACGAGCATGAAGAGCTTCCGGCCGGATGGCCTCCTCGCCGAGGTCCCGCTGCTGCGATCGCTGCTCGACGGGCGCATGGTGCTGGAGCGGCTGCGCGACGGCGCGCTCCAGCCCGAGCAGGCGCAGATCGAGCTCGAGCGGCTCTGGAGCGGCTCGCCGTTCGTGCGCGAGGTGCTGGGCCTGCTGCCCGTGAAGACGGCGACCGCCGCGCCCGTCGCATCCGCGGCAGCACAGCCTGCCACCAATGTCGACTCGCTCCTCGACATGATCGATCTCGGCGGGACGGCGGCGTCGGCGCTGGCCAGCATCGAGGCCTACGAGCCGCCGCAGGCCGCGCCCGTCGCCGAGATGCCCAACAAGAAGCTCTCGGATCTGATCGCGTCGGTCGCGCGGAGCGGGCGCACCGGCAGCGGCGTGCGCCCGACCGAGGCCGTCAATCGCGTCGACAAGGCGATCGGCGCACAGATCGGCGCCATCCTGCAGCACCCCGAGGTGCGGCGCCTCGAGAAGGCGTGGCGTGGCCTGCGCTTCCTCGCGGACCGCACCAAGAGCCACTCGGGCGTCCGCATCGACGTCGTGAGCGCGCGCGCCGACGAGGCCGCCGCGGCGCTGCAGCGGGCGATCCGCGACAACGCCGCGAGCGAGCCGCCGGTCTCGTGCGCCATCGTCGACGTCGCGATCGACGGCTCGGCGCTCGGCTTCGCGCGCCTCGAGGCCATCGCCGAGGTCGCCGAGCACCACACCGTCCCGGCGATCGTCAACGGCGTCGCGAAGCTCCTCGGCGTCGACGATCTCCGCGGGATCGAGAAGCTCGACAACAAGGCGGCGCTCTTCCAGACGCCGCAGCAGGCCCCATGGCGCAGCGCCTCGGCCAGGCCCTCGCTGCGCTGGGTGGCCATCGCCATGAACGGGATGCTCGCCCGCGCGCCGTACGACAAGACCACGTCGCGCGTGCGCGAGG
Source organism: Byssovorax sp. (assembly GCA_025362495.1). Lineage (GTDB taxonomy): Bacteria > Myxococcota_A > Polyangia > Polyangiales > Polyangiaceae > JANYGI01. The sequence goes on along the minus strand of JANYGI010000034.1, from coordinate 3,809 downwards.
CCGCCGTGAAGGAGCTGCCGGACGACGAGGGAGCCTTCGTGTGGATCGACGCTGCGTACGCCGTGGCGACGCTGATCATCACGAGCTTCCGCGAGACGGGCTGGCCGTGCCGCATCCTCGGCGCCCGCAGCGGCGGCCTCATCGGTGATCTCCCCGTGCGCGAGGTTCGAGGCGATTTCGAGGGCGAAGAGGGCATCGCCATCCCGACCGAGGTCTTCATCTCCACCGACACGCAGCGCGAGCTCTCGCGCAGCGGCGTGCTCATGCTGGCCTCGGCGCCCAACAGCGACGCGGTCTACGTGCACAGCGCGCCGACGGCCTACGTGACCCCGCCGAAGCGCACCTACGACAGCGCGACGACGGAGCCCGAGGTCCGCCTCGACCGCGTCTCGCTCGGCGACCAGCTCTTCGTCGCCCGCCTCGTGCAGTTCCTCCGCGCGCTCTGCTCGAAGCTCCCGTCGAGCAGCGATCCGGCCGAGGTGCAGCCGGTGATGGAAGGCGCAATGTGGACCCTGTTCGAGGGCGCCGCGCCCGCGTCGGTGGAGCTGTCGGTCCGCGCCGAGGCGAGGCCCGAGGGCACCGTCATCGCGCTGGACATCAAGCCCCGCCGCTTCCTCGGCGTGCAGATCGAAGAGATGTCGCTCGAAATGCCGCTTGGCTGAGAATCGGCCGGAAGAGAGCAGAATTTAACGCAAAGGCGCGGAGACGCAGAGGCGCAAAAAGACGAGAGCAGAGGAGGGAATTATCTTCCTCTGCTCTCCTCCGGTTGCGCGTCTGCGTCTTTGGGTCTTTGCGTTGAACTCCGAGTCCGGCTCTCCCGCGCAGTTAGTTTGAGCTCAAACTGAATCGCTTGAGCACAAAGCAAAAAGCCCCCGCTCTTTCGAGCGAGGGCTTCGTGCCTTCCGGCCTTGAGGCCTACTCCTTGTCGAGCTTGCCGACGAGGCTGAGCGTGAAGAACGCGCCCATGTACTTGAAGTGCGGGCGCACCTTCATGTCGACCTTGTACCAGCCCGCGTTGCCCTCGACCTCGGTGACGATGATCTGGGCCTTGCGGAGCGGGCGACGACCACGGACGGCGGCCGAGACCACGTCCATGTCGGCCACGTACTGGCTGATCCAGTCGTTGAGCTCCTTCTCGAGATCGGCGCGCTCCTTCCAGGAGCCGATCTGCTCGCGCTGCAGCACCTTCAGGTAGTGCGCGATGCGGGCCATGATGAACATGTACGGGAGCTGCGTCCCGAGGCGGTAGTTCATCTCGGCGGCGCGGCCCTCTTCGCTCTGACCGAAGTACTTCGGCTTCTGAACGGAGTTGGCGGAGAAGAAGCAGGCGTTGTCCGAGTCCTTGCGGAAGGTGAGGCCGATGAAGCCTTCCTCCGAGAGCTCGAACTCGCGGCGCTCCGTGAGCATGATCTCGGTCGGGATCTTGGTCTGGACCTCGCCCATCGCTTCGTACTGGTGGAGCGGGAGGTTCTCCACGCTGCCGCCGGCCTGGGGACCGATGATGTTCGGACACCAGCGGTACTTGGCGAAGCTGTCCGCGAGCCGCGTGGCGAACGCGAAGGTCGCGTTGCCCCAGCAGTACGTGTCGTGCTTGCCAATGACGTCTTCCTCGTAGTTGAACGCCTTGACCGGCACCGTGTTGGAGCCGAACGGGAGGCGGAGGAGGAAGCGCGGGAGCATGAGGCCGACGTAACGGGCGTCCTCGGTCTCGCGGAAGGACTGGAACTTCGTGTACTGCGGGCCTTCGAAGAGGGACTTGAGATCCTTCAGGTTGGGCAGGTTGAGGTAGTCCTTCAGGCCGAAGAACTGCGGGCCGGCGGCGGCGAGGAAGGGCGCGTGCGCCATCGTCGCGACCGAGGCGCACTTCTGGAGAAGGGCGATGTCCTGCGGGCCGGGGCCGAACTCGTAGTTGGAGACGATCGCGCCGACGGGCTTGCCGCCGAACGTACCGAACTCCGCCGAGTACACGAGCTTGTAGAGGCCGCTCTTGGGGACCTCGGGCGAGTCCTCGAAGTCGGCGAGGAGGTCTTCCTTCGAGCAGTTGAGGAGCTCGATCTTGACGTTCTCGCGGAAGTCGGTGCGGTCGACGACGAACTTGAGGCCACGCCACGCCGACTCCAGCTTCTGGAAGGTCGCGTTGTGGATGATCTCGTCGATCTGACGCGAGAGCTTGACATCGATCTCGGCGATGAGCGCGTCGACGAAGGCCTTGTCGACCTTCTCGCCCTCGCGCTTCGGCGCGACGAGCTCCGCGATGAAGGCCTGGACGCCCTTCTTCGCGACCTCGTAGCCCTCGTCGCCGGGGGTCATCTTGGTCTCGGCGAGGATCTCCTCGAGGAGAGAGCCGCCCTCGAGCGTCTGAGTGGCGCCGCCGGCGCCCTGAGCTTCAGTAGCCATCGTTGGTTACTCCCCTTCTTTCTTGAGGCCGAGCTCGTTGATGAGCTTGTTGCGCTGCCCCGGATCGCCGAGGATCTGCTGGATCTTGTTGCGGAAGGCCTTCTCGTTGCCGAGGGGACCCTTGAGCGCGGTGAGCGCCGCGCGGAGATCGAGCAGCTTCTTGAGCTCGGGGACCTGGTTCGCGATCGCCTCGGGCTCCATGTCGGAGAGGCGGCGGAACTTGAGGTTGACCGAGAGCTCGGCGTTGTCGTCCTCGGACAGCTTGTCCTTCACGGCGAAGGAGAGCGCGAGCTTCTGCTCGCTCATCACCTTCTGGAAGTTGTCCTTGTCGACGTTGATCGGCTTGCGATCCTCCAGCGGCCGGGGATCCGGACGCATGGTGTAGTCGCCGACCATGAGGAGCTTCAGCGGCAGCTCGACCTCTTCCTTGGCGTTGCCCACCGCGGGCTTGTAGGTGATGTTAACGCGCTCCTTCGGCGCGACTGATCCCTCTTTCGACATCGCTGAGAGCTCCTTTCCCCTGTGTGATTGGGCGTGTTTTCGACGGCTGCGGCAGATGCGTCGTCGGAGTGTCCCTGTGGTGCTGGACTCGGGTGGGCGGGGAGTTCCCACCCAGATCGGAGCCGAGCATAAACAGAATCTCGACCCTCCGCGCTAGCATTATTGTCCGATCATCAACTTGAGCGCGGCCGCGGCGTCGAGCTGGCAGAGACGCTCGAATGCAGCCGTTTCCTTGGCGCGCGCTTCCGGCGTGGGCTCTTCGGCCTGGTTCATGGCGCGATGCGCCGAGAACATCGCGCTGTAGAGATCGATCGAGAGCGTGGGCTCCCACTCGAAGAGGCGGTGGTGCTCGGCGATCTTGTCGAGCCCTTCGAGGGCCGCGCGGGCGATCCCCATCTGGTTGGCCTGCACGCAGAGCTTGGCGAGCTCGAGCCGGCCACGGAAGCGATCCGCCGGTTTGGTGACGTTGCCAAGTGCCTTGTTGATCAGCGTGAGGCCTTCGATCAGCTGGTCGTTGGCGAGGAGGTTCTTGGCCTCGGCGATGGCCTTGTCGAGCGGGTTGCCGGCGCGGGCGCCGCCGCCTCCGCCGCCGCCACCACCACCGCCCATCTTCGACACCTCGTCGTCGATCCACGCGCGCGTCGCTTCGTCGGCGAAGGGGGAGTTGTCGTTGAACGTGAGGAGCTGGATCCCGGGCGCGCGCGCCAGCATCGACGCCAGCTCGCGCATGCTCGCCGCGCGGGCGTCCATGGCCTCGATGCGCTCGAGCCCGGTGGCGACGTAGCGATGCGGATCGAGCCAGAGCGGCGCCTCGGCGGCGTACGCTTCGCTGAGGCCGATGAGGTTCTCCCAGTCCTCCGACGCCAGCAGGCCTTCGAGGCGATCCTTGGCGTCGTAGTTGGGCCCGGGGA
>JANYGI010000212.1 GCA_025362495.1 Byssovorax sp. | reverse complement strand
CGTCACGCTGCGGGTCGACGCCGATCACGACGTGCGCGAGGCGCTGTGCAAGGCGCTGGTCGAGGCCGGGATCGGCATTCTCCAGGTCGGGCGCGGCGAGCGCGAGCTCGAGTCGGTGTTCCTCAGCCTCGCCGGCGACGCCGACGCGTCGCCCCGCGCGGCGGCCGCGAGCGAAGAAGACGAAAGCGAAGAAGAGGCGGTGAACGCATGAAGAACGCGTGGCTAATCGCCCGGCGGGAGATCGGCTCCTACCTGGGCTCGCCCATCGGCTACGTCGTCGCCGCGGTGGCGCTGCTCGTCGAAGGCCTGTGGTTCAACTTCTTCGGGCTCACCAGCGGGAAATTGCTCTCGGCGCAGGTGCTCGGCGTCTTCTTCGAGGGCGCGAGCGGGACGACGATCATCCTCGCGGCGCTGCTCTCGATGCGGCTCCTTGCGGGCGAGCGCGAGAACGGGACGCAGGTGCTGCTCAACACGGCGCCGGTGCGCGAGTCGGAGATCGTGCTCGGCAAGTTCCTCGCGGGGCTGTTCTTCCTCTCGATGATCGCCGCGCTCACGGTCTACATGCCGCTGCTCATCTTCGTGAACGGCAAGGTGTCGATCGGACACATTCTCGTGGGGTACCTCGGGATCGTGCTGCTCGCCGCGGCGTCGCTCGCGGTCGGGCTCTTCGCGTCGGCGCTCGCTCCGAACCAGGTGGTCGCGGCGCTGATCGCCGGCGCGCTGCTCGGGGTGCTGTTCTTCGTCTTTGAAATCTCCAAGAAGACGGAGCCGCCGATCAACACGTTCCTGCTGGGCCTCTCGATCTTCCACGTACGCGCGAGGAGCTTCATGACGGGCACGCTCATGCTCGAGAACGTCGTGTACTACGCAGGACTTTCCTACCTCTTTCTCTTCGCGACGACCAAGACGCTGGAGGCCCGGCGATGGCGCTGAAGACCGATCTCGACACGGCGCGGGTCCCCGCTCTCGCGTGGACGCTGGCGCCGATCTACCTCGCCTCCCTCGTGCTGATCCTCGTCGGCGAGCGTGTGGTGACGTCCGACGGCTGGCGCTACGGGCTCTCGGGCGTGGGTGTCGCCGGCGCGGTCGTGGCCACCGCGCTCCGCTTCGTCCTGGCCAGCCGCGTGTCCGGCGAGCGTCGCTCGGTCGAGCGATCCCTGGCACTGAGCTCGACGCTCGGCCTCGCGGCGATCGGGCTCTATTTCACCTCGACGGACACCGGCAAGCTGTGGCTCGGCGTCGCCAAGGCGGAGCCGGCGACGCGCGCGCGCATCGAAGGAGCGACCCTGATCACCTGGATCGCGCTGCTGGTGATCGCGCTCCTGCCGCTCCTGATGGGCGAGGTGGCCCTCGCGCCAATGCGCCAGTCGGCGCACATCGAGGCGAGGCGCGTGCGAGCGGCGATCGCCGCAGCGCTGTCGGTGGCCTTCGCGATCATCTACGTCAGCCTCTTCACCTACGCGGCAGGCACCTTCGATTCCAAGATCGATTTCTCCTATTTCCGCACCGGCCGCCCCAGCGAGTCGACCAAGAAAATGGCCGAGAGCTCGACCGAGCCGGTCAAGGTGATGGCTTTCTTCCCCCAGATCAACGAGGTCGGGACCGAGGTCGACAGCTACCTCCGCGAGCTTCACGCGGCGGCGCCAAACCTGAAGATCGAGACCTACGATCGGCTGCTCGTGCCGGCGATCGCCCGCGACGCAAAGGTGAGCCAGGACGGCGTCCTCGTGCTCACGCGCGGCAGCGCCAAGGAGACGCTGAGCCTCGGCACCGAGATGAAGACCTCGGCCGCCAAGCTGAAGACGCTCGATGGCGACTTCCAGAAGGCCTTGCTCAAGGTGCTGCGCGACGCGCACGTCGTGTACTTCACCGTCGGCCACGGCGAGATCAACGAGGCCGCCGGCACCGACGCGGCCGAGGGGCGCACCGGGAAATCGCTGCGGCGCCTGTTCGAGTCGCAGAACTACACGGTCAAGGATCTCGGCCTCGCGCAGGGCCTCGGCACCGAGGTCCCCGACGACGCGACCGTGATCGCCGTGCTCGGCCCGACGAAGGCGCTGCTGCCTGAAGAGGTCGCCTCGCTCAAGCGCTACGGCGACAAGGGCGGTCACTTGCTGCTGGCGCTCGATCCCGAGCCCAAGGCCGACATGGCGCCGCTCGCTTCGATCGTCGGGCTCACCTGGCACCCGACGATCCTGGCCACCGACAAGACCTACGTTCGTCGGCGCTACAACAACTCGGACCGGACGATCCTCGTCACCAACCGCTTCTCGTCGCACGCGTCGGTCTCGACGGTGAGCCGCAACTCGGCGCGCGGCGCGGTGATCTTCCCGGGCGCGTCGTCGCTCGACAAGCTCGACGGCGACGACTTCAAGGTCGATTTCGCGGTCAAGTCGTTCCCCGAGACCTTCGAGGATCTCGACGCGAACCTCGAGCTCACGGCGGGTACCGAGAAGCGCGCGATCTTCAACCTGGGCGCCGCGGTCAGCCGCGCCGTCGCGCCGCGACCGGACTACAAGGGCAAGGACGCGCCGGAGCTGCGGGCGTTCGTGCTCTCCGATGTCGACAGCCTCAGCGACGCGGCGTTCATCAACGAGCCCAACGTGTTCTTCGCGGTCGATCTCGTGCGCTGGCTCGGCGGCGAAGAGAGCTTCACCGGCTCGATCACCACCACGGAAGACGTGCAGATCGAGCACACGAAGCAGAAGGATCAAGCCTGGTTCTACGCGACGATCTTCGGGGCGCCCTTGATCGTGCTCGGCGCGGGGCTGGCGGTCATCTTGCGCAAGCGCCGGAAGGCACCCATGAAGCGCGCGGCGAAGGAGAAGAAGGCGTGACGAAGGCAACGACGAACGCGGCCCGCGGGCCGCTCGTGCACCTCGCCGTGCTGGCCGTCTCCGTGGCGGCCGCGGTAGGCGTGTGGACGCGCGACAAGGAGCCGAAGGCGCTCGCGCAAGGCGACGTGACGGTGTGGTCCGGTCGCGCCGACAGCGTCGAGCGCGTGACCTACGACAGCAAGACGCACAAGGTCGCGCTCGACGCCAAGAGCGACGCGATCGGCCGCTATTTCGTGGGTACGGCGGAGCGGGACCCTCCGGTCCTGATGGCCCCGGCCGACGGCGGCGCCCCTCCTCCGGCGGGGCCGCGCACCACGACGCAGCTCATCTCGGTGGGCGGCGCCGACAAGCTCGCGACGTCGCTCGCTCCGCTGAAGGCGCTGCGAGCGCTGGGGCGCATCGGCGACGATCGCGCGGCGGAGTTCGGCCTCGCCGAGCCCGACGGGACGATGACGTTCAAGGTCGCGGGCGCGGAGCACAAGCTCATCGTCGGCGGGACGACGCCGGGCGGCGGCGATCGCTACGTGAAGGATCCGGCCTCGGGCGAGGTGTACGTGCTCAAGGGCGACGCGGTGCGCACGCTCGAGTCGGCCGAGTCGAGCCTGATCGAGCGCGAGCTCCACGAGTGGAAAGACGGCGACGTGACCGCGCTGCAGATCGCGGCCGGCGGCAAGACCCGCGCGCTGGTCCGCGGCGGCGTCGATGCGAAGAAGTTCTGGGCCGACGCCGCGAAGCCCGACGAGAACGACGAGACGCTCGGCAACTGGATGAGCAAGCTCGATCGTCTGCGCCCGATGGAGTTCGCCGCGACGCCGCCCGAGGGCCGCGAGACGGTGGTCCGCCTCGAGTACAAGGCGGGCAATAAATCGCTCGGCTTCGTCGAGGTCGTCAAGGCGAAGGCCGCCGAGGCCGGCAAATTTGACTACTTCCTGCAAACGGAGCGGACCCGGCTCTTCGCCAAGGTCTCCGCCGCGCTCGGGGAGCAGCTCGAGCAAGACCTCGGATCGGCCGTGAAGTAAGCGGGGCGCTCCCCCCGAGCGCCCACCAAAATCGACCACTTTCCGGCGCAGAGCGCTCTCTACTTGCAGGCGCGGGGCCGGTTCTGCAAGGCTCACATCC
>JANYGI010000195.1 GCA_025362495.1 Byssovorax sp. | reverse complement strand
TTCATGGGCGTGCTCGAACCCGACCGCGACTACAGGCCCCGCATCTACCCGTGAGGGAACGCATCCAATGAAGATCCGCGAGCTGTTCGAGGGCATCGTCACGCGGGACATCCCTCCGGTCGTCTACTTTCACGAGCAGAGTCCGGAGAAGATCCGGGACGAGGTCGGCGAGTACATCATCACCGGCGGCTACAAGCCGGAAGATCCGCGCTTTGCGCGGAGCAAAGACGGCATCCACGAGGAGATGGTCCGCCTGCTCAAGAACCTCAAGAGCGGCCTCGACAAGGTGGGCGGGCCCGGCGATCCGGCGTGCTGGATCTCCGGCTATTACGGCTCTGGCAAGTCGAGCTTTGCCAAGCTCCTTGGCCTCGGCCTCGACGGGCACAAGCTCCCGGACGGCTCGTTGCTCTCCGACGCTCTCCTCGCGCGCGACACCTCGCCGCTCGCCGCCGATCTCCGCGACGCCTGGAAAGCCCTCGTCGCCGGACGCACCACCATGGCCGTCGCCTTCGACATCGGCGCGGTCGCCCGCGACGGCGAGCACGTTCACTCGGCGATCGTGCGCCAGGTGCAGCTCCGGCTCGGGTACTGCTCCACCAGCAACCTCGTCGCCAGCTTCGAGCTCAAGCTCGAGATCGACCGGGACTATGAAGGCTTCCTCGCGGCCGCGGCCCGCGTGCTCAAGAAACCCTGGCCCGAGCTCAAGCACTCCCAGCTGGCCGACACGTACTTCTCTCAGGCGATGCACGCGTTCGATGGTGATCTCTACCTGGAGCCCACCACCTGGCTCGATACGCAGAGCCTGGCTCAGCGCGACCAGGCCACCGCCGTGATTGACAGCGTCCGCGCCATTCAAGACATGCTCACGCAGCGCGCTCCGGGGCGCACGGTGTTCCTCGTCGTTGACGAGGTGAGCCAGTATGTACACGACGACGGCGACCGCATGCTCAAGCTCCAGAGCTTCGTCTCCGAGCTGGGTCAGCGGCTCAAGGGCGGCGCCTGGCTCCTCGCGACGGGCCAGCAAAAGCTCGACGAAGGGGCCGGCATTGGCCTCGCCAAGCTCAAAGACCGCTTCCCGTCGGCCCTCCGCGTTCACCTCAGCTCGGCCAACATTCGCGACGTCGTCCACCGGCGCTTGCTCAAGAAGAAGCCCGAGCACGAGCGGCTGCTCCGCGACGCCTTTCACAAGCACCGTCCCGCGCTGATGCTCGGCGCCTACAAGTGCGAGGCGATCACCGAGGACGACTTCCTCGAAGTCTATCCGATGCTCCCCGAGCAGATCGACTTGCTCCTGCGCATCACCACCGCGCTCCGCGCGCACGTCAACCGCGCCCAGGGTGACTCCCACGCCATTCGCGGCCTGCTCCAGCTCCTCGGCGAGCTCTTCCGCGAGCAAAAGCTGGCCGACGCCGAGGTCGGCGAGCTCGTCACCCTCGAATCGATCTACGAAGTCCTCCACACCGCGCTCGACGCCGACGTGCAAACCTCGCTGCTCCGCGCGCTCGACCATTGCGCCAGGGAGAAAGACGACACCGCGGCTCGGGCCGTCAAGGCCGTGGCCTTGCTCGAGCTGATCCAGGAGTTCCTCCCCACGACCGGCGAGCTCGTCGCCAAGTCCCTCTATCCCCGCCTCGGCCAGGCGCCGCAGATCGGCGAAATGACCGAGGCCCTCGAGCGCCTCCGGGCTGCCTCGCTCCTCAGCTACTCCGAGAAGCTTGGATTCAAGCTCCAGAGCCCCGCGGGCCAGGAGTGGGACCGCGAGCGGGCCGATCTCCGCGCGTCGAGTGACCAGATCAGCGAGGCCGTCCGCGAAGCGCTGACGCGCCTGACCGCCGAGCTCCCGCGCCCCAAGCTGCAAGGGCGCCCTTTCCCCTGGGTCGTGTTCTTCTCCGACGCTCGCCACGCGCACGACGTCCGCCTCAAGAACGTCGCGGCCGACGCCGTCGTCACCGTCGACTTTCGCTGGATCCCGATCGCCGAGCGCGGCGACGACGAGTGGATCCGCCGCACCACCCAGGACGAGCTGCTCAAAGAGCGCTTCGTCTGGATCGCCAGCGGCTCGGGCCAGACCGAAGACTTGATTCGCCGCCTCGTCCAGTCGCGCCGGATGATCGCCAACTACGCCCCCAAGCGCGAGACGCTCTCCGAAGCGCGCCGCCGCCTCTTGCACGAGGAAGAGATCACCAAGGAAGAGCTGGAGAGCCAGCTCTACAAGGCCGTTCAGCAGGCCTTTCAAGCGGGCACGTTGTACTTTGCCGGGAGGCCGTACGCCGCGCGCGAGGAGGGATCGAACGTCGAGACCACCCTCCACGCGTTCGCAGAGAAGCGCCTCAAGGAGCTCTATCCCCAGTATGTCGAGATCTCGATCCTCCCCGCCGAGATCGCCCAGCTCCTCCAGCCCCAGCTCGCGGGCCCCTCGGCGAAGTTCTTCGAGAAAGGCCTCGGCATTCTCTCCCTCGACGCCGGCCGGATCCAGCCCACGTGCGAAGGCGCGGTCCCGCGCCGCGTCCTCGAAGCCATCAAGAAGGCCGGCGGCCTCCAGGGCGGCTCCCTCCTCGCACAGCTCGGGCGACCTCCCTTTGGCTACGCGGTCGACGTCGTCCAAGCGTGCGTCGCCGGCCTGCTCCGCGCCGGAAAGATCCGCATCGAGATCGACGGCGGCGGCGTGGCCACGTCGGTCCGTGATCCCGGCGTCCAGGCCCTCTTCGACAAGGACCGTGACTTTCGCAAAGCCACCTTTTTCCCGCTCCTCGAAGAGAACATCACTCAGAAGGACAGGAATCGCATCTGCGTCGTCCTGGAGACGTACCTCGGGGTCACCCTCGATCGCGAGAGCGACGCCATCGCCGACTGCATCTTCGGCCGCTTCGGCGCCCAGCGCGAGCGCCTCCGCCGCCTCGAAGCGCGCTTCGTCCAGGTCCCCGGTCAGAGGCAGTTCCCCGAGTCGCTCGAGAAGTTCGGCCGCGCCCTCGAAGCTTGCCGCGCCTCGCGCCAGGTCGATCCCACGGTGCTCGCGGCCTTCCAGCACCTCAACGCCCTGCGCGACGGCTTCGAGACCCTGGGACGCATGGAGTCCGAGCTGGACGAACCGGCCCTCTGCGCCCTCAAGCTCGCGCAGCTCACCCTCTCCGAGCACGCCGCGCAGCTCGAAGCCGTGGGCGCCCTCGGCGAGGTGAGCGAAGACGAGAAGCGATTGCGCACCCAGCTCGCCGCCGATCGCCCCTGGATCGACGCCCAGGCGCTCACCGCCCCGATCGCGCGCATCACCACCCAGTACCGCGCTACGCGGAAGAGCCTCCAGGGAGCCGAAGAGCTGCAAGCCGAGGCCGTGCGCCAGGAGATCAAGCGCCGTCCCGGCTTCGAGCTGCTCAGTCCGAAGCAAGCGCACGACGTGCTCACGCCGATCCTCCGCGCCATCAACGACACCACCCCTGATGCCGTCGCGCCCCGGCTGGAGCACATCCGCGACGGCTTCGCGGCACGCCTCGCCCGCGCGCGGGAGCTTGCCAACGAGATCTTCGACGAGGAGCGCGACAAGGACAAGGCCAAGCCGATCCCCACGGTGAAGGTCGATTTGAGGCTGCACGGGCGCGAGCTGGAGACGCCCGCCCAGCTCGAAGCGCTGTTGAAAGAGATCGAGACCCGGCTCGCGCCGCTCGTGGGCGAGAAGAAAAGGGTGCGGCTCGTATGACCACGTCGGCTCCGACGGTTGCTCCTGCTCTCAACGAGGCCGTCGTTCGCGACATCCTCCGCGCCATGTGCCGGATCCCGACTCCTCCTGAAGAGCTCGTGCTCTATCGCGTCGCGGTGGAAGCGCCCGAGAAAGGGTTCACCAGCAACGACCTCAAGGCGCGGTTCGGCTACACGTCGAACCAGCACGGGAACAAGATGGCGGTGCTCACGAGCCGGATCAACGAGACGCCTCGCGAAAGCCTAGACCGGAAGCCGGGGATTTCGCTGATGTTTCGCAGGGTCTGGGAGAATGGCCAAAACCATTACTGGCCGCAGCCGGAGCTGCTCGAGGCCATTCGTCGGTTGCCGCCGCTCGCGGCGCTCATGGAGCGTCCGCTCGAAGAGGTGCTCGCGTCGCCCCCGCTCACGCTCACGCTCCCGGTCGACGTGCCGTCGAAGGTTCCGGCGGCCCCTCCGATCGCCAGGCCGCTCGCCATACCGCCGGGGCCCTTTCGGGCGTTCCTCGCCACGCTCGATAAGGAAGGGCTCGTCTTTCCGCCCGACGTGATTGCCAATCTCTTGCTGGCCCTCCAGGTCAAGCGCTTCGTGATCCTCACGGGCATCTCGGGCACCGGCAAGACCCGCATTGGCCAGGCGCTCGCGGCGCGCTTCCGGAGCACGCGTCGCGTCGCCGTCGTCCCCGAGCTCGACGACCAATCGGTCGAGGTCGTGTCGCGCTTCTACATGCGAAACGCGGGTCGCATGGTGGTGCCTGTGGCGCTCGCCTCGCAGATCACCTCCGAGAAGGGGCTCGGGAAAGTGCTCGTCCGCTGGCCCGGCGGCGAGACGGAGCTGGTCACGTCGTTCCGTCGCACCTCGCTGAGCCTCCGCATGAAAGGCGCGTTCCGGAGCTGGTTCAACGAAACCCTCCCGGAGGGCACGCACTTCGTTGTGCGCCTGGAAGATCCCATCGCGGGAAAGCCCAGCGTGCTCGTTTTCGAGCCGCCGGGGAAGATCCAGGAGGAGCAAG
>JANYGI010000045.1 GCA_025362495.1 Byssovorax sp. | reverse complement strand
TTCCGGGCCGGGAAGAAGCCGAATGCGATCCCCACCGACGCTGAAAAGACCAGGGCGATCACCAGGATGTCCACCGAGACGGTGAACGGGATCCCCAGCGCCCGAGTCGCCCCGTACGATCCGCCCAATCCGAGCAGCATGCCGAAGATGCCGCCCATCGCGGAGAGCACGACAGCCTCGATCAGGAACTGCAAGAGCACCTCGCGGCCGCGCGCGCCGATGGCCAGGCGAATGCCGATCTCCCGCGTTCGCTCCGTCACCGAGACGAGCATGATGTTCATGATCCCGATGCCGCCGACGAGCAGGCTCACGCCGGCGATGGCGCCGAGCAGGGCCGTGAGGGCGCCGGTGACGCTGCCGAGCGTCTTGCTGATCTCCTTCATGTCCTGCACTGTGAAGTCGTCGGCCTGGCCCGCGGCGACGCGGCGGCGCTCGCGCATCAAGGCCTCGATCTGCGATTTGGCCTTGTCGGTGGCGCTGTCACTCACGGCGCTCACGTAGATCATCCCGACGTCGGTGTTGCCCGCGACGCGGCGCTGCAGGGCCGTCAGCGGCATGATCACGAAGTCGTCCTGGTCTTGCCCGAACGTCGATTGGCCCTTGGATTCGAGCACGCCCGTGACGGTGCACGACACGCCGCCAATGCGGATGCTCGCGCCGATCGGATCCTGCGCGCCGAAGAGCTCGCGGCGCACCGTCGTGCCGAGCACGCACACCGGCGAGCCGCCCGCGAGATCGGCCTCGGAGAACGTCGCCCCCGACGCGAACACGTAGCCGCGGATCGAGAAGTACGAGTTGGTCGAGCCGGTGATCAGCGTGCTCCAGTTCTTGTTGCCGTAGACGACGAGGGCGCCCTTGCTCGCCGTCGGCGCGACGTCGGCGACCGCGCTCGCCTCGCGGGTGATGGCCTTGGCGTCATCCATCTTCAGCGCTGTCGCCGTCGCGCTCGTGGGACCGCGGCGCTCGGCGCCCGGCATCACGATCAGCAGGTTGGTCCCCATGCTGGCGATGTCGGCGGTGATCTTCGCCGTCGCCCCGCGGCCCAGCGTCACCATCGCGATCACCGAGGCCACGCCGATGACGATGCCCAGCGTCGTCAACGCCGAGCGCATGGTGTTGCGACGGACCTCGCGGAGAGCCATCAAGATCGTCGACCAGATCATGCGGAGCCTCGGATGTCCTGGGCCACGAGGCCGTCCTTGAAGTGCACGACGCGGCTGGCGAACTCGGCCATGTCGGGCTCGTGCGTGACCATGATCACCGTGATCCCGCGCTCCTTGTTGAGGTCGACGAGGAGCTGCATGATCTCGGTCTTCTTCACCGAGTCGAGGTTGCCGGTGGGCTCGTCGGCGAGCAGCATCAGCGGCTTGGTGACGATGGCGCGCGCGATGGCGACGCGCTGCTGCTGGCCGCCGGAGAGCTCGGCCGGCGTGTGCTTCTCGCGCCCTTTCAAGCCCACGTCGGCGAGCGCCTGGAGCGCGCGCTCGCGCCGCTCGCCCGCGGCGACGCGCCGGTAAATCAAGGGCAGCTCGACGTTCTCGAGCGCCGTGGTCCGCGCCAAGAGGTTGAATCCCTGGAACACGAACCCGAGGTAGTTCCGCCGCAGGAGCGCGAGCTGATCCATGTTCAGCGTGCCGACGTCGACGCCGCGAAACAGGTATTTCCCCGAGGTCGGCACGTCGAGGCAGCCGAGGACGTTGAGGCACGTCGACTTGCCCGAGCCGCTCGCGCCCATCACCGCGACGAACTCGCCGTCGTCGATCCGCAGGTTGGCGCCGGCCAGCGCGCGCACCTCGGACTCGCCGCGACCGTAGATTTTCATGACGTCGCGCAGCTCGACCAGCGCCGGCTCGTCCGCGCTCGCGGCCTCCGTCACGGCGTCCCCTTCACGTCGGTGATCACCTCGGTCCCGACCTGGATATCGCCGCTCGCGATCTCGCTCACGATGCCGTCGGTCGCGCCGACGCGGACCGGCACGGGCGCGGGGACCTTGTTCTTGAGCACGAAGACGCGCTGCTTTTCCCGGCGATCGCCCTCGACACCCGCCGTCTTCTTGTTATCGGCGCCGGGCCCGCCCTTCACCGGCGGAGCGAAGCGCAGCGCCGCGTTGGGGACGACGAGCACGTCCTTGTGGGTCTCGGCCACGATGGTCGTCGTGCACGTCATCCCGGGCCGCAGGAGCCGCTCGGCGTTGTCGACCGAGAGCACCGCCGAGTATGTCACCACGTTCGACGTGGTCTTGGGCTCGTTGCGCAGCGAGTAAAGCTTCGCCGGGAAGGTTCGATCGGGGAACGCATCGACGGTGAACGTGGCGTCGAGCCCCTCGCGCACGCGGCCGATGTCGGACTCGTCGATGTCGACGTTGAGCCGCATCTGCGTGAGATCTTGCGCGAGCTTGAAGAGCACCGGCGTGGTGAACCCGGCCGTCACGGTGGCGCCCGGCTCGACGAGCCGCGAGAGCACGATGCCGTCGATGGGCGAGAGGATCGTCGCCTTTTCGAGCTTCGAGCGCGCCGACTTCAAGCTGGCGTTGGCGAGCGTGGCGCTGGCGGTCGCGCTCTGCAGGCTGGCCTCGGCGCGCTCGGCGGTGGCGACGGCGGCCTCGAGCTCGCGCTTGGAGATGAGCTGCTCGGCCGCCTGTTGCTTCGCCCGCTCGGCGGCGAGCCCCGTCTCGACCTTGGTAGCCTTCGCGAGGCGAATTGCCGCGCTCGCCGACGCGACCTGCGCGCTCGCCTCATCGGCTGCGGCGCGGAGCTGTTCGGGATCGATCTGCGCGAGGATCTGCCCCTTCTTCACGACGTCGTTGGCGTCGACGCGCACCGACAGCAATTTCCCGGTGACCTCGGCGCCGACCTCGACCGTCGTCACGGCCTGCAGCGTCCCGGTCGCGGTGACCGTCACGCGTACCTCGGATCGCTTGGCCGTCGCGACCTCGTACTCGGGCCCCGCGTTCGCAGCGGCGCCCTTGCGAGCCCGCACCATCACCATCACCAGCGCGAGGGCCGCGACGATCGCGACCACGATCCACGCGGCCCGCTTCCACCACGGTCGCGCCGTCGCGCCGATCACCTTGCGGACTTCATCAGAGGTCGTCGAAGACATTCGCCTCACCCTAGCCACGGATCGCCGGAGCGCGTCATGCAATCCTGTTTACGGGCTCGCTGTGTTCTCCTTTTTAATGATTTGTGTCGAAGTATTTGGCCGATTCACCGCGTCCATGCAGCGGCCGAGCAGCCAGCTCGCGTGACACAGCGCGGTGAGCATTGACACAGCACGCCAGAGCGCGAACCACTCCGCGCGTGCGAACGTGCTTATGCAGCAGCGCCCCTGAACGTCCCCGCGGGCCGCGTCGGATTGAGTCGATTGACCACGATCGAGCTGAGCACGAACCTTGCTTTTCCAGAGATCCATGAACGATCTCCTGCAGTCGCCGCCCACCAAGGCCCAGCTCCAACACACCGCGTTGGACGCCGATTTGCTCCCGTTCGGTGAGCCGAAGAAGCCTGTGGAGCCGCAGGAAGACTACGACAAATACGATGTCTCGCAGCTCGCGTGCACCGAGTGATCTGACGTCGCGTCAGGCGCCGTCAGACTCGCGCTCCTTGAGCGATTACCACCCACGCTGACGCCGCTGCCCCGTGGCCGGCGCCCGCCGAGAGCCGCGCCAGGAACAGCGCGCAGGCTCGCTCGCCCGGAGAGTCGCCGCCGGCGCGGGCGCGGGCCAGCGCCTCCAGCGCCTCGAGCAGCGCGCCCTCGGTGCGGCCCGCGGCAGCGAGCGCGACACCGTAGGCGAGGCGCGATCGAGCTTGCTGCGCCGGCTCTTTCACCGACTCGGCCGCGTCGCGCAGGCGGCGCAACCCCTCGGCCGTCGCGCCCTTGCGGAGCGCCACGAGGCCCGCCATCCGCTCCACGAGCTCGGCGTGCTCGCCGGTGACGCGGAGCTTCTCCAGCAGCAGATCCAGCGCCGCCATGTTCCCCTGGAGCAGCGCCTGGCGCGCGAGCTCCGCGGTCTGATCCCCGCCGCTGTCCATCGAGCTGCGCGTCGAGCTCGGCGGCGCCACCGAAGGCCCGAACGGGTACGACTGCTGGAGCACGCGCGGCGGCGGCACCGAGATCGCCTTGATTTCGAGGGTGCCGGGCGGTGGCAGCGACGCGAGCGACGCGCGGAGGAGCTGCCGTCGCTCGCCGCTGACGCGAAAGCCCAGCGCAGCGAGCGCGGGACCGAAACGCGCGAGCAGCTCGCCGTCGATGAGCACCTCGCCCGATCGCGCGTCGCGCGAGAGCAGCGCCGCGGCCACGAGCGGCGCCCCCCAGCCGAGCTTCGCCATCCCGCCGCCCTCGCCGAGCGTGCGCATGTCGCCGACCGAGATCCCCGCGCCGAAGCGCTCCGGCTCGGGGATGTGCTCCTCGGCCTGCGCGGCGAGGGACGCGGCCTCTTCGAGCTCGTCGGGATCGAAGTCGAACGAGAACGTCATGGCGCTCCAGGCGCAGAGCGTGGCGCCGTGCGCCTCGGCGCGCTGCTTCAGGGCCAGCGCGCGGTCCAGGTAGGCCTTTTCACCGCCCGGCGGCACCATCCCGCGAAAGCTGACAACGATGCGATCGGGCATGAGTCCTCGGATCCCGCCCCCGATGGAACCGTTCGAGCGTACGCGCCCCCGGGCTCAGCCGATACGGATCTTCTTCTTCAGGGCGGCGATCTCGTCGTCGAGCTCGGGGTTCTTCGCGGCGGCGCCCGGGCTCCCGTCGCGGCCTTCGAGGCGCGCGAACTTCGACTCCAGCTCTTCGGCGGTGCTGCGATCACCGAGGATGGCCTCTTCCACCTCGCGGTGGGCCTGCACCTCGGCGGCGGCGCCGTCGATCTTCTCTTCCATGCGGCGGAACTCGGCAAAAGCGCCGCCGCTGCCGGCCTTCGCGCCGAGCCCCTCGGCCCCGCCGCCGGCCCGCGCCTGCTTGAGCTGGGTCGCGATGGTGCCCTTCTTCGCGTTGAGCTCTTGCTGCTTCGCTTCCATGCGCTCGAGCTCGGTCTTCATGTTGAGCACGGCCGATCGCTGCTCGGCGCGGAGCGACTCGGCGCGGTCGCGGTCGCTGACGATCCGCTTCTTCTGCACCAGGGCTTCCCGCGCCAGCTTCTCGTCTTCGGCCTTCAAGGCCAGCTCGGCGCGGCGCTCCCACTTCTCCGATTCAGCGTCGAGGTCGTCGACCTTCTTGCGCAGGATCTTCTCGGCAGCGACGCCCTCGACCAGCTCTTTCTTGGCCGCGCGGACCTGGTCCTTCATCTCCTCGAGGATGAGGTCGATCGATTTCTTCGGATCCTCCGCCTTGTCGAGGAGAGCATTCATGTTGCTCGAGATGACCTTGCCCATGCGGTCGAAGATGCCCATGCGCGACAAGGTGCCCCTGCCCGCGCGCGGGAGCAACCCTCCTGGAGGCGCCGCGGCGTTTGCCCCCGCGTTTTTTTGCGGATCAGGGAGAGCGCCTGTCGTCGGCCTCCGGCTTGATGCAATGGGCGGCGACGACGTCGCGGAACTTGTCGTTGGTCGGATCGACCTCGACGGCCTTCGAGAAGGCCGCGCACGCGAGGTCGGTCTGGCCGAGCCGCTCGTGCGCGAGGCCGAGGTTGAACCAGTAGCCGCCCTGGCGCGGGGAGAGCACGAGCGCCTGCTGGTAAAGGGCGATGCCCTGCTCGTAGCGCCCGTCGGCGACGGCGTCGTAGGCCTCGCTCGCGGTGCGAGCGCCGGCGCTGTGCGAGAGGGTGACGCGAGGCCGCAGCACCGTCGCGCCGGCGGCCGTGCCCGCGACCACGCCCGCGAGCCCCGCGCCCGCGAGAGCGCGAACCACCGCGCGCTTCTCCGCGAGGATCAGGCCGACGAGCACCCCCAGCAGCGCGCCCACGCCGTGCGCCACGTTGGCGACGGGCTGCACCTTGGTGACGGTGGTCGCGATGCAGAGGAAGAACCACACGACCATGAGGTTCACGGTGCGCTGATCCATGGCCTCGGCGAAGCGGCGGTCGCGCTTCGACAGCACCCAGAGCAGGCCGACGAGGCCGTAGTTGACGCCGGAGAGGCCGACTCCGCCGTCGAAGATCGCGAACTCGGCCGCCATCGACACGACGGCGAAAAGCACGATCAACGCCGCCGTCTTCGCGTGGCCAAAGACCTCCTCCAGCACGGTGCCGAGGACCCAGAGCCAGTACACGTTGAAGATGAGGTGAAAGAAGCCGACGTGCGGAAAAACCGAGAGAAAAAGCCGCCACGGCTCGTGCCAGAAGGCGATCGGCGCGACGACGAAGCGGTCGATCGACAGGCGCTTGAAGTTGATCAACACCGTGACCGCGACGGCGAGCAGACCGAGCCCTCCGGAGACGGGGTAAGCGGGGAGCAGCGTCGGAGAGGGCGGCTTGCGCATCGTTACTGCGCACGAGAGCCCCGTTTGTGCGGCCCGTCAACCGCCGGCGTGGGGGAAAGCGTGGCCGACGTCGAGCTCGACTCCGACGCTCGCCCGCCGCGGGGATCGAGCGTCGGAGCGAGCCTCAGCCTCTCAGGCGCTGTCGAGCTCGGGGATCAGCTCGCTGAAGAGTCGAATGCGGCCTCGACGTCCTCGGCGTCGGGGCGTCACGGGCTTTGAGGCCGCTCCCCGAGCGCCGGAGTGGCGCGGGGCGCACGATCGCACTGGCCGATACCGTAGCTCGATTGGCGCGGATCCGCCCACTCTGCGCGCCGGCCAGGGAATGACCTGCTCTGCCCTTTGGGGATTGCCTCGAAAGGCAACTCCGGCGACCGTGCCTTTTCGAAGTTCGACGTTCGAACGTGGGAGGTGGCGAAATGCCCAGCGATCCGATCATTCGTTTGCGCACGGGGAAGGACACGCTCGATCTACCGGCGACGCTCGAGGCCTCGGGGCCCGACGCGGCCGCGGCGTTCGCCCGCGTGCGCGAGGCCGACGGCGTGCATCTGCTCCTCGTCGGCGGCGACGTGCCTTACGCGTTCACGCTGCGTTCTCCGGTCGACGGAGACGCTCGGAGCCGGCTCGAGGCGGTGCGCGGGCAATCGGTCCTGGTGGTGTTCCCGGGGCGCCACGCCGTGCGCCGACGCCTCATGGAGCTGGTCGCTTCCGCGGCTCCCGCGCCCGTCCCGGCGTCGGCCGCGGGCGCTGTCGATCTCACCGGAGGCCGCGTCGGCGCCGCGCCGCTGTGGCTCCTCGCCGACGGCAGCTTCAGCACCACGAGCAGCGCCGCGCCCTCGGGCATGGCCGCGCACGACGCGCTGATCAACGCCGCGCGCTGGGTCTCGTCGCGTCGCACCAGCACCTTCGAACGCCTCTTTCCGCCGAGCGCATTTCACCCCGAGGCGCCGCAGAGGCCCGAGCGGCTCAGCGCCGCGCAGGCGAGCGGGCTGCTCGATCAGCTCCGCTCGGCGCTCCTCGCCGCCGCCGTCACCGGCGACGCCGCGAAGAAGGACGCGACCACCGCGGCCGAGGTGCGATCGGGGGCGCTCACGGTGCTCTCGCACCTGCTCGCCACTGTCCTCGCCGACCGCTCGTTTCGCGCGGTCGCCGACGGGGCCGCCGCGGCGATCTTCGACCTGATCGATCACGAGCAGGGCCACGACGCCGCGCGCGCGATGCTCCGCGCCCACGCGATCTTGCTCCTCCAGCTCCGCGGCGCGGCGCTCTCGAAGGCCGATCAGGCGCGCGCCGCGACCCTCGTGAAGGGCCTGCTCCGCGCGGCGCCGCCGTACGCCGAGCTCGCCGGGCCGTGGTACTTCGCGATGTGCTCCGACTCCGCGTTCCACACCGGCGAGTGCGAAGTGCTCGTCAAACAGCACAATTTCAAGCCGATCGACGTCCCCAAGGGCGCTCCCCTCATCCACGGACGCTGGGCCGATCTCGGCTACGAGGCCTTCGAGGCGCCCTTCAAGACGCCGAAGGGCGAGGCGATCGTCGTCCTCGCGCGCTCGGCGAGCCCCGACAACGAGAACCTCGAGATGGGCCTGCCCTACTTCACCGGCCTGCTCATCAACCGCCACGCGCAGCTCGGATCGTTTGACCTCAAAGCAGTCACGACGAAGGTGGAGCAGCGCGGCTACAAGGTGATGATGAACTCGCAGTGCGCGGGGCTCACCACGCGCTTCGCGGTGACCCGCGTCTTCCCCGACGCCGACGTGTACTCGTCCTGGGACTCGACGTTCTTCCGCACCGAGGGCGGCGGCGAGGAGGGCAAGGTCATCGCGTCGGAGGGGCTCGATTGCTTCGTCGCGCTACTCCAGGGCATGAGCGGCGGCGAGACCCACGCGCAGATCAGCGGCCGGATCCGCCGCGCGCAGTGGTCGCACCCGCAGGCCGAGAGCGTGCCCGACTACGTGCAGTTCGTCGGCCCCGCGCACCCGCTCGTGCTCACGCGCTTCAACGACGTCGATCGCGACGGGCGCGCCGACAGCTACGACGGCTACCTCGACTTCCGCCTCGCCGAGATCGCCGAAGACATCCAGGCCTCGATGACGCCGCGCGATCCGGGGGTGGCCGCCTCGCAGATCGGCGGCGAGGCCGCCACGGGCCTCGAGTGGGCCGCGGGCAGCATGGATCGCGTCACGCAGTACTCCGATCTCTGGAACGGATTGCCCGGCGCGTCCGAGCTGCTCTATGCATTCCAGGCCGGTGGCTTCTACAGCCAGCGCGAGCCTCCGGAGGACGTGCCTCCTGGCAAGCTCGCCGAGGATCTCGGCGCGTTGCCCGCCGTGTGCCGCTACAGCAAGGACCCGAGCGACGCCGCCGGCTTCGAGGTCGACGTCATGCTCCACGCGTGGCTCGCGCACTCGGGCAAGGAGATCAAGCGCCTCCTCGTCGCGGCCGACGCGCTCTGGCGCGCGCTCGATCTCGGCTACCTCGCCGTCGACGGCGACCTCGCGACGCCGCTCGGCCAGCGCAGCATGCTCCTGCTCACGCTCGCGGGGCTGCTCGAATTTCCGGCCGACCAGAACTTCCTCGACGGCCTCTGGTCGATGGCCCTGAAGGCGCTCCGCCTCCCCGACGTGTCGCGCCGCCTCGTGCGCGACTGCATCACCTCGGAGGATCACGACGCCTCGAACTACTACGGCTCGCGTCGCGGCCTCCGTCAGCTGATGGGCGCGCTCCAGAACGCCGATCCGCTCGTCTACGCGAAGATGAAGTCGGCGGACCTCACCGTCGGCCGCGCCGCGCCGCTCTCGCTCGGTTGAAAAATCAGGCCTCCGCTGTAGCGCGGAGTCGATAGTCTTCAAAAAGCTGGGCTCGCTCCGCGCGGACCCGCGCTTGCTCCAGAAAATCTCCCGGACCGCGTGAACCTTTCTCGAGGGCTCGCGGTACGTACCCCGCAGGCAAGGCCGACTGCCTCGGGGGCCGGCGTCGGGCGCGATGATCTCGCGCTCCGCACCCCCACGGCTCGGCTCTCCTCGAGGGTCTCAGGCATGCGCACGACGACATCATTCACCGGCGCCGGATGGCTCCTCCTCGGCGCGCCGCTGCTGCTCGCGGCCTGCGTGGGGACGCTCGGCGGCGACGGCGATCCGAGCGGGAGCGCGGGCACGGGGACGGGCCCCACCGGCAACGACACACCGGCCGCCGCGTCACCGCTCGCGCGCCTCACGAGCGAGCAGTACACCGCGACGTTGCGCGATCTCTTCGCGCCGATCGCCGTGCCCGACGAGACGCTCCCCGGCAACGTCTTCGTCGAAGGCTTCGACAACAACTCCACGACGCAGACGCCCTCGGCCGCGCTGATCGACGCGCTCCACGCCAACGCGGTCGACGTCGCGCTCCACGTCATGAAGAGCCAGGCGGCGCTCCTCGGCTGCTCGCCGACGACCCGCGCCGACGAAGACGCCTGCGCCGCCACCGCCACGGCGGCGCTCGCAAAGAAGGCGTTTCGTCGCCCCGTCGACGCCGCCGAGGTCGCCGTCCTCGTGAAGCTCTACACCGTTCTGCGGAGCGACGGGACGACCGACTTCAGCACGGCGATGGCGCTGCTGATCGAGACCATCCTCCAGGAGCCGGACTTCGTGTACCGCGTCGAGACCGGGACGCCGATCGTCGGCGATCCGCTTCACGTGCAGCTCACTCCCTACGAGATGGCGAGCCGCCTCTCGTACCTGCTCTGGAACACGATGCCCGACGCCGCGCTCTTCGCCGCGGCCGAGTCCGGCGAGCTCGCGCAGCCCGAGGGCATCGAGAAGCAAGCGCGCCGGCTCCTCGCCGATCCGCGCGCCCACGCCGCGGTCCTCAAGTTCCACAGCGAATGGCTGCGCTTCTCGGCCATGGACAAGCTCACGAAGGACGGGACGATTTTCCCGTCGTTCACCGACGCCACCGCCACCTCGCTGCGCGCCTCGACCGACAAGTACGTCGACTCGATCTTCTTCGGCGAGGGCACGCTGACGGCGCTCCTCACGGACACGCACGCCTGGGTGAACGACGATCTCGCTTCGATTTACGGCGTTCCGGCGCCTGGCAGCTCGGACTTCACCCTCGTCTCCGTCGACAAGAAGCAGCGCGCGGGCATCCTCACGAGCGCCGGGATGATGGCCGGCTTCGCGCACGAGACGGCCGACTCGCCCGTCCTCCGCGGCGTCTGGGTCCTCGATCGCTTCATGTGCAACGTCCCGCCCCCGCCGCCCAAGGGCGTGAACACGACGCTGCCCGCGGCCGTCACCGGCAAGCCGCTGACGACGCGCGATCGCTTCGCCACACAGCACGAGCAGGGCGCGTGCGCCGGCTGCCACCACACCATCGACGGCGTCGGCTTCGGCTTCGAGCACTACGACGCGACGGGCGCGTGGCGCACGCAGGACAACACCCTGCCGGTCGACTCTTCGGGCTGGTTCTCCGCTGGAAACGGCGATCTCACCGGCGGCTTCAACGGCGCCGTCGAGCTCGGTCAGAAGCTCGCCGCGAGCGAGACGGTGCAGTCGTGCGTCGCCTCGAGCTGGATGCGCTACGCGCTCGGCGTCGATCACCGCGGCCTCGATCAGAAGGGCCTCGCGCCGGTGCTCGCGGCCTTCCAGCAGAGCCAGCTCAAGCTCCCCGAGCTCGTCGTCGCCATCACCAAGAGCGACGCGTTCCGCACGCGCCCCATCGAGCTTTGAGAGGACGAGCCCCATGAAGATCTCCCGCAGAAATGTCCTCCAGATCCTCGGCCTCGCCGGCGCCGCGTACGGCGCGTCCACGCTCTTCGGCGCGAAGCCGGTGCGCGCAGGCAACCCCACGATCCCGAAGCGGATCGTCTTCTTCTACACCGAGCACGGGACGCTCAAGCAGTTCAACGCCGACGGCACGCTCAAGCCCTTCTGGTCGCCGATCGTGAACGGCGCGCCCGACGCGCTCACGATCCAGAAGCCCTGGTCGACGACGGACTTCACGCTCCGCGACATCCACCAGCCGCTCGTGGCGCGCCAGAAGCAGATCATGGTGCTCGACGGCATCGACATGCTCTCGGCCAACCTCGATCCGATCGGCACCAATGGCCACCTCGGCGGCGAGACGCACGCGCTCGTCGCGACGAACCGGCTGACGGACAAGCTCGCCGGCGGGCCCTCGATCGATCAGTACATCGCCCAGAAGCTCAACACGCCGGCTCCGGTCACGGTGTTGCCCTCGCTCGAGGTGTTCATCAACCCCTGGCAGCACGACGCTGGCAGCGGCTCCGCCGAAGCCTCGCCGCTCTACGCCGACGCCGGGATGCCGATTCCCATCTACGGCGACGTCGTGAAGGTCTACGACCGCATGTTCCCCAACGGCCCTCAGGGCACGACGGACGCGGAGAAGGCCAAGCAGGCCAAGCTCCTCGCGCAGCAGACGAGCGCCATCGAGGCGGCTTATGCCCGCTTCAAGACGGTGAGCTCGAAATCGAGCGCGCTCGACAGGGCGCGCGTCGACGCCCACGCCCAGGCGCTCCGCGATCTCGAGTCGCGCCTCGCGCTCTCCTCGGCCAGCTCGTGCACACCTCCGGACAAGGCCACGATCACCGGCGGCGCGGTCGTCAACAGCGTGCCTGGCCAGGAGGGCGCCTCGTACGAGGCCAACGCCGACGTGCTGATGCGCCTCGTGCAAACGTCGCTCGCCTGCGACCTCACCCGCGTCGCCACGCTCTACGTGCCTGTCCCCCCGGACGATCTCTACGGGTACGTGTCCGTCGGCGGCACGACGGACATGCACGACATGGTTCACAAGACGAATGGCACCGGCCCTTCGCTCGGCGACGATCCGGCGGCCATTGGCATCATGAAGGCCTACCAGACCTACCACGCGAAGATGTTCGCGAAATTCCTCGACATGCTGGCGGAGATCCCCGAGGCGGACGGCACCTCGCTCCTCGACAACACGCTCGTCGTGTGGTGCGGCCAGATCGCGGCCGGCGATCACACGCTCGACAACATCCCTTACGTCCTCGGTGGTGGCATGGGCGGCGCGGTGAAGACGGGGCGCTACGTGCGCTATCCGCGCGCGAAGGACATGAGCCTCTGGCCGACGTACTCGCGCGGTCCGGCCCACAACGATTTCTTCGTCTCGCTCGCGAACATGATGGGTGTCGAGACGAACACCTTCGGGAATCCTGCCGTGTGCACGGGCCCGCTCGCCGGTCTCACCGGGTGAGCGCCGCGCCCCCGCTCCCTGGAAGAACAGAGATGATGGTCAGTCGAGGTACGCTGTCTATCGCGAAGGCGGCCATGGCGGGAGCTGCCCTGCTCGGAGCGCTGGTGGGCTGTGGCAGCGGCGGCGGCGGCGTTACGACGTCCTCGAGCAGCGCCGCCTCCACGAGCGGTACGAGCGGTAGCGGCGGCGACGCCGGCAGCACCACGAGCAGCGCCGGGGGAGCGGCCGGCGCAGCGACCAGCACCGGCAGCGCGGGGAGCACCGGCGGCGGCGCCCCGGTGGGCTGCAAGGCTTTATTTTGCGACGATTTCGAGAAGGACACCACCGTCGATCCTGCCAGATGGACGGTCGAGGTCGGCTACGATCCGGGCATCACCATGTCGGTCGAGTCGGCCATGGCGGCCCACGGGAAGAACGCGGCGCAAGCGCACCTGGTCGACACCACGGGTGGGTTCGCCTCGCTGAAAGAGACAGTCACTTTCCCGCAGCTCGCCGACGAGCTCTGGGGGCGCGCCTACTTCTTCACCCCGGTCGCCGACGGGGCTGGACACACTGGCTTCATCTCGGCCTACGCGGGCGATCAGCGGGTCCTGGAGATCGGCCAGTCGAACGGTAGCTGGCAGCTCACGTATTACGAGCCCGGGAAAGAGTTCCCGGCGGGCTATCCCACGATGGTGCCGCGCAACAAGTGGGTCTGCCTCGAATGGCACCTGGCCCGCACCGGCGCCCACCTGATCGAGGTCTACGTCGACGGCGCGGTCGCGGTGACCTACGACACCGCGGACCACCAGCCGGGCGCGTTCACCGCCCTCGGCCTCGGCATGGACAACCACAGTCCAAATCCGCCGGGAAACGACGCCTATTTCGACGACGTGGCCATCGACGCGACCCGCGTGGGGTGCATCCCGTAGCGGCCCGCGGGCGATCGACGCCCGCGCGCTCCGTCGACGAACGTTGACGCCCGCGCGCCTCGCGAGTGAGCTGGGGGCGTGGTTCTCCTGGCGATCCTGGCCTTCTCCATCCTCGTCTACACCTACGTCGGTTACCCGATCGTCATCGGTGTGCTCGCGCGCCTCGCGCCGCTCGACCTCGCCGAAGATCCCGCGTACCTGCCGAAGGTCACGGCCTGCATCCCGGTCTACAACGCGGCCTCGTACCTCACCGCCAAGGTCGAGAGCCTGCTCGCGCTCGACTACCCCGCTGACAAGCTCGAGATCCTGCTCTATTCGGACGGCTCCGACGACGACACCAACGACGTCGCCGCGGCGATCGCCGCGCGCGATCCGCGGGTCAAGCTCCTGATCAGCAAGGAGCGAGGAGGCAAGCCGAAGGGCGTCAATCGGATGATCGAGGCCGCGACGGGCGAGGTGCTGCTGATGACCGACGTGCGCCAGCCGCTCGTCCCCGGCGCGGTACGGGCCCTGGTGGCCAAGCTCTCGAATCCGGAGGTGGCCTGTGTCTCGGGCAACCTCATCCTCCGCGGGGCGGCCGGGGCCGGCGCCTACTGGCGCTACGAGAACTGGATCCGCCTGCAAGAGTCGCGGTTTCGCGGCATGGTCGGCGTGACTGGCCCGATCTACGCGATCCGCAAGGTGGATATGCGCCCACTGCCCGAGGGCGTGATCCTCGACGACATGTGGGTGCCTCTGCGGCTCCGTCTCGCCGGGCGACACATCCTGTTTGCCGAAGGGGCGATAGCGTACGACGACGCCTTCGGCGACAAGCGCGAGTACGGCCGCAAGGTCCGCACCCTGGCTGGCAATTACCAGCTCTTCGCGCTGCTGCCCGCGCTGCTCGTGCCCTTCAAGAACCCGTCGTGGTTCGAGACGTTCTCTCACAAGCTGCTGCGCCTGGTGTGCCCCTGGGCCCTCGTCGGCCTGCTCGTGGCCTCGGGGACGGGGGCCATCACGAAGGCCGAGGCTTCACCGATCATCCTTTACGGCCTCCGCCCGCTCCTCGGCGGGCAGATGGCGTTCTACCTGTTCGCGCTGCTCGGCGAGTGGGGCGGGCGGCTCGGCTCGCTCTGCCGCACCTTCGTGGTGCTGAACAGCGCCGCCGTGGTGGGGTTGTGGCGGTACGTGACGGGGGCGCAGAAGGTCACCTGGTGAGCGCGCGCTGAACCGGAGCGCTCCGAACGGCGCTCCGGCGATTATCATCCGAAGAAATCGCGCATCCCGGCCAGAGTCCTGTGGACGACGTTCACCTCGGCGCGTCTACCGGGTTCTGGAAGAAGGGAAACGAAGTATGCGCAAAGAACGAGCGGTCGCGGCCGGCCTGATCCTCACGGGCTTCGGTATCGCGAGCTGCGTGACCAGCACCGGGGGAGGCACCGGCGGCCGCACCGCGACGGCGACGTCGAGCACCGCAGCGAGCGCGTCCTCGGCCGGCGGCGGCGGGGGCAGCAGCACCGCGAGCGCAGCCTCGACGGGCGGAGCCGGTGGGGCCAGCAGCTCATCGACGGGCGGCGCCGGGGGCGGCAGCGCGTCGAGTGGATCATCGACCAGCGCCGCGAGCAGCAGCACGGGGAGCGGCTCCGGCGGCGGCGGCGGCAACGCCTGCACCGGCTCGCCGATCACCTGCTCCGGGAGCAGCGTTGATCCGTGCACCGACGTCACCAACTGCGGTGGTTGCGACCACGATTGTCTTGGCACGACGTGCCTGGCGGGAGTCTGCCAGTCGGCGACGCTGGCCTCGGGCCAGCCCGGCGTGTTCGGCCTCGCCGTGGACGGGACCAACGTCTACTGGGCAAAGGACGTCCCGAACCAGAGCCCGACCTTCATGACGAACTGCGCGGTGATGAAGCAGCCTGTTGCCGGAGGCGCGGCCGTGGTGCTCGGCACGGTCCCGGACGGCCGTGGATACGATATCACGGTGAATGCCACCGACCTGTATCTGGCGTTCAGATGGAACAACTTCGAGCAGGAGGGAGAGATCCACAGGTTGCCTCTCGGCGGGGGCGCGGAATCCGGGGTCACGGCCTGGCAAACCTCCATTGGTGGCATCGCTCTCGGGGCGGGCAACATCTACTGGGGCCAGGAGCACCAGTCGAGGCTGCAGGGCGTCTCGATCACCGGAGGCGCGTCGCCCACCTTCAACGACATCCTCATGAATTCGGGCGTCAGGCACGGGATCACGGTGGACGCCACGAGCGTGTACACCGCCAATACCTACGCGGGCGTTGCGGGAGGCCAGATCCTGAAGTGGGCTGTCGGCGGAGGAGATTTCATGGTGTTCGTCGGGAGCCAGCCGGGTCCCAACTACATCACGGCCGACGCCACGAACCTCTACTGGACGAACCTCAGCCTCGTCGGCGGGATGCCTGTCGATCACCAGGGCACGGTCGTGATGATGCCCAAGGCTGGAGGTGCCGTGACGACGCTCGCCACCGGGCTCGGAGGGCCGCGGCGAATCGTGGTCGACGCGACGAACGTCTACTGGACCGACGACGTCGACGGCACCGTGATGAAGGCGCCGATCGCCGGCGGGACTCCCACCGTCCTGGCGACGGGCCAGACGGGCGCCAACGCCATCGCCGTCGACGCGACCAGCGTTTACTGGACGGACTCGACGGCCTTGACCGTGATGAAGGTCGCAAAGTGATCTCACCGCGAGGGGGAGCCTTCGCGACGCGGGATCAGCGCGCCGGACTCTCCCCCTCGACGGGCGCCCGGAAACGAAACCGGAAGGTGGCAGTGCCGACGGGCTCGACCTCGAGGAGGGCAATCTCGTGCTCCGCCGGGGCGCCCGAAGCGAGGCGTCGCGGCTCGATGGATCTGGACAGCAGAGCGGGCGTCCCGCAACCTTCACCAATGAGACGGAACCAAGCACTCCATGCAGCCGCGCTGGCGCTCCCGGAGGAGGAGCGCGCGGACCTCGCGATCGATCTGATCGACAGCCTCGACGGCCCCGCCGAGGAGGGTGTGGAGGAAGCGTGGGCGGTCGAGATCGACGCTCGCGTGACGGCATGGCGTGCCGGGCAGGCCGAGGTGATCCCCTTCGAAGCGGCGGTGACCGCTGCCAGGGAGCGCCTCAAGGCCCGTCATGGCTGAGATGCTCCGGGAGGCCGCCGACGAGATGACGGCGGCCGCGGAATACTACGAAGAGCGCCGAACCGGCATGGGTGAGCGGCTCATCAACCGAGTCCAGCTCGCGGTGGCGCGCATCGAGGCGATGCCCGGAATTGGCGCGCCGTCATCGTCTCGATATCCAGAGATTCGCCGGCACGCGGTCAAGGGATTTCCTTGTTGCGTCGTCTACGCGACAGAGCCGGTGATTACCGTCATCGCGGTGATGCATACGAAACGGCGACCGGGATACTGGATGGACCGGATGCCGCGCTGATTTGCGGCACGGCGTGGGCCGACTTCGCGGTGTCGGGAGACAACAGTCGCGCTGCCGGCCAGGTGAGGCCCTCGATTTCACCCAGACGCCTTCTTGCCCGGCAAACGAGGCCTCCGGCTTCGCCCAGACGCCTTCTTGGCCGGCAAGAGAGCCCCCCGACTTCGCCCAGGCGCCTTCTTGCCCGGCAAGAGCGCCCCCCGACTTCACCCAGACGCGTTCTTACCCGGCAAGAACGCGATCCAGCGCCCGCCGGTCGCGTTCTTACCGGGCAAGCGGGGCCCTCACGCTCCCCGACCCCCTCCAGCGGGCTACTTGTCGCCCGTACCCGTTGCCGCCGCCCCTGCCGGCGCCGGATCCCCCGCGTCGCTCGCCGTCTGCCCCGGCCGCCGTGTCGACGGCTTCACCTTGGCCGCCAGATTCGCCTTGCCCGCCAGCCGCAAAAGCCCCGTCATCGCCGTCGCGCCGCCGCCAAACAGCTCATCATACCCCGCGAGCGCCTGGTTCTTCTCGTCGAGCGTGGCTTGCGCCTCGCGGACTTCCTTCGCGATCTCCTTGATCGCCGCATCGAGGGTGGCGCGAAGAGCGCGCAGCTCCGTCGCCGTCTCCGCGAGATCCAGCTTGGCTTTGATCCGTGGTGCTGGCAGCTTCACACGCTCGACCGCCGTGGCCACCTCGCCCGCAAAGCGGGAGAGCACCACCGGATCCTGCGGAGCAGGTCCAGGGAATACGGAGCTGGCTGCCGCGCTCCCATAGATACCAACGATGACCTCGCGAAGCTCGACCAGCTTGTCGGAGAGCGCCGCTGTCGCCGCGTCACGCGCCTCGCGAATGGCATCATCGTCGCCGAGCTCGGCCTCGTGCGCGGCGTCGGCCTCCACCATCTTGATCTTGGCGGCCTCGAGCGCGCGGGCGACGAGGATCATGACCAATCCAACGTCCGGCAGCGACTCTCCCTTTGCCAGATGGGGTTTCAAGAGCTTACCGAGACCTGCCGCCGTTGCTTCCGCGTGCGTTGTCCCGGCGGAAACCACGGCGTTTGCGCTCTTCTCGCGATCAGTGACCTGCTTGGCTGCCATTGTATCTCGTTCCTCCCCGCGTTGAGGGGAGATGGCGTGAAGCACGTCACCTGCGCCTCGCCTCCCACGGGTGCTTTCGTGGACATACGAGCACGAACACAGGGGGTAAATCAAGCGTGGGCGCGGATCACCGCAATCGACAGCCGCGCCCGCCGCGGTGTAACGTCGCGGCATGCTGCGTTTGGTCGTTGTTGCTGTCTTGTCCGGCGTCGCCGTGGCCGGTTGCGGCGTCACGTACCTCGACAGCTACCTCTGCGCGAACCCCGATAGCGCGCACGTGGATGCAAGCGGTGACTCGGATCCATGCCACGCGCGCGATCCCGACGCGGGCCCGGGCGACGCCGGAACGGATCCGCTGTGCTCCGGCAAGTGCGTGCCTCGATCGCCCTCCGGTTGGTCGGAGCCGGTGCTGCTCTCGATCGGTCCTGCGACCGCGCCGCCGCCGCAATGCCCGACCTGGTCTCCCCAGCGCTACGTCGCCGGCCACGCCGATCTGATGTCGCCGCCGGCGACGTGCGGAGCGTGCGGGTGCGATCCGCCCGCGGGATCTTGCGCGCTCCCGGCGACGCTCACGGCGTCATCCGCGATCTGCAACATCGCAGGCAACACCTGGACGTCGTTCGATCCGCCCGTCGCCTGGACGGGCGCCTGCACGCAGGCGAACGCCATCCCCGCAGGGAAGCTCTGCGGCGGTGTCCCCTGCACACAGTCGCTCTCCATCGCGCCTCTGACGATGATGGAGAACGAATGCACGCCGACGCTCGCGAGCCCGCCGGCCGCGCCCGAGGGGCCACCGACGTGGAACACCGTCGCGTACACCTGCGAAGGGACGCCGAGCGGCACGTGCAGCAACCCCGGTGAGACGTGCGCGCCCGTCGTCCCGCCGCCTCCGCCCGGCTTTTCGGTGTGCATCGACATCACGGGCGACAGGACGTGCCCCGACGAGTTCAGCGCCAAGCACGTCGTCTACGATCACTTCGATGACGGGCGCACTTGCTCGGCGTGCGCGTGCTCGGCGCCGAGCGGAGGGATGTGCTCCGGTACGATCTCCACCTTCAAGGACAGCGCCTGCGGCACGAACCCGATCCTCGTGCTGACCGCGATGAGCGATACGTCGACTTGTGGCGACGTGCCGGCCGGCGGCGCGCTCGGGAGCAAATCCGCTGGCCCGCTCACGCACACGCCCGGATCTTGCCAGCCGAGCGGCGGCGATTCGCAAGGCGCCGCCGAGCCCGTCGAAGCGACCACGTTCTGCTGCCGGCCATGAGCCATCCCCGGAGGGCCGCCACAATGCTTCGATCCACGCTCCCCGCGGCGGCGCTCCTGCTCGTGATCGCCGACGCCTCTTCAGCAGGCGCCGAGCCCGCGCATCAACCGACGGCGCGCCTCGACTATCAGCGAAACAAGGGCGCCGAGCAATGCCCCGGCGAGGGCGAGCTGCGCGCCTACGTCGCGGCTCGGCTGGGTCGCGATCCCTTCACGGCCGAGAGCTCGCGCCGCATCGTCTCCACGGTCGCGCGCAAGGGTCGCGGCTTCGTGGGCACGATGGACCTGTTCGAAAACGGCGAGAAATCGTGGTCGCAAGGCCCGATCGAGGATCCCGACTGCGCGCGCCTGGTCGACGAGATCCTCGCGCTGGCGATGGTGATCAACCTGAGCGAGCCGCCCGCCGCTTCGCCGGGTGCGCCGTCGCCACCGGGGAACACGCCGGCGCCGTCGCCATCCCCGCCGCCCGCCGAGAAGCCGGCGCCGCCGATCGAGAAGCCCGCCGCGATCGATCCCGACGCCGCGCGCCTGCGCCTCGCCTTCGGCAGCGGCGTCGAGCTTGGTGACGGGCCCACGCCGAGCCCGGTGTTCTCGCTCAACGTCGGTGTGCGCTGGCCCATCGTGTCCGTCGCGCTCGAAGCGCGCACCGATCTCCCGCTCACCGGGACAGGCGCGGACGGCGTACAATTGCAAACCCATGTCGTCGCCGGAGCCGTGATGATGTGCCTGCACGCGAGCGCGCTGTACCTCTACGGCTGCGGCATGTTCGCCGCGGGAGTCCAGCGGGGCGGCGATCCACGCAGTCCCATGGGTTATGGCAGCACCGCATATGCGGTCGCGGGCGGGCGCGGCGGCCTCGAAATCCCGTTCACTCCCCGCTTCGCCGTCCAGCTCACCGGCGATCTGCTCGCAGCGCTCAACCCGATCGCCATCCGAGGCCAGCCGAACGCGGGCGCTCCTTTGCGCGAGGTCTGGCGATCGGCGCCCGCCGCCGGCGCCGTCCAGGGTGGGCTCGTTGCTTTTTTTTGAGCCTCGCGTCGATCTCGATCCCGATCGACCCATCTCGACACAAGCACAGGGCGTGGACCGTCCGACCTTTGAGGAGCTGTATCTCGAGCACTTCGATCTCGCCCGTAACGCAATCCGCCGGAGAGGCGTGAGCCGTCCCGCCGAGATCGAGGAGCTGGCGCAAGAGGTGTTCATCATCGTCTACCGCCGGCTCCCCGAGGTCGACTTCGCCCGGGGCACCGGCAAAGGCTGGATCTATCGTATCGCCGTCAACGTTGCGTTGAACCATCTGCGCCGGCCCATCACTCGCCGCGAAGCGTTGGTGGATCCCGCGGAGCACGAGACCATCTTCCCCGAGCCGGGGAACAGCGAAGCTCGCCTGGCCGATCGCGAGCATCTTCGCCTCTTGCTGGAGAGCACGACGCCGGAGCGGCGCGAGGTCTACGAGCTGTTCGAGGTGGAGGGCTTCACGCTCTCCGAGGTGGCGTTCGCGCTGGAGATCCCGCTCGCCACCGCCGATAGCCAGCTCCGGGCCGCGCGGCGCGATATGCAGGCGGCGGATCCGCGGCTTCAGCAGCGAAAGACAGGCGGGCGCGTGGCGATTCTGCCGTTCGGCACCGGAGCGTGGCTCCATCTGCGCGAGATCACGAAGCGGCCTCCGGGCGCGGTGGATCGTCTCTGGGAGCGTATCCAGAGCACGCCTTCGGCCGATCGCGGCGCAGAGGGAGATACGCCGGCAAAGACGGCGAAGCCGTCGTGGAGAAGGCGCGCGACAGCGCTGGCTCGACGCGCCATGGAGCCCGCTTTGGGGGCGGCTTTCGGTGCGGTCGTCACGCTGGTCTACGTCCATCGGACCCAGGCGCCGACCCGGGAGACGACCGCCGCTCAACCCACCGTGATGCTCACCGAGGAAGAAAGGCCGCGGCCGGCCACACCTGCGGTGCTGAGTGGGTTGACGGACGAGACGAGCGCGGAGCTGTTGCCTCCGTGCGGTGGTGCAGATTCCTCGAAGGCTGCCAACCCCGCTGCGCTGCTGGCGCTGCGCAAAGCACAGGCGGCCTATGTCGTTGGCGACAGAGCGGCGGCCCTGGACGCGCTCAGCGGCTTCGAGAGAGAGTTTGCGGACGATCCTCTCCAGATCAGCGCGGAGCGCCTGCGAGCGCTGGTGCTGCGGCCCCTGGCTGCCAATCGGTAGGCCGGGCCCTGATCGACGACGGGAGCGGGAGAGCCTGCTCTGGCGCCGTATCCTTGCGATCGACTGCCTCCCGGCTCTCCCGCGCGATAAGCTCGTCCGTCCATGCGCCCCGCACCCGAAGGCACTGGTCCCGAAATCCTCACGGCGTCGTCGCGCCCCGGATCGATCGATCCCTTCGCCGGAGGCGGCGAAATGGGCGCCCTGATGCGCGGTCTCGACTGGTCGAAGACCGCGCTCGGCCCCGTCTCCGCCTGGCCACAGAGCCTGCGCACGGCGCTCAGCATCCTGCTCGAGACGGGCTTCCCCATGTACATCGCGTGGGGCGCGGGGTTCACCCAGTTCTACAACGACGGTTACCGGCCCATCCTCGGATCGAAGAAGCACCCCGCGGCGATGGGGATCAGCACGCGGGAAACGTTCGCGGAGATCTGGGACATCATCGGCCCGATGTTCGAGGGCGTGATGCGCGGCACCGCCACGACCGTCGTCGATTTCCTCTTGCCGCTCGATCGTCACGGCTTCGTCGAGGAGTGTTACTTCATCTTCTCGTACAGCCCGATCCGCGCCGAGAGCGGCGAGGTCGGCGGCGTCCTCGTCACGGTGATGGAGACCAGCGATCGCGTCATCGGCGCGCGGCGCTTGAAGACACTCCAGGAGCTGTCGTCGCAGACCCACGAGGCCCCGACGGCGCAAGCGGCGTGCGCGATCGCGGCGCGCGTCCTCGGCGGGGCCAGCGCCGATCTGCCGTTCGTGCTGGTGTACACGCTCGACGCCGACGGTACGACCGCGCGCCTCGCCGGCGCCGCGGGCCTCGCGCCAGGGACGCCGATGAGCCCCGAGCGCGTCGACCTCCAGGCCCGCGACACGCCGTGGTCGCTGGGCGCCGTCGCGCGCACCCTCACCGCGCAGCTCATCGACGCGCGCCCGATCGACCTCGGGACCGAGCGCGCGCTGGTGCTGCCGATCCTGACGCCCGGCGATGCCCGGCCCACCGGCCTCCTCGTCGCGGGGCTCAGCGCGCGCCTGGTCCTCGACGACGCGTACCGGAGCTTCATCGAGCTCGCGGCGCGGCACCTCGGCACCTCGATCGCGAGCGCGCGCGCGTACGAGGAGGCGCGGCTGCGGGCCGAGGCGCTCGTCGAGCTCGACCGCGCCAAGACGGTGTTCTTCAGCAACGTCAGCCACGAGTTCCGCACGCCGCTGACGCTCCTGCTCGGCCCCGCGGAGGAGGCGCTGGCGCATCCCGACGCGCTGCCCGAAGCCGACATCGCGCGCTGGCAGCTCGTGCACCGGAGCGCCCTCCGGCTCCTCAAGCTCGTGAACACGCTCCTCGATTTTTCGCGTATCGAGGCGGGACGCGTCGAGGCGACGTACCAGCCGACCGAGCTCGACGCGCTCACCCGCGATCTCGTCAGCGTATTCTGCGCGGCGATCGAGACCGCGGGGTTGCGGCTCGATCTCCACCTCGAGCCGCTCGGCGAGCCGGTCTTCGTCGACCACGAGATGTGGGAGAAGATCGTCTTCAACCTGCTCTCCAATGCGCTCAAATTCACCTTCGAGGGAGCGATCGAGGTCACCCTCCGGCGCGAGGGCGACCGCGCCGTGCTGACCGTGCGCGACAGCGGCGTCGGCGTCCCGGCCGCCGAGCTGCCGCGCCTCTTCGATCGCTTTCACCGCGTCGCCGGCGCGCGATCACGCAGCCACGAGGGCACCGGGATCGGCCTGTCGCTGGCGCGCGATCTGGTCGAGCTGCACGGGGGGCTGATCCGCGTCGAGAGCGTCGTCGACGTGGGGACGTCATTCACGGTGTCGCTCCCCTTCGGCTCGGCCCACCTCCCCGAGGAGTGGGTGACGTCCCGTCGCGCGATCCCGATCGAGGCCCGCGGGGCCGCTCCTTTCCTCGCGGAGGCGTCGCACTGGGCCGGGTTGCGCGGGATCGTCGCGCCCTCCCCGGAGCGCGAATCGACGCCGGATCGCGCGCGGATCCTCGTCGTCGACGACAACGTCGACATGCGCGCGTACCTGACGCGCATCCTGGGCGAGCGCTGCGCCGTCGTCGCGGTGGCCGACGGCGCCGCGGCGCTGGCGCTGGCGCGCGAGACCTCGTTCGACCTGGTCCTGACCGACGTGATGATGCCCGGCCTCGACGGCTTCGACCTCCTGCGCGCGCTCCGCGCCGAACCGCGCACGCGCGCGGTACCGATCATCTTTCTGTCCGCTCGCGCCGGCGAAGAGGCCCGCATCGGCGGCCTCACCGCGGGCGCCGACGACTACGTCGTGAAGCCCTTTTCGGCGCGTGAGCTCGTCGCGCGCGTGCACACCCACCTCGAGCTCTCGCGCCTGCGCCTCGAGGCCGAGCGCGAGCGGCAGCGGCTCTACTCGCACTTCATGCAGGCCCCGGTCGCCGTCTGCATCCTGCTCGGCCCGGACCTCGTCTTCGACCTCGCCAACCCGCGCTACGAGCGGATGGTGAGCCGCCCGATCGTCGTCGGCCGGTCCCTGCACGAGATGTTCCCCGAGCTCGCGCCCGACGCGCCGCTCCTCGGCGTCCTCACCGGCGTGATCACCACCGGTGAGCCCTTCGTCGCCGACGAGTACTGCGTTCCCCTCGATCGCGCGGGCAACGGCGTCGTCGAGGACACCTACTTCATGTTCACGGCGCAGCCGATGCGCGACGCCGAGAACGTGGTGTTCGGTCTCATGGCCGTCGCCGTCGACGTGACCGAGCAGGTGCGCGCGCGCCGCGCGATCGAGGCCTCGCAGAAGCTGCTCGAGACGGTGGTGAACCAGATCCCGACGGGGGTCATCGTGGCTCAGGCGCCCTCCGGCGACCTGATGCTCGCCAACCGGCGGGCGCCGATGATCCTCGGCGTCGATCCCCTCGCGACCGGCGCGATCGCCGACTATCGCCGGTACGACACGCGCCACCCCGACGGCCGCGCCTTCACCGCCGAGGACTACGTGCTCGGGCGCGCGCTCCGGGGTGAGGTCGTCCTCGACGAGGAGATCGTCCTGATCCGCGGCGACGGCTCACGACGCACCCTCAGCGCCAGCGGAGCCCCGGTGCGCGATCCCGAGGGCCGGATCATCGCTGCCGTCACCACGTTCTCGGACATCTCCGATCGCATGCAGGCCGAGGAGCAGCGCCGTCAGCTCCTCGTCCGCGAGCAGCAGGCGCGGGCCGACGCCGAGGTCGCCAATCGATCCAAGGATCAGTTCCTCGCCATGCTCGGCCACGAGCTGCGCAACCCGCTCGCGCCGATCATGACGGCGCTCGAGCTCCTGCGCGAACGGCCGAGCGACCTCGACGAGCTGGTGCCGGTCATCGAGCGGCAGATCACCCACATGGTGCGCTTGATCGACGATCTGCTCGACGTCTCCCGCATCGCGCGCGGGCGCGTCGAGCTGAAGAAGAGCGTGATCGAGCTCGCGGTGGTCGTCGCCCGCGCCGTCGAGATGACGAGCCCGCTCCTCGAGCAGCGCGAGCACCGCCTGACGGTGCGCGTGCCGCCGACGGGGCTCGCCGTCGACGTGGACGAGGCGCGGCTCGCGCAGGTGGTCTCCAACCTCCTCACGAACGCCGCGAAGTACACCGAGCGCGGCGGGCAGATCACCGTCACCGCGGCGCGCGACGGCGATCAGGTGGCGCTCGCGATCACCGACACCGGCGTCGGCATCGCCCCGGAGATGCTGCCCGTGGTGTTCGACATGTTCGTGCAAGAGCAGCAGAGCATCGACCGATCGCAGGGCGGCCTCGGCCTCGGGCTCGCCATCGTGCGGAACCTCGTCGTGGCGCACGGCGGCTCGGTCGCGGCGTACAGCGCCGGCAAGGGCCTCGGGAGCGAGCTCACGGTCCGCCTCCCCGCCGCGGCGCCGAAGATCGAGCGCGCGCCTGGCCTCGATCCGCAGCCGGCGCCCGCTACCCCGGGCCTGCGGATCCTGGTCGTCGACGACAGCGAGGACATCGCCCGCATGTCCTCGCTCGCGCTGCGCCGGCTCGGCCACACGATCCAGATCGCGCACGACGGCCCCTCCGCGCTGCAGATCGTCGAGGACTTCCGGCCCGACGTGGCGCTCGTCGACATCGGCCTCCCCGTGATGGACGGGTACGAGCTCGCGCGTCGCCTGCGCGCGGTGCCCTGCCTCGCGAACATCCGCCTCGTCGCGGTCACGGGCTACGGGCAGGACGCCGACCGCGATCGCTCGCACGCCGCCGGGTTCGACGTTCACCTGGTGAAGCCCGTGGATCGCGCCCGCTACAAGGCCGTGCTCGATCAGCTCACGGCCGAGCGCGCCGAGCCTCGATGACGGGGGCGCGCGTCCATCACGCCGCCCTCGCGCTCTGCTCGTGGACGGCGTGTGTCCCCGCGCCTCGGCCGGTGGCCACGGTCGCCCCCGCGCCGGAGCTCACCCCCTCTCCTGCCGTCACGACCGACGATTGCGCGGGCGAGAGCGCCGTCGACGTGATCCACCACGCCGTCGATCTCACGCTGCGAAACGCGCCGCTCTCCATCTCCGGCAGCGGTGAGGTCCGCGTCCGCGCGAAGCGAGACACCACGGCGGTAGCCCTCGATGCGCGCGGACTCCACCTCTCGGCCGTCACGACGGCGGCGGGCCCTCTGCCCTTCCAGCACATCGGCGGTCGCCTCTGCGCGCGGCTGCCCCGCCCGCTCGCGACCGGAGCCGAGGTGACGATTCACTTCCTCTGGGAGGTGCCCGTCGATCAGGAGACACCGCACGTGGCGGCCGATGAGATCTGGGCGGGCTACAGCGCCTCGTCGGTCGACTGGCGCCGTCGCCGCGCGAGCAGGATCAGCCCGAGGCCGAGGAGCCCGGCTCCCGAGGGCGTCGCTTCCCTGCCGACAGCCAATCGTAGCGGGGAATCCTGGCCCGCTGCGAGCGTGGTGGCGGCTTCTCCGAGAAGCGGAGCTTTGAGGATCTTTCCGGCCGCTAGCTCTCCCCAGTAGATGCTCTTGGCATCGACGACGAACGAATTGACGAGCTCGGACGGTGTCGCAATCTTCACGAGCCCTGCGCCGGCCTTGGTCACGCTCATGAGTGCCGGCTTCCCGGTTCCATCGTCGAACATGGAGAGGTAAATGAGACTCGAATCCACGATCAGAGTCTTGGCGAAAGTTCGTATGCGCCGGAGCGGGCTGATTCAGCGAGCCTGGTTCGGGGATCAGCGCTGCACCGGCAACCCCGCCGCGTGCCAGGCCAGCATCCCCCCGGTCAGGTTGAAGACGCGATGAAAGCCGGCTCTCTCCAGGATCGCGCCCGCGCTCGCGCTCCGCGCGCCGGCCCGACACACCACGACCAGATCGCGATCGACGTACCCGGCGAGCTTCGGCAAGCGATGCTCCAGCGCGTCGAGCGGCACGAGGTACGAGCCCGCGACGTGGCCCAGCTCGCCGACGAACTCTTCGGGCTCACGAACGTCGAGCAGCAGCGGAGGCGCGCTCGATCGCAGGCGCGCGAAGACCTCGACGGCGGACCACGCCGGGAGCGCGGCGACGTCGGCGATCTGCGGAAAGCCCACGTCGACGGCCTCGAAGCCCGACTGGTTCACCTGGAGCGACTCCTGGATCTTCGCGGGGAACGGGAGGCCGAGGTGCGCCATCAGCTCGACGTACTCGGCGCGCGTACGGCCGGAGAAGCGCGGGTTCGTCCGCTTCTCGACACCGATCGTCGACGACGTGTTGCCCTTGTAGTCATGGGCGGGAAACACCACGGTCGCGTCCGGCAGCGTGAAGAGCTGCTGCGTCACCGCGTCGTACTGCGCGCCCGCGTCGCCGCCGGGAAAGTCGCAGCGGCCCGAGCCGCCGATCAGCAGCGTATCGCCCGTGAGCACCGCTCCGGAGACGCGGTAACACACCGAGTCGGGCGTGTGCCCGGGCGTGTGCAACACCTCGATGATCTCGCCGCCGAGCGTGATCTCAGCGCCGCCGAGCACGTGCCTATCGACGAGCGGGCTGGGGCTCTCTTCGTGCATCACCACCGGCGCGCCGAGGGCTTCTTTCTCCGCACGGCCGAGCATCAAGTGGTCGGCGTGCAGGTGCGTTTCGAGCAGCATCACCAGGCGCAGATCGCGCGCGCCGAGCACCAGCTTGTAGGTGTCGAACCGATCGCGCACCGGATCGACCAGCGCCGCCTCGCCGCCCGCCGAGAGCAGGTACGTCTTGCAGTTGGTGCCGTTGAGCTCCTCGATTGTGATCGTCATGTGTCGCCCCTCCGTCTTCACGCCACCGGCCGTGCCGCGAGCCCCACCGACGCGCCCTCGCCGGCGTGCCCGGGCCGATCATCGATCTCTTCCGCGCCGTGCACCAGCGCCCCCACGACGAGCGCGTCCACGTCGAGCGGATCGCGCGTGCGGAGGCGGCGGCCCGGCGCGCCAACCTCGGGCCCGCGGAGCTGGAGATCGATCGCCGGGCGGTCGCCGATCGCGCGGATCAAGTGCAGCGTCGCGAGCCCGTCGGTCTCCACCAGATCGTTGTGCTGCAGCACGTTGCGCGCCGTCACGCACAGCTCGCCGTCGCCGCGATCGTTGAAGCGCAGCTCCTCGATCACGCCCTCGATCGTCTTGCCGAGGAGGCGGTGCGGGTGCGCGTGGATCGGCGTCGCCGAGCCCGCGTCGCGGCACACGGCCACGAGCGACCACCCGCTCGCGCCTTGCCAGTAGGTGATCCATCGGCACCCCTCACCGTGCGGCAGCGGGCTCTCGCGCGCGGGGATGAGCTCACCTATCGTCGGGTGGATCTGCGCGAGCACGCGGCGAAGAAAGGGATCTTCGAGCGGCCCTTCCCCCTCGACCGCGCCGAGCAGGCTCGTCGCCTCGGCGAGCGAGAGCGGCGCCCCGGTCTCGAAGCGGCCGCGCACGATCCGCGCTTCCGCCTCGCCGGTCGCCGAAGCGCGGTACGCAGCATAGGCCGCGATCACCGCGACGACGGCGACGAGCGCGGCCGCGGACGGGGCGCCGCGCGAGGCCAGCGTGATCATCGCGAGCGTGAGTCCGGCCATCCACACCGAGGCACCACCGCCGACGGCGACGGCCCGCGCGCCCGAGCCGAGCAGCCCGCGCACGTCGAGGTGAAGGCCGATCCCCGCGGACACCGTGGCCATCAGAAAATCGACGAGGAGCTTGTCGGCGTCGAGCGCGCGCGTGAACGCCGCGCTCGGCCCCACCAGGCGATCGATCAGCGCGCGCGCCACCGCGAGCCCGACGTAGCCGACGAGGAACCCCGGCAACGTATCGGTGATGCTCTTGCGCACGCCGGCGGTCGGGCCGCCCTCGCGCCGCAGGATCGAGAGCGCGATCAACGTCGGCGCGAGCAGCAAGATCCGCGCTGATTTCGCGGCCGCGGCCATCACCCCGCCGTCGCCGCCCATCTGCGTCCCGACGGCGATCGCGCTCGAGAGATCGTTGACGGCGAGCCCGCTCCAGAGCCCAGCGTGCAGCGGCGAGAGCCCCACGAGCGCCGCGATCGGGCGGAACGCGAAGAGGGCGACCACGCTGAACAGGAACACCACGCCGATGGCGATCCCCTGCTCTTCGCGGCGCGCGCGCGCGACCGGCGCGATGGCGTTCACCGCCGAGGCGCCACAGATCATCGTCCCGCCGGCGAGGACGTCGCCCATGGGACGACGCACGCCGAGCGCCGCCGCGAGCGCGTGGGTCACAAAGAACGCGCTCGGCAGCGCGGCGGCCGCGACGCCCGCGATCAGCAGCAGCTCCCCGCGGCCGAAGAAGCTCGTCTGCACCTTCAATCCCATGAGGATGATGCCGAGGCGCAGCACCCATTTGCCCGTAAAACGAAGCCCCGGCGCGTAGCGGTCCGGCTCGCGCTCGGCGCTCGGCAAGGCCAGCTTCACGCCGTGGCGGAGCGGCGTGTTGAGCACCAGCGCGCCGAGCAGGAGCGCGAAGAGCACGTCGGACACCAGCGGCGACGGCGGCAGCGCGCGCGAGATCCCGATCGCGATCCCGCCGAGGATCGCCGCGATGGCGATCCCCGGGAGATCTACCCGGGCCGGGATCCACTGAGGTCGTCGCATCCGCGTCTCGCCGTGCCGTGGGCCGCCGGAGATGGCGGCAGAGCGGCGACCGCGACCATACTACGAGGAGCGGACGACCTCGCTGACGCGCTTTGCACGGTCTCGATCCAGGCGCGGATCAGGGCCACGCCGGCCTCGTCCGCCCGCTCCGTCGCCAGCGGCGGCAAGTGCAGCCCTTCCCCGCGCGCGGACAGCCGAGCTTGCTCGCCTGGAGCCACGCAGCCTGGGGCGCCGATCAGCTTGAAATGCCAAAAAAAAGACCGGAAATTTAACAGGGAGGCGAGGAGACGGGGAGGTGAGAGGAAGATTGGGAAGGATTTTCCCTCGGGTCTCCCGGTCCTCCTCGCCTCCCTGTGAATTCTCCGACTCTTCAACCCGTTCGGCGCTCTAGCCGCGCGCCAGGGCCGCGTCGAAGCGCCGGCCGACCTCCGCCCAGTGGACGTTCTTGAAGAACGCGTCGAGATAAGGCCCCTTCGCCGGGCCGTAGTCGATCGCATAGGCATGCTCGAACATGTCGAGCACCAGCAGCGACTCGGCGTTCCACGCGCCGCCGGCGTGGCCCTCGGTCTGCACGATCTCCAGCGTCGACGAGGCGCGATCGAGGGCGAGCACCACCCAGCCGTTGGTGGCCTGAGCGCAGCCGCGCATCTGCTTTTCCAGGGCGGCGGGGCTGCCGAAGCGCGCGCCGAGCGCGGCCCCGAGCGCCGGCGAGATCGGCGCCCCCGCGCCGCCGAGGTTTCCGAAGTAGAACTCGTGGAGAAGGGCCGAGTTGCGCGCGGCGGCCTCGGAGGCCTTGAGTGTACCGAACTCGCTCCAGTAGCCAGCGGCCTTGTCGGGATCCGAAGCGGCGAGCGCGGCGCGGACCTCGTTGAGCTTCTTCACCGCGGTCGCGTAGTTCTTGTCATGATGATTCGTGAGCAGCTTCTCCGAGAGCCCCGGGATCGATCCCGGCGCGAACGGGAGCGCGACGAGCTGCTTCTCGGCAGGCGCGGCGGCGAGCGCGAGCTTCGGCGCCGGCGGCGTGGGTCCGCGCGGCGGCGCGGCGGGCGTCTTCGGGGCGGGCTCGGCCTCCGCGGGCGCGGCGCACGAGGCGAGCGCGAGGGCCGCCGCCGAGAAGCCAAGGTTCAACAGGCGCCGTCGACCGAGATCATCATTCATGGTGGCTTTCCTTCGGGGGCGCCGGAGAGCGGAAGCGGTCGCGCTCGTGGCGTGCGCCCACGCGCCGCATAGAACGGCGCCAGCGCGACAGCAAGCGACGGGGCCGTGCTCCGTGAGGATGCGTTCCTCGACGCGCGCCGCGGAGGGCAGCCATCGACTCCATCACGGCGCTTGCGCTCCACGCGCGGGGCGAGCATTCCTCTCCGCTCACTAATCCTGGAAGGAACCCGATCATGATCCTCGTCACAGGAGCGACTGGCACCGTCGGCAGCGAGGTCGTCGCCCAGCTGCTCGCGGCTGGCAAGCCCGTCCGCGTGCTCACGCGCAGCCCCGAAAAGGCTGCAAAATACGGGTCGAACGTGGAGATCGTGCAGGGCGATCTCGCCGATCAGGCGACGCTCGGCCCGGCCTTCGCCGGCGTGGACGAGGTCTTCCTCCTCGCCACCGGCCCCTCGCTCGCGACGCTCGAGGCCCACGCGATCGTGGTCGCGAAGCAGGCCGGCGTGAAGCACGTCGTCAAGCTCTCCGCGCAGGGCGCCGACATCGATCCCGGCATCGCGCTCGGCCGCTGGCACCGCGACAGCGAGAAGAACCTCGAAGAGTCGGGCCTCACCTGGACCATCCTCCGCCCCGGCGCCTTCTCTTCCAACGCCCTCAACTGGGCCGGCACGATCAAGGCGCAAGGCATGGTCTTCCACGTGACCGGCAACGGCAAGACGACGCCGATCGATCCGCGCGACATTGCGGCCGTCGCCGTCGCCGCGCTCACCACGCCGGGTCACGCGGGCAAGATCTACGCATT
Organism: Byssovorax sp.; assembly: GCA_025362495.1. Lineage (GTDB taxonomy): Bacteria > Myxococcota_A > Polyangia > Polyangiales > Polyangiaceae > JANYGI01. The sequence continues at coordinate 87,964 of JANYGI010000045.1, read as the reverse complement.
GACGGGCCCCGAGGCGCTGACCAACGCCGAGATGGTGGGGAAGATCAGCAAGGCCATCAGCAAGCCGATCCAGTGCATCGACGCCCCCGAGGCCGCCGCCCGCTCGGGGATGCTCGCAGAGGGCATGCCCCACGTCGTCGTCGAGGCCGTCCTCGAGCTGATGGGCCTGATCAAGAATGGTTACGGCGCCGAGACGACGACGGTCGTGGAAGAAGTGACGGGCCGCAAACCCCGCACCTTCGACGCCTGGTTGAACGATCACGTCGACGCCTTCCGATAGGCACTCTCCGGTCGCGGCCCTCGGCGATCCTCGCGCTCGCCGTCGGCCGTGGTAGCCTCTGCCCACCCATGCGCCGCCGCTTCCTGATGGCCCTCGCCGTCGCCGCTCCGTTCGCGCTCGCCGCGTGGGGATCGGCGCGCCTCGCTCGCGCCTCGGGCGACGCGCTCGGCGCGGCCATCGCGCTCGCCGCCTCCTCGCTCCCGGCTCCGGGCGAAGGCCTCCTCGATCCGCCGCGCGCGCGCGGGACCATCGTCGATCCGGCCGACGCCGCCTCCGTCGTCATCGAAGATCTCCCCGATCTCGACGCCGCCGCGATCGCCGAAAAATCAGGCAAAAAGAAGCCTTCTAGCACCACGTCGCACCCCGCGCGCGGCATCCGTGTCTCCGCGGCGACGGTGCTTCGCCTCGCCAACCGCGGCGTCCGCCCCAGCGGCTCCGCGGTCGCGGCAAACGCCGATCGCCCGGCCGGCCTCGTGCTCCAGGGCGTCAGCGGGCTCGGCGTCGGGCTCCGCGACGGCGACGTCCTCACGCAGGTCGCGGGCGCTCCCGCCTCGTCGACGGGCGCCGTCATCGGCGCGGTCCTCGCCGCTCGCCAGCGCCGCGCCCCGGCCATGAGCGGGGTAGTTTATCGCGGCGCCGACAAGATCGCCCTCTACGTCGAGATGCCCTATCCGAAGTGACGTGCTCGCTGCGGCTCAGCCCGCCACGTAGTCGAGCTTCTTCTGCTGCAGATAGACCACGTTGGCGTCGGCCTCGATCTCCTGGAGCTGCACCGAGATGTCCTTGACGCCGAGGGCCTCGACGGCGATCGCCAGGCACTCCGGTCTGCGCTCGCCGGCCTCGCCCACGAAGGCCAGCAATTGCGTCGCGGTGAAGAGCGGCACTTGCTCCAGCTTCTTCGCGCCGCCGGGGCCGAACGTGCGCACCAGCACCGCCTGATCCACCGCGTCGAGCAGCGTTTGCGGCGCCATCCCCACGCGCAGCACCAGCTCGTGGACATCGGCCTTGGCCAGATCGTTGGCGTCGCTTATCCCGAGCTCGCGCAGCACCACGCCCTTCGGGAAGTTGATGTCACGCAGCACCTCGAAGCCGGCCACCTCGTCGCTCGTGATCTGCTCGACCCTGATCTGCGCCAGCTTGGCGATAGCGTCGATACCCGTCTTCGGGAACACGCCGACCAGGAAGATCAGCGCCCGGGAGATCGGCCCGCCGTCCTCCGTCACCGCGGTGAGCACCAGGCTCAGGATCAAGACCACGATCCCGCGGTTCATCAGGGCGATGAACAGCCGATCATCGAGGTCGCGGTGCACGGCGCGGTCGGCGAGCGTGAGCAGCGAGAAGACCATGAAGCCACAGAACCCGATCGCCACCGGCGACGCGTGCGCGGCCTGATCGACGAAGTACGGCACCGACGCCGTGCCGAGGATCGGGTGGAGCTGCGTGTAGTCCCCGAACGTCGACGCCTGGATACCTATCGGAGAGAGGATGTAGTTCGCGCCCGCCGCGATCAGCAGCGAGAAGCCGAGCCGGCGCGCGAAGAAGGCCGAGGGCTGCTCCAGCGTCCGCCAGTTGCGCTCCCAGGTGACCTCCTCCACGAGCGAAGCGTGCTTGCCATGGCGAAAGCACCCGCTCTGGCGGAGCTCGCGGCGCGCGCGGTAGAGATCGGAGATGAAGAGGCCGGCCAGCGATCCGAGGACGATGGCGACGAGGCCCATCACCACGCCGAGGCTCAACCGGAGCTCGTACGCGACCCGCTGACCGAACGGGACCAGCGGATCGGCGCAGCGGTCGGCCTGGCTCGCCACCTGCCGACCGAGCTCGTTGGCCACCGTCAACGCCAGGGCGCGCGCCCGCGGTCGCGCGTCGATCTCGGCCCGCGTCGGCTCGTTCTTCGGCGCGCCGTGTTGACTCTGGACCACGTCGGTGACGATGGGATCCAGATCGCCGAGCACGATGTCGCAGCGCCCCGGGTGCCGCCGCTCCGCCTCCGCGGCGACGATCCGCGCCAGATCGGTGATCTCGGTGATGGCAGCCTGCGTGGCGAAGTAGCGGCCGGCGCCGACGAGCACCAGCGCGCAGAGCGTCGGGGCGATGAACCCCCACGTGCGCAGGGCGACCAGCCGCTCGATGCGAGGGATCCACGCGTGCTTCTGCCCGCGCCGGTCCGCGTCCTTGTCGTTCATTCGCTCTCGTCCCTCGGAGGCCCGCGCCCGCCACTATGGTACGCCGCCCCGCGGCCCGCCGGGCAACTGCCTTGGTGCGATCAGGTGCGCAGGCGGTAGGGCGCGAGATCGAGAGCCGGCGCCTCGCCGACGACGAGCTGCGCGACGCTCTCCCCGAGGCTCGGCGCGTGCTTGAAGCCATGACCGGACATTCCACCCACGAAATAGAGGCCTTCCACGCCGGGGACAGGGCCTATCTGGAACACCTCGTCCGGCGTCGCGTCGTAGGCACAGGCGTAGTGACCACGGTAGGTGGCGGCGCCGAGGCCGGGAAAGCGCGTCATCGCCGCTCGGCGCAGCGCCTCGACCTGCGCGGGGCTCGGCGCCCCGTCGGCGGCGACCTCGTCGCCTCCGCCGCGCGGCTCGTGCCAGGCCACCTTGAAGCCGCTCTCGCCGTCGTCGGGGAATCCGTACATCGCGGCGCCGAGATCGGCCCAGACTGGCAGTCGGTCGATCCCCAGCATCGCCCCTTCGGGATAGGGCACATCCCAGTACGAGGTCCAGTGAGGCAAGCGGCGAATGCCGAGATCGCCGGCGATTTCCGACACCAGCGCGACGCCCGCGAACCCCGCGGCGACGACGACGGCGTCGGCCTCGATCGCCCGCAGCGAGCCGTCGGGGTTGCGCGCGAGGAGGCCCGCCGCGCGCGCGCCACGCAGCGCCACGCGCTCGGCCGTAGCCGCGATCGGCTCGACCAGGCCCGTCGCCAGCGACGCACGCGCGATCGCCTTGCACGCGAGCGCGGGGCGGCCGAACCCGCCGCCGGGCTCGAGGATCACCCGCGCCAGATCGCTCGTCGCGACGCCGGGCCAGCGCCGCGCGGCCTCGTCGGGCGCGATCTCTTCGGCCACGCCGCCGACCTCGCGCACGTTCGCGACGCCGCGATCGAGCCACGATCGGAAGCCCGTCGCCGCCGCGTCGTCGCCGCGGCGATCGAAATAAACGACGCCTGTCGGCTCGACCAGGCGAGCGCCCAGCGCCTCCGACCACGCGCGCCACAGAGCGAGTCCGAGGTGCCCGGCCGCCGCGAAGCCGCGATCGTCGTAGAGCGCGCGCACGATCCGGCTGCGATCTCCCGAGCCGGATCCCGCGTTCCCCGGCCCGGTCGGCTCGATCAGCGCGACGCGATGCCCGCGCAGCGCGAGCCTCCACGCGATCACCTGACCGAAGATCCCGCCCCCCACCACCGCCACGTTCATGCCGTGATCGTACCGGGAACGTCGCGCGCTCGCGGCGATTCTCGCGTATGATCCGCGCCCCCATGGACGCCGCCGCGCCGCCCGCCGCCCCCCCGATCAAGGCCCCCGACCACTCTGCCGCGTTCAAGAAGCGCCGCGTGGCCAACTGGCTCGTGCTCGGGCTCACGTACGCGACCATGTACATGGGGCGCTACAACTTCGCCCTCGTCAACAAGTCACTCTCGCTCAAGTACGGCTTCGACACCAAGCAGGTGGGCACGATCATCTCGATCGCGTCCTTGATTTACGGCCTCTCTGCGATCTTCAACGGGCCGATCGCCGACCGCATCGGCGGCCGCAAGGCGATGCTGATCGGCGTCTTCGGCGGCGCGGTCTTCAATGTGGCCTTCGGCCTCGGCGCCTACATCGGCGCGGTCGACTCGAAGGCGATCCTCATCGGGTATTTCGCCACGATGTGGGCGCTCAACAACTACTTTCAATCGTACTCGGCGCTCTCGCTCATCAAGGTCAACGCCAGCTGGTTTCACATCACCGAGCGCGGGCGCTTCTCGGCGATCTTCGGCTCGATGATTCAATCGGGTCGCTTCGGCATCCTGCTCCTCGGCGGCTACCTGGTGGCCAAGGCTCCCTGGCAATGGGTCTTCTTCGTGCCCGCAGGCATGATGGTCGTGATGGGGCTGCTCACCTTCCTCGTGGTGCAAGACAGCCCCGAGAAGGCGGGTCACCCCGCGTTCGACACCCAGGATGCGTCGAGCGGCTACACGGGCAAGGTCGACTTTGCCTACGTCGCGAAGCTGGTCTTCACCAACCCGGTGACGCTCACCATCGCCGCGGCGGAGTTCTGCACGGGCGCCGTGCGCAAGGGCTTTGAAGAGTGGTTCCCCACGTACATGCAGGATTATCTGCACCTCGCGACGGACTCCAGCGTCTTCCAGAGGGGCGCCGGGAGCGTCGTCCTCGCCGGCATCGCCGGAGCGTTCGCCGCGGGCTACGCGTCGGACATGCTCTTCCAGAATCGAAGGCCGCCGGTGGCGCTGATTGGCTATGTCTTCCAGGCGCTCGCGCTCGTCACCATCAGCCTGACGCACTCGACCGGCCTCATCATCGTGGCCTTCATGGTCAACTCGTTCGCCGTCTCGATGGTCCACTCGATGCTGTCGGGCACCGCGTCGATGGACTTCGGCGGGAAAAAGGCTGCCGCGACGGCAGCGGGGATGTTCGACGGGATGCAGTACGTGGGCGGCGCGCTCGCTGGTTACCCCCTCGGATGGATCCTCGACCACTACGGGTGGAAGGCCTGGGGCCCCTCTCTGGCGATGTTTTCGCTGATCGGGATCTGCCTCATGGCCACGCTGTGGAACGCGAAGCCGTCGGGCAAGGGCGGTCACTGAGCGGGCCTCTCGGCCCTCACGGCACCACGAGGAAGCCCGATGACCGCCTCCCCCGCCAGCGCCCCTGACGCCGAGCCTCGCCCGGCGCCGCGTGTGGCCGCCTTTCGGATCCCCGACATCGACTGGCTCCGCGGCGTGGCCGCTCTCTCGGTCTTCGTCTTTCACGTCACGGTCCTCGTCGGCTTTCCCAAGCGGACTCTGCCGCCCTTCACCCTCGCAGGACGCACGTTTGGAGCGGTCCTGTCGCCGTTCTCGCTCGGCGCCTCCGGGGTCAACCTCTTCTTCGTCCTCAGCGGCCTTTGCCTCGCCCTCCAGCAGCGCCGCGCCGGCCGCGTCCGCCTCCCCGAAGGCGGCACCTGGCGCTACTTCCAGAGCCGCGCGTCGCGCATCGTCCCCGCGTACTGGGTCGCTGTCCTCGTCTCCGCGGCGTGCACGATGTGGGTCGGCAAGACGCCCGGCCGCGACGTCGCGGTCGCCACGGGGCTCCACCTCTTCTTCCTCCACGGCTTCGATCGCGCCGCGTTTCTCGGGATCAACCCGGCCCTCTGGTCGATGGCGACCGAGGTGCAGTTCTACCTGCTCTTCCCCTGGCTTTATGCCCTCTTCGGCCGCCTCGGAGGCGCGCGCTTCGTCGCCGTGACGGGCCTCGTGAACCTGGCCTATCGCGTCGTGGTCGCGATCATCCCCTTCGCCGACGGCCCCGGGCACGGCGTCAGCACGAGCGCGCTGCTCGCGTACCAGATCCCCGGCCGGGTCTGGGAGTTCGCCCTGGGAATGTACCTGGCCGAGCTCTTCCTGCGCGACGATCCGGCGCTGAAACGCCTCTTCGCGTGGCTCTGGCTCCCCTCGCTCGTATTCGCCCTGTGGTGTCGCGCCGCCGGCCCAGCCTACCTGCCGGAGATGGCCTTTGGCCTCTTCTACACGGCCCTGTGCGGCCTCGTGCTCATCACGTGGAAGGGCCGCGCCCCCGGCGCGACGAGGCGCTTCCTGCAGTCGTGGGGCGCGCGCTTCGGCCGCTCGTCGTACAGCTTCTTCCTGCTCCACGCGGCTATTTTGATGGTGCTCGACGAGCTCCTCCCGGCCTCTCCCGGGCAGCCGTACCGCCGCGCGCTGCTCCTCTTCAGCGTCGGACTGCCCATCACGGTCGCGGCCGCGACAGCGCTCTACCTGCGGGTAGAGCTGCCCTTCTGGAAGCGATTCCGGGGCTGATCCCCGGCGGCGCGGGCGATCACGCCCCGACGTGGATCACCGACTCCATCCGGTTGACGAACCCGGCGATACCCCCCGACACGAAGGCATAGACCGTCTCCGTCGCGTCGTCGAAATACCACGCGTGCGAGAACATGTCGGCAGTTCCCGGCGGAGGCTGCTCCTCGCCGAGCTTCACCAGCTCCGCGCCCGTGGCCACCACGATGGGGATCCCTTCCTTGTTGAAGACCACGGCGGCCCGCTCGGCGTCGGTCGGCGCCGCGATCGGCGCGCTGCCGGTGAACCCGTGAAAGGGGTTGGCCTCGGGGCGCACGCGGCCGCCCTGCGAGCCCAGAAAGGCCCGCGCTGCGGCCGGATCCAGCACCACGATCGCGTTGGGCGCGTCGAAGAGATCGCGACGGTGGGTGATGAGCACCCGCAGATGAGCGTTGTTGACGGCGCTGTGAAACTGGCCTCCATCGAACGACGGCTCGCCCGCGCCGAGGTCCGACACGCCGCTGAGCGCCGCGTAGGGGTGCGCGGTCGTCTCGACTCCACCGTACGTCCGCGCGTCGAGCCGGCCATGGAGCACCACGGCCGTGCCCTGCTGGAGCTTCCTTCCCTCGACGAACACCTCGTGAATCGCCGAGGATCCCAGGGTGAGCGGCGCCGCGAGCACCAGATAGCTCCCCGTCGGAGGGGCCTCGCCGCCGATGACGACCGGCTCGCGATTGTCGATCGTCCCCTTCAGCGTCAGGTGCTCGCCCGGCACGTGGTGGGCGGCGGGGCGGTCGACCACGGTGGTGTGCGTGATGGTGCCGTGGGTGGGCGAGATCTTGTGGATGATGCCCGAGACCGAGATGCCCTTGCCCTGGAGGTGCCGCGCCTTGCGATCGTCCATGTCGAGCGTGAAGCTCACCTGGGAGCGAGTCGCCCTGTTCGCCGTGACCAGCGTCACGATGTGCCCTTCGACCTGGATCTCGCCGGCGAGCCGGCCGCGGCCTCTCACCCCTTCACCGCCGAGACCGGCGACCTCGGCGAGCTCGGAGTCCGTGAGGCGACGCGGGGATTCGTGCTTTTCCATGGGATGACTCCTGGAAGCGATTCCGCGGCAACCGAGGTGCCACCCTGCCACCGCGGCGCACGGAAGTCGGACAGCTTCGCCCACCCCGGCGCCGGGCGCAAGCGTGCAACCCCGGCGCTCCACGGAACGCTTGACAACCGCTACCATTCGACGAACTCCTGTCGCCGGCGTAGAGCGAGCGAGCGAGGCAGGAGAATGTGGATCGTCTTTGGCAGCGGAGAGAGAACCACGCGCGTCCCCGGAGGCGCGCGGGTCGACCGTCACTGCATGCAGTGCGGTGAGCAGGCGACGTTCTACGAGAAGGAGGTCAAGGCCACCTTCCGCCTCTATTTCATCGATGTGTTCGACTACAAGCGCCACCGGGTGATGGCCTGCGGCTGCTGCGGCGCCTGCTACGCGACCGACGAGCTCGGCGTCCGGCAGACCGGCGAGATGACCGAGACGCCCACCGTGGCGGGCTACATCAATCGTGCGGCCGGGGCCTTCGAGGCGGGGATCGGAAGCCTTTTGGGCCACGACCGCCCGGAAGGCCACGCCCCGCGCCACGAGGAAGAGGCCGAGTCGCGCGGGCCGTCCGACGACGACGAGATCGATCCGCTCGAAGATCCGATGGAAGCGCGCTTTCGCGAGCTGGAGCGCAAGGCCGGCCTGCGGATCAAGGACAAGTGAGCCCGGGTCCGCGAGCTGCTCAGTACACGAACGGGATCATCCGGAACCGCGTCCGCGCGCAGTAGGCCGTCCACACCTCACCGTACTTGGAAGCGCACTTCTTGTCGTCGCGCGCCGCGCGCTGGCTGAGCAGCGCTATCAGCGAGAGGGGCAAGAGGTACGGCCAAGCGTGCTCGAACCCGGTCGTGAGCGCGAAGCAGATGTAGACGCCGATCTCGCCCGTGTAGTTGATCTTGCGGCCGATACCCCACCAGCCCGAGGCGAGCAGTCGACCGCCGACGAGCTCGGGCTTCTTCCCCCAGATCGTCGCGTTCGGCGTGCGCTTGTAGCGCTCCTTCTGCCAGTTGGCCTCACGGAAGACCCAGAGTGACGCGAGGCAGAGCAGCGACAGGCCACCCCACTGCCACGCGACGAAGGGCACCTTCTCGTCGACCAGCCACCAGCAAGGCAGCGTGTACAGGAACGGTACGTAGACGAGATCGCCCCAGACGAGCATGAAGCCGAACTTCTCGGCGATCACGTCCCAGGTCGAGAGCATGAACTCTTCCTTCACGTAGTGCGTGAAGAGATACGCCCACCAGAACCCGAGCAGACAGGCCATCTGCGGGGTGATCTTCCCGTGGAGATCGTGCTGCGCGTTGGCGAAGGCGACCACGAGCAGGTTCGCGCCGATCAGGCTCGGCTGGTACATGAACATCTTCAGGTCGACGCCAAGCCACGTCGGGTTCAGCTCGTTGCCGAGCCAGAGGTCCTGAACGACGTTGCTGGACGAGCGCCCGAGTCCGTCGCGACGGCCTTGAAAATAGAGCACCGCCGTGATCAGCACGGCGATCGCCAGCGCCACGGCGAAGAGCGACCAGAAGTGCATCACGACGGGCGTGAGCGAGATCCCGAAGCCGAACACCATCACGCCCACCACCATGTGAGCGACGAAGAACAGCGTCATCCCGGTGAGCTTGTAGTCCTTGACGACGCCGTCGGGCTGCGGGTACCCGGCGCGCTCGAGGCCGGGCAGGAACCGCGCTCCGAGGAAGAGGGCGCCAAGGAAGCCAGTGACCATCTCGGTCGCGGTCCACAGCGTCGCGGGCGTGATCGGGAGGACGATGTCGTGGAGGTTCAAGCGCTCACTCCCCGGGCTCGATCGACAGCGCGCCTGTCGGACAGTACTTCACCGCGGCCTCCACCTGGGCGCGGAGCGCCGCGCCGGGGCGAGGCTGGAGCACGGTGAGCTCGCCCTTGCGGGTGACGCTGAAGACCTCGGGCGCCTCGCCCATGCAGACGCCGTGTCCCTTGCAGAGCTGCTCGTCGACGACGATCCGCATCACCGCGCTCCTCCATCGCTGCCGGCCTCGGGCGAAGGCGCAGCGGTGAAGGGGCACTGTCCCGCGACCGCCGTGGCCGCCGTGGCAGGAGGCGTCTTTGCCGCGGAGCTCACGCCGCCCGGAGCCGCCTTCGCGCCGCGCTCGCGCGCCCCCGTCGTGAAGCGCTCTGCCTCCCGCGGGAGAATACGCCGGTAGCGCACCCGACACGGCTGCTTCGGCCCCAGGACCACGCCGTGAAAATCGGGCTCGAGCGGATCACCGTACGAGCTGAAGGTGAAGCGCCGCATCAGGATGGCGAACACCGTCTTGATCTGGAGCATCGCAAAGGCGTTGCCGAGGCACTTGTGGCTGCCGCCGCCGAAGGCCTGGAAGGCGAAGGGCTGCTTGTCCTCTTCGCGGCCGGGGCCGAAGCGGTCGGGATCGAACCGCGTCGGATCGGCGAACACCTCGGGGATCAAATGGGTCACCGTTGGAGAGACGATGAGGTTCGTCCCCTTGGCGATGAAGTAGCCGTCGTACTCCCAGTCGCGCATCGCGACCCGCAAGAGCATGAAGAGCGGCGGGTGGAGGCGCAGAGTCTCCTTCACACAGGCCTCGGTGACGGGGACCTCGCGGAGCGAAGGATAGGTGACCGCCCCGTCGGGCCCGTAGACGCCGAAGACCTCGTCGCGGACGCGGCCGTAGAGATCGGGCTTCCGCGTGAGCTCGAGCATCATCCACGCGGCCGTCACGGCGCTGGTGTGGTGGCCGGCGAACATGGCAGCGAGTAGCATGCCCGTGATCTCGTGCTCGCTCAGCGCCGCTCCGCTCTTGTACTTCGTGTTCATCAGCACGTTGAGGAAATCGTCGCTCTCGCGCTCGGTGCGGCGACGCTCCTTGATCATGTGCGTTATCATCTCGACGAGCCGGACACGGGCCTTGTCGCGGTTGCGGAACGAGGGGATGGGCAGGTGCGCATTCAGGTACGCGAGCGGGGTGATCCCGCGCTCGAGATCGCTGTAGACCCGGGCGAACTCGTCGGTCATGTCCTCGCGAAAGTCCTTGCCGATAAGGCACGTCGACGAGGTGAAGTTGGTGAGGACCTTGGTGTACTCGTACATGTCGAGCACGCCCTCGTCGCCCCAGCTCTCGAGGCTGCGCTCGACCTCGGCGGCGATCACCTCGCCGTAGGAGCGCATTCGCCGGTCCTGCAAGCAGGGGAGGAGCATCCCGAACTGCTCGGCCATCTTCGCGGGGGGAGCGTCGTAGACGACGTCTTTCCCGAAGACGGGGACCATCATCTTGTAGGCCTCCGACGGGTTGAGCACGTCGTCCGAGGCGCGAAAGAAGGCCTCGCTCGCGGCAGGGCCGGTGAGCAGCACCATCTTCTTCGGGCCGACGTCGAACGCGGCCACATCGCCGCACTCGGCGCGGGCGCGCTCGAGGAGCTGAACGGCCGTCCGCACGAACGGGACGAGGTGGCCGACGAGCGGCAATCCGCCGCTGAGCCTGGGAATCGGGCGTCCGCGACGAGCGACCTTGGCCGGCTGGTTCGGGGCTGCGTCCTGGGTGGTTTGCATCGTGTCGCTCCTCGCGCGCGGGCTGCCCGGGGGGCAGCCCCGAGTCGCCGTGGCAGGGCGGGGCATAACAACGCGTCGGAGAGAAGAGAAGGGCGAGTTTGCCTGTCTCGAGTCTCTGACTCTCGTCGTTGATTCGCGGCGGTCAGCGCGCCATCTGGCCGCGGCGGCTGCGAGCGTCGATGAAGCGAGCCAGCATCTCCCGGAGCGTGGCAATCTGGAGCATCAGATCTTCGTTCTCGATCTGCCACTGAAAGGGCCGCGACTCCAGCGCTGCGGCGCGCACCCAGAAGCTCTCTCCCGGCTCGCCCAGGTGTGGTCTTATCGCGTCGACGAGGGCGCGCAGGCGCCCGACCCGCACGAGGGCGCTCTCCAGATCGAGGTCGCCCTGCTCCAGCCGATTGACCAGCAGACACTGGTAGGCGCGGCAGGTCGAGGGCCGATCCTCGTAGATGGTGCAGGCGCCCACGTGCGCCGGGCACGGCAAGCGCAGTTGCTGTTCACCGTCGTCGACGAAGAGCGGGAGACGCGCCCGCGCCGCGGGGCCGACGTCGGCGTCCGTGAGGCGGAGGGCGTCGAACAGCGTGCCATCACAGCAGAAGCCGCACGCCTTGCAGAGGTCGGATACCGTCGCGCTCATGAGCCTCGACGCTAGCGCGCCTTCGCCGTGGATCCGAGCAATTCCGGCGCGCCCTGATGCCGGCGCTACGCGCGATGCTCCACGCTCCGGCTCTTGCCCGAGGTGATGGGCAGCTTGATCGAGATCCAGAGCCCGAGCGGCGGCCCGCCTCTCCGCGTCTACATCAGCGGAGATACGCTGGTGTACGACGATATCCGGGAGATCCCGAGGCGCTTCCCGGACATCGACATCGCGCTGCTCCACCTCGGCGGGACGCGCCTCCTCGGCGTGCTGCTGACCATGGATGGCGAGCAGGGCGTCGAGGCGATTCGCATCGTCGATCCCACCGTGGCGATACCCATTCACTACGACGATTGCACCGTGTTCAAGTCGCCGGTCTCGGACTTCCTCGCCGCGGTGAAGGCGGCCGGGCTCGCGGACCGGGTGAAATTCCTCCATCGCGGCGATACGTTCTCGTTCGACGCGGCGCGTCTGCACGAGCGCCGGCCGCCGAAATAGGCCTCAGCGCCCCACCTTGTCGACCGTGCCGCCATTGACGTCGTCAGTCCAGAAGAGGCAGCTCGATCCGGCGGCGATCCGGTGAACGCCCTGTCGCCCGGTCGCGTGGAGTCGGGGCTTCTCGGCCGCGGCGCACCCCGGCAGAGGGCAGCTCGAGATCGTGCCTTTGCTGTTCTCGTTCCAGTAGATCCGGGCCCCGGCGATGATCAGATCGATCGGGAGCCCGAGCGCGCCGGCCTTGGGCGCGACGTTGACCGGGGTGGTGCAGTATCCCTGGGTGTGATCGCAGCGCAGGACCGCGCCGCTCGTCGTCGCCTCGGTCCAGTACACGTAGGTGTCGTCCGCGGCGAGGCCGGTGGGGAGCACCAGCGCGGCGGCGAGGTCCGTCTGTCCCGGGCCTGTTCGTGAAGATTTGTGGATCGCTCCGTTGGCCTGCCCGTTCCCCCGGGCCATCCAGAAGATGGAATCGACGGTGAGGAACAGGCCCTGCGCGAGGAGCTGGTGATCGGCGATGAGGTACGGAGAGGCGCAGTCGTCCGCTGGATCGCAGCGCCACACCTTGCCGTTGCCAGTGTTGACGTTGTCGCCGCGATCGGACCAGTAGACGAGCTGACCATCGTAAGCGACGCTCTGCACCGTCCCGGGAGCGATCGAGCCCGCGAGGTGCTTCTTGGTGGCGTCGCAGCTCGGGAGGAGGCACGTCCAGAGGCCGTCCTGCGCGACATAGACAATCCGGCCATTGGCCACCGCGAGGGTCGTGGGGGCGTTCCCCTTGACGAGGAGCTGCGGCCCGCTGCCCTGGGCGAGGATACCCATGATCCGCCCACCGCCCTTGTCGACCCAGAAGACTCCATCGCTGGAGGTGGCGATACCGCGGGGCCCGTCGGCGTCGGCTCCCGTGGCGAGCGGGACGGCCGCGCACCCGCCGGCGGGGCACGCGCACCCGCTGCAATCGAGCACCGATGCGCCACAGCCCGGGTTGATCATTCCACCTGAGCCGCTGCCGGTCGACGCGGCCGACGCGGTCGACGCGGTCGTGGAGTTGTCGCCACCCACGCCCGTCGCCGCGGTCGCGCCGCTCGTCGTCGCCGCGGTCGTGCCGCCGACGCCTCCACCGGAGGCCGCGCCGCCGCCGCCGCCGTCGGGCTTTCCGCCGCTGAGATTCGCGAGATCGACGAGGCACGCGCCGAGCGCGAGGGCGCTGGCAGCCGCGGCGACGATCGGAACGAGAGGGGCAAACGGCTTCATCAGGGCTCCTCGCCCGTCAGGATCGCTCCCTGCCGGGGGCCCGGTCAACGGCGATCAGCCCCCGTCACCCGATTGCGTCATTCCTCCGTCTTCTTGCCGCCGAGCAGCGCGTGCCGGAAATAGCCGAGCTGGCTCCGCGCGAGGGCCTTGGCCGCCTCGACGCCGTCGGCGTCGCGCGGCGCCGTGCGCCCGAGGAGCGTGCCAGTCTCGTAGAGCTCCCGCGTCTTGCTGCGCTGGAGCTTGCCACTCGACGTCTTCGGGAGCAGGCCTGGAGCCAGCGGGACGACGTCGTCGACCGTGAGGCCCAGGGCCTGCTGGACGACGCGGCGGACCTCGCCCTTCAGGGCCTGCACCGCGGCCTCGTCGGTGACCACCGTTTCAAAGGTGATGACGACGCGCTCGCGATCGTTGTGGGGCTTGAGCGTGCCGAACGCGACGACGTTGCCCTTGCGCACGCCCTCGACCTTGCCAGCCTCCCACTCCAGATCTTGAGGGTAGTAGTTGCGGCCATTGACGATGATGACCTCCTTCGAGCGCCCGCAAATGTGGACGTTCCCGCCGGCCAGATACCCGAGGTCGCCGGTGCGCAGCCAGCCGCCCGCGAACGACTCCTGCGTCCGCTCGGTCTCGTTGAAATAGCCCGCCGTCACGCTGGGACCGCGGAGCCGGATCTCGCCGACCTCGCGCTCGCCGAGCGGCGTCTCGCTGGTCTCGTCGTCGGGCGCGAAGACGTGGATCTCGTGCCCTTCAAAGGCTGCACCACACTGCACGATCGGCGCGGCGCGCGGGCTCGCGGGATCGATCGGGACGGCGCGCCCCTCGGACCACAAGGCATCTCCGTCGACCGCGTCGGTCGTCACGCCGGCGCCGAGCTTGCTGAACGAAATGGCGAGAGTGCTCTCGGCCATTCCATAGCAGCTGATGAAGGCCCGCTGATCGAAGCCGATCTTCGCGAACTTGTCGGCGAAGGCCTGGAGGTTCTCGGCGCGGATCGGCTCGGCGCCGCAGCCGGCGACCCGCCAGCTCGAGAGATCGAGATCCTGGACCTCGCTGTCCTTGATGCGCTTGACGCAGAGGGCATAGGCGAAGTTGGGGCCGAAGGAGATCGAGCCGCGGTAGCGCGACACGGCCTCGAGCCAGCGCGCCGGGCGCTTGAGGAAGAGCAGCGGCGGCAGGAAGGTGATGGTGTTGAGGTGATAGAGCGGGGCTATCACGAAGCCGATGAGCCCCATGTCGTGGTAGAGCGGCAGCCACGAGACCCCGGCGTCGACGCCGTCGCGGATGCCGATTCCCTGCTCCATGATCGCGCGCACGTTGGCGGCGAGGTTGCGGTGCGTGAGGACGACGCCCTTGGGGCGCGACGTGGAGCCGCTCGTGAACTGGAGGAACGCGGTGTCGTCGAGCGTGACCTTGGCCGGGTGCAGCTCCTCGCGGGACGAGCGGACGCCCTCGACGGCGACGACCTTCTGCAGCTCGGGGGCCTGCGCCTGGATCGTGCCGAGCATCCGCTTCACCTCGGCGCTGGTGAGCAAGAATTTGGCGCCGCTCTTCGCGACGATGTGGAGAGTGTTCTCGAGGTAGCCGGCGAGCTTGCCGAGCCCCGTCGGCGGGTAAATCGGTACCGGGATGATGCCCGCGCGGATCGCGCCGAGGAACGCGAACACGAAGTCGGCGTTGTCGGGGAGGATCAGCGCGACGCGATCGCCCTTCCGGGCGCCCATCGCCTGGAGCGCGCCGCCGTAGCGGGCGCTCGCGCGCTCGACGCCGCCGTGCGTGAAAAAGGGCTCGGTCTGGCTACCTTCTTCGATGAAGCGGTAGCCGGTCTTGGTGCTGGCCGCCGCGTCTTCGATGGCCTCGACGAGGGTGCGTACGCGCGTGGAGCTCATCCCAGAAGTCTCCCTTGTGCTGCGAGCTTGGACTCGATCGCCGTGGCCACGTCCGCGATGGTCTCGACCTCGCGGAGCGCTTCGTCGGGAATGGAGAGCTCGAACTTGTCCTCGATGTCGGCGATGACTTCCATCACCCCGAGCGAGTCGATGCCGAGATCGGCGACGAGGTGGCTCTGCTCCGTGACCACGATGTCCTCCTGAGCGTGGTGGCCGAACAGCGCGACCAGGTCGGCCCTCAGCGTCTCCCTCGTCCACTTCATGGGCCGCTTCGTAGCCGATTTTGGGACGCGGGAGGAGATACTGACGACAGGGGCGTCACCGCCGGCGCGCGACGTCCCGCCGGCGGCGCGCCGGATCGGTGCCCCGGCGAGGGCTGCGCTCAGGTCGCGGTCGGATCGGCGAGCCACGCCGCAAGGGCGACGCCGTCGTGGGCGAGGACGAGATCGACGAGGCGATCCTCACCGAGGTGTTCGAGCCGCTCGGCCAGGATGGCGTGCTCCGCTTCCGAAAGCGGGCGCCCGAGGCGCTTGGCGAAGATCCGTGCGTGGGTCGCGACCCGAGCGTCGTGCTCTCCCTCGAGCTTGCCCTCCTGCCGGATCCCTTGCTTGTGCTCCTCGTACCATTTCTGGATTTCCACAATCAGCTCCTCTTCCTCGACCGACCGCTCCGAGGGGTTCGTTGGCACCTCGACGCGCAACCGTACCAGCCATGGCTCCGCGATCGTTCTTTCCCATGCGCCTTCCGGGAGCGCTACGAGGTCGGCGATGGCAGCGCGGAGCGTGCGGCCCGAGCCCATCAGGCGCAAAAGCAAGGTCTCGCGCGTCGCCGGGAGCTCGGACAGGACCACGACGTGGAGATGGAGCCCTGGCCCTGATGCGTACACGCACGCGGACGCACCTGGATCCGGCGCCAGACGGAAGCTCTCAATCACGGTCGCCGGCCTCCCAGCGCTGAGGATCCACAGCGCGGGAAACGGTGCGCCGTCACTCGTGCGCAGATCGAGCGTGTGATGCCAGGTGAGCTGTTTGCGGATGCAATCGCGCAGCTCGCGGACATCAATCGCGCTGTGAAAAGGCTCGATCATGCACGGCTCCGAGGCGATCTGGGCCAGCATGCCGAGATCGAGCCCAGCCTGGCGACGCGCGGGATCAGGCACACACCAGACGTCGATTGCCTGTGGCGCCGACACGACCTCCGTTTGCGTCTCCACTGTACCCAGGAGCTGGAGAGCATCACGGAGGATATTCTTGGCGAGCTGATCGAAGCGATTGCGCATCGGTGGATAGCCACTCTACCCACCTGACAGGCTTTGACCAGCGAATGATCGAAGAAAGAAACAGGCACCGGATATCAATTGAGGTGCCGTATTACCAGGCGCGTTCGTCGCCGGCTCACCCGCCTCGCGCCGCATCGACGAGGACCCGCAATCGCCCCAGCCCCTCGGTGCTCCGCGCCCCGTACCACATCAGATCTTTCCCGTCGCAGAACACCACATTGCCGCTCTTCGCCGCGGGGATGTCCAGGCCACGGAACACCGCTGCATCGGCCTCGGTGAACGGGTGCGGCTCGTCCGGGAGAATCACCAGCTCCGGCTGGGCCTCGACGATCTCATCGAGCGTCACCCGCGGATACCGTACGTCACGGCCAGCCACGCGCTCGGCCGACAAGGGAGGCGCTCCGGCGGTGTCGGCGGCGAGCGGATACCGGCGCTCCCGCCGCGCGAACACGTTGTCCGCGCCGACCAGGGCGAGCACGTCGGAGATGAACGTGGCGCCGTGAATGGTCATCAACGGATCCATCCAGATCGGGCAAAAGACCTTCACGGGGCGGCTCTTTCCGCTCAGGGCGAGGGCCTCGCCGTGCGCGTGATAGGCGGCGGCTATCACCGAGCGCGCGGGCTCGGCGCCGTGGTCGAGGCCGAGGGCGCGGGCCAAACGCGCGGTGTGCCCGAGGCCGGCGGCCACCGTCTGCGGGAACGAGACCAGCACCCGGAAGCCGAGCGCCTCGAGCTCGAGGATGTCAGTCCGGGTGTTCTCCTCCTTGTTGGCGACGATGAGATCGGGCTTTAATTCCACGATCTTGCGGAGATCGGCGTCCTTGGTCCCGCCGACCTCGGGCACGCTCCCGAGCGCCTCGGCCGGCGCGACGCAGTACCGCGTGCGACCGACGATCCGATCCGCCGCGCCGAGGCGGACGAGCGAGTAGGTATCGCTGGGGACGAGCGACACGATGCGCTGCGGCGGCGTGCGCAGCTCGAGCTCGGTGCCGCGATCGTCGGTGATGCGAATGAACCGGGGGAGCGTCATGCGCGCCTTCTAGCATCGCCGGCGCCGCGCCACCGATCGCCCCGCCCATTTGTTGGCCCCGCGCGTCGACCTCGGGCATCGAGGTTCGGTGCAAGCCGACTCTTCTCTCGTGCCGCTCCCGTCGTCGATCCTCGACGCTGCCCCGGGGCGAATGCAGGGGATTCACGCGCGCCGCTCGCTCGCCGGGGTCGCGCCTCCGAAGCCCGCGCCCGCCGTCGATCCACCGCGCCGCGCGCCGGCCGATCTGCGCCAGCTCCCGCGCAAGCTCGGGCGCTACACGCTCTTCGATCACATCGGCCGCGGCGGGATGGCCGACATCTACCTCGCGCAGGCGACCACCGAGCTCGGCGCGTCGCGGCTCGTGGTGATCAAGGAAGTCCTCCCGGCGCTGGCGTGGAGCGCGGACTTCGCCGAGATGCTGGTGAGCGAGGCCAAGCTCGCGTCGGCGCTGTCGCACGCCAACGTCGTCAAGGTGGAGGACCTCGGTCGCCAGGACGGCGCGCTCTTCATCGCCATGGAGTACGTCGAGGGGATCGATCTCCGCGAGCTGCTCCGCGGCTGCGCCAAGCGCAAGCTCCCGCTGCCGGTGGAGTTCTCGCTGCGGATCGTGATCGAGGCGCTGAAAGGCCTGGATTACGCGCATCGCGCCCGCGGTGAAAATGGAGCGCGGCTCGGCCTCGTCCACCGCGACGTGTCGCCCTCGAACGTGCTCCTGAGCTTCGAGGGCGAGGTCAAGCTGTGCGACTTCGGGATCGCGCGCGCCAACCCGCTCGCGGCCGATCTCCCGGAAGAGGCCATCGTCGGCAAGGCCGGGTACATGAGCCCCGAACACGCGCGCGGCGACGCTCTCGACGCGCGCGCCGACGTCTTCGCGGCAGGGATCATCCTCTGGGAGCTGCTCGCGGGACGCCGTCTTTACAAGCCTCAGGAGGGCGAGCGGCTGCTCGACTCCGCGCGCCGCGCCGAGGTGCCGACGCTCGAAGAGCGCGGGCTGCCCGAGGAGGCCGAGCTGCACGCGATCGTCACCCGCGCGCTCCGCACCGATCGCGCCGATCGCTACGCCACGGCCGCGGCGATGCTCTTCGATCTCGAGGAGTACGCGGCCCGCTCGCGGATGATGGCGAGCTCGATCCGCTTCGGCGAGTGGCTGCTCGAGAACTTCGGCCGCGAGCTGGTGCGCACGCGGCGCGCGCGGACGCTGGTGCTCGAGGCGCTGTCCCGCGGCCCCGCCGCGGTGATCTCGCCGATCCACGAAGGCCCCGGCGACGACGACGTCACGCCGACGTCGTTCCCCGTGACCATGCACGCCGACGCGACGCCGACCGCGCCGCCGTCGTCGTACATGCCCGCGAAATGGACGAAGGCGCCGCTGGCGGCGCCCTCGTCGGAAGCACGACCGGGTGGCTCCGGCGCGCGATTGTTCGTTTACGCGCTGGCCGGCATGATCGCGCTGGCGATCACGCTCTGGCTCGTCGTGTCGTCGTAGATCCGGATGACCGGACGCGTGGATCCCGTTCGCCACGTCGGACGCGGACGGCGGAATCGGGGCGAGAGTCGGATCCGCGGATTTGAGCGGCTCCGAACCCAATCAGGCGAATGTTTTCGCATGCCTCGATTATAACGTTCAGGCGCCTTCGAAGGTCGGATCCCGCCGATCCGAGCGGACGCGCAATGTCCTACAGGGGTATCCCCGATCTGCCGGGGCAGACAGGCCTGTGAGACAAATACAACGATCGCCGACCTTGCCTTCCGGGATCGCGCCAGCGCGACCTTTCCTCTCGTACTAGGCTCGCCGCGCAATGCCTCTGCTGGCCGATGTCGCCGTCCCCGTGCCGCTCTCGCGCGCGTTCACCTACGAGGTGCCGGCCGCGATCGCCGCGCAGGTGAAGCCCGGATCGCGCGTGGTGTGCGGCTTCGGATCGCGGCGCCTCGTCGGGGTCGTGCTCGGCGTGACGGAGCGACCGCTGCCCGGCGGATCGATCAAGATCAAGCCGATCACCGCGGTGATCGATCCCGAGCCCGTGCTCCCGGAAGAGCTCCTGAGCTTCCTCGTGCAGCTCGGGCTCTATTACTTCGCCCCGATCGGCGAGGTGCTCCGCCTCGCGCTGCCCGCGATGGAGCGCGAGCAGGTGCGCGCGCTCGGCAAGCAAGGTGCGCTCGGCGGTGACGTGAAGCAGGTCGGCGGGCGCAAGGTCGCGTTCGCGAGGCCGACCGACGCGCTCGAGGCCGCGGGCAGCCTGCGCGGTCAGGCCGCGGCGATCCTCGGCCTGCTGCGCGCCAGCGGTGAGCAGCCGCTCGCGCGCCTCGAAGAGCGCTTCGGCAACGCGCGCAACGCCGTGAAGAGGCTCGCGGCGCTGGGCCTCGCCGTGATCGAGATGCGCGAGCCGCCACGCGATCCGTTCTTCGCCGTGACCGAGAAGCGCGACATGCCGCCCGAGCTCAACGAGGCCCAGGCGCGCGCCGCCGGTCGGATCGAAGCCGCGCTCAACGAGGGATCGCACCGCGCCTTCCTGCTCTTCGGCGTCACCGGCTCGGGCAAGACCGAGGTCTACCTGCGGGCGATCGCCGCGTGCCTCGCGAAGGGCCGCGGCGCCCTGGTGATGGTGCCCGAGATCGCGCTGACGCCGCAGGTCGTGGCCCGCTTCCGCGCGCGCTTCGGCGACGACCTCGCCGTCGTGCACAGCGGCCTCGCCGACGCCGATCGCCACGCGATGTGGACGCGCCTCCGCCGCGGCGAGGTGCGCGTGGCCATCGGCGCGCGCTCGGCCCTCTTCGCGCCGGTGCCGAACCTCGGCCTGATCCTCGTCGACGAAGAGCACGACGGATCGTTCAAGCAGGAGGAAGGCGTCCGCTATCACGCGCGCGACATGGCGCTCTTGCGCGGCTTTCGCGCCGGCGCGGTGGTGGTTCTCGGATCGGCGACGCCCTCGATGGAGTCCGTCGGCCTCGCGCGGAAGGGGAAGATCGAAGAGCTGGATCTACCCGATCGCGCGGTCGTGGTCGCGACGTTGCCGAAGGTGACGATCATCGACATCAAGCGCATCGGCGCCGGGCCGACGGGCAACAAGCTGATCTCGCTGCCGCTGCACCGGGCCATCGACGAGACCCTCGCGAAGGGCGAGCAGACGATCCTCTTCCTCAATCGCCGCGGCTTCGCGCCGAGCGTGGTCTGCGACGCGTGCGGGGCCGTGGAGACGTGCCGCGACTGCTCGGTGGCGCTCACCTACCACCGCGCGCGCGGAGGCCGCCTGCGCTGCCACTACTGCGACTACGAGGGCCCGCTCCCGCCGGTGTGCACGGGCTGCAAGGCCGCCGCGCTGACGCTCGAAGGGCTCGGCACCGAGAAGCTCGAGGCCACGATCGCCGAGGCCTTCCCGAGGGCGCGCGTGGCCCGGCTCGATCGCGACGTGGCCGGCGGCGAGAAGTCCGAGGTGATCCTGGAGCGCATGCGCGGCGGCGAGATCGACATCCTCGTCGGGACGCAGATGGTCGCCAAAGGCCATGATTTGCCGATGGTGACGCTGGTCGGCGTCGTCAACGCCGACGCCTCGCTCAGCCTCCCCGACTTCCGCGCGGCCGAGCGTGGCTTCCAGCTCCTGGTCCAGGTCGCGGGCCGCGCCGGTCGCCACGACAGGCCGGGGCGCGTGCTGATCCAGACCCGCGCGCCCGAGCACCCCGCCATCCAGTTCGCGACGCGGCACGACGTGCGCGGCTTCCTCGCGCGCGAGCTGCTCGATCGGCAAGAGGTGGGCTATCCGCCATTCTCGCGGCTGGCGCTCGTGCGCATCGACGCGCCCGACGAAGAGACAGCGCGCGTCGCCGCGGCCAGGCTCGCCGCGGTGGCTCGCGCGACGCCCGACGCGCTCGGTCGCCGCGTCGAGGTGCTCGGCCCGGCCCCGGCGCCGATCGCGCGTCTGCGAGGGCGGTTCCGCTTCCGCGTGCTCCTGCGCGCGAAGGAGCGCGGCCCGCTTCGCGCCGTGGTCGAGCGCGTGGCCGCCGCGCGCGAAGAGCTCGATCGGCAGGTGCGCGCCGCGATCGATATCGATCCCGTGTCGATGCTCTAAACGATCTCGCCGGGCAAAATCAGATACCCTGGATCGCCTGGAGGTTATCTTGATGTCTTCTCGAACCTGGATTGTCGCTCTCCCGCTCGCCGCTCTCGGCTCGATCACCGCCGCGCCACGGGCCCACGCCTGCTCCCCGCTGCCCTCGGGCGTCCTTTCCACCATCCCGGCCGACGGCGAGAAATACCCCGGCAACGCCGCGGTGATCCTCCAGGGACAGGGGATCTCCCTCACCGATGCTTCGGTCACCGTCGACGGCAAGCCTGCCATGCTGAAGGACGCGAGCGCCACTGCCTTCGTGAGCGGCACGGGCTTCTTCGGCGTGTTCGTCGAGCCGGTGCCCGCCGCCGGGCAGAGCGTGGTCATCACAGGCACGTTCTGCCCGAGCCCCGGGTGCAACCCGGTCGTGCTGCATTATCAGGCCACCGCCGCGTTCGACGGGCGACCGGCGCCGGTCGAGATCGCCGAGGTCGACGTGCTCGATTATCCCGACTTCAAATCGAGCGGCGGAGATTGCCAGTCCGACAGCAGCAGTGCCTGGTGGCTGCACCTGAAAACACCGCTCCCGGACCGGGCGACGGAGGGCGTGGTGCTCTACACGATCAGGAGCACCCCCGGCTTCGGTGGAGAGCCCGATTTCGTGGCGCGAGGGATCGTGACCGCCTCCTGGAATCCGGTGCTGGCGGTTCGCGACGGTGACGCCGAGCCCGGTGGCCCGCCGCTTCCCGAGTGGAAGCATTTCTCGATCACGACCGTCAGCAGCAACGGGAACATGCCGCCCGGGCTCGATGGGGCCTCGCCGCGCACCTGCCATTACCGGGTGGACACGGGGCCTTCCCCGTCGTCGCCGCCGGGAGAGCCGATGTGGACCGCGGCCGACATCTACCCGGGCGGGCCCTGCGATTCGGCGGCGACGAGCACGAGCGGCGCGAGCTCCGGGGCCGGCGGCAGCGGGGGTGGAGGCGGAGGCGGCGATCAGGTGATCGGCGGCTGCGGCTGTGCCGTGGCAGGAGACGCCAAGTCGCCGACTGGCCTCCTCGGCGCGCTGGCGCTCGCGATCGGCGGCTCGCTCCGGCTCGCGCGACGCCGCCGGAGCTGATCCAGGAGCGTTACTTCGGGGGGGGCGCCATCTTCGCGGGATCGACAGCCGCGTCGCGGACGGCCTTTCCAAACGTGATCACGCTGCGATCGCCGTTCTTCTCTTCGATGGTGATCCGGCGCAGATCGGTGAGATCGGCGGTGGTGAGCAGCTCCAGAGATTTGATGTGCTTCTTGACATCGTCGGCCTTCGGGGTAGCCACGAGGACGATACCGTCGCTCTTGCTCGGGACGCTGAGATCGTAGCGCTTGCGGAGCGACTCGAGGTCTCCACCGCAGAGGGCCGTGAGGTCGCCCAGGACCGCTGCAAAGCGCGCTGCGGCGGCCTTGCCCACCGACGCGCCGCCCGAGGCCGTGGCGTAGGAGAAGCCTTCCGGGGTGATCCAGTACGTGACGGCGTCGGGCGCCTTGAGCTCCCAGCGGAGCCTGTCGGGGCGCACCATGGTGAGCTCACCCTCGCTCTTCACGGTGCTGGCGAGGAGGCCAATCGTGCGCTCCTGCGTGAACGGGACCGTCAGCGTCTTGAGCGAGGCGCGGGCCTTCGCGATGCGGGCGAGCGCGTCGGAGACGTCGTCGGCGTGGGCGGGGAGATCGAAGGAGAGAGTCGCGGAGGCCGCGCCGAGAGCGGCAAAGATGGCGAGGAAATGGCGCCGGTCCATCACTGCTCTCCCTTGTGCGAGGAGCCTTTGCGGACCCAGGCTTCGTAGCGGCCGTCTTTCATGATGTCGTCTTCGGGGAGGGTAGCGATCGGATCGTCGGACTTCGGGGTGAAGGCCGGTGAGAGCAGCCGGGCGAGGTCGAAGCGGAGGTAACGGCCAGCGAGGTGCGGGCCTTCGCTCACCCAGATGGCTCGGGCCGTGGTGTCCATGACGACCGAGTGGGTGGCGATGAGGGCGTCGAGCGTCTTGCGGTCACCGAGCGGGGCGTCGCCGCCGCCTATGGCCTTCTTGTCGCGGAGCACGGACACGATTTCTTCGACGGACGCCCCCCGCGGGAGATTCGATAAAAGCTCGTCGAGGCGAATTCTTCGCGGGCGCGTCGAGGTGACGGTCTCGATGCGGACGTTGGCCGGATCAGTCGCGAACGGGCCCTCGAAATGGTTGGTGAGCGGCACCTTCGTCGCGCCGGCCGGGGCACGGCGGACGAAGAGCGGCTCGCCCGGGGCGCGCTCGGCGATGGCCACGTCGCCCGACGAGTCGGCGAGCATCACCATGTGCGAGACCATCGGCGGCGTGGCCGCGAGGATCGCCAGGGCTTCTTTTGTCGAGTGGGCGCGACCGAGGAGCTCGCGCATCGTGTGGACGACGGGCTCGCCTTCGGGGCGCGGCTCGCGCGCGCGGCCGCCGTGCACCACGAGCGCGAGGCCCTCGGCGTTCATGCCCGTGACGGTGCCGACGAGGCCCGGCCAGGCCACCGAGGCGTAGGGGATCTTGCCCTCCTCGCGGATGAGAAATACAGCCTTTTTCTCGTCGAAAATCGGTCCTGCTTCGAAGTCGAAATTGCGCGCGAGGATCACGTGACCGTCCTGCGCGGCGTCGCCGGTGAGGGCGAAGCTCGTGCAGCCGAGGAGCGGCGAGTGCTCGAACGAGAGCGCGATGTCGTAGAGCGACTGGAGGAAGACCAGGCGCTGGTAGGTGGGCAGGATGCCTTCGTAGGGATCGGGCGAGAACGCCTGCGCCTGGGCGGCGATCTCGCGGCGGCGGTCGGACGGCATGCGCTGATCGACGCCGCGAAACTGGAGGCGCGAGATGTCCATGAGCAGCCAGCGCGCCGGTGGGATGGGCACGTAATGGTTGAACTGGGCGTAGAGCGTGGCCTCGTTCTCGACCATCTCGGGGTAGAGCAGGCGCCCGTGATCGTGGCCGATCTTCTCGGGCGAGCCCGCCAGGCGCACTTCGAGGATCTTGCCGCGGTGGCGCGCGTACGATTGGTCGAGCACGCGCAGATCGGGATCCGCAGGCGATTTCACGGCCTCGCCGGCCAGGGTGGAGATCGCGGGCGCCTTCATTCCCGTCGTGAGGGCGACGCCGACGTGGGCTGTCAGCGGCCCGAACAGGAGCACCGCGAGGGCGGCGATCTTCTTCGGGCGACGGGCGATCCAGCGAGGGAGGGCCAAGGGACGCCCGGCGGTCAGGACGGGCTCGCGCTCGGCGGAGAGGCCGAGGTGCGATCGCGATCTGGGCGTGATTTGGGGGCGATTTCGATCGCCGGCTCGACGGCGTCGGCCTCGGGCGCGAGGGTGACCGGGGGCGCGTGGCGCATGCCCCGCGTGATCACCAGCGTCTGCACGACGCGCGCGATGATCCGGGCGGGATCGCGGACGCTGTGGAAGTGGGTCACGCGCTCGTGCTCGGGCGGGTAGATCACGTGGATGGGGACCTCGACGACCGGGAGCCCCGCGGCGACGGCGCGGAGGATGATCTCCGCCTCGAACGCGTAGCCCTCGCCGAGGCCTCCGAGCTCGAGCGTGCGCGCGAGCGGGTAGCGACGCAGGCCGCACTGCGTGTCGAGCAGCGGGCGCCCCGCGAAGAGCGAGAGGAAGAAATTGGAGATGCGGTTGGAGATGCGGTTGGCGCGCGGGGCGCCGGCGCCGTCGAGATCGCGAGTACCGAGGACCACAGCGTTGACGTCGTTGCACGCGTCGAGGAGGCGCACCGCCTCATCGGCAGGGTGCTGGCCGTCGGCGTCGACGGTGACCGCGACGTCGAATCCGGCGCGGAGCGCGGCGGCCATGCCGGTGCGAAGGGCGGCGCCCTTGCCCTGGTTTTCGAGGTGGACGATCACCCGGGCTCCGGCCTCGCGGGCCACTTTCGCCGTGTGATCGTGCGATCCGTCGTCGACGACGAGGATCGACGACGGGGTTCTGTCGGCGTGCGGCCAGCGCTCGAGCAGGGCGCGGATCACATCACCCACCGTCCGCTCGGCGTCGTACGCCGGGATGATGGCGCAAGCTTTCATAGTCTTTTCGCTGGTACCATGACCACGACGGACGGGCCCTGGATTTTCAGGCCGGGCCGGATTCCGTCGTGAAGATCGCGGGATCGACCGGGGCGCGTGCGTCGGGCGGGGGCGTCGGCTAGCGTGCGCCGGCCGATGGACATCGATTCCGACGTCGAGATGGAGCTCCGTTACCGCGCGAAGGCCGCCCTGCGGAAGCGCGCGCGGGCCCTGCGTAACGCGATCCCGCGGGACGCCGCCCTCGCGCGATCGGCTCGAATTGCCGAACGGATCGAGGGTATCGACTTCGTCGTGGCCGCGAAGAGCGTGGCGCTGTTCCACCCGATCGAGGGTTGGAACGAGGTGGATCTGACGGCGCTCGGTGATCGCCTGCGCGCCCGCGGCGTCCGCGTCGCGTACCCGTCGATCGATCCCGATACGCGCGTGATGACGTTCCGCTTCGTCGAAGGCCCCGCGGCGATGGAAGAGCGCGGCCTCGGCTTCTGCGAGCCCGCACCCGAGGCCGAGGAGGCGACGGAGCTCGACGTGATCATCGTCCCGGCGCTGCAGATCGACGGGCGCGGGCACCGGATCGGGTACGGCGCCGGCTTCTACGATCGGACGCTCCCTCGCTTCGCGCCGCCCGCACGGAGCGTCGGCGTGGCCTTCGATTTCCAGCTCGTGGCCGAGGTCCCCGAGACGCCGGGCGACGCCACGGTGTCGCTGATCGTCACCGACGGGCAGATCCTCGATCCGGCCGGATAAGCGGCGCGCGGCGGTGGTGTATGCTGCGCGCGCGACGGCGGCTCGTCGCGCCAACAGGCGGGAGCTCAAGGTGAAAAAGGTCGTTCCGGCGTTGCTCGTTTTGCTTGGCTCGCTCGCGCTCTCGGCGTGCGGACCGAGCATCTACGAGACGTACGCCTACGGAAAAGAGTACGACCCCCGGAAGCACGAGTACGTGATCGGGGTGACGGACGTGATCTCGATCCAGGTCTACAAATCGCCGGATCTGTCGCTCGGGGGCGCCACCGTGCGGCCCGACGGCGTCGTGACGATCCCCCTCGTGGGCGACGTGGTCGTCGCGGGCAAGACGCCGAGCCAGGTGCGCGAAGACCTGAAAAAGCGCTTCAGCGAGTTCGTGAAAGAGGCCACCGTGAATGTCACGGTCGCCGGGTTCAACAGTTACCGGTTCATCGTGTCGGGCCAGGTCAACAAGTCGGGATCGTTCTCGCAGAAGTACTACGTCACCATCTCCGAGGCGGTGGCGATGGCCGGCGGTCCCAACAAGTTCGCCGGCGATCAGATCGTGATCTACCGCGCCGACAAGGAAGGCCACATCCGCGAGATCCCGGTCAGCTTCAAGGCGATCATGGGGGGCAAGCGCCCCGACATGGACGTCGCGATCGTGCCCGGCGACAGCGTGGTCGTGCAGTGACTCTCGGCCGTCAGGCCCCCTGAAACCTGGAACCCGCAATCATGTCGAACGACGCAGACAAGGCCCGCTTTCTCTCTCGAATCCACGCGAAAGAGGCGGTCATCGGGATCATCGGGCTCGGCTATGTCGGCCTGCCCCTCGGGCTCACCTTCGCCGAGAAGGGCTTCAAGGTCCTCGGCTTCGACGTCGATCCGAAGAAGGTCACCGCGCTCGACAACGGCGAGAGCTACATCAAGCACCTCGACGGCGCACGCGTGGCCGCCGCGGCGAAGGCCGGCACGCTGAAGGCGACGACCGACTTCGCGCGCCTGACCGAGGCCGACGCGATCTTGATCTGCGTGCCCACGCCGCTGACGCCGCAGCGCGAGCCCGACATGAGCTACGTCGTCGACACGACGCGCGCCGTGAAAGAGCGCCTGCGCAAGGGGCAGCTCGTCGTGCTCGAGTCGACGACGTACCCCGGCACGACCGACGAGCTGGTGCGCGGGATCCTCGAGAAGACGGGTCTCGTCGCCGGCAAGGATTTCTACCTGGCGTTCTCGCCCGAGCGCGAGGATCCGGGCAACCCGACCTACAAGACGGCCAACATTCCGAAGGTCGTCGGCGGCTTCGATCAGGACTCGGGCGATCTCGCCGAGGCCCTCTACCAGCAGGCGATCAGCAGCACGGTGCGCGTCTCGTCGGCGCGCGCCGCCGAGGCCGCGAAGCTCACCGAGAACATCTTCCGCGCCGTCAACATCGCCCTCGTGAACGAGCTCAAGGTCGTCTACGACGCGATGGGGATCGACGTGTGGGAGGTGCTCGACGCGGCCTCCACGAAGCCTTTTGGCTTCATGCGCTTCAACCCGGGCCCGGGCTGGGGCGGGCACTGCATCCCGCTCGATCCGTTCTACCTCGCGTGGAAGGCGCGCGAGTTCGGGCGCTCGACGAAGTTCATCGAGCTCGCGGGCGAGGTGAACGTCGAGATGCCGCACTTCGTCGTGCAGAAGCTGCTGCTCGCGCTCAACGATCGCGGCAAGGCCGTGAAGGGATCGAAGGTGCTGATCCTCGGCCTGGCCTACAAGAAAGACATCGACGATCCGCGCGAGAGCCCCGCGTTCGAGCTGATCGAGCTGATCCAGAAGCTCGGCGCGAACATCGGCTACCACGATCCCCACGTGCCGAAGGCGCCGCGGATGCGCAACTGGCCGCACCTGCTCGAGATGGCGTCGCAAGCGCTGACTCCGGAGCTGCTCGCCGCGCAGGACGCGGTGGTGATCGTCACCGATCACACGGCCGTCGACTACGCGCTCGTGGCCGCGCACGCCTCGCTCGTGATCGACACGCGGGGCATCTATCGCGAGCCGCGGTCGAATGTCGTGAAGGCTTGACGTCGCTCGACGGCACTCTGTCGTGGGCGTGTCGGGATCCGGCGACCAGATCCTTGCAACCCTGCAATAGAGGCCTGGGCGAGCGCTGACGCAGGGCTACGAGGCCGGTCGACGACGGGCGTGGGTGGTGTAAATATCCCGAGCCTGCGGCCAGGGGTTTCGTTGACGCGAGCACGTCATCCCCCGATCATGCTTCGCCCCTCAGGGCTCTCGAGGACTCTTCGCCGATGTCGAGCACGCGCACCATTCCCGCGACTTCAGGCCGGCTTCCGGGTGATTCCGCCCTGACGCCGACTGCGGGAAGCCGCGTATCGACCGAGTCGGATTCGGCGGGGACGCCCGTGCCTTCGAGCTCGCCGTGGAAGGGGTACCTCGAGATCCGGCTCAACGGCGGGAGCGTCTCGCGTCGCCTCCTGTCCGAATCGCACGTGGTGATCGGGCGCGTCCCGGGCGTTCAGCTCCTCCTCGACCACCACACCGTCTCGCGCCGCCACGCCGAGATGTTCTGCGATCCCTTCGGTCGCTGGTGGATCCGCGATCTCGGGAGCACCAACGGCACCCTCGTCAACGACGAGCCCGTCACCGAGAAGGTGCTTCAGCCGTCGGACAAGATCGCCATCGGCGACTTCATGGTGAGCTTCTTCCTCGAGCCCAAGGTCGAGAACCGCTCTCCCCGCGGCGCCATC
Organism: Byssovorax sp.; assembly: GCA_025362495.1. Taxonomy (GTDB): domain Bacteria; phylum Myxococcota_A; class Polyangia; order Polyangiales; family Polyangiaceae; genus JANYGI01. Next base: position 58,882 of record JANYGI010000045.1, on the reverse strand, counting down.
GCGCTCGACGACGACAAGCCCACCGCGATCCGCACGTTGATGGACTTCGATCCTCCGCGGATCGCCGCGGAGCACCTGCGCAACCTGATGGAGTTCAGCCGCCGGCTGATCAGCGTCGAGGATCCGCAGGAGCGGCTCGCGCAGCTCTGTCACCTGATGATCGGCAAAGAGTTTCGGGCCAGCCTCGCCGTGGCGCTGCGCATCCGCGCGGGGACGCCGACGATGCTGTCACGGCCCTTCCGGCCGTCGTCGCACCAGGCCGACGGGAACCCGTACATCTCGCGTCGCGTGCTCGGCAAGCTGCAGGAGACGCGCGAGCCCGTGCTCGCGGGCAACCTCGCGAGCCCCGGCCCCAATGGCCCGCCCTCGGTCGAGCTGACGATGTCGCGCGACGTGATGGCCCTCTGGGTCGTGGCCTGCCCGCTGGCGCTCCAGGACGACGAGATGGACGTCCTGTACGTCACGCTGCCGCCCGACCTCGGCAGCGTCGAGTGGCTGAGCCTGATCGCCCTCGCGGCCGAGGTGTACCAGCAGAGCGAGTCCGCGTGGATGGCCCGGCGGCACGCGCAGGCCCACGCGGCGATCGAGCGCGAGCTCGACACGGCCCGCCAGATCCAGCGCGGCCTCGTGCCGAAAAAGCACGATTTCCCGGGGTTCGACGTCGCGATCGCCTTCGAGCCCTGCAAGTGGGTCGGCGGCGATTACGTCGACGTGGTGCCGATGCCCGACGGGCGGATGCTCTTCGCCGTGGCCGACGTGTGCGGCAAGGGCCTCCAGGCCGCGCTGGTGACGTCGAGCGTGCACACCATGGTCCGCGCCACGACCGACGGCGGCCGCAGCCTCCCCGAGCTGATGGAGCGGGTGAACAAGCACCTGTGCGAGTGGCTCCCCGCGCACTCGTTCGTGACGATGGTGGCGATCGCCGTCGATCCGGTGACGGGCGAGACGGAGTGCGTGAACGCCGGGCACCCGCCACCGATCGCTGTGAGCAGCTCGGGCGCGCTGCGGTTCCTGCAGTCCGCGGTGAACCCGGCGCTCGGCGTCGCGATCACGACGATGGAGTCGCAGCGCGGCACGCTGGCCCCGGGCGACGTGCTGCTGCTCTACACCGACGGCCTGACCGAGCTGCGCAACACCTCGAAAGACATGCTCGGGCAAGAGCGCCTCGGCGAAGGGTTCCTGCGCATCTGCATGAAAGACGGTCCGCGAGGCGTGAGCGCGATCTCGGTGGGCCTGCGCCAGCTCCTCGAAGCGTTCCGCGGCGATCAGCTCCCCGAGGACGATCGCGCGTTCCTGCTCGTTCGTCGGCGCTGACGCCGCGGCGCGATCGCTAGGGCGCAGCCGCGGGCGGGGGCGCTGGCTCGGGCGGCGCTGCCGGCGGCGCGACGTCGGCAGGGCCGTCCGCTCGCGGCGCGAAATCGGTCGCCGGGACTTCCTGGCCGAGGGCCACGTCGCCCTCGAAATTCGTGGTCGGGATGAACGACGGCGTCGCGCGCAACGCGACATCGACGCTCGCGGTGTTCGGGTACGAAAACGCCACGTTGAAGATCGCGCCGACGCGGGTGATGCCGGTGAGCGGGTTATCGATGGCGACCTGATGCGCGTAGACGCCGCGCAAGCTCACCGAGAACTTGGGGATGTCGAGCGGCGTATAGGTGAGGCCCACGTCGCTCGTGACCGAGTTCAGCCCGACGCCGACGTCGCCGATCGGCACGGTGTGCACGACGCCGCCCGAGCCGGACAGCGCGAGCCCCGTCGTGGACAGCGGCATGACCACACGCAGCGAGGCCTGGTTGTTGAGGTTCGTCGTCGCCGTGTACACGTCGACGACCGAGGCGTACGAGTACATGAGCGTGATCGACGCGGGTTCGAGGTTGTAGAGCAGCGTCGCCGAGCCGGTGGGCGCCCAGACCTGCCCGACGGTCGACTGCGGGCTGATCGTCTGGCTCACGCCGAGGCGGAGCGTCCCTGTGAGCGACTCCGTGAAGGGGCGCTTCCACATCAGGACGAGGTCGTTGATCACCTGCACGCGCGGATCCACGCCCTGCGTCTCGCTGGGGCCGAAGCGCGTCACGTTCACCGAGCCCGTGAGCGTGAGCGTGTCGCGCGTCCACTTGCGGGTGAGCGCCAGCGAGTTCTTCACCGACAGCGTCGAGGGTCGGATCGGGGTGACGTTGAACGGGAACGTGTAGTGAACGTTGCTCGTCGACGTGAGGCTCGAGTCTTCCGTCAGCTCGCGCCGGAGCGTCGCCGTCCCGCTGAGCGTGAAGTTGTACGAGAGATCGGCCGGCGGCGCGTCGATCGGCGTGAGCGACGGGTCTTGCAGCGTCGAGTAGCCGTTGATGGGCGCGGCGCTCGCCACGCCCGCGAGGGTGAGCTTGGTGAGCGGCCCGAGCGGGATGACGCCGGAGTAGTTGCCGCGAAAGCTGTAGTTCGGCGGGAGCCCGTTGAAGGTGAAATCGCTCGAGAGCGGGAGGCCGAGCGTGCCCGCGAGCGTGAGCTTGTGCGTGACCAGCGGCGTCTCGTAGGAGAGCGCGAGCGACGGCGCGAGCGACACGAGCGGGCTGCTCTGATCGGCCTGCGGCAAGCTCGGATCGTCGGGGATGATGCGGTTGAACGTGTACCCGGCCGTGACGCGCACCGTCGGATCGGCGTGGAAGTACTGCGCCCCGGCGAGCCCGCTCCACGAGATGCTCGCGGCGAAGGACAGCCCCCCGAGGACGCGCCGTACCAGCATTCCGGCTCAACCCTACCACACGGCGCGTCCCGGACGCGCACCGCCCCCGAGTCCTCTCGAAGTGTGCGCCCGCGTCGCGCGCCGAGGGCTCATCGTGGTAAGTCTCGACTCGTGAAATCCGCGCTCGCGTACCTCAAAGACAAGCACGTGGAGGCCTGGATCGGCGGGTGGGCGCGCCACGTGCTCGCGTCGCGACGAGCGCCCCGCACGAGCGGTCCACGGCACCTGCTCTTCTGCTACTGCGACCACTGGGAGCCGCTCTGGAACCAGGTCTCGGACGAGATCGCCGACGCGCGCGTGAAGACCTGGGCCGACGAGTACCCGAAGCTCGCGTCCGAATTCCACGACGCCGAGGGGCGCACCCCGAAGCACTCGTTCTTCTTCCCGGGCGAGCAGTACCGACCGCGCTGGCTCGACATCCTCGCCGACTTCACGAAGCGAGGCCTCGGCGAGGTCGAGCTCCACCTGCACCACGACGGCGACACGCGCGCCAAGCTGAAGGACGATCTCGAGCGCTACCTCGCCGAGATCGCGAGCCACGGGCACCTCTCGCGCGATCCGGACGGGCGCCTGCGCTACGCGTTCATCCACGGCAACTGGTGCCTCGCCAACGCGCGCAAGGACGGCACGTACTGCGGCGTCGACGACGAGATCCCGCTGCTCTTCGAGACGGGCTGCTACGCCGATTTCACCTTCCCCGCCGCGCCGAACGAGAGCCAGCCCAACATCGTCAACCAGATCTACTGGCCCGTCGGCGACCTCGCGAAGCGCCGCGCCTACGAGCAGGGCGAGCGCGCCCGCGTCGGCGAGGTGAAGCGCGATCGCATCCTGATGATCGAGGGCCCACTGACGCTGGCGACCCGTAAATCAAAGCTCCCCGTGTGGATCGAGAACGCGTCGATCACCGCGCACGAGCCCGGCACCGAGCGCCGCGTGCAGAGCTGGGTCGATCAGAACATCCACGTCGAGGGCCGCCCCGAGTGGGTGTTCGTCAAGGTTCACACCCACGGCGCGCCGGAGCGCGAGGCCGCGGGCGTGCTCGGCGAAGGCGGCCGCAAGCTCCACACGGCGCTGCGCAAGTTCAACGACGGCCGCGAGTGGATCCTCCACTACGTGAGCGCGCGCGAGATGTTCAACATCGCCATGGCCGCGATGGAAGGCCGCGAGGGCGACCCCTCTGCGTACCGCGATCACCTGCTCAAGCCGCCGCCCGCCGCGGCCTGAATCCGCTAGGAATCAAGCACCATCACGCCAAGGACTGGAGCGGGCATGATCTGCTCCATCGCCTTGCGCAGGTGGCTGCGCTTCGACTTCATCGTGATCGCGGTGAAGAGCACGCCGTCGACGTTGTCGGCGATCATGTTGACCTCGAACGTGCCGAGCACGGGCGGCGTGTCGATGAGGATGTACTCGTAGCCGGCGCGTTTGAGCCGCTCCATCCCGCTGGCGAACGCGAGCGGATCGAGCTGCGGAGGGCGCTTGGTCGTCGGGGCGACGGCCATGATGTGGAGCTTGGGCATGGCCTCGACGGCGATCCAGGCGCGGCGCGGATCCTCTTTGCGCTCGGTGAGCTGATCGCAGAAGCACTCGGGCGGCTCGAAGCCGAGAAGCTTCGCCATCGACGGGGATCGCACGTTGGCCTCGATCAGGAGCACCTTGCCGCGTGACGTCTCGCGCATCGCGAGCGCGAGGTTGAGGGCGCACGTCGTCTTGCCCTCGCCGGCGTCGGGGCTGGTGATGGCGATGACCTGCGGGTTCCCCGACGAGGCGAGCTTGCGGCGGAGCGCGCGGTAGGCGTCGGCGCGATCGGAGTACGCGTCCGAGAGCAGGACGATGTGCGGATCGATCTTCTCGCCGAGCGCGACGGCGACGACGGTGACCGACGTGGGCGGCGCGATCTCCGCGTCGTCGGCCGCTCCGCCGCCATCGATCACCATCTCGGCCGGCGCGTGCGCTCGCAGGCGATCGCCGGTGATCGGCGCGGGGAACCCCGAGCGCATTGCCGGCGGGGGCGACGACGCGCGAGCCGGCGGGTACGACGGCGTGCGTGGCGGCGGCGACGATTGCATGCGCGGCGGCGGGTGCGACGGCGTGCGCGCGTGCGTCGGGTAGGACGAGTTCGCCGTCGCAGGAGGCGGCGCGCTGTGGCGAGCGCGGGTGGCCTCGACCGGGACCGGTCGCGTGGGCTCGAGCTCGTAGGAAGGATACGAGGGCGCGTCGTCGTCGTCGGCTGCGTACGTGGCCGGCGAGTCGAAGGCCGGGTACGACGGCGGATCGTCCATCACCGGCGCGCGAGGCGCCGCGTACGCGGGCATCCCGGAGCGCGTGCCGAGGGCGCGTCCTCGCGGCGCGATGCCCGCGCTGGAGCGCAGCGGCTCGGCGGGGCGCATCCCCGTGTTCGACGCGAGCAGCGGGCGAGCTGGCCGCGGCGCTTCGATGTCGGCGCCATGCCTTCCGCCGGGATCGGCCGCGTAGGAGAGCTCGTCGTCGTCGACCGAGATCACCGGATCGGCTTCGGCCGCGCGCTTTCCTGTGCTGCCCGCCGTCGCGTAGTGAGCGACCGGCACCGTCGCCCCGCGGACATCGGCGTCGTCGTTGCCGCGCCCCGGAACGGCGCTCGACCGGTACGACATCGGCGGGACGTCGGTGCGCTCGAAGTCGTCGTAGAGGCTCGGCTCATAGTCGGTGCGCAGCAGCGGATCGAACTCGGTGCGGAGCGAGTCGGGCGAGGGCTCGTAGAGCGAGGCGCCGGCCGCCGTCGACAGGTGCAGCACGCGGTCGAGCATCTCGTCGTAGACGTCCGACGGAGGCGGGATCGACTGCCAGTTGGCGACGACGCTCCGCAGCCTCCGCGCCTCGATCAGCAGCGCCTTGGACTCCGACGAAGGCTCACCCTTCATCAGGGTCTCGACCGTGCGTTCGAGCGTGCGTTCGAGCGAGGCGAAGGACGACGTCGGAGCCGGATTGCCGCTACCGGCGGCTCTAACCACGGAGCCTCCGGAGCAACGAGGGCTTCTTCTTTTTCTCGACCTTGGCCCTGGGAACCGAGCCGAGCAGCGGCGCGAGGCCGAGCGCGTCGACCTCGCTCGCGTCGAAGAGGCGGTCGTCGAGGATGATCCCGCGGAGCGCGGCGAGCAGCAGCCCGACGACCAGCGCAGCGCCCATGCCCGCGGCGCGTAACACCATGGGGTTCGTCCCCGGGGCCGCCGTACCGCGGGTCGCGGGCTCGGGCATCACCATCTGCGATCCGTAGCCGCTCACCTCGGAGTTGGCGGCGATCTCGGCCTGGAACAGGCGCCCTTCGAGCTGGCCGCGCCGGGCCTTCGCCTCGCTGACGTCGCGCACCAGCCGCGACCATTCGGCCTCGATCTCGACGGCGATCGGCTCGCCGTCATCGGTGAGGCGCGGCTTGGGCTGCGGCTTTTCGACGGCCACGCCGCCGGCCGCGACCGGCGCGGGCGCGGCGGTGGGCGCCGCCGAGGGATCGTCGTAGGGATCGGCGACCGCCGCCGCCGCGACCGGCGACGGCGCGGGCGCCGGATCGTTCTGCTGCGCGGCTGCGATCGCCGCTTCGGCCTGCTCGAGCGTCGTCTCGGCGGCGGCGACGCGAGCGGCCGCGGCGCGCACATCGGGGTGCTGCTCGGTGAGGCTCACCGACTTGTCGGCGAGCTGCTTCTTCGCCGCCGCGACCTCGCCGCGGGCCTGGTTTCGCGCGGCGACGAGCACGGGGTCGACCGCCGGAGCCCCCGCTGCTGCAGGAGCCGCGGGCCCGAAGCCCCGCGTGGCCGCTGCGTTCACCGCGGGCGCCGCTCCCGCGGCTCGCCGCACGCGCATCGCGTTCCCCGCGGCCTTCTTCCTCTGCGACGCGTCGGCCTTCTGCTCGGCGCGGATCGTCGTGCCGTCCTTGCCGTCGGACGCGAACTCGGGATGCAGCGACATGAAGAGCGTGCGCGCCTTCTCGGACTTGGCGAGATCGTCGTCCGCGCGCTTTTTCTCGGACTCGAGGAAGTCGATCGAGTCCTTCGCGCGGTCCTGCCGGCTCTTCATGTTCTCTTCCATCATCACCTCGCAGAGCCGCTGCGCGATCCGCTGGGCATCTTCCGGCGATGAGTCGTCGAAGGTCACCGTGAACGTGTCCGGGGTCTTCGGCTTGGTGTCGATCCGGGGGCGCAGCGACCCGATGATGGCTTCGTAATTACCCGTCTCCGTGGCGTGGCGAGACAGGTGCAGATCGTCGACGACTCGCTTCAACGTCGACGTGGCGAGCGAGGTCTCCTTCATGCGCTGGCCGAGCGACTTCAGCGCTTCGAGCGACGGATCGCCGTTGACCCCGCCGCGGAAGATGAGCGTGCCCTCGCTCTTGTAGACGGGCATCTTCCCCTTGACGACCTTCAGGCTGATCGGCGCCCCGATGACCAGCGCGCCGACGATGAGCGGCCAGTTGCCGAAGATGCGGCGCGCGAGCACGGCGAAGTTCGGCAGCGCCGGCGGCTGTCCCGGCTGGCCCCCCGACGCGGTCGCCGCTTTCTTCACGCCGCCCAAACCGTCGGCGCGCGTGACCGCCGTCACCACGGCGTTCGTCAGGTTCGTGTGCTTGTCCATGGCCGCGTTTGTCGTGGTGTCGGAGAGGTCCTGCTCGCCTTCACCAGCGTCGCGGCGCGCAAGCGCTCAACGCCCAGGGGAGAAGAACCCGGAGGATCGCATCGTAGATTGATGCCGCCGAGCGCGCCACCCCCGACGCGCCATCGCCTACAGTTCCGCTCATGCGCGCCGGGTAGCTGACCCCACAGGGACATCGCCGCCGAGCTACACGGGGAAGACGCGATCGAGGCGCAGCAGGCGGAAGATCGCGCGCGGCTGATCGCGCAGTCCGGTGATGCGCACCTGCCCGCCGTTGGCGCGCACGCGCTTGAACAACGAGACGATCACGCCGACACCGGAGCTGTCGATCAGGCGCAGCGCAGCGAGATCGAGCGTCACCTCTTTGCGGCTTTCGTTGACGAGATCGTCGACCACGCTCCTCAGCTCCGGCGCGGTCACCGCGTCGAGCGTCCCTTCGATCGTGAGCACGGTCTCGTTGCCGTTGTCGGTACGCGAATGTTTCATTTTTGCTTTGCGGTCCCCGTCTTGCGCAGGCTCGTCGCCGCGCCAGCATCCACTGCCAACATTCGCCAGCCGCTCGCCGAAGGATCCCGATCGCGATCGGCGTCGGCATTTCCGCGAGGCATCGAGCCAGATCGCCCTGATGAAGGGAGCTTCGAGCTCCCGCCCGCGCGGGCTGGCGATCGCGTCGACATCGGAGCGATTTCGCCTTCTGCCCGTGCCGCGCGTCGCTTCACGAGGCGGAGCACGTTCGGCGGCCCCGCCTGGTACTCGACCTCGTCCATGAACGAGCGGATGATGAACAAGCCCATGCCGCCCTCGGGCAGCGCGTCGAGATCCGGCAGCTCGACCAGCTCGGGATCGAAGCTGCGGCCGTCGTCGGAGATTTGCATGACGATTTCGTCGCGGGTCCAGCTGATCTCGACGACGACGTCGCCCGCGGGGCGCCCGGCGTAGCTGTGGATCGCGATGTTGTTGAACGCTTCACCGAGCGCGGACACCGTCTGCGCTTCGAGGGAGGCGCCCTCCCACTCGTCGTGCTGAGCGATCCGGCATGCCTCGGAAACGGCACGTAACGCGAGATTTCGGTACTCGAGCGTCCCCGGAACGCGCAGCAGAATCACGCCTACCTCCTGGCGGCAACCCTACCATGAATCGGCGAAAATGAGCTACAACGATGCCGTGACCCCCGGCGTCCGTGCGACCAAGCGCGCCATCGACCTCCTGGCCTCGGGCCTGGGTCTAGCGGTGACGCTCCCCCTCTATCCATTGATCGGCGCAGCCATTTACGCCGAATCTCCTGGGCCAATTTTCTACAAGCAACGTCGGGCCGGGACGCTCCAGGGCGTGGAGGTCATCGACGGCATTCCTCGACCGCAATTTCGCGAGTTCGACATGCGCAAATTCCGTACCATGCGAGTGGATGCGGAGAGGCTTACAGGCGCGATCCTCGCGCAGGAAAACGACCCCCGCGTGACCCGCGTCGGGAGGTTCCTTCGCAAGACCAGGCTCGATGAGCTACCCCAGCTCTGGAACGTGCTGGTCGGCGAGATGAGCCTCGTCGGCCCGCGCCCCGAGCGACCGGAGCTGCTGGTCAATCTGGCGCTGGCGATTCCCTTCTTCGAAGAGCGGATGCGCGACATCAAGCCGGGGATCACCGGGCTCGCGCAGATCTCGCTCGGTTACTCCGGCAAGGCGCCGGAGAACAGCGAGATTGCCGCCTTCGCCGCGACGCTCACCAACCCCTTCGAGCTCGAAGAGGCCGAGGGCGCCGAGGCCGACGACATGCGGATGAAGCTCCTCTTCGACCTCGCCTATGCCGCCTCGCTCGAGAGCTTGCCCGCGTTCCTCCGCACCGAGCTCAAGGTGATCCTCAAGACTCCCATGGTGATGTTCCTGGGCCTGGGTCGCTAGGTAGCTGGTGTCGAAGGACACCAGCCACTTGGCCGTCGGTGAACCTCGTCGAGCCCGCCTGCTGGCTCCGTGCTCGCGCATCGGCGAAAGGCCCCAGGCTCCCGGCGAGAGTGGCAGTCACCAGCAGCCTTTGCGTATGATGTGAGCGGTGAAGGCCACGAGAATGAAGATCCATGTGACGAGGATGGCCCCGAGCTCCTTCATGCTCAAGCGGACCTGGAAGCGCGGGTACTTCTTCTTCATCACCGAGTAGAGCGCGCCGGCCAGGCCGAAGTGGATCCACAGGATGAAGTGATAGGTCCACGAGAGCAGGAAGATGCCGATGCCGATGCCCGCGAACACGGCCAGCATCGCCATCGCCAGCGACTTGATGTTGGCGCTCTCGGGGTCGTCCTCGTCGAAGTCGAAGCGCAGCACCGATACCGTCGTCTTGGCGCAGAGATAGACGATGCTCGCGAAGCTGAGCAGCCCGGGCCACCCGAGCTCGCCGGCCGAGAGCAGGTAGGCGTTGTGCGCGGTGAGCGGGTGGTGCTCGGTGAACTGGGTATAGCCGGCGCCCTTGATGGGATACTGGATCAGGAGGTGAATCGCCGCGCTGGCCGCGTGGAGCCGGTCGAGCGCCGATTGATCTGCCGCGTCCCCCGAGCGGCCACCGAGCGCGATCAGGGGGACAGCCATCACGCCGGCGATGATCGCGCCCCGCTTTATCCCGTATTTACGCACGAAATAGGCGCCGAGGACGACGGCGAAGACAATCTGTCCTCCGCGCGATTTCGTGAAGACGACCTCGAGAGCGACGAGGCCGACGCCGAAGAGCAGCAGCAGGAGGCGCGCCGCCGAGCGCTTCATCTCGAAGAAGGCGAACGCGATCGGCAGGGCGAGCGAGGTGGCCAGCGCCAGCTCGTTCGGATCGGTGAGCACGCCGAGGTAACGGACCCGCCCTTCGATGGACGACGTGTTGAAATAGCCCGGCTTCTCGCACCGATAATAGACGCTCTTGGCGGCGGGACCAACGTAACAGAGGCTCACGGCGTCTTCCTGCTTGAGCTCCTCGGTGGCCTGGCAGTCGCGCCCGTCGAAGAACGGCCGGCGCGTGTCGCCCTGGGGTGGAACGACGTGACAGCCGAAGTTGTTCAGGCCCTGATCAGCGCCGACATAGGCCACGAAGAGGCCCAGCGCGAAGATCGTGACCACGAGCCGGGTGAACGCCTTCACCGTCTGCACGCCGTGCGAGATCAGGATGAAGAGCGTCAGCGAGATGATGATTGGCGAAGATTTCGACGCGACCAGCTCGGGCGCGGCGAGGCCCAGCGTGACGATGCACCAGAACACGAGGAAGACGCACCACGGCGTCATCGGGTTGGAGATCAGCAGCGTGCGGCGCGTCGCGAAGTCGATCACGAGCCCGACGATCGCCAGGGCGCAGCACACCTGCAGGAACGGGAGGGTCGCGAGATCCGCGTTCCACTCGTAGGGCCTCATGTAGATCGAGATCATGAGGCCGATGATGCCGAGCAGTGCGAACATACGATGACCGCTCTCCAGGGCGGACATCCTGATTACTGCGGCGCGCTGGGCCGGTCAACGTCGAGGGCGTCGCCCGCGTCGGCGCGCGAGGGCGACGAGGCCGGCGAGCGCGCTCGCGGCGGCCGCGGGCAACCCGCTGCGTTCACCGTCGAAATCGCATCCGCACGCGCCGCGCACGAGCCGCGGGAACAGCGGCGGCGAAGGGAGCGGTGACGGCGGAGGCGGCGGGTGACCGGGGCGCGGCGGCTCGGGCTCGTCGGGGCGCGTGGGGCCGCCGCTCGAGGTCGCTGCGGCGGGCCCGGTGTACTCGAAGGCCCCGATATCGATGGCGCCCACGCGTCCGCGCGGCGCCACGGTGAGCGGCAGCTCGAGGCGGCCAATCGGCGGGCTGGACTGCGCTTCGACCAGCGGAGCAGGGAATGCGCAGCTCGGCGGGCTCGGGAGCACCTCGGATCCCGCGTCGACGAGGGGGCTCGTCGCGGTCGGGCGGAGATCGCTCGACGAGACGAAGCCGGGATCGACGCCGAAGAGGGTGTGATCCCACTCGCCTGGAATCGAGGTCGATCCGCGCGGAAGCCAGTTGTGGGTACCGGCCATGAGCGGGTGTCCGTCGGCCCAGCGGACGTCGTCCTCGACGAGGATCCGCACGCCCCCGCCGCCCTCGCGGAAGAAGGCGTTGTTGTGCATCTCGATGCTCTCGAGGCCGTTGAAAAGGCGGAATACGGCGCGCGTCTCCGGGCCGATCACGATGGTGTTGTTCGTGAATCGATAACGACCGTTGCTCTCGCCGCTGCCGTCGCCGCCGACGCGGACCACGTAGCCCGGCCGCAGCTTCCTGATCACGTTGCCCACGACGTCGGAGTCGTCGCGGCGGTGAGGCTCGCCGCCGTCGGGGCCGATCAGCTCGATTTCATGGTACTTCGCGCCTTCTATCCAGTTGTAGTGGATCTCGTTGCGCTCGGCACGAGACTTGATGTTGTTACCCCCGTTTTGATCGTGAAGATAGCAGTGCTCCATGCGGAACACCGCGCCGGGGAAGGCGCGGTGGTCGGTCGCCATGTAGATGGGGTGGGCCGAGTCGCCGGCGCCAGCGTGGTAGACCTCCACGTAGCGCAGCGTGAGCGAGCCGGTGTCGTCGTCGGCGCCGAGGAGGCCGTGGCGCGGGCAATCGTGGATGACCGTGTCGGCCAGGGTCACGTCGTCGCCGTGGTGAAAGACGCAGCGCGCGGCCCCGCCGGTGATCTCGAATCCCTCGATCTGATAATGGCTGCCGCGCACTTCGAGGGTAGTCTTGCCCCCCGCGAGGACGGGGCGCTTGCCCGCGACACGGCGGCCTCGAATGACGATCTTCGCGTCGGCGGCGCCGTCGTTGCGAAGGAGCACGTCGCCCGGATACGTGGCGTCGCCGTCGACGAGGACGACGTCGCCCGGCTGCAGCTTCGGGGCGACCGCCTGGAGATCCCGGAGCTGACGGCCTGGCCCGACCGCAAAGGTTGCTGCACGGGCGAACCGCGGGGCAAGAATGATCATCACCGCGAGCGCTCGTCCGACTCTTCGCGTTCCAGTGAGATTGCTCACGCTGATGCGTTGGATGCCGCGCCGGGCAGCGTGGGTGCCGTCCTGGCAATCAATGGCAGGAAACACGCGTCGCGGCGGCTCGAACGCCCGAGCTCGGGCGTCCCCGAGTCGTTTGAACGCAAACAATTCCTCGTTGACGTCGCGGGTGGATCGGGGCTACGACCAACCGGTCGTCCGGGGTCAGGAATGAGCCCACGGCCTCTCGCCGGCTCACCTCGAAGGTTCCTTTCCAGCCGGAGTCGGATTCATGCTCAAGAACGTTGGATCGAACTGGGCGCTGGCGCTGATCCAGATTGCCGTCATGATCCAGCTCACCCCGGTGCAGATCACCGCGCTGGGGCCCGACGCCAACGGAGCATGGCTGACGGTCGCCTCGCTGACAGGCGTGCTCGGGCTGCTCATCCTCGGCGTGCCCATGGCCTCGGTGCGCTTCATAGCCCGGAGCGCCGCCTCGAAAGACCTCGACAAAGTCAACGAGGCCGTCGCGAGCTGCCTTGGGATCTGCATCCTCCTCGGCGCCGGCGCGACCGTGATCGGAGCGGGGCTCTCCATCTTCTTCGAGCACGTCTACCTGCGCGCCCCGGCGTGGCAGGTTCTCGGCCCGCGGTGGATCGCCGAGGCCCGCATCGCCTACTGGATTGCGGTGCTCCAGGTCGGCCTGGGGTTCGTCTCCCAGTTGCCTTTTGGCATCCTCGAAGCTTACCACGAGTTCCCGGCGAAGAACGTGGTGATGATCGCGAGTCTCCTCCTCCGCCTCGCCCTCACCATCGGCGTGCTCCGCGTTCATCCGTCGTTGATCCTCGTCGCCCTCATCCAGCTCGGGAGCATGGTCGTCGAGTTCACCGGGGGGATGATCTTCGTGCGGCGGCGCTGTCCGGGCGTCCGCTTCAACCTCCAGCGCTTCGACCGCAGCCAGGTTCGCACCATCCTCGGCTTCAGCGTCTTTGCCATGCTCCTCAGCGTGGGCAGCCAGCTCGCCTTCCGCTCCGACGCGCTGGTGATCGGCGCCTTCCAGGATCCGGCGGCGGGCACGTTCTTCGACGTCGGAAACAAGTTTTTTCCGCCCCTCACCGGCCTCGTGCTCGGCATTGGAATGGTGGTCATGCCGCTCGCCGCGCGACTCGAGGGCGAAGGCAACATCGCGGAGCTCCGCCGGGTCTACCTGAAGTGGTCGAAGATCGCTTATTCGATGTCGTTGCTCGTCGGGATCTATCTCATCGTGCTCGGCCCCGAGTTCATCGGATGGTGGATGGGACGGGGCTATGCGCAGGCGTCCGGCCCCGTCGTCCGCGTGCTCATGGTCTCGTTCGTGTTCTTCCTCCCGGTGCGGGGCGTGGCGCTGCCGATCCTCATGGGCCTGGGCAAGCCGGTGAAGCCCGCGCTGGCGCTGCTCGCCATGGGCGCTGCCAACCTCGCGTTGAGCCTGGCCCTCGTGCGGCCGCTCGGGATCGTCGGAGTGGCCGTGGGTACTGCGGTCCCGAGCGTGCTCTTCGCGGCCGCCGTGATGGTCTTCACGTGCCGTGAGCTCGACGTGTCGGTCGGCGAGTATCTCCGCTACGTGGTGGGCCGCGCGAGCCTCGGTGTCGCCCCGGCGGCCCTGCTGCTGCTCAGCCTCAAGCTCGGCCTGAACGCGTTCCCTCGCTCGACCTCGCGCGCTGCGATGTTCGTCCCGCTGCTCCTCGCCGGCCTCGGCATGGTGACGGTCTTCGCGATGACCTGGATCTTCTTCGTCTATCGCGACGATCCCTACGTCGATGTCATGGCGCGCGTGCGGCGCTTCCTGCCCGGCATCCGGAGCCCGAAGTCGTGAGTCGCTGGGTCACAAGGGCCCTCGTCGGCGCGCTCGGCGCCGCCGCAGCCGCGGTCGGGGCCGAGGCGGCGGCTCGCCTGGCGCTGCGCGACGGCGGGGCGTGCTACCGCTATCGCCCCTACGTTCGTCGCCGACTCGACATCGATCAATCGGCCTTGCCCGCGCTCGACGCGAGCTCGTACGTCGAGATCAACTGCGATGGAGAGCGCGGCGGCCCACCCCCTCGCAAAGGAGAGAGGGCCTATCGGGCGCTCGTCATCGGCGGGAGCGCGGCGGAGTGCTACTACCTCGATCAACGGCAGACCTGGGGCGCCGTGGCCGAGCGCATCCTCAGCCGGCCGGAGCACCTGCGCGCGCTCGGCGTGGATCGCGTCCACATCGGTAACATCGCCCGCGCGATCCTCCCATGCCACGAGCTCCATCAGCTCATGACGCGCGTCCTGCCACGGTACGAGCGGCTCGACGCGATCCTGATCATGGTCGGCGCGAGCGACATCGTGAGCTGGCTGGGCGAGAAGATGCCCGCGACGCTGCGTGAAGACCCGGTGCCGGCGGGGAACATCTTCGAGCAGCACCCGGACGGCCCGTGGAGCTTCTCCCCGCGAAGGACCGCGCTCTGGCAGCTCGTCTCGACGCAGCAGCGGCGCCTGCTCCGGCCGCTGACGGTGACGCCGAAGAGCGGTGACTGGCTGCACCGCGTCCGCGCCATGCGCGCGCGGGCCGCGCAGATGATCGACGAGTCCGCCGATCCGACGCCGATGCTCGACCGCTTCGAGAAGTGGCTGCGCGCGATAGTCACCCTCTGCGCTTCGAAGGCGAAGCGCGTCGTCATCGTCCGCCAGCCGTGGCGCGGCGACACCAGCGCACCGGATCTGGAGAAGATGCTCTGGAATTTCGGCCTCGGGCGGCCCTACAAGGAAGAGGTGCACGTCTATTGCACTCCCGCCCTCGCGTCGCGGCTGATGGCCCTCGCCGACGCGCGCGCCGCCCGGATCGCCGCCGATCTGGGCGTGGATCAGATCGATCTGATGCCGGTGCTGGAGGATTCCTCGCGCACGTATTACGACTTTCTCCACTTCACGCCGTCTGGCGCCGAGGTGGTCGGGCGCGTCACGGCCGAGCTGCTCGCGAGCCCCGGACCGGTGGCCGGCGCCGCCGCGCGCACGCCCTCAGCCGCGCCGTGAGAGGCTGGCCGTTTGTCGGTCAGCCTCGAAGCGGGTTTCTCGGCGCGCTCATCCGTAGTACGCCGACGCCATGCGATGGACGACCGTCAGCGGACGCGAGCTCTCGATCCCCGATCCGGCGGGCGAGCTCGGCATTTACTGGGAGAAGCTGCAGCGCGCCGCCGCCGATCCGGCGGTGAGCCACGAGGCCCTCGTCGCGCTCGTTCACCATGGAGACAATCCGCTGCTCGATCGCCACCTGACACCGGGGAGTGGCACCCTCACCCGCGCCGCGCTCGACAACCCGCTCTATCGCGCGATGACCGATCTCGTCAGCCGCAAGCAGGTGCAGCTCGGCCTGCTCGATCTCGCGACCGCGGGCGCGCCCTACACCGTGACGCTCGACGAGGCCGCGGAGGCGCTGAGCCTCGGCGCGACGGCCGTGCGCCAGGCCATCGACTCGTACCGGCTCGCCGGGTGGAAGAAGGGCTCTGCGTGGTTCATCCACCCCGCGAGCCTCGCGGCGTACAAGGCGGGGAACTACGGGGCGGCGCCGAAGGCCAAGACCGGTGATCGGCTGGAGATCCGGATGGGCGCGGACGGCCACGGAGAGTCGATGAAGCTCAAGTATCCTGCCGCCGAGATCGAGCGCGAGTCGGGCCATGTCCACACTGGCAATCTCCCGGTGGGGTGGCGCAGGGTGGGAGTCCTCACGACCAGCGGGCCGACGACGCGGTTCTTCGCGCTCGAGCCCGGCGACGAGATGGGCGTCATCGAGCTCGGCGGATTCTACGTGAAGGGGCGGTTCCGGCGCGCCGCGACCGAGAACAGCGCCGCGAAGGCCCGCGCAGCCTGGAAAGACTTCAAACCCGCCTGAGCGAGTACGTCCGCAAACAGGCGTTGCCGCGGCGCGCGCCTTCTCCTAAAGTGCGTCCAGAGGTCTCCCCATGCTTGTTCTTCGATCGAATCGCAGCTCTGCCGCGCGCCTGCTCACCGCCGGGTTCGTCGCCACGGCGATCGGCGTCTGCGCGCCCGCGACGGCCAGCGCCCATTTCGTGCTGCAGGCGCCCGCCGCGACGATGGCTCAAGATGGGTTGGGCTCGCCCCAGAAGAAGGCGCCCTGTGGCGACGACGGCACCGGGACGCCCACCGGGATGGTCACCACGTATCAGGTGGGCCAGACGATCACTGTCACCATCGACGAAAAAATCTACCATCCCGGTCATTACCGCATCTCGCTCGGCAAGGGCGGCCCGGCCGATCTCCCGGACGAGCCGATCGTCACGCCCGGCCCCGGCACCCCCTGTGGCACCGCCCCGGTCGAGGCGACGCCGACGTTCCCTGTCCTCGCCGACGGCGTGTTCGAGCACAAGGCGCCCTTCAGCGGGCCCCAGACGATCACCATCACCCTCCCTCCCGACGTGACCTGCACCAATTGCACGCTGCAGGTGCTGGAGTTCATGTCCAATCATCCGCTCAACAACCCCGGCGGCTGCTACTACCACCATTGTGCCAACATAGCGATCGAGTCGTCCACCTCGACCACGAGCGGTGGAATGAGCACCACCGGGACGGGGAGCACCGGTGAGACGACCGCGACCAGCACCTCGGCCGGCAGCTCGACGACGACGACCTCCACCGGCGCCGGCGCCGGCGGCGCGGGCGGCTCGACGGGCACGGGCCCGACGACCAGCGAGTCGTCCGGCTGCGGGTTCTCGGGGGCAAACCCCGCTGGCTCGGCTGCCTTTGGCCTCCTCGGGCTCGCCGCGCTCGCGGCGTTCACGCGCCGCCGTCACGACAAGGCATGATGACAGTCGGCCTGCCTTCGTCGACGACGAAGCCGCCGAAGCCGACGCTGCGTGGCGTGTCGCATCAGGTCGCGTTCTTCGCGGCCATCGTGGCGACCGCCGCGCTCGTCTGGCACGCTCCGAGCGCGCGGGCCGCGGCCGCGTGCGCCGTGTACGGGGCCTCGCTCACCACGCTGTTCGGCGTCAGCGCGCTTTACCATCGCCCGCACTGGACGCCCGAGAAGCGCCGGATCATGCGGCGGCTCGATCACGCGGCGATCTTCCTGCTCATCGCTGGCACGTATACCCCGCTCTTCGCCCTGCTCGACGATCCCAGCATGCATTACCGCGCGCTGTGGATCGTGTGGATCGGCGCGGCGCTCGGCGTCGGCAAATCGATGCTCTGGCCGCACGCGCCCAAGTGGATCACCGCGGCGCTGTGCGTGCTGCTTGGCTGGGCGGCCGTGGGCGACGTGGTGCGGCTCGCGCCGGTGATGGGCCCGCTCAGCGCCTGGCTCCTCGTCCTCGGTGGAGTCGTGTACTCGGTGGGAGCGCTCGTGTACGCCCGCAAGCGCCCGGATCCGATCCCCCGGGTGTTCGGCTATCACGAGGTGTTTCACGCGCTGGTGATCGTCGCGAGCATCTGCACCTTCGTCAGCGTGGTTCACATCGTGAACGTCTCGCGGTGAGCTGATCAGGCCCGCGCCGGCGGAGGCACCGGTTGGCCCCCGGTGAGCCGCTGGCGCAACCGGAGAAACGGCTTCTCGATCAGCGAATACGACATCGTCCCGAGGCCGGTGGCCACCGCGATCGTGGCCACGAGTCGGGCGAGGGACACGCCGTGAAAGAGCCGGGCAGCGAGGGCGTTGGACAGCCCGTGGTAAAGATAGATCGGGTACGAGATCGCCCCGATGTACCGCGAGACGGGGTGTTCGAGCCAGCGCCATGCCGGGTGCTCGACCACCTGCATCAGCTGGAGGATCACGATCGCGATCAGCAGACCGTCGATGGTGAACCCGAGCGTGTAATGCATGCTCATCGGTCGCCAGGTGCGCTCGGCGATCAGGATCGCCAGGGTCACCGCGGGATGATACCAGCGCCGCGAGAGCCGCTGGGCCATGGTGAGGAAGCGCTCGCGCCGGGAGAGCACGGCAGCGAGACAGCCAATCGCAAGCGTGTCGAAGCGGGTGTCGAACGCGTTGTAGAGATACGCCACGTCGAGGTGGAGGACCACGGCCGCGAAGCTGCGCCAGGCGGCGACGACGACGATCGCCGCCACCAGGAAACGGGCCGCGGCCCCGCGCCCCCAGCGCAGGAGCACCCCGAGGGCGAGAGGCCAGAAGAGATAGAACTGCTCCTCGAGGGCCAGTGACCACGTGTGCGAGAGCGGCGTGGCCGGGTGGCCGTGGAAGGCGTTGAAGTAGTTGGTCCAGTACAGCAGCCCGGGAAGGATGATGTCGGTCCGCGTCGGCCCGGCGTGCCCGCGGCCGTAGTATGACGCGAGCGCGATGCCCAGGAAGACGTAGTAGGCCGGCAGGAGCCGGAACGCGCGGCGCAGGTAGAACGTCTTCAGCGCGATGGTGCCTGTCGTGTCGTGTTCTTTGAGCAGGAGCCAGGTGATGAGGAACCCGCTGAGCACGAAGAAGACGTTGACGCCGAGGTCGGCCGGGACCCATTCATAGCCCACGTGATTCAAGATCACGAGCGCCACGGCGATCATCCGGATGCCATCGAACGCCGGCAGGCGCGAGCCCGCGAGTAACTTGCCGAGGGGCTGTCGGTTCCAGCTCATGGTGTGGATGACCACGCTATAGGTGCCTGCCTGCTCCGTCCAGAGGTGAGGCCGCCACCGGAACAGGCCCGCGCCCCGCGTGGACGCGCGCGGACGGGCCAGCGCGCGCGGGGCGATGGGTATCGTGAACATCATCATTTCGTCGGGCCCGTGCTTCTCGGCGGGGGCGGGCCTCCGCCAGCCGACCACCCCCGGCCAGCCGGGCGGCCTGGCGCGACCGGAGAGAGGGCTGGCGATGCCTCGAGCGAGCGCCTAGCATTCCCTCGGACAGCCCGCAGCGAAGCCGGGTGCTCCCGAGGTGAGGACATGAACGATGGCGCCCCATCACTCCATGCGACGCTGACCGCTCGCTGCTGTGTCGTCGGCGGCGGGCCGGCCGGCATGATGCTCGGATACCTCCTCGCGCGCGCCGGAGTCGACACGCTGGTCATCGAGAAACACGCCGATTTTCTGCGGGATTTTCGCGGTGACACCATTCATCCCTCGACGTTGCAGGTCATGGACGAGCTCGGCCTCCTCGACGAGCTCCTCGAGCGACCGCACCGGAAGGTGCGCGTGCTCGAGGGCGAGATTGGCAATGACCGCGTCCCGATCGCCGACTTTGGCCACCTGCGCACCCGGGCTCGTTACCTCGCCTTCATGCCTCAGTGGGATTTCCTGGATTTCCTCGCCGAGCGGGCGAGGCGCTATCCCACCTTCCGGCTGATGCAGCGGACCGAGGCGAAGGCGCTCCTGAAGGATGATGGGCGCGTCGTCGGGCTCGAGGTCACCACGACGCACGGCGAGCTCGCCATCCGGGCGGATCTGGTCGTCGGCGCCGACGGGCGCAGCTCGGTGATCCGCCGCGCGGCCGGGCTCGCCGTCGAGCACACCGGCGCTCCCTTCGACGTGCTGTGGTTCCGGGTGGGGCGCGGCCCCGGCGATCCCGAGGGCGCCTTTGGTCGCTTCGAGCCGGGGAGGATCCTGATCTTCATCGACCGCGGGGAGTACTGGCAATGTGGCCTCGTGATCCCCAAAGGCTCGATCGAGGAGCTGCGCGCCCGAGGGCTCGAGTCGTTCCGGCGCGACGTGGCGACGATGGCGCCCTTCGCGGCGGCCCGCGTCGGCGACATTGGCTCGTTCGACGACGTCAAGCTGCTCACCGTCCTCGTCGATCACCTGACCGAGTGGGCCAGGCCGGGCCTGCTCTGCATCGGCGACGCGGCTCATGCGATGTCGCCCGTCGGCGGCGTGGGGATCAACCTCGCCATCCAGGACGCCGTCGCGACAGCCAATCTCCTGGCGGAGCGGCTGAGGAGAGGGCCAGTCGGCGTCGAGCTGCTGCGCGGCGTGCAGCGGCGGCGCGAGTGGCCGACGAGGCTCACGCAGCGAGCGCAGGTGTACGTGCAAGAGCGGCTGATCTCTGCCGTCCTCGCGCGCACCGAGGCGCTCGCGCTGCCGTGGCCCTTGCGGCTGCTGCGGGCGTTCCCTATCCTGCGTCGCATACCCGGACGGTTGATGGGAATGGGGGTGAGGCCGGAGCACGTCCGATCGCCGGAGGCGCCCCGACCTCGCGCGGCTTGAAGGCCGAGATCGGGCGCGATCGAGCTGGATCGCCCGCTGGATCCGGCCCCGACGTCGAGGCGCTACTCGATGGGGTAGACCGAGAAGAGGTAGGTGACCGCGCGGGTGCTGGCGACGAGGATCCCGTGATCGGTGACGGCCATCGCGGCATAGTACGCGTCGTCAATCTGGGCCTCGGTGCCGTTGGTGAGCTCGGCGCGGCTCCAGGTCTTGCCGCCATCACAGCTCTTGTCGGCGATCAAGCGCGAGTGATCTCCGCCGTCGTATGCCATGTAGATGAGCCACAGCGTGCTCCCCTCGTAGATGACGGAGTTGAAGCGCGGCTGGGACAGGGTCATGTCCGGTAATACGTAGGGGGCGTGCGCGAAGGGCGCGCTGAACGTCTTGCCGTTGTCGGTGCTCTGCGCGAGATAGGTCTGCTCGAGGCCCTTCGTATCAATCTGCTCCCAGACCACCGTGACCACGTGGTTCGGCCCGAACGCGGCGGTCACGAGCGGGTGGGCCGCCGTTCGATCGGTGTCGAGCGGCAGCGCAGGCGAGAACGTGGCCCCGAGGTCGGAGGTGCACTGGATATACGGGAGATCGCTCCCCATGTCGAAGTCGTTGCCGGAGAAATAGACACCATCGTATACGAGACAGATCCGCCCGGCGCCGTCCGTCGCCAGCCGGGGCGCCGAGCCCGAGGCCTGCTCGCTGCCGCCGTTCTGCGCCATGTAGCTGAAGGGCGCCATCGCGGAAGGATCCTTGGCGCTGTCGAAATTCGCGACGTAGCCCGTCGTCTCCCACGATTCTCCGGAGGCCACGCCGCTGGCGAAGCCAGCCCCCTTCGTGGAGTCGACGTAGAGGTTCGTGTTGTAGAAGTTGGGAACCGAGACCATGACCTGACCCGCCCCCGGAGAGACGATGTCGATCGAGTTGCCGAGCCCGTTCCCCGCGGAGAGCAACACGTAGTTGGTGAACGTCGCTCCGCCGTCGGTGCTCGTCGCCTCGACCATCGTGCCCCCCGACGTGCCGGTGATGACGTCTTTGCTCTTGGCGAAGCCCCCGCCGACGGTGAGCTTGTAGGCCACGTAAACCACCTTGGGATCGGCGGCGTCGACGGTCACGACCGCGTTCTCCGCCGTCACGTCACCGATGTTGTCGTTGACCTTGACCGGCGATCCCCAGGTCGCCCCGGAGTCGGAGCTGCTCGCGACGTACACGAAGGAGCTGGTGGCGTCGCTCTGGGTGAAGACGGTGTACACCTGCGCTCCCTTCGCCGAGATCACGTGCTCGCGCACGCCGGGCTCGTCGACAGCTTGCTTGCTGACGGCCACCATGGCGCCGGGACGCGTGGTCGAGAGAGTGAGGCTCGCGCTGCCCATCGCCGTCGGATCAGCGTGGCTCGTCGCGGTGACATCGACCGCGTCGGGCGTGGGCACCTGGATCGGAGCGGTGTATTTGCCCATCGCATCGATGGTGCCATTGCCCGCGGGCGAAAGCGACCAGGTCACCGCTTGATCCTTGGTGCCTGTCACGGTGGCCGTGAACGCCTGCGTCTGGCAAGTCAGCGTCTTCGGCGCGCCCGGCGCCACGGTGACGGTGATCGGGGCCATGCCGCCCATCCCGCCTGCCCCGCCCACCCCGCCCACCCCGGAGGTGCTCGACGTCGCGGTCGAGGAGCCGCCGCCCGCGCCGGTGGTCGTCGTCGTGGTCGCCACCGTCTCGGTGGGAGTGCATGCCGCCGCGCCGAGAGCCGATAAGCCAAGGAGAAGACCGAACGTTCGCTTCATGGGTGTCCTCGAAAGTGATGGGCGCCGGATCGGCGCGCTGTCATCTGGAGGACACGGGCGGCCGCGGGTTGTCTCAGGTCGCTCCCACGAAATCGGACGACACGCGCGAGGGCGAGGGCGAACGCCGCCTCATTTCACCGTCGCGAGGAACGCGAGGAAGCTCTTCGCCTCCACCTCGCGCGTCTCGACCTCGTGATCGAAGAAGATCACCTGACCGAGAGCACCGGCCCGGGGAGGATCCAGATCGGGGTAGCAGCTCGGTGCGATAGACCGACCCGTTCTCCGGATCGTGCTCCAGTAGGCGCCGGACGTGGGGCCAGGCGACCTCGGCTTCCCTGGTGGGTTTTGCCAGCGTGTCGAGAACGGTGGAGTCGATCGCCTTCACGCTCGCGAGCCAGAGCTCCGTCACGGCGCGGAGGGTACCGCCATGTACCATGGGCGCCTTCTGAACCAGGTTGGCGGCGAGGGCAAAGAGGAAGTTCGTGCGTCCGCTCGGATCGCCGGCCTGCGCCGCGACGAGGTGAGCATTCGTGATCTTCTTCGCCGCGGGGGCGCCGAATGTCTCGACGGCCTGCCAGAGCGCGCGGGCGCCGAGGGCCCCGGGCGGCGTCGACGGGCTCGCGAGGAGCGCGAGCGCATGCTGCTTCACGAGCGGCGCCGCGCCGAGCGGGCGGCCCACGTCGAACAGCGCAGGAGCGATATCGGGCGCCGTCCGCTCGTCGGCGTCGGGAGCGCGGGGGCAAATCAAGGAGGCGTCGGTGACCAGGAGTCCTCGATCCGGGGCAGCGAGCCGACGGCCGCCTCGAATGCGGCGCGGGTGACGCGACACGAGCCCTGAAAGTCCACGATTCGAAGCGACGTCATCCGCCGGATGGACGCGAGACACGCGTCCGTGATCCGGTCCGAATACAGCACCAGCGACTCGAGCTGCTCCAGCCAGAGCAGGCTCTTCACGCCTTCATCCGACACGCTGTCGCTCACGAGCATCATGCGAGTCGGCACCGGAGGGTGCCTTGGCGATAACCCTGGCGCGTCGCTCGACTTCGTGGGTAGCATCCCGCCCATGACCACGTTCAAGCTCTACTACACCCCCACCAGCTGCGGCGCGGCCAGCTTCCTCGCGGCCTCCATCGGCGGGCTCGAGTTCGACTCGGAGACCGTCGACCTGGCGACGCACAAGACGAAGTCCGGCGCGGACTTCTACGGCATCAACCCCAAGGGCAACGTTCCCACCGTCGTGCTGCCCAATGGCACGATGTTCAACGAGAACGTCGCCACGCTCACCTACATCGCCGACACCGGCAACGCGGGCCTGGCGCCGAAGGAAGGCACCCCCGAGCGCTACGAGTTCCTCAACCACCTCGCGTTCGTCGCCACGGAGCTGCACAAGGGCGTCGGCGCGCTGTTCAACCCCAAGTTGAGCCCGGAGGCGCGCGAGGGTGCCAAGGCCAACGCGCTCAAGAAGATCGAGCAGCTCGTTGGCCTGCTCGACGACGGCAAGAAGAGCTTTCTCAATGGCAAGACGCTCAGCGCCGCCGATCTGTACGCCTACATCGTGCTCTCGTGGACTGGCCACCTGGGCATCCCGCTCTCGGAGAAGGCCCAGGCGTACTTCGATGGCATCAAGGCGAACGAGAGCGTGAAAAAGGGACACGCAGCGATCGCCGCGCTGCAGTGAGCTGAGAGTCGGGCGCCGTTCTTTCGCGGCGCCCGGCTGACCGCTCGGCGAGCTACAGAGGGGCTCTTCGACGGCTCCAGACCGTCGCCGGGTCCATCGCGAGTCGCCGGTGAGCTGGATGTTCATCTCACCGGGAAACGAGCGCCAGCGAGCTCTGTGCTCCTTGCGACGCGGCACGGACGGCGCCATCGCCCAGGGTCGCTCGCCAAGGGGCGCTCGACCTGTCCGTCACCATGTCGGTCCCGGTGTCGAGGTTTCTTCGCACGAGACGATCTCGTCGACGAATAGCTCGCGGTTGCAGAAGCCCTTGTGACCGAAGCGACCAGCGGGCCCGGTGTACCCCCGCACGCGCATGCGATGACACCTCGCATCCCCGAAAAGCACTGCCGGCAGGATGCCCCACGCTTCGAGGTCCACGGCGGAGAAGTGAGGGGCCCATTTCTCGAGGTTCGGCAAGAGCCCGAACAGGCGGCGGCCCGTGATCACCGCGAACCGAGAGACCTCCCAGTGCACCACGAATATTCCCTCGATCTCCGTCACCGTCTCCGTGTCCATGGCGTCTCCCCCGGCTTGCGGCCACTTGCTCGTGAGCCTTTTGAACATTGACGGGAAGTTCCCGCCAGGCTCCGGCCGTGGGCTGCAACGGCTCGTTCGGCGATCTGATCAAGAGAGTATCTCGTCTGCCGTCTTCGGTCATGGACAACGTCAATCCGTCGGTCAAGCCTCGTCGCTCTCGTGCAGGATCGAGTGCAGGGTTGGTCGTCGGTGACTGCGACGCCCGCGGACGACGCAGCGGCGTTGCCGGCGGCGCCGCCTTGGCCGCGGCGCGAGTCCAGGGCGGAGCGCGCGCTGCCGTCGTGGCTACCGAGGTCCGGTAAGCGCGGCGATACCGTGCTGCGGCGCTGAATCCGTGCGCAATCCTGGCCGGAGCGTCGCGCGGATTGCCTGGACGTGCTCGGTAGACACGCGTCCTGCGCCAGCGCGCGTGGCGGAACGCCGCGGCGGGGCGAGCGTGCCGCTCACGCGTGGAATGGGCGTGGCAGGTGCGCGGCGGCCTTCATCGGGATCCCGCGCCTCGTTCCCATTGCTTGGGCGCTCTTTCTCGGTAAACGCTGAGCTCGCACGCCTGGATCGCGCTTTGCAATCGGGCCCAGTATGAAGAACCACGCTGTGCTCGGATTGGCAATCATGGGTCTGGCGCTGACGGTCGGCTGCGTCGGCGAACCTGGAACAACAGAGGCGATCGGGGAGCGGGCCGATGAGTTTTCGACTTCGCCCGGGGAGCCGAACCACGAGGAGATCACCACCACCGCGCTGGCGTTCCTGAATCCCGCCGTGCTCAACGCGCTGGTGGCCGGCGACGTGTCGACGGACGTGGAGTTCGCGCTCCTCAATTCTGCCCACTTCGATGACTGCAACTTCACGGGAGGAGCCGCCCTCGTCGCTGCGAACCAGGCCGCCGCGGTGCAAGCGCTGAACCCGAGCAACCCGCTGCCGGCGGCAGATGCCCAGGCCATGCTGGCATTCTCCCGTTCGCTCCACGGCGTGCAGGACTTCTACGCTCACACGAACTGGATCGAGCTCGGCGGCGACGTGCTCGTGAGTCAGTCGCTCACCGCGTTTCCCGCGCTCACTCCCTACTCCACGATCCCGTCATCGGGCTTCGTCATCGTGCAAGGCAATCCGCCGCCTCAGACGGCCTTGTACCGCGACGACGATGCGTCGTACCCGAAGTACGCGATCGTGACGGTGCGTCGCAAGAAGGTGACCGCCCACGGGCTCGTCTCGGGCACGGTCGATTACGAGCCGGGCGACTTCTGCCCGACCGCAGCATCGATGACGCATGCAGAGCTCAACAAGGACAAGAGCACCATTCCCGGTCGCACGGCGCAGCACTTTGCCGCGAAGGCGCTGGCGACCCGGCAGACGCGGCACGAGTGGTGTCGCTTCAATCAGCTCGCCCACGACGCGTGGGGCGATGCCGGAACCGCGCGCCTTGCGACCTGGGTGGCCGACCCGAGCGCGGCGCCCGACTGCATCACCGAGTGATCGCGGCGGCCCGCGACGGCCAGACGCTCATCCGAGAAGCCTGCGGCCGCGCGCAACGACAAGTGATCGTCATCGAGAGCCTCCTGCCGCGCGCGAGGTCCGGAACGATCGGGGTCATTCGAACCTGCGGCCTTCATTCTGCACCTCGGTCGAGAAGGTATCTGCTCACTGGTCTCCCCCGGGAGAGTGATCTCGCTGGCCCGGCGACGGATGGCGTCAGCATGATCAGATCATTACTTCCTGAGATCATCGTTGTTCGCCAGCCGCCGAGCCTCGGCGCGGTATTCGGCGGAGGGTGTTTCACGCTCTGGATGGCCGCGCCAGTAGCCCTCGCCGAGGATATGAAGCATCGCCCAGTGCCAGGCCGCATCATGAAAGACCAGATCACGATAGGCGTCGTCAGGTGGCTGATGAGGGTAGGCTTTGCCGGCCAGGGCGACGGCGACGTCGGGAGCAAATCCGCCGTACCGCGCAAGGCACCACGCGTACATGTGGCGCTCATGGTCAAGGCTCGCAACGTAGGCTCCCTCCTCGACCTCCGCAAGCAGCTCGATCAACTGCCTTGAAAGCTCGAGCTCGAGCCCGTCGGTGGCGCGGGACATGAACTCCGGCCCGACACGGTTCCACACGCGCGCCACCTCGCTCTGTAGCGCCTCGCGCAGGGACAGCGAGGCGCCGTCGCGCGAAGGCACCTTCTCGTGGCCGGGCTGAGGGCAGAAGGACGCGAGATAGTCGACGAGGACATCGAGCGAGCGCAGGCGCGGATACAACTGCCCGTGGACCAGAACTTCGCCGAGAAAGGGAATCACATCGAGCGCGACGGGATAATAAGTTCCCGCGTGATTGTTTCCCGTCGCGGAAAGAAGCCTGTTGTAGGCAGCCCACGAGTCTACCTCGTTCGCGGCGAAAGCGAGGTCTCGAAGAGCCGAAGGGACCTCGGCCGCACGGTTCCCGTCGGGTTGCGGGATCGAGTCCCAGTTCACAAGGTCGAGTCCCTCGAGCATCACCTTCTCCGAGAAACGATTATTCGTCAGTCGCTGCGGCCGTCACGTCCGCGTCCACGGTCATCCGCGTACCCGATCCAGGTAGTGGACAACCGTCTCGATCACGTCGTCCTCGTTCACATCTCTGGACTCCGCAAACTCGAAGCCAGGGTCGACGAAAAAGACTCCGTAATGACGCAGACCGTCCCAGCAGAGGCCGACGCGACGCTCACGACCACTGACCTTGATGACCAACGTCGCGTGTGACACATGGAGGGCGACGCTCCCGACCCGTGGATCCGCGCGGAGTCGCTCCAGCACCGGCAAGAGCGCTGTGCAATAGGGTCGTAGCGAAGGCCAGCGCGCACCCCTTTCGCGGAGCTCATCGAGTACCGCATCCCATTCCTGCGCTGTCGTCATACCGTTGCCTCATGGGGCGCCAGCGAGGCGGGGTCCACCGTCGCGCTCCCGGGCGAGCACGCCGTCGAGCCGGCTCCGCACGGGTCTCCTCCGCGATTGAGCGCGTTCGTCAAGATCATCGTCGCGCTCGCGTCCGGGTGACCCTCTCCTCCGGCCCAGGCGGGATGGAGATCGTGGAACGCGGGCGACGCATCAGGCCGTGCCTGCGCCATGAAATCCGGCCTCCGGAAAAGACACGAGGAGTGCTCTCAGTCAACCTCGTCGCCCGGCAGACTAGCGTTCGGCCAGCGCCGTCACCACGACCTCGCACACCCGATCTCCGCGGAGCGGGGAGCGCGTCTCGTCCACGTGGAAGCGCTGCCCGCTCTTGAAGAGAGCGTCGTAGGCGCCCTTCGCGATCGGCTCTTCTGCCGTGAAGTCGACGCGATGGAGGATCTGCATCAGGGCCAGGGCCACGCCCTGCTGGAAGAAGAGGCGGTTGCGGACGGTGTTGCCGTGTCGGACGGCGTAATAGGCACTCTCGTGCGTCGCCTTCGCCGCGAGCACCAGCGCCTCGCCCGGAGCGAATTCCGTGACCTGGAAGGCGCCCCAGCCGAGGGCGCGGGTGAGGCCAATCAAGGTGTCGAGTCGCGCCTCGGGATCGGTCGATACGGGCCCGTGCTCGGCCTTCCACGCCGCCGACGCGAGGACGCCGCCGAGCAGGTGGAACGCGCCCGTCTGCGCAGCCTCGCGGACCAGTGCCCCCACGAGCGGGAACAGCTCGGGAGAGCGCTTCTCGATGAGGTGCACGGTGTCGTAGGTGATCTGGCCGAGGTAGCTCACCGGCACGAGCGCGAGGCGGACGCCGAAGACGCGGGTCACGCCGTCGTGATCGACCGGAGCGCCGTGGAGGAGGCGCGCGAGATCGGTCACCGCGCGATCGGCCGCGGGCCGCAGCGTGTGGCGGGGCCGATCGGCGTCGTCCCCCGGCGCGAGCGGGATCTGCTCGACGAGCGCGCGCGTGACGACGGCGCCGAAGCGCGGCCGCTCGGGCCGACGCGTGAGCGTGAAGATGCACTCCGGCGGCCGCGCCGCGAGCTGGGCCACGCACGTCGTCTCGTCGGCCTCGAGCGTGCCCCAGTCCGACGGGTACGCCAGGCTCGCCGCAGCCGAAATGAAGCCCGCCGTGAACGCGTCGACCGGCCGGCGGTTCTTGATCAGCGCCCCGTACTTTTCGACGAAGCTCGCGCCGTGATGGAGCCCGTGGCCGTGAACGGCACCCCCCTCGGCCGTGAGATCGAACGTGAGCCGACCGTGCCCCATCGCCGTGAAGAGCTCGGTCGCGAGGTCGAGCCGCTCGACCGGATCGGTGACGCCGAAATCGCTGCAAAACGAGGCGATCAGCGCGTGCGCGGACTCGAACGCGGCCTGCCGGCGCACCGCCCAGCCCTCGCCGCCGAGCGCGTCGGAGACCGTCTGATCGAGGAAGAGCGCGTGGTGATGGCAGGCGTGGACGACGAGCTGATCGCCGAGGCTGAGCAGCCCCTGCGGCGCGAGGGGGCGAACGAGGAGGCCGAACGGGGTCACGTGATCCTCGCGAGCTCGGCGCGGCCCTGGCCGAGAATGTCTTCGACCGCGGTCTCGATCAGCACGATGGCCTCGGGCCCGAGCGTCTCGGGGTGCTCGAGCGCGACGAGGCTTATCCCCGCGCGGAGAGCGAGGCGCGTGCGCACGACGTGAGGCTCCGGCGCGTGCGCTTCGAGGTACGCGAGCAGGCTGCGCGTGCGCCCTTGCTCGCTCGGCGTCGCGCGCGCGGGCGGAAGCGAGCGCCGACGGCTGGCGCCGAACGCGAGCGTGGACGGCCCCCGATCCGACGCGTCGTCGCTCGTCGCCTCGTTGACGCGAGGCACATGCAGCGCCGTCGTCGCCGCCGCGTTGAGCGGCGGAACGCGGACGCCGAGCGCGGGCGCCGCCGCAGGTGACGCCGCGTCTTCGGTGAGCGGCAGCTCGGGATCGAGCGCGTCGCCGATCCGCGCGGCGATCAGGCGCGCCATGCCGAGCGGCATCGTCGTCTCGAAGAGGCACGCGACGATGTGCGACCGGATGCAGCGCAGCAGCGCGACGCGGTGAGGGAGCTCGATCGTGAGCACCGGATCGACACGCTCGCCGCGGCGGTCGGTGCCGCCCGCGATGCGGCGCGCCGCGAACTGACAGACGCGATACGCGTCGCGCAGCGTGCCCACCGCGTCCTCGGGTCGCAGCCCCGCGTCGGGTCGAACCCACGACGCATGAAGGCGCGCGTCGCCGAGGTGAAAGACCAGGATCGCGTCGAGGTAGTCGATCCCGTACGCGAGCCCGTCGAGCGCGATCGGCGCGACATCCACCGGCAAATGAGGGCCTTGCGGCGCGGCGTTCATGTGGTCGGCACGACCTCTCCGAGCGCGTGACGACACGCGAGGCGGATGGCGTGCGCCTGCCGCGGCGTCAGCGGCGAGCTGCGCGAGAGCCCGACGAGGTAGAGCGCGCCCGCGACCTGGAAGCCGATGAGCTGGAAGAACGGCCCCTCGCCGAGGTGCATTTCGAAGAGCGCCGAGGTGTTGCCGGGGATCGACGTGGCGAGCTGCGCGATCGCCGAAGCGACGACGCCGGTGCCGGCGAGCCGCGCCTCGGCGTCGACGACGGCGCCCGCGAGCGGCATCCCCGACGCGTCGGCGAGGAACACGTCCGACGCGCTGGTGGCTTCGATGATCCACTCGACGATCTTCTCGCAGCGCACGATCGGGCTGACGACGGCGGAGAGATCGGGAAGCTTCGGCGGGCGCCGCGCGCTGTCGACGCCGACCGACGCGGCCTCTTCGAGCCGCGCCGACTCGGGATCGCGCGGCGCCGCGGCGCGCACGACGGCCATCTCGGCCTCGGTGGGGAAGCGCGCGGGAAGAGCGGCCTCGGGTGGTGGATGGGGCGCAGGATCGAGGCTGAACGAGACGAGCGGCGCGCCGCGGAAGGGCGTGGGCGTCGCGGGCTTCGCCGGCTCGAGCGAGCTCGCGGAGGCGATCGCCGCCGCGAGATCGTCAAAGGAGGAGCGGGATCGGAGCATTGTCCTCTTCCTTGGTCGAGCCCTGCGGGTGGATCCGATCGAGCACGTCGCTCGCGAGCTGATCGAACACGCGCGCCAGCGGCGGCGGCCGCTTCTGCATCAGCAAGAGCGGCGAGCCGCGCAGCGACGCTTCGAGGAACGTCTCGTCGCGCGGGATGATCGTGTCGATGATGATCCCGTCGGGAAACTTGGTCCACAGCGTCTCGGCGACCTCGAGCGAGGCCGGCGTCTGGCGATCGAACATCGACAGCACGATGCCGAGGAGCTCGAGCCTGGCGTTCTTCTCGGCGCGGATGCGATCGATCAGCGCGAGGATTTGCCCCACCGATCGCAGCGCGAGCGGCTCGGCCTGGAGCGGCGACATCACGTGCGTCGCCGACTCGAGCGCGCGCGTCGTCACCTTGCCGAGCCCCGCGGGGCAGTCGACGACGACGATGTCGAACTCGGCCTCGAGCTTCGTCAGCATGCTCTGGATCGCGCCGGTGCGAGAGAGCGCGTCCTCGAAGCCGGACACCGTCGTGGGATCGACGCGGCCGACGCAGAGCACCTGGAGCTGCGGATCGCGCGTGCGCGTGAGCACGGCGTCGAGCGTCTCGGAGCCGGTGAGGATCTCGGCGATGCCGGGGCGCGCGCGATCGGCGAGGCCGAGCGAGAGGCCGAGGCTCCCCTGCGCGTCGAGCTCCATGATCAGCGTTCGGTTGCCCGCGCGCGCCAGCGCGAGGCCGAGGTTGAGCGAGATCGTGGTCTTTCCCACGCCGCCCTTCTGGCTGGCGATGGCGATGACGTGCATGAGCTCTCCGGGTCGGCCGCCGCGTCCTCGCGAGCGCGAGGCGGGTGACACGACGCCGCATCCTAACAGGATCGTGGAGCTCGCCGCATGCTCGGCGAGACGCTCGTCGAAGAGATCGAGATCCGCTCTAAAGGAAGGAGATCCGCTTCATGAACGAGCCGCACAGATCGCTCTGCGCGTTGTGCTCGCGCTCGAGCGCGAGGCCGGTGCGGAAGATGGCCCGCGCCACGTCTTCGTTGCCGACGACGACGTGGCAGATGCCGAGCAGCTCGTGGTCGCCGGGCTCGGCCAGGTTCTTCACCAGGTCGGTCAGCGGGGGGATCGCGCTCTGGTGCGCCTCGACCATCGCCGGGCTGCGCTTCGACGCCGTGACCTTTGCGAGCACCATCAGCCGCAAGGCTTGACGCTGATCTTCGGGGCGGTACGAGGCGAACGCCGGGCTCGAAAACAGCTCGCGGTAGCCGACATAGGCCGAGTCGAGCTCGCCCGCCTTGGCCAGGCCAACGATCCGCTTCACCGCAGAGACGAGCTCTTCATTCGCCATGATGCGGCACCATACACGCACGGGGAGGCGCTGTGGAGCGGCGATGGTGCCCGTGATAAGCGTCAGCCGTGCTCGCCCCGGTCACCTTCGCCCCGATCGGGGTGGTCCGTACGCCCTTTCTGGATCGCGTGAGCGCGCCGCGGCAGCCCGCGGCCGGCGTGGGCGTGAAGGGCACGATCGAGCTCGATTCCGGCCGGGATTTCGAGCACGCGCTCGAAGATCTGGAAGGCTGGGATCGCCTCTGGGTCATCTTCTGTTTTCACCTGAACGACGGCTGGCGGCCGAAGGTGCTGCCGCCGCGGAGCGCTCGAAAACGACGCGGCGTTTTCTCGACGCGCTCGCCCCATCGACCCAACCCGATCGGCCTCAGCGTGGTGCGGCTCACCGGAGTGCGCGGGCTGGTGCTCGACGTGGAGGATCTCGACATCGTCGACGGCTCGCCGGTGCTCGATCTGAAGCCGTACGTGCCCTACGCCGACGCGTTCCCCGACGCGCGCACCGGCTGGCTCGAAGCGTTGACGACCGGCGACGACGTGGCCCGCACCGCCAGCGATCCCCTCCCCGGCTACCAGATCACCTGGAGCGCGCTCGCTGGAGAGCAGGCCGCGTGGGTGCGCGACGAGCACGGGATCGACTTGATTTCCAGGGTGAACGCGGTGCTCGAGCTCGGCCCGCAGCCGCACCCGTACCGGCGGATCAAGGTCGACGGCGCCGGCTTCCGGCTCGCCGTGAAGGACTGGCGCGCCCGCTTTCGCGTCGACGGGCGCGTGGTGACGGTGGACGCGATCACCTCGGGATACCGACCGGCCGAGCTCGCGACGTCGAGCGATCCTGCGGTGCTCGTCCAGCGCGCGTTCGTCGCCAGGTTCCCGCCGATCGAAGGGTGATCGCGGCCGCCGGCGACCCCTGCTCGAGGGCTCAGCGGCGGAGCGGGAGCGTCACGGTGAACGTGGTTCCCTCGCCGCATGCGACGGCGATCGAGCCGCCGTGCGCCTCGACGACGGCCTTGACGATCGAGAGGCCGAGGCCGGTGCCGTCGCCGTCGGCGGCGGTGGTGAAGAAGCGATCGAAGATGCGCGGGAGGATCGCCTCGGGGACGCCGGCGCCGTGGTCGCGGATGGCGATCCGGAGCGACGCCGGATCGCCGTCGACGTCGATCTCCACGCGCGCGCCCGGCGGTGTGAAGCGCGCGGCGTTGTCGACGAGGTTGCGGAACGCCGTCTCGAGATCGGCCTCGCG
This sequence comes from Byssovorax sp., assembly GCA_025362495.1. GTDB lineage: Bacteria > Myxococcota_A > Polyangia > Polyangiales > Polyangiaceae > JANYGI01. The sequence goes on along the minus strand of JANYGI010000045.1, from coordinate 25,858 downwards.
CGCGCGGACGAAGCGCAGAGGAGCGCGGTAGCGCAGCACGACGGCGGGCTCGATCGCCCCGCCGCGGTCGGCGACGCGGGCGAGCAGGGCCTCGAGATCGAGGACGGTCATCACCTCGTTCGAGGCTTCGATCCGGCTCAATTCGAGCAAGCGCGAGACGAGGCGATCGAGCCGCGCGACGTCGAGCTCGATGTTGCGGAGGAAGCGCACGCGCGCCTCGGGATCGTCGGCCGCGCCCTCGCCGAGCAGCTCGGCGGCGCCGCGGATCGAGGTGAGCGGCGACTTGAACTCGTGGGCGACGTCGGCGGCGAACTGCGAGATGTAGCGGAGCCGGGCGTCGAGGCGCTCTTTCATCGAGGCGAACGAGGCGCCGAGCTCCTCGATTTCGCCGCCGCCGGAGACGGGGATCGTCACGTCGGGCTCGCCCGCGGCGACGCGCTTGGCGGCGCGCGAGAGGCGCCCGAGCGGCCGTGAAATCGAGAGCGAGAGGAGCATCGTCACGAGAGCCGTGAGCGCGAAGGCGACGCCGAGCACGCGCACGAGACCCGATCGAATGCGGTAGAGCTCGACCAGGACTGGCCGCGTCGATCGCACCGCGTAGACGACGCCGACGACGGCGTTGTCGTGGCGAACCGGCTCGGTGATGAAGAGGAACACCCCGGGCGCGCGCTCGCGCATCCGCGCGTGCGAGCCGGGCACGCCCGAGAGCGCCGCGCGGACCTCGGTGCGCGCCTCGATGTCCGGCCACAGCCTGGGATCGCCGAGGTCGCGCGGGAGATCGCGCATCGGCGTCTCGACCTCGCTCACCGATCGCGGGAGCACGTGCGGCGGCGGCGGCTCGGGGCCCTCGGGCGGGCCGTTCTCGTGCGAGTCGGCGAGGACGCTACCCTTGTCGTCGAGGAGGCGAACGCGGGTGCGCGTGCGGCGCGCCGCGTCGGTGAGGATCGCCGCGTGGCGCGGATCGGCGAGCGCGATCCCCGCGCCGAGATCGGCCTCGCAGAGGGCGCGGACGATCACCGCTTGATCGCGCATGTCGCGCTCGAGCGAGAGCAGGAGCTGGCGCTCGTGGATGCGCGCGAACTCGAGCCCGGCGATGGGCACGAGGAGCACCAGGAGGTTGACGACGAGGAGGCGAACGCCGATGCGCCCCACCCACCCGAGGAGGCGCTCGCGCATGGGGTTACTCGCCCGCGGCCTTGTAGCCGATGCCATGGACCGTGGTGATCGGATCGCCGCCGGCGCCGCGGAACTTCGCGCGGATCCGGCGGACGTGGGTGTCGATGGTGCGCTCGGTGATCAGGTTGTCGTAGCGATAGGCGCGCTGCATGAGCTGGGCGCGCGAGAGCACGACGCCGGGCCGTTCGAGGAGCGCGCCGAGGACGCCGAACTCGGTGGGCGTGAGGTCGAGGCGCTGGCCGGCATAGCGCACCTCGTGACGATCGGTGTCGAGCTCGATCCCCCGGTAAATCAAGAGCGAAGCGCGCGCCTCGGGGAGGGGCTCGCGATCTTCGACGCGGCGAAAGACGGCGCGGACGCGGGCGACGAGCTCGCGCGGCGAGAACGGTTTGGTGAGGTAATCGTCGCCGCCGAGCTCGAGGCCGATGATGCGATCGATCTCCTCGCCGCGCGCCGAGAGAAAGAGGATCGGCACGCGGCTACTCTTGCGGATCCGGCGGCAGACCTCGAGCCCGTCGAGGTCCGGCAGGGTGACGTCGAGGACCACGAGATCGACGTCGCCCTTCTGGAAGGCGTCGAGCGCGGTCGTCCCGCTCTCGACCGCGGTGACGACGAACCCCTCTTTCTTCAGCGCGTAATGCACGACCTCGCGGATGCGCGCTTCGTCGTCGACGATGAGGATGTGCTTGCTCACGAGGGCCGGCGCGAGGGTATCACCCGCGCCGGGCGGCGTCGCATCGCTCCTTCATACGATGGCGACACCCACCCTCGATCCTCGCCTCGCGGCGATCGCCGCTAGCCCGCGAGAGGCCAGGAGAAAGGCCCGGGTTCGCGCGCGGTGGTCTTCTGCCACATGCAGAGTGGATTGGGCAGCTCGTGGTCGGCGCGGATCTCGCGATAGCCGAGGGGGACCTGCCCGCCGAAGCCATTGTAGACGATGACGTAGGTGTCGACGGGGGCGAGCCAGAGCAGCTCGCGCACGGCGGCGACGTCGCGCTCGTAGCGGTCTGCGCTCAGCTCGACGTCCTCGTCGAGGTGGTCCTGGGAGCCAAAGAGGTTCTCTCCAAAGGGGTTGTAAAGGTAGTAGGCGTCGGGGATGGGGAGGGAGATTTCGCCGAGGGAGCCGTCGAGGAACGAGACGCGATCGGTGACGTTGAAGACCGCGGCGAGCGCCCGCGCGGCCGCCACCAGGCGCGGTCGTTGCTCGATCCCCGTGAACTGGCAGCGGCTCGCGAGCGCGGCGGCGACACAGAATTTGCCGACCCCGGAGCCGATGTCGACCACGGTGCGGACGTGGCATTCCTCGAGCCACTCGGCCGCTCGCAGCGCGACGAGGAGCGGAGTCCAGAACTGGCCGGACACGAGGCGGAGCTCGTCCGGGAGGAAGCGATCGAAGGCGCGGTCGACAGGGCACATCCCGGTGCGGATGGCCATGGCGACGCCGTCCGGCGAGGGATCGAGCACCAGCGGATCGTTCGGCGTCGGATCACCGAAGTTGCCGACGAGGTTGATGCGCTTGAGGTGTCGTACCTTCACGGGCGAGGATCAGGCGACGAGGACGCGCTTCAAGACCAGGATCAGGCGCCACGCCGAGGTGTGCTCGAACGGGACACCGACGTTGAAGTCGCCGAGGGTGGCCGCGAGCTCGAATTCCGGCACGCGGGCCACGATGCGCTGGAACGAGGCGAGATCGGGGATGAACCAGCGATCTTCCTGGCGCAAACGCGGTTGGGCGCGCGGCGGGCCGCTGCCCTTCCGGGCGTTGTGAGAGCAGACCACGTCGAGCGTGACTGGCACGCTCTGGCCGCCCTCCTCGGCGGTGATCTTCTCGAGGTGCATGCGAAAGCGGGCGTCGATCACCGAGTCGCCGCGCACCTCGGTCCACTCGGTGTGGTGGACGCCGGAGGGCGTGAGATCGGCCGGGTGCGTGGCCTCGATGATGTGGAGCCCGCCGGGCTGGAGGAGCTCGGCGGCGAAGCGCAGGTGAGCCTCGACGGCGGCGGCGCTCGGGAGCAGGTGAATCGCCGAGAGGGGCACGAACGAGAGATCCATCGGCGCGCCGAGGCCCTGAGGGCGCTCGTCGAGGCTGGCTTTGACGAAGCGCACCTCTGTCGACGAGGACGGGTGTTTGCGAGCGATCCCGCGGGCAAAGGCCAGCATCGCGTCCGAGGGCTCGGCGCCGAAGGCCTCCACGCCCGAGTCGGCGAAGGCCCAGAGATGGCGCGCCGGCCCCGACGCCCAGCAGAGCACGCGGCGGACCTCGCGCGATCCGAAGCGCCGGGCGCAGGCGAAGAGGAAGTCGCGGTCTGCCACGTAGTCGCGATAGCCGAACGCGGCGTCGTAGAGGGCGACCTCGTCCAGCGCGGCGAGCGGCGGATCCGACGCGCGGCGAACTCGCTTGGTGAAGATGATGAGATCGTCGCCCGGAGCGTAGAAATCAGGGATCGTCGCGGTGCGCGCGAAGCTGGTCGCGTCGTAGAAATGCACCGCGGCGCCGTGGCCTTCGCGGCTCCCGGTCTCGACGCGGATGGTGCCGCCGCCCTCGCGGGCGATCTCGCCTTCCATGCTCGCGCAGAGGCCGCGGGCCACGCCGGAGCGGGCGAAATCGGGCGACGTGGCGACCCAGTAGAGATCGTACGTCGACTGCGTCATCGGCGTGCGGCCATAACAGAGGTAGCCCGCGAGGCCGGGCGCGGCGTCGTCGAAGGCGAGTATGAAGCGGTAATCGTCGGACCCGGGGTGATCGAGGCGCGCGTCCACGAGCTCGAGCGCGACGAGGCGCTCGTCCGGGGTGAAGGCGGTGAGCGAGTCGAGCAGGGCGGCGAGGAGGGGGCGGTCTCCCGGCTGCAAAGGGCGCTGATGAATCACGGTGCTGCGGTGGCTCCGGCGACTCCGAGGTTGAAGCGAGAGGCCACCTCGCGCGGACGCGAGAGGCGGTTACGCGACGAGCGGCCGCGCGAGGCGAAGAGCACGGCGTCGTCCTCGCGGCGACGAAGCGCGCTGCGGAGAACCTCCCAGACCATGTCGGCGTACGGCAGCCCGGCGCGGGCGGCGGCGAGGGCGAAGCCGCCGTCTTCCGAGAGATCGCAGTTGGGGTTGACGTCGATCACGTAGGGATCGCCGCGCTCGTCGACGCGCACGTCGACGCGGCCGTAATCGCGCAGGCCGAGCACGTCGAAGGCGCGACGACCGATGGCGGCGACACGGCGCAGCTCGCGCGGGCGCAGCACGGCGGCGACCGATTTGGTGCCGTTGTAGTCGACCGAGCCGGCCTCCCATTTCGAGTCGAAGGTGAGAATGTGCGGGTAGCCGTGCGGGAGCTCGTGGAAGGTGATTTCGCCCGGCGGAAGCACGCGCGGCGTCGGCCACCCGAGGAGCGAGACCGAGAGCTCGCGACCGTGGATGTAGCGCTGCACGATCGCCGGCTGCTTGTAGGTGTGCACGACGTGATCGACCTGGGCGCGGAGCTCGCCGAGATCGTGGACGACTGACCGCGACTCGATGCCGAGCGAGCCGTCCTCGCGCTCGGGCTTCACGATCGCGGGGAAGGTGATCCGCGGCAGGTGCTGAAGGTGATCGGGGCTGTCGACGCGCACCGTGGCGGGGACGCGGACGCCCGCGCGGGCGAGGATCTGGTTGGCTTCGAGCTTGTAAAGGCAGTGCCGGAGCGCGTGAAAAGGGCTGCCCGTGAAGGGGAGGCCGAGGCGCTGGAGGAGCCACGCGGCGTGCACTTCGAGGCGGCTGTCGCCGCCGAGCGCCTCGCACAGATTGAGGACCACGTCCGGGCGGTGATCGCCAATGGCCGCGAGGATCTCGCTCGGATGGAACACGGAGCGATGCGCGACGCGGACGCCGGGAGTGGCCGCGACGGTCTCGAGGAGGTGCTCGGCGACGGGCGCTACGCTGTCAGCGCGGGCAATGCCAGAGGGGCCGCGGGAGTGCCCCTCCCCGCGCCGCCACTGACTTGGAGGCTCGTCGAAGCCTTCCTGATGATCGCGGCTCGACAGGAGCAGAATTCGAGTCTCTGTGCCCACGGGATAGAGCCTACTTGACCGGTCCGCGCGGCGACGCGCAAGAGGGAAACGCCGGGCTCAGCACGATTACGCTGCTGCAGTTTCGTTGCATGCGCGGCGCCCGGGCGGACGGCAGCACGGGGCGGGTGTCCAGCGACACCAGGCTCCTAGGGCTTGTTGCCGCGGCGACGGGCGAGGAGGATCTCGGCTGCCGTGAGCGGTCGCGTTTCGGGTGGTCTTCCGGGCTTCGGCTGTGCAGGACGCGCCGTCGGAGGAGCACCGGGAGAAACACGCTTTGCGGGCAACCCCGTCATCGTCGCCGCGGGGACGCGCGGCGGCATCGCGCCCGGCGCAGGCCTGATGTCGACGTGAGGCGACGCGGCGCGCGGCTCTTCGCGCGAGAGGGTACCGCGATCCTTGGCGTCGAGAAGCGCGCCCATCGTCGAGGTCGCGTCGGGTGCGCCGGCGTGCGCGGGGCGCTTCGCGGTGCGGCGGAAGCGAGCGAAGAAGCGCTGCTGGAAGGCGACTACCCCGTCGGGGATCGCCAGGCGCCGCGCGGCCACCGCGAAGAGCAGGCCGAACGCCGCGAGGAAGATCAGCGGCGCCGTCGCGTCTTTGTACGAGAAGCGCGTGGCGGCTCGGTCGGCGAAGATCCCCGCGAGCGTGTCGCGGCGCTTGCCGCCGGTGAGCTCGGCGATCCGCGTGAGCAGCGCGAGATCGCTGCCGGTCGGCCGCAGCTCCTCGCCGGCCGTGAGGACCGCGCCCGTGGTGCCGACGGCCTCGCCCGTCATCTCGTCGCGACCGACGACGATGTACGTGCCCGGCCGCGAGAGCGGCACCGACGCGGTGTACGCGCCCGCGCCCGCGGCCTCGAGCGCCACCTCGCGCGAGAAGCCTTCGGGCCCCGCGACGTGGACGACGAGGCGACGGAACGACTGCGCGCGACCATCGTCGCCGACGACGCCGGCGCGCACGTGGAGCTCGCCGCCGACCGCGTCGGCTTCGAGGCGCACGCGGAGGTCCTCGGCCTTGCGGCTCACGTCGCGCGCCGTCTGGGCGATCATCCGCGCCGCGCCCGGCCACGTCGTCCAGCTCTTGCCCCAGCGGTCCTTCAGATCGCTGGTGAACGCGGCCGATCGGCCGATCCCGGCCGACCACACCGCGAGCACCGGATCACCGTCGGGCCCCGTCAGCAGCACGCTCGATCGCGCCTTGGGGATCGTCACGACATAGCCCTTGAGGCTCGGCGCCTCGCCGAAGTCGATGCCCGCCGTGATCGACGACGCGGCCCCATGAGCGACGCTGAAGTCCTTCTCGACGATCGACGATCGCGACGCGAGGATCGTCTCCTGGGCGAACACCGAGGGCAGGCGCTGCGCGTCCTCGATCAGATAAAAGCGGCCCGTTCCGAGGCGAGAGAGCACCTCGAGCTCGGGCACGTCGCTGCCGTTGCCGAGCGCGACGACGCTGGTGGTGATGCCTCGGCGGAGCGCCTCGGTGACCTTGGCGCGGCAGCCCGTCATCTGCTCGGCGTCGCTGCCGTCGGCGAAGAGCAGCATGTGCTTGAGGTTCGACTTCTGCTTGTCGAGCGCCTCGTAGCCAGCGTCGAGGGTGATGTCGACGTAGATGCCGCCGCCGCCCACGCCCACGCCGCGGATGGCCCTCTCGATCGCGGCCTTGTCGCTCACCGGCGCGAGCGGGACGCTCCATTTCACGACCGTGTCGACATGCTCGACGCCGAGCAGATCGCCCGGCCCGAGCAGCGACGCCGAGCGCGCGGCCGCCTCGTTGGCGAGCTCGAGTTTGTTGTGGGTGCCGGCGCTGGCGCCCATCGATCCCGAGATGTCGATGCCGATCACCTCGGCGAGGCTGGCGCGACGACGCTCTTGCTTGAGGTCGAACGACACCGGCGAGATCTCTTCGATCGGCGTCTTGGCGTAGCCGCCCGGGCCCATGCCGCGGTCGCCGCCCATCAGGATGAGGCCGCCGCCGAGATCGCGAACGTAGGCCGCGAGCGCGTCGATTTGTCCGGGCGAGAGATCGGGCGCGCGGATGTCGCTGAGGACCACGACGTCGTAGCCGGCGAGGCCGCCGAGGTCGGCCGGCACCGACGTCGTCGAGCCGCTGTCGACGCGGAACGCGCTCGCCGTGAGGGCGTCGACGATGAACTTCCCCTTGCCCGGATCACCCTCCAGAACAAGCGCCGCCGACGGCCCGCGCACCCGCACGAAGGTGCTGCCGGCGTTGTCCTCGGGGGCCTCGTCGAGACGCGGATCGATCGCCGTGATCTCCACGTCGTAGCGATGAAGCCCCGGGCCGGGCGCCTTCTCGCGGATGCGGAGCACGTCTTCGCCGGCGGCGACCTTGGCGTTGGCCTTGGCGATCAGCTCGCCGTCGCGGCGCAGTCGGATCTCGATCTCGGCCGGCGCGGGCGCCGACGTGACGAGGCGGAGATCCATCGCTTCGCCTTCATCGGCGCGGGTCGGCGCGCGGAGGGCGACCACGCGGACGTCGGGCACCATCCGCTGCTCGAGCGGGACGACGTCGATCGGGAGCTGCGCGGCAACCGCTGCGGCCGCCGCCGACATGGTGTCGCCGCGCGTCGCGACGCCGTCGGTGAGCAGCACGATGCGCGCCGCCGAGTCGGGCGGTACCTCGGCGAGCGAGCGACGGATCGCCGCGGCGAGATCTGTCCCGTCGCGGCCGATCGCCACGCGCTGCGGGGCGCCGAGATCGCTCTTCGGTCGCGGCGGATCCTCGGTCGCGGCCTCGGCGGCGAAGGCGATCGTCCCGATGCGATCGTCCTCGCGCATCGAGAGCTCGGCCACCGCGAGGTTCTGCTTGATCCGGGTCTCGGCGCTGGGCACGAGATCGATCGATCGGCTGCGATCCACGGCGATCAGCACCGTCAAGCGATCGAGCGGCTTGCCGATCTCCGGCCCCGCCGCCGCCATCGCCGCGGTGATCGCCGCGGCCATCGTCAGCAGATCGCCGAGCACCGTGCGCCCCGTGCCTTGCTTGGCGCGCGACGTCGTCAGCCGCACGGCGATGAACGACGTGGCCGCGAGGCAGAGCAGCGTCACCCACGGCCGCGCGAGGCGGAGGTACCTGTCCGAGATCACCGCCGCCCAGGTGAGCCCGACGTAGAGCGCGGGCAGCGCGCCGAGGATCATCCCCGTGAAGAGCGCCGGTCGTCGCTGCACGTTCGCGCGCAGGATCGCGAAGCGCGCGATGAGCCCGAAGACGAAGAAGCCCACCGCCAGCGCGGCAAAGGGCAGATACCGCAGCGCTTGAATCAGCGTCACGCGGCCTTCCTCTCGGGCATGCGCGGCTTCGGCGGGCCGGTCACCGTCGACCTCGCGCGGTTATCGCGCGTGAAGTACCAGACGTCGAAGACAATGAGCGCGAGCCCGCCGAGCGCGAGCAGCCAGGTCCACTCGTTGTGCGCATCGGGCTGCGCGGCCGACGCCGTGACGGTGATCTTCTCGCCGTCGGCCTGGATCGGCTTCGCGTTCAGATCGCTCTCGGCCACGCTGGTGAGGTTCGCCGGCACGACCATCGATCCGGCCTGCGGCCCTTGCCACGTCACCGTGTAGAAGCCGGCGTGCGGGATGTCGGGCACGACGGCGAGGCTCCCGCGCTGCGAGACCTCGATCTTTTCACCGCTCGGGCCCGCCGCCTCGACCTTCGTCGCCGTCCCGGGGAGGCTCAGCCGCATCGGCTCACCGGCGCGCGCGGGGCCGGTGATCCCGCTCGCGCGGTGGGCCCGCGCCAGCTCGGTCAGGTTGCGCATGAAGAGCACGTAGCTCGCCTTGAGCGGCCAATCGCTGTCGCCCACGTCGAAGCCGAGCAGCGTCCCGGTGCGCGTCGTCGTCGAGATGTCGGTGGCGATGGTGCCTTGCTGCGAGCGGATCAGCTCCTGCGTCGTGCCGTCGGGCTTGAGCGCCGAGGCGCGGACGACGTGAACCCCGTCGAGCGTGAGGAAGCGCAGGCGCGGATCGCCGTTCTCCCACGAGGTGATCTCGGGCCGCTCGATCGTCGCGCCGACCAGCGTCCCGAGGCACTTTCCTGCGGGTGGATTGACGATCAACAGATCGCCGCCGGGCGGGTTCGCCGGGCACGCGCCCTCGATCACCACGAACGTATCGAGGCCGATCCAGGGCTCGCTCGCGAGGTCGGCGACCGCGCCCATCTTGAGATCGACCATCGCGTCCGACACCAGCGCGCGCTCGATCCACGGCGATGCGCCGGCGAAGTACGCCGGGAGCTTGTCGCCCGCGGGGACCTTGCCGTACGCGACGTCGTCGACGGGCATCGCGTCGTGCGGCGCGATCTCGAAGAGCAGCCCTTTGCGGTAGTCGCCGACCGACGGATGAAACGTCAGCGCGACGGGGAGCCGCTCGCCCGGCTGCACGAGCACCCGGCGCGACGCCAGCACGTCGGACGCGTTCTGCTCGCGCATCGTCACGTACACGTCGCGCGGCGCCTTGCCGAAGTTGGCGACGACGAGGAAGCCCTGCACCTGCTCCTTGCCAGACGCCGGCTCGACGCCCGATCGCACGTCGACGCGGACGATCGCGGTGTTCTCGACCCGCGTGCCCACCGTGATCACCTCGAGCGGCAGCGACGCGCCGGTGAGCGACGCGGGCCGCGCGAGGTTCCCGTCGGTGAGCACGACGATGCGCCGCGATCCGCCGAGCTGCCGCAAGCGATCGACGGCGAGCGCCACGGCCGCGCCGAGATCTCCCTCCACGTCTTCCGGCTCGACGCGATCGATCGCCGCCTTGATCCGCACGATGTCGCGATCGAGCGGCGCCACGAGCCGCGCGTCGCGCCCCGCTTCGAGCACCAGCGCGTCGCTCCCCGGCGTCAGCGCGGCGAGGATGTCCTTCGCGGCGGCCTTCGCCAGCGCGAGGCGCGTCGTCGGCTCGTGGTTCGGCCCCTCGGCCTGCGCCGTCATCGACGCGCTGGTGTCGATCACGATCGCCACGTGATCGCCGGTGAACTCGCGCCCCCGCGTCGCCGGCCGCGCGAGCGCCAGCGCCAGCAGGATCAACCCGAAGGCCTGGATCAGCAGCGGGATCTGCGCGATCAGCTTCTTCCACGGCGACTTCGCCATCAGGTCGCGCTGCGCCACGGCCCAGAGCCACGTCGAGGCCACGCGCTTCTTCGCGCGCTTGACCTTGAGGATGTAGAGCACGACGAGCGGCACCAGCAGCGCCAGCAGCGCGAGGCCGCTCGGCGAGAGCAGCTCGAAGACGGAGCTCTTCGCCGCGAGCGCCAGGAGCCGGGATACGTCGCTTGCGCGGATCAACTCAGTCGACGCTCCGGGCGACGAAGCGCCTCACTGCGGCCTCGAGCGGCTCGTCCGTTCGGACGCGCACGTACGCGGCTCGATGCTTCCGCGACCACGCTCGGAGCTCTTCGCACAGCCCGGCGAAACGTACCACGTAGGCCTCGATCGCCGCGGGATCCATGGTCACCTCGACGGTCTGGCCCGTCTCCACGTCCTCGAGGGCCCAGTCGCCCTCGAAGCTCGGCTCGATCTCGTCGGGCGCCACGATCTGCGCGAGCACCACGTCGTGCCCGGCCTTCACCGCGCGCCCGAGCGCCGTGGTGATCGGCCCGCTGTCGAAGAAGTCCGAGATGGCCACCAGCATCCCGGGGCGCCCGCTCTTCTGCACCACGCTATCGATGGCGCGCGCCAGATCGGTGCCGCCCGCGGGCTCGATCGCCGTCAGCGATCGCAGGAGCGCGGGCACGCCATTTCGCCCGCGCACCGGCGTGTTTTCGCGCACGATGCCCTCGCCCGCGACGAAGACCTGGGCCCGCTCCGACCGCGCCAGCGTCATGTACCCGATCGCCGCCGCGAGCCTCCGCGCCGTGTCGATCTTCGGCGGCTCGCCCACGCCAAGCGAGGCCGAGGCGTCGCACACGAGCCGCGCGATCACGTCTTCCTCGGCGCGAAAGAGCTTCAAAACAGGCTCGCCCGTGCGCGCGTACGCCGCCCAGTCGATGCGCCGCATGTCGTCGCCGGGCGCGTAGGCGCGGTGCTCCTGGAACTCGGACGAGCCGCCGCGACGCCTGGCGAGGTGCTCGCCCGAGCTCCCGGATCGCGCCCGGATTTCGAGGCGACGCCGCAGCACCTCGAGCTCGCGCACGAAGTCGCTGCCGAGGAGATCAGAGGCGGTGGTGGACGACATGCGCGGGCGAGGAGACTACTCGATCCCGTGTATCATCGGCGGAACCGAGATGACGGCCCTCTCCAGCTCCCCCGCGGCGCCCCACCGCAGCCTGACCCGCGACGACACCCGGACGCTGTTCCTCGCCTCGCTGGGCGGAGCGCTCGAGTTCTACGACTTCATCATCTACGTGTTCTTCGCCGCGGTGCTTGGCAAGCTCTTCTTCCCACCGAGCATGCCAGTCTGGCTCGAGCAGCTCCAGACGTTTGGCATCTTCGCCGCCGGCTACCTGGCTCGCCCGCTCGGCGGGATCATCATGGCTCACTTCGGCGACAGGACCGGTCGCAAGCGCATGTTCACCCTCAGCGTGTTCATGATGGCGCTGCCGACGCTGCTCATCGGCCTGATGCCGACCTACGTGACCCTGGGCTACGCCGCGCCGCTGCTGCTCCTCGTGATGCGCGTCTTCCAGGGCGCTGCCATCGGCGGGGAGGCCCCGGGAGCGTGGGTGTTCGTGGCCGAGCACGTACCCGGCAACCGCGTCGGACTCGCCTGCGGGCTGCTCACCGGCGGCCTCACCGGCGGCATCCTCCTCGGCTCGCTCATGGCGACGGGCATCAACACCGCGTATACCCCGATAGAGATCGCCGCCTGGGCCTGGCGGATACCCTTCCTCGTCGGCGGCGGCTTCGGCTTCATCGCCATGTTCCTCCGCCGCTGGCTGCACGAAACACCTGTTTTCGAGGCGATCCGCGCTCGCAAAGCCACCTCCGAGGGGCCGCTCGGCCAGGTATTGCGCGAGCACCGCGGCTCGGTCGTCGTATCCATGCTCATCACCTGGATGCTGACGGCGGCCATCGTGGTGGTGATCCTGATGACGCCGACGCTGATGCAGCGTCTCCACGGCATCGCCCCGGCGAAGACGCTGATCGGCAGCGTGGCGGCGACGCTGGCGCTGACGGCGTCGGTCATCCTCGTCGGCGCCCTGCTCGATCGCTTCGGCGCCTTGCCTGTCTGCCTGATCGGCGGCCCCGCGCTCATCGCCTCGACGTACGCGCTCTTCCTCGGGACCGCGGCGAACCCCGAGCACCTCGTGGGGCTCTATGCGCTGGCCGGCTTCTGCATCGGCACCACGGCCGTGGTGCCTTACGTGATGGTGCGGGCCTTCCCGAGCGCGGTCCGCTTCACCGGCGTCTCGTTCTCGTACAACGTCGCTTACGCCATCTTCGGCGGCCTGACCCCGGTCGCCGTCCCGCTGATGCTCGAGTACGACAGGCTCGGTCCGGCCCACTATGTGGCCTTCACCGTCGTCGTCGGGGTGATCGCCGTGGTGGTCAATGCCGCGCGCGGCGTCACGCACGAGCCGGGCGCCGACGTGGTGGGGTGAGAGGCGGCGACGCCTCGCACTGTCGCGAGCGCGCCTCTCCGTGGCGCCGACGCCACGCGCGTTACCTGCAAAATTCCAGCGAATTTCAGCGCTCCAGGCGCGGCCCGGGCCTTGCTCAACGGCGCTTCGCCGCTCGACCTCGCACCGAAGGAGCTCCCCAGTCATGCGCTTCGATCCCCGCCTCGCCCCTCTCCTGCTCTCCTCGATCACCCTGTTCGCCTGGACTTCGAGCGCGGGTTGCAGCGACGGCGCCACGGGCGCGCCCTCGCCGACCTCGACCTCGACCTCGAGCGGCTCCGCGGCGGGCACGGGCGGCGCTTCATCGGCCTCGGACCTGCCCTGTGACGTCGACGCCGTGCTCCAGGCCAATTGCCGATCGTGCCATGGCGCGACCCCCTCCTTCGGCGCGCCGATGCCGCTCGTGACCCTCGCCGATCTCGAGGCGCCGGCCAAGAGCGACGCTTCAAAGAAGGTCTACGAGCTGGTCGGGACGCGCACCCACGACGATCTCCACCCCATGCCGCAGCCGCCTGCAGCGCGCCTCGGTACGGCCGATCAGAAGGTGATCGACGACTGGATCGCCGGCGGCGGCAAGGGCGGCTCCGCCGACTGCGGCACCGGCGGCGCGGGCGGCGGCGGCACGGGCGGCGCTCCGCCGGGCACCTCGTGCGTTCCTGATGTCCACGTCGTCTCCAAGACGAAGTACACCGTCCCCAAGGACGTGAGCGACATTTACATCTGCTATGGAGTCGACGTCACCGAGACCTCGAAGCGGCACATCACCACCCTGCTGCCGAAGATCGACAACCCCAAGGTCGTCCACCACATCGTGCTCTTCCAGAGCGATACGGCAGCGGCGGCGGCCCCCGCGGAGTGCTCGCTCGGAGGCGCGGTGGACTGGCGCATGATCAGCGTCTGGGCCCCCGGCGGAGCAGGATTCGAGCTCCCGCCCGAGGCTGGTTTCCCGCTCGAGGGCACCACGCACTACATCATCCAGGTGCACTACAACAACCTCCAGCACCTCGCGGGCGAGGCCGACGCCAGCGGCTTCGATCTCTGCACGACCGACCAGCTCCGCCCCAACGACGCCGACGTCATGGCCTTCGGGACCATGAAGCTCGACATCCCCGCGCAAGGCACGCTCGACACCACCTGCAAGTTCAAGGTGCCGGCGATCGCCCCGGATATCCACATCATGAGCGTCATGCCCCACATGCACAAGCTGGGCACGGCCATCTCGTCGTTCGCGAACCCGGTCGGCGGCGCCCCGGTCGAGCTCACGCAGCGCGATCCCTGGGACTTCAACACCCAGTACTGGTCGCCCGTGAGCACCGTCATCAAGCCTGGTGATTCGGTCGCGACGCGCTGCGCCTACAAGAACCCTGGCAGCGCCGACGTGACCTGGGGCGAGAACACCTCCGACGAGATGTGTTATGCCTTCGCCGCGTATTACCCCAAGATCACCGCGACGCAGTGGAAGTGGAGCCTGCCCTCCGCCATCGCGAAGTGCGCCCCCACGCCCTGAACCTCGACGGATGAAGCGCCCTCATCGGGAGGAGCCGGCGCTCTCGTCGCGGAGCCTACCGCAATAGAAAATTCCAATCATTGCCCCGAAGTGTTTCGCGTGCGTAACATGCGCGCGCGTCGGCCCCGGAACGTTGGCGCCGGCACAAGGAGCTTTCGATGCGTATCCTTCGTCCCCTCTCCGCTCTGTCTGCGGGCCTGCTCGCGCTCACCCTCGCCGGAGCTGCCGTCGCGGCGGAGCCTGGCCTCACGCTGCGGGCAGGGCGCTTTCCGTCGGCCGGAGTCGCCGCGGGCAAGCGCGCTCCCACGATTGCGCTGGAGAAGGCGGCGCCGGCCGTCGCGTTCGAGCAGCTCCGGTGGTCACAACCCGTCGATTTCGGGCCGGCGCGCACGACAGAGCTCGACAGCGGCGAGCGCGTCGTGAAGCTCCCGCAGGTTCATCGCGGCGTGCTCATCGCCAACCGTGGAGTCGCCGTCACCTTCGGCGCCGACAACGTCGCTACCCTGGTCACGTCGGCGCTCGAAGAGGATCTGCCGGCCTCGGTGACGCCGGCGATCGGCGCCCAGCAGGCCGCGAACGTGGCCGCTGCGCACGCTCGCATCGCCCACGATCCCTCGCGCGCCGTGCTCGTACTCTGGCCCACGGCCGACGGCACGCGGCTCGCCTGGGCCATCGACATCGTTCCGATGCTCGGCATTCCCTACCTGCCCGTGACGATCGTCGACGCCCAGACCGGCGAGATCGTCCTCTCGTACAACGCGATCGAGTCCCTCAACAAGGCCAAGGTCTACGCGTCGAATCCGGTGAAATCACCGACGCTCCTCGACGTCACCCTGCCTGTCGGCGCCGGGGAGACGGCGCTGCAGAACCCGCTCGTGCAGTCGCAGAACTGCATCGACAAGAAGACCGTGAAGGACGTCGACTTCATGGGCTTCATGCTCAAGGTCCACTCGTGTGATCTGCTGCAAACGGCTGTCCCCGACGCGAACGGGGACTATCTCACGCCGCCGGCGATGGACAAGGACCCGGAGGACGCGTTCTCCGAGATCTCGATGTTCTACCACGCCAACCGCGCCTACGACTTCTTCCATGGCTTCGACTCCAAGCTCGACGTCAACGCCGGAGCCCCGCTGCCCACCGTCTCGAACCTGCGGCTCCCGCAGGGGCTGACGAGCTTCGACATCGCCAAGATCGGTGATCCCAACCTGCCGCTCGATCCCTTTCAGAACGCCTTCTTCTCGCCCTCGAACCCGATCTTCTCGACGGTGTTCGGCATCAACGGCGGGGCGATGTGGTTCGGCCAGGGCCCCAACAAGGACTACTCGTACGACGGCGACGTGATCTATCACGAGTTCACCCACTCGGTCGTCAACGTGACACTCAAGCTGGTGGGCACTCCTCACATGGACGTGCTCGGCACGAGCTACTCGCCCGGGGCGATGAACGAGGGCCTCGCCGATTACTTCTCGAGCGCGCTCACCGGCGATCCCGACGTGGGCGAGTACGCCACCCAGGACTTCGCGCCGGGCGCGCCCTTCATTCGCTCGCTCGCCAACCCCGACACCTGCCCTTCGGCGATCGGCGGCGAGGTCCACCAGGACGCGACGCTGTTCTCGGCCTCGCTCTGGGACGCGCGCAAGGCCCTGGCGACGCCGGCAGATCAAGGCGAGTTCGACAAGGCGGTGTTCACGGCGATGAACAAGTCGGCGACAGGCGATCTCGGGTACGAAGACTTCGCCAAGCTGGTCCTCGCCGCCGTCACCGCGTCTTCGCTCGGGGCTCCCGTCGCCGACAAGCTCACGGCGGCCTTCACGGCGCGCGGTCTGCTCCCGAGGTGCTCGCGTCAGCTCGAGTACACCGGCAAGACGCTCTCCGGACCGAAGGATCTCCAGGGCCTCTGGTGGGCCCCCGGCACGCAGACGACGGGCGTGAAGACGGCCAAGGGCTGGACTCCCGGCATCATCCAGTTCCACGACGCGCTGCCCGCCGGAGCGACGTCGCTCACGGTGAGCTTCACCTCGGTCGCGGTCGGCGGCGGCGGCATCGGAGGAGCGATGGGCACCCCCTTCACGCCCAGGGTCATCGTGCGCTTCGCCAAGGATCCCATCCAGTTCAAGTACAAGCCCCTCGCGGCCCAGGCCGACGACGTGATCGTCGACGCGACCGCGACCGGGATGACGTACCAGGCGATCGTCTCGGTCCCGGCCGGCGCGGTCGACGCCTACGTGATGGTGGTCAGCAGCGGTGAGACCGACGGGGCCTATACCAAGCTCTCGCTCGACGTCGCCTCGAACCCTGTCGAGATGACCACCAGCACGGGGGCGGGCGCCGGCGGCGCCGCCTCGACGACCGCCAGCACCGGCGCCGGGGTCGGCGGCGGCAGCGCGACCGGCGGTAACGACCAGGTCGTCAACGGCTGCGGCTGCTCGGTGCCCGGCGGCGACGACAGCCACTCTGGCGCGGCGATCGCCGCGATCGCCGGCCTCGGCCTCCTCGCCTCGCGCCGCCGTCGCCGCTCGTGAACAGCCGCTCTCCAGAGGGCCTTTGCTCAGCGCAAAGGCATCTGGAGGGCGCGCCTCGCCTCGAATAAATCCTTCACGATCACGCTCGACACCGCCTCGAAGCCTCGCCCCTCCGGCGAGCCTTCGGGGACGGCGATGACGAACATGCCCGCCGCGTGGCCCGCCGTCGCGCCCGCGAGCGAGTCCTCGAGCACGGCCGAGCGCGCCGGATCGACGCCGAGCTCGGCCGCGGCGCGCAGGAAAATGTCGGGCGCCGGCTTCGGGTGCGCGACCGACTCGCCCGACACGATCACCTGGAAACGTCGGGTGATCGCGAAGCGCGCGAGCACCGCGTGGATCAACCGCAGCGCCGACGACGACGCCACCGCGAGCGGCAGCGCCGCCGCGGCGTCCAGCAGCTCGAGGCAGCCCGGCTTGAGCGCGAGCGAGCCCACGCGCTCGACGAACGTGTCGACGATCCAGGCCTCGTCGCGCACCGGATCGACCGGAAAACCAAACGATTCGTGCATCATCGCCAGCGTCGCCGCGAGGCCTCGACCGACGGCCGCGTGGGCGTGCGCGGGCGTCCAGTCGGCGCCGCGATCGGCGGCGAACGCGCGCTCGACCTCGTACCAGAGGGGCTCGGAGTCGACCATGAGCCCGTCCATGTCGAGGACGAGCGCCGCCGGTGCAAAAGTTTTCTGCGCGCCCGGGATCACCGCAAATTTGTTGCTCATGAAGGCGGCGGGATCGTAGTCGAGGTCCCGGGAAAACGCTTGCGGCGCGCTCTGTCCGGCTCAATCATCCAGCCGCTGCGCCCGCGCTGCAGGAGACGAAATCGATGCGCAATCAACCTTATTCTTTGCTCTCGCTCATCACCTTCGCCGGCGTCGCCGCGGCGGGATTCATCGGCGCCTGTGGCGGCAAGGTCGTCGTCGAGAGCTCGGGCTCGACGGGCGAAGGCGGCGCGGGCGGCGCGGGGAGCGCCGGCGGCCAGCAGAGCATCGTCGCGACGAGCGGCGTGCAGACGGGGCCGATCACCACGGGCCCGGTCACCACCGGCGCGAGCACCACGAGCGGCGTCGACGTGAGCAGCTCGCAGGTCGCGGTGGCGTCGACGGGTGTCGGCCCCGGTCCGTCGTCGGTCGCGGCCTCCTCGGTCGCGGCCTCCTCGTCGACGGGCGTGGTCAACTCGTGCGACGACGCCTGCTCCAAGGCCTCGATGTGCGGCCTCGATTTCTGCGGTCAGTTCAACATCAACTGCGCGAACCCGCCCACGCAGGCGCAGTGTCCGCTCAGCTGCATCGCCGCCGGGAGCTGCGGCGACATCGCCAAGCTGGCGATGCAGAACTTCGCGACGCCGCTCGGCGCCTGCATCCTCGGCTGTCAGGGCATGGGCCCGGGCGGCGTCGGCTCCACCGGCAGCGGCCCGCCGCCGCCGCAGAGCTGCACGCAGTGCACGCTCCAGAAGTGCGGCGGCCCGATCTTCCAGTGCAACTCCAAGAAGGGCCCGGGCAGCTGCTCGCAGTGGCTCCAGTGCGCGCAGGGCTGCGGCACGGACTCGATGTGTCTCTTCGGCTGTGACAGCCAGTTCCCCAACGCAGCACCGCAGTACGACGCGGTGTATTCGTGCCTGTGCAACAAGTGCGACACCTCGTGTCCGGCCGAGGACGCGTGCAGTCACACCGGCGTTTCGCCCTCGGGCGGCACGGGGCCGTGAAGGCGAGTTGAACCCCTCGCCGCTCCTCACCGGAGCAGCGAGGGGCTCGCGCTTCACGCCTTGAACATCAAGTCCACGATCCGCGCCGCGGAGGCTCCGTTCAAGATCTCCGCGAGCGCGTCGAACGTCGCCGCGGGGACGCGACGCTCCTTCGCGAAGGCCACGATCCGCGGGATGAGCGCGATGGCCTCGACCCGCAAACGCGCCTCGGCGATGGCTTCGTCGAGCGAGCGGCCACGCGCGAGCGCCTTGCCGAGCAGCACCTCGGGGCGATCGTCGAGGGCGATTGACGCGAGCAGATCGCCGTAGCCGCCGAGGCCGAGCATCGTCCGCTCCTCGGCGCCGGCGGCGACCGCGATGCGCGCGGCCTCGTCGACGCCGCGCGAGATTGACGCCGCGAGGAGCCCAGGCCCCGCGCCGGCCTGCTCGGCGAAGCCGATGCCGATCGCCAGGCAGCCGACGAGCGCCGACGCCCACTCCAGGCCACGCAGATCGGGAGTGCCATACACGCGCAGCATCCCGTGCTGAAACGCCGTGGTGACGGCCGCGTGGACCTCGGGATAGTGCGAGCCGCACATGATCGCCGAGGGCCGACCGACCAGCAGCTCTTCGGCCTGCACGGGGCCGCCGAGGGCGCCGAGGCGACGAGCCGGCGTCTCTTCACGCACCACGTCGGAGACCGTCTCCAGGTACTCGTGGCCGAGGCCGCGGATGCCGTGCACCACGAGGTGCGAGCCGTCGAGGTGATCGCCGAGCGTGCGCAGCACCGAGCGCACCACCGTGGAAGGCACGGCGATGACGACGAGCTGCGAGCGCGAGATCTCGGCGTAATCGCCGGTCACCCGCACTTGCCCCGCGACCTCGGGCTGCTCGCGCCGCGAGAAGAGCACGACCTCGGATCCCGCGCGCCGCGCCGCCAGCGAGAGCGCCGCGCCCCACGGGCCGCCGCCGACGACGCCGACGCGCAGAGGCTTCTTCGTGGACTCGTTCACTCGGCACCGCCGTTCGTCGCAGAGGCCTTGTTCTCGAGAGAGCGCGCGGGCGGCGAGCCCGGTGGCGCGATGACGTCCCAGGCGAGCCCGTGAGCCGCGAGGCGGTTCTGATAGTAGAAGAGCAGGTTGGTGTCCGAGAGGCAGATGCCGTCGGGCTTCGATCGCAGCACCGGCGCGCTGTGATACCCGGCGAAGGCGCGCAGGGCCATCTCGACGATGTCGCCGCCCGACGCCGCGCGGAGGCCGTCGGCGCAGCGGATCTTGCCCGCCTGCTCGAGCGCGAGGAGACGATCACGCCTCGCCGCGACGTCGGCCGCGAGCTCGTCGCGCGGGATGGTGAGCGTGTCGCGCTGGCGCAGGACGGTGAAGAGATCGTCGGCGGGCGCCGCCTTCCGCAGATTCTCGAAGCACGACGCCGCGACGAGGTGCGTCGCCATGATCACCGTGTTCTCTGCGTACGCCTTGCAGATCTCCTCGCCGAGCTCGCGCGTGTACTGCGCGTCGCGGCGGGGATCGACCGTCACGTTGCCGGAGGCGTCCTTCACGTAGCTCGCGGGATCGACGACGCGGCCGCGGCGATCGTGGGAGACGCCCTCGTCGTCGACCTTGTTGCCGAAGAGATCGATGGGCTCGCCGAGGCGAATCACGACGGCGCCCTGCATGCCGAGGAGCTTCTTCATGAACGAGGCGACGCGCCCGACGCGGCTCGATTCGTCGTCCTCGATCAGGTAGCGCCCCTTGCCCGACTCGGAGAGAAAGTCGGCGATCAGCGTCTCGGCTTCGAGGGTGATCAGATAATTGATCGTGGCCGGCACGAAGAAGATCCGCCGCTCTTTGCCGGCCTGGAGCGTGCGCGCGTAGGCCTCCATGGCGCTCCCGACGAGGCCGAGCTTGAGGTGGCGCTCGATGCCGCCCGAGCGCGAGCGCGTGCCGCCCGGGAAGAAGAGCGAGTGATACCCGCGCTCCAGCAGCACGCACGAGTACGTTTTGAGTACATCCTTGTAGAGGCCGTGCCGGATGCGCCGATCGACGCGGTACGCGCCGAGGTTGTGCATGAAGAACGAGAGCACCGGGTTCGAGAAGAGGTTCTTCCCGGCGCCGTAGGTGGCCGGCGGCAGCCCGGCGCGCTCGAGCGCGTAGCCGAAGACGATCGAGTCCATGTTCGACAGGTGCGTCGGCACGTAGACCGCCGTCCCGAGCTGCACGAGCTTGCGAAGCTTCTCGAGCGGCCCCTCGACGATCACCTTGTCGTCGAGCGCTTCCAGGCTCGTCAGCTTGGCCGGATCCTTCGCCAGCGTGGCCAGCGTGCGCGGCGCGAGCAGCGCGGTGACGATCGGCGGGAGCAGCCGCGTCGAGAGCTGAAACACCCGGGGATTGAAGTTCCCCGCGACGTCCCGCCCGTAGCGCTTGGCCAGCTCTTCGAGGCGCCCGCGCCGATCGTGATCGGTGAGGCGCCCCAGCGATCGGGCGAGCTTCTGCCACTCGCCGAGCTCCTTCAGATCGGCAGGTTTGCGCGACGTTTCGAGGCGCTTCGTCTCGTGATAGGCCGCGTCGTTGAGGGCGAGGAGGGAGTCTTTCGTGCCGCTGACGACGCGCTCTACCACCGTCCGGACGATGTCGGAGCGGGCGTCGTTGAAGCCGAAGATCGGGGCGCTGGGATCCATGGTTTGGACCTCAGAAGTAGAGAATTTGGGGCCCGAGCGCGAGGGAGATCGTGTTGCCGCAGTGCGGCGCGCGCCGATCGCGCCAGGTCAGCGGCCGGCGCTCCATGTCACGTGGGTTCGGCCTCGGCGGCCGCTTCCAATCACCAGAAGGCGGCGAGGTACTGGTGCGCAGGGACGAGCAACGCGCCTCCGCCTACGGCCAGACCCATGCGAGGAGCGTCATGCCAGTCGCCGCCGTCGTTGATCGATTCCCCGAGTCCGAGATTTTGCGACCACACCGGCACTCCGGTGACTTCGTCGACGGCGGCGACGGTGCCCGAGGTCTCGCCCATGTAGACGTGCCCGTTCGCCACGATCGGCATCGTCGAGAGTGTCCCATCTCCCGCGAAGCTCCACAGAGGCACCATCCCAGGCACGCTCCTGGCCGTCAGAATACGGGGCGCGTACGAGAAGAAGAATCCACGCCCCTTGTGGAACGCGCTCAAATCCTGGGTAAACGTGCCCACCTTCCCGCCGGTCGCCGCGTCGAACACGGGCCCATCCTCGTGCGGGACGCCGATGTCCGCGAAGACATAGAGCCGGCCTTCGGA
Source organism: Byssovorax sp. (assembly GCA_025362495.1). Lineage (GTDB taxonomy): Bacteria > Myxococcota_A > Polyangia > Polyangiales > Polyangiaceae > JANYGI01. The sequence continues at coordinate 4,108 of JANYGI010000045.1, read as the reverse complement.
GAGCAGGGTGCCTCCCCGGCCGTTGCCGACACACGCCTGGGGCGGCGCCCAGAGATCGCCTCCCCCCATCCCCTCCACGCCACAGACAGCCGCGCACTCGCACGCGAAGTAAGCGCCTTTGGCCGACGCCGCTGGTTGATTCCAGTCGTCTGTGGCCTGCTGACTCCTTTTCCAGAGCAGCGCCCCGGTGGCTTCACTCACTGCGAAGATCGCGTCGGAGCCGTATCCGCCGGTGATGTAGATCTTGCCCCCCAAGGCCGTGAGCGCCGAGTTGAACTGACCCATGGAGGGAAGGTGCATGCTCCACAGCTCGGTTCCCGTGTCCGCCTCGAAGGCGCGGACCTCACCATCGTAGTTGACGGTGAACACCTTCCCGCCCTCGTACGCCGCGTAGCTCGCCGCCTTCGAGCCGCCAAGCTCGATCGGCCCCCAGACCGTCTTACCCGTCTTCTGTTCGAGAGCAATCAGCTTGGCGGTGGAGTTGTCCGAGCCCGTGGTCACGAAGACGCGTCCGCCTGCGATCAAGGGATAAGACACCTGCGCGCCGAGGTTGCGCGACCAGCGCATCGTGAGCGGCGGCGTGAGGCTGTCGTTTTCCACGGAGCCGGAGTGGCCGGGGTTGATCTGGAAGGCGACGGCCTCGTCCGGGCCGGGAGGGTCACCGCCGGTGCCGGACGTCGTCGACGAGGAGGTCGTGGAGGCGCCCGTAGCGGTCGTCGCGGAGTAGCCGCCCGCGCCCGTGGTGCTAGTCGCGGAGGATCCGCCGAAACCAGTGCCGACGGAGCCCGAGGAGCCGGCCGCAGTGGAGGTGGAAGCACCCGAATTGCTCTCGACCACCACGATAGAGGAGCAGGCGGAGAACACCGCCGTCCCCAGCGTGAGAATACCGAAATGAAGCGGTCCTGCCTTGCGAATCACAGAGGATCCTTCACGAGGACAGGGGCATTTGCGGAAGCATCGGTCCGCTCAGCGCTGACTACAATCGAGGAACAAGCTGTGGAGAATGAATTGGTCACTGCGAAGGCAAGAATTAACCTTGAGCTCATACTGTCATTCACAGGGACTATTAATAAATTACACATGAAGCCCCAACTCATGCCCCGAGCGCACACCGGATTCACTCACCGATAGAAACCCAGGCCGATTCCTCGACACCGAATTCAACCTTCGCTTGGCGCATCGCTTCAACCAAAGTCGGATGCCAAGTATCCCCCACACAGTCGCCATTCGCGTCCAGGTGGATCAAGGAGAACCCCGGCGGTCCCTCCGTAATCTCAACCTGCACCGTCGGCAGTTGAGTAAGCTGCACATGGCGCCCTGCGACGTAGCCCGCACGGCGACGAACGTCAGCACCCGTTGTTCGTGACACATCCGCGCGAAGTTTCACGACTCACCTACTATTCCCCCGACAAGGGGACGTGATTGTTCTCGATGACTTCCCCGAGCGGATTCAACGACTCGAAGTGAACATGTGGACCAATACTTCCATGCTTGGGGATAAGATCAATGTCCATCATGCGGAACTGACGCAGCCCGTCCTTCGATCGAAAAACGCCAGGAAACGGCTCGGTATAGCCTGGTCCGAGATACTCGATACCGGATTCCAACGCGACATCTGCACTGATACGACCAGCGTGAGTGATTTGACCGAGCCCCTCCCACATATACGCTTCGCGCGAGAGCACCTGTCCCAGCGGGGCCGCGCCATCGACAACGGCCCCGGCTCCGGGAATGAGGAATGGCAGCGCCGCACCGCCCATGGCCGACGTCATCGCATCCGAGTGGTCACGCATCCGGCCGGGGCTGGCAGTATGCATGTCTGTGATCCAGTCGGAAGTCGCCGTATAGACCGGCTCGATTAGCGCCCTGGCCCAATCAACCGGCGGGAAATTGTTTCTGATAATATTCCACATGATCGTGGATTCCGTGAGCGGCGGCGGCGTGTAGACAGAAACAGTCCCAAACATACCGACACTTCGGTCTGTGGGCTGTGTCGCTCCCGTAGCGTCAGAGTTCACGATAGCATCGAGCACCGGGAGGCGCGTGCCACTGTACTGGATCGGAGAAGGAGCGGGCACGTAGGGATGGTCGGAATGGGGCGTGCCGCAACCCGGAAGGCTGGTATTCCCATTGCACGGCGTCTCGGTATAGGGACCCGCGTTGGGATTGTTGCCTATCGGGGCGCACCCGTCCGCATAAGGATTGTCCTTACAGCTAGTTGTCATCGGGTCGACATCAGGACACGGCTCTTCTCCCTTTCTCCCACACAAGCCACTGGGATCAGTCAGATTCAGGGGATTGTTGTAGACATAGCTATAACGATTGTAGCTCTGCGCGTTCATCGGCCGGGCGACGAGCGGATCAGGCGAGATGAAGCGGCGCTGAGAAGGGTCGAAGATGCGCCCCTTCATGTTCACCAGCCCGAGATCATCATCCATATGGTGCCCCGTGAACCCCACCTGGACGTTAGGTGCTACACCGGCGAAGGCGGCGCCGCTCGGCTGGATGCGTTTTCCGAACGGCTCGCTATCAAAGCGAGTACGACCTTTGACGTCGTCGGTAACGGCGATCGCGCTGCCAAGCGCATCCGGATGGACGTATTCGCGCCACTCTTTGTTCTTGGCGCCGCTGACGCTGAAGTTGACCTGGGTGAGCGTACCGTCGCTTCCCGGAACGTAGAAAATGTGCTGGGTTGTTCCGGTGTTGCTATCGATGCGACGCTCGTACAACCCCCCGAGCGAGACGGTCTCCTGGCCCAGGCTGCTCGTCTTCTTGATGCGGCCGCCCACAGCGTCGTAGGCAAAGAGAGTAGTCGTGGTGTCCGTGACGATCGACTTCGGCAGGTTGAACTCGTTGAACTTGACGGTTCTGTTGCTCTTCGTTGCGCTGTACTGCCGACCGCGAGCGTCGTACGTGAAGCTACGAAGGTTGCCTGCGATGCTGGTGGTGCCCAGTGCGTGCGGGAGCTTCGGATCGGGCGTATTTACCTCTGTCACGCTTGCGCCGATCTTGACCTGATCCAGGTTGCCTATCAGATCGTAGTGATATCCGACGTCCTGCGTGACTCCAGCATTCGTCAGGTGCCAGCCGGTCAGGCGGTTGAGGCCGTCGCCGTAGTCGAACGCCTCATTCCGAGCTCGGGAGCTATCGTTACGAGTCTTGACAGCCCCGTCGGGGAAGTAAGTATAGTCGATCGCCAGCACGGGATCCGGCCAGGCATTAGAGGTGGCGACGAGCTTCGAAAGACGGCCGGTCACAGGATCGTAGGTACGACTATCTTTGACGTTGTTACCGGTGGTCCCAAGCAGGAGGTGACCGTCCGCGTTACGCGCATTGACGGCCCATAGTGAAACTGGCGCGGCCAGATCTGTCTCCTGGATGCTCTGGAGGTAGCCCCCGTTTTCCACAGGCGTTGGCGTGTCCAGGTTGTACGTCAGCCTCACCTTGAAACGCGTTGCCCGTCCCGGGACGTTCGGATACGTCACCTCTTGCAGACGATCGCTGCCATCGTAGGCCATCACGACGTCGAACGACTCGTTGCCCTGTGGACCGGGCACGCTCCAGATTCGTTGCTGCGGCCGTCCGAGAACATCGTAGACGAATTTCTCGATTGTCCCATCCGGGCCCGATCGAGTGGCGAGCTTGCCCAGACCATTCACAGCGGTGTCCCACGTGAACTTGCTAGCGCCATCGGGACTCGCGACATTGGTAACTCTACCGAGCGTGTCACGCGTATACGTCGTGGTGCTCGGCAAAGAAGAGCCGGAGCCCGTGACGTTCGGCAGATCGACGCTCGTCACCTCGCCAAAACCGTTGTAGTGTGTCACCGTCGTGCCGATATCAGGATCGTCGACCTGGCGCCTCCTTCCGCGCTGATCGTACGAGAACGTGGTGACGTGCTGCTGGGGATCGCTGATTGTATGCAGCTGATTGAAATCGATGTAGGCGAATTTTGTGGTGATCGCCGCATTCGACGGCGCGACAACCTGCGTGCTTGCAACCACGCGCCCGTCGACATCGCGCTCCACGTAGCTGTGATGAGCGACGTAGCCCGGAACCGGCGCCGAGGGATCGGGGACAGGCCCGCTCGTGTCAGTCTGCCAGAAAG
>JANYGI010000236.1 GCA_025362495.1 Byssovorax sp. | reverse complement strand
TGTTCCGCTCACTATCGGCGGGTCGCCGCGAGACGTCAACACGTGGGAAGCTGCCAGAAATGCGTCGGGCGGTGCGAGCGTCGGGCCAGGCGCGCTAGTTCGTAGGTTCCAGCGGCTGGTGATGGTGACAGGGGGCGCTGTCCAATCGTCACGACGTCGCGTCCACCCCGGTCGACGGTCCCCCCGGCAGCGTGATGGACCCAGGAGCGCGTGCGCGATCTCGGCGAGGCGGGCGAGGCGAGGCGAGGCGAGCGAGGATCCACGCGCACCCCGCGGTCAGCGTACGGTGGCGCTCTGCTCGGCGCGACCATCGCCCGCCTCGGCAGCTGATGCGGATCCGAGCACCCGCGACGCCCATGGATCGCGAAAGCGCTGCCGCAGGGGCGCGTGCGCGGGTTGACGGTGAGATCGCGAGGTTACTCGGACCCTCTATGAACGAAGAGAAGACAGGCTGCGAAGCGGGCGACGCCGCGGCGAAAATCGATGCGCCTGGCGACGGGGCCGTCTGAAATCAACACGTTACGCGGTCGGTACCGAGATCATGGGCCCGCGGGACGAGGCGCCGAGGGCAGGGTCGGCGACTGCCGTTCCTCGCGCTTTGCCTGGTTGAAAAATCCTGATATGAATCGGAGACTATGGCCGAGCCTGACGTAACACAGTCCCAGGGTGTTCGCGAAATCGAGAAGGGCGCCACATTCGAAGTGTGGCGCTCGCCGACCGGTGCATTGCGTCTCGATTGGACGCGCCAGGGCGCGGTGCTGGAGACGCTCCTGGGGTACGGCCACCAGGAGTTCGCCAATGTCATTGTCCGGCGCTGGGAGGCTCTCCGACGCACCGGGGTCCAGATCCTGATCCTCGCGGACTTCTCGGAGATGCCCAACTACGATAGTCCGGTGCGCACGACTCAGCAGGAGTGGATACTCAAGCACCGGCCCTCGGTCATTCAGCCGTTCCACGTCTTGAGCCGCTCGAAGATGGTGGGGATGGCGGTGGCCGTGGCCAACCTCGCGCTCGGGGGGATGATCACCGCCCACACGCAGCGCACCACCTTCGACGTGGTGGTCAAGAAGGCTGGACTGGGCCCCAACCCCCAGATGCCCTCTCTTCAGGACAGCTGATCTGACCCTCCACGCACCCGGATGCGCCGCGCGTCGCGCTCTCTGGAAAGCTCGACGGCGCGGCGCGCTGCCCCTGAAGGGTCTCCGTGGTGCGCTCAGAGGAACGGCGCTTTGCCGAGCGTCTCGCGGATGACGCCGACCAGGCCCGACGGATCGTCGTGAACCAGATCGTGCGCCCCGGGGCACTCGTGCAGCGCGAACGTTGCAGTCGTCTGGTGGCGCCAAGCGGGTAAACCCCCCGGCGGGATCCAGGCGTCGCGCTGGCCCCGGAAGGCCGTGATCGGGACGCCGAGGGGGGCCTCGGGCGCGAACGCATAGCTGGCCATGAGCGCGCACTCGGCGCGGAGGGCGCGCTCGGTGGACTTGCTCTCGTCGAGAGAGACCCCGAGGCTCCGGAGCCCGCCGAAGAGCCGCTCTTGCGGCAGGTGGTGCATCGGTGGGAAATAGTAGACGTGCGGCGCCGTGGCGGCACCGACGAACAAGTGCTCTGGCAGCGGCAGACTCTCGCGCCGGAGCCGGCGGGCGGTTTCGAACATCAGCAGCGCGCCGACATCGAGGCCAACGAACGCATACGGTCGATCGAGCCGGTCTCGCAGCGCGGGTACGAGGTAGTCCACGATCTCGTCGATGCGGCCCAGCGGCAGCTCGTCGGCGCGCGCGTCACGGCCCGGGAGATTTACCGTGTAGACCTCCACGTCGTTCTGGAGAAGCGAAGGCCAGCGGGCGTAGATAGACGAGCTTCGTCCCACGCCGGCGAAGCAGAACAGGCGAGCGCGAGGTCGGGCCGCGGGTGCAGGCGGGCGCAACCAGAGCTCGGCGTTGAGCACGCGCGAGCGCTGGTCGGTCGCGGCGAGGCGGAGCAAGAGCTCCGCGCCGATCATCGCCAGGAGCGCAGCGCGCTCGGGGACGATGAAGTAGTGCTCGCCGGGGAAGACGACGTTCGAGGACCACGAGGTCGTCTCGTGGCGCCATTCGTTGACAACGTTGACGGGGGCAAAGGGATCGTCCTGGCCGGCAAAGGTCATGATCGGCGCGTCGAGGCGCGGAGACGGGGCATGGGTGTAGTGCGCGGCGAGCTCGAAGTCGGACTTCACGGCGGGCAGGAGGTGGCGCTCCGCGTCCTCGTCTTCGAGGACTCCGGCGCGCGCGAACCCGATGGCGCGCAGCAGCCCGACGAACTCCTCGTGAGGCCGCGCGTCGAGGCTCGGGACGAGATACCGCGGCGGCGCCGGCGCGCCCGAGGCGAAGACCTGCACTGGCCTTCGTCCGTGCTTGTCGGCGAGCTCGTGCAGCACTTCGAACATCACGATCGCGCCGAGGCAATGGCCGAACATGGCAAAAGGCCGGTCGAGGTAGGGAAGGAGAGCGGGCACGATCGCCGCGACCATCTCTTCGACGCTGTGAATCAAGGGCTCGTGCAGGCGCTCGTGACGTCCTGGGGGCTGGATCGCGCAGACCTCGATCTCGGGTGGCAAACCCTCTGGCCACGTCGAGAAGACGGAGGCGGCGCCGCCGGCGTAAGGGAAGCAGAAGAGACGCATCCTGGCCTCCGGGGCCGCTCGGGGCGTCCTGATCCAGCTCCCGGGCGGGGCGGGTTGCGGGGCGCTGAAGAGCGCCAGCTCTACGGGCCCGGTCCCCGTCCGTTCGTGGGTCCCCGGAAGCACGAGGCGCTCGCCGAGGAGCTTGGCCAAGGTGTCGACCTGCGCGCCGGTGATAATGTCGGCCATCGACAGCTTGACGTTGAGCGCGGTTTGCAGGCGATTGCGCAGCTCGAGGCCCATCAAGGAGTCGAACCCGTAACCATAGAATGGCTCCGAGCGGTCGATCCGCGCCGGATCCAGTCGCATGATCTGGGCCAGGGTCTCGCACACCAGCCGTTCGAGAAGGGCGCGTCGCTCCGAGGGCGAGGCTTTCTCGAGCGTTTCGAGCGAGAGGCCCGTCTGCGCGTCTTGCTTCGGGCTGCGCGACCCCCGGCGCAGGAGCTCCTTGAAATAGGGCGCGGAGGCGACGTGAGGCATCGACGCGGCCACGCGCTGAACATCCATCGGGACGACGGCCACGTGCGCGGCGGCGCTGAAGAGGAGCGAGCCCAGCACCGCGTGCCCCTCAGCGGGGGTGAGATTGCGGAATCCCATGCCGGAGAGCCGTTCGCCACGGTTGGATTGGGCCGCGGCGAGGCCGACGCGGGAGAAAGGACCCCAGTCGAGGGAGAGGCCTGTCAGGCCCCGAGCGTGTCGATCTTGCGCCAGGGCGTCGAGGAACGCGTTGGCGGCAGCGTAGTTGCCCTGGCCGGCCGAGCCGAGGATCGAGGCGGCCGAGGCGTAGAGGACGAAGAAGTCGAGATCCAGCCCGAGGGTGGCCGCGTGCAGGTTCCAGGCGCCTTGCACCTTGGGCGCGGCGACGTCGCGCATGGCGCCGACGGAGAGCTCGAGCACTGTCCGGTCTTGCACGATGCCCGCGGCGTGGATCACGCCCCGGAGCGGCTTTTGCGAGGCGGCGATGCGCGCGAGTACGGCCTCGACATCCTCCTTCCGGGCGGCGTCGGCTGCCATGATCGTGATCTGCGCGCCGGCCTCTTCCATGCGGGCGATCGCTTCGCGCGCCGCGTCCGACGGGGCGCTGCGGCCCGCCAGCACCACGTGCCCGGCGCCTTGATCCACCATCCAGCCAGCGGCCGAGAGCCCGAGGCCGCCGAGGCCGCCCGTGATCAGGTAGCTCGCGTCGCGTCGCAGCTTCTTCTTCGGGCCGTTGAACCGCTCGCACGGCGCGAGCCGCGCGACGAAACGGGCGCCCGCCCGCAAGGCGATCTGGTCTTCTCGGTCGCCGGAGACGAGCTCGGCAAGGAGCGCCTCGATGGCCGGACTCGTGATCTCGGGCCCGAGGTCGACGAGGGTACATTCGAGCTCGGGGTGCTCGGCCTGGAGCGTTCGTCCAAAGCCCCAGAGCGGCGCTTGCGCGACGGAGAGCTCCTTGTCGCCGCCCGCCGCGGCCGTCCCGCGCGTGAGGAGCCAAAGCCGGGGTGAGTCGAGGAAACCGGCGCGGAGGAGGGCCTGAGAGAGGAGCAAAGCGCTCTCGCTGCCGAGGACCTGACAGCGCGCCAGCGTGTCTGTCGTGGTGGCCGCCGACGAGGGGGCGTCGAGCCCGAAGAGGTGCACGATGCCTGGGCGCGGTCCCCCGTCTTCAAAGGCCTCTCGCAGCAAGGTGCGGTAAGCCTCCGGATCGCCGGGATCGATCTCCCAGGATCCCGGCTCGATCTGCCGGAAGGTCTCCCCGGCGACCGCGCGGACCACCGGCCTGCCCTCGGCGCGGAGGCGGCGAATCAGTGACTCGCCGGTGCCACTCCGATCGGTGAGCACCAGCCAGGCACGCTCCTCGCGCGGGCTCCTCGTGGTGGGGAGCTCCTGGACGTGCCATTGCGTCTCCCAGAGCCAGCCGTCGCGCGCCTCGACCGGGGGCGGAGCGAGGGAGTCGGCGCGGACCGAGCCAGGCGGGCCGAACGATCGCTCCGAAAGGGCGGGGCCCTCCACCCAGAATCGTTCTCGTTGCCACGGGTACTCCGGCAGCGCGACGCAGCGGGCCGCCGCGAGGTGCAGGCGCTTCCAGTCCACCGGATAGCCGCGCGCATACAGGACTCCCAGCGACTCGAGCATGCTGCGGCGCTCGTCCGCGTTCCGGCGCAGCGACGCGAGCGCCACGCCTTCCTGCCTCCGGTCCTGGAGGTTCTCCTCGACGGAGGGAAGGAGGATGGGATGGGGGCTCATCTCCACGAAGACGACGTGCCCCTCGTCGATCAGGCGCCGCATGGCATCGAGGAAGAGCACCGGTTCGCGGAGGTTCTTCACCCAGTACGCCGCGTCGAGCTCGGGTCCCCGCACGGGCTCGCCGGTGACCGTGGACCGCATCGCGCGCCGCGTGGGGCGCGGGCGGACGTTGCGCAAGGCCGTGAGCAGGTCCTCCCGCAAAGGGTCCATCTGCGGGCTGTGCGAGGCGACATCGACCTTGATCCGCCGGCAGAACACGCTCTGTTTTTCCAGCGTCGCGAGCACCTCGTCGAGCGCCTCGGGATCGCCGGAGAGCACCGTCGATTGAGGCCCGTTGCTCACCGCGATGCTGAGGCGGTTCTCGTAGCCGGCAAGGGCCAGCTTCGCCTCCGGGAGCGCGAGCTCCACGAGCGCCATCGCGCCTCGGCCGCTGAGGCGGCGCAGGAGCCGGCTCCGTCGGCAGATCACCTTCGCTGCGTCGTCGAGGCTCAGTATCCCGGCGATCCGCGCCGCCGCGACCTCTCCCATGCTGTGGCCGATGACCACGTCGGGTTCGATGCCCCACGAGCGCCACAGCATGGCCACGGCGATCTCGATCGCGAACAACACCGGCTGAATCACGTCGATTTCGCCGAGCCGCGAGGTGGCCTCGGAGGCCTCGAGCTCCTCGAGCACCGAGAAATGACCCTGGCTGCGGATGGCCTCGTCGCACTGCGAGAGAGCCGCCCGGAACGCGGGCTCTTCCGCGAGGAGCTGCCTCCCCATCCCGATCCATTGCGAGCCCTGGCCTGGAAAGACGAAGACCACCTTGGGTCGACCGGACACTGAGGCTCGCCCCTGGGCGACGCCGCTCGCGACGCCGTTCCGAAGGAACACTCCCAGTGCCGTGGCCATCTCCTCGCGGGTGCGACCGGTGATGGCGATGCGGTTTTCGTGGTGGGTGCGCCGGACGCTCGCGGTGTACACGACATCGGTGAGCCGAGCGCCGTCCGCGCCGGCGAGCATCGAGCGGTACGCGGCAACGAGCGTGCGCAGCGCCTCGGGGCTCTTGGCGGAGATGGGCAGAAGCAGGCTCGAGGGCGCCGGCACCGGCGCGACCTCGACTTTCTCGGCGGGCGGCTCTTCGACGATCAGGTGCGCGTTCGTCCCGCTCATGCCGAACGAGCTCACGCCCGCGACTCGGGGCTTGGCGCCGCGCGTCCATGGCACGTTCTCGGTCGGGATTACGAACGGGGTCTGCTGCAGCGAGATCCGGGGGTTCAGGGTGCGAAAATGCAGGTTTTTCGGGATGACCTCCTGTCGGAACGTCATCACGGCTTTGATCAACCCCGCCATCCCGGCGGCCGCTTCGAGGTGCCCGACGTTGGTCTTCACGGCGCCCAGTACGCAGGTCGTCCCGTCGGCTCGCGGCGTGTCGAAGACGGCGCGGAGCGCTTCGAACTCGATGGGATCCCCGAGCGACGTCCCCGTTCCGTGGGTCTCGACGTACCCGATATCCTCCGGTTGGGCGCGGGCGGTCTCCAGCGCTCGTCGGAGCATGGCTTGCTGCGAGAGCACGTTGGGCGTCGTCAGGCCCGTCGAGCGGCCGTCCTGGTTCACCGCGGAGCCGCGGATCACCGCCAGGATGGTGTCGCCGTCGCGTACGGCGTCGGCGAGTCGTTTGAGGACCACGACGCCGCAGCCCTCACTGCGGACGAAGCCGTTGGCCGCGGCGTCAAAGGACTTGCATCGCCCGTCGGGAGAGAGCCCTTGCGTCGACGCCGTCAGGCGCGTCGTATCGGGCGAGAGCATGAGGTTCACCCCGCCGGCGAGCGCCAGCGTGGCCTCGCCCGCGCGCAGGCTCTGGCAGGCGAGGTGGACGGCGACGAGCGAGGAAGAGCACGCGGTGTCCACGGAGAAGCTCGGCCCCTGGAAGCCGAACGTGTACGCTACACGCCCTGCCGCGAAGCAATGACCGTTGCCCGTGGCCGTGTAGAGATCAATGCCGTCGGCGCCGGCCGCCTTGCAGAGGTCGGTATAATCGGTGGTAGTGATCCCGACGAACACGCCCGTCGAGCTCCCGACGAGGAGCGCCGGAGCTTGCCCGGCGTCCTCTAGCGCGTCCCAGCCCACCTCGAGCAAGAGGCGTTGCTGGGGGTCGAGGTGCGCCGCTTCTCGCGGTGAAATCCCGAAGAAGCGCGCGTCGAAGCGATCGACTGGCTCGCGGAGGAACGCTCCCCACGAGATGGCGCGGCGCTCGGGCGACGGATTCGCGTCCTTGGTAGGGTCGAGGCGCCAGCGTTCCTCTGGGACCTGGGTCACCGCGTCGCCTCCGGCCTCGAGCAGTCGGAAAAACGCCTCTGGCGAGGTGGCCCCGCCGGGGAACCGGCAGGCCATCCCGATGATCGCGATCCGCTCGGTGTTGCGTCGCTCGGCGACGTCGAGCTTGGCCTTCATCCTGTCGAGCGCGACCATGGCCTTGTGCAGCGAGGCCAGGCTCGACGGCGGGCTCGACGTCGGGGCTCCGGGCGGAGGCGGCAGCGACGTTCGCCGGGAGGACGGGACCGCGCGGCTCGAGGGCGGGCTCGAGTCGGGCGAGGGCTTGGAGTCGGGCGTCAGATCCTTGCCACTCATTTCAGGTAGTCCTTGAGCTCCAGGAGCTTTTCATCGAGCATCGCTGTCGCGGCCTCCTCGGAGAGCTCGTGAGACTCCGGGGCGTCGTCTGCGAAGAAGCCGTCGGTCGCCCCGTCCGGCTCGAACCGTAGCTCGAACAGGAGGTGATCGACGAGCGCGGCGGTGGTCGGGTAGGTGTACAGGAGAGCGGCAGAGAGCTTGAGACCCAGGCTAGGCTCGAGGCGATTTCGTATCTCGAGGCTCATCAGCGAATCCATACCGTAGCTGCGGAAGGGTTCGTGTGCGTCGATTCGCTCCACCGGCAGCCGGAGCACGCGGCTCAAGCATTCGAAGACATGGCGCTCGAGGGCGGCGCGGCGCTCCACCGGAGAGAGGATGACGAGGGCTTCACGGAGGCCGCTTGTGGCCTTTGTCAACCCGGCGCGCCCCTCCTCGGCGGCCCGCACCTCGGCGAGGAAAGGGGCCGCGGCCGCGCGGGGATAGAACTCGACCCACTGGCGCATCGACATCCGCAGGAGCCCGACCTCCACCCGTGGCCGCGCGAGCAGCCTCGAGAGCAGGGCAGTCCCGTTCTCTGCGGTGAAGCTGTCGATCCCGCGGTACGACAGGCGCTCTCCTCGATTCTCTTGCGCCGCCGCCAGGCCCACATCCGAGAAGGCGCCCCACTGGATGCTGATCGCGGGCAGCCCCAGCGCCGCCCTCCGGTGGGCGAGCGCGTCGAGAAAGGCGTTTGCGGCTGCGTAGTTGCCCTGCCCAGGGGAGCCCAGGAGCGCCGCTGCCGAGGAGTACATCACGAAGAAATCCAGCGGGAGCTCTCGCGTGGCGGCGTGCAGGTTCCACGAGCCCAGGATCTTCGGGCGGATGGGCTTCCAGAACTGATCCTCGCCCATCTCCTGCAGCGTGCGATCCTCCAGCACCCCTGCCGCATGCACGATTCCGCGCAGCGGCGGCGCATGATCCTTGATGTGGGCGAGCAGAGCCTCGATATCCGAGGTGCGCGATACGTCCCCTTGCCAGGGGCTCACCAGGGCTCCGGACTCTGCCATCTCGAGGATCGCGGCGCGCGCGCTGTCCGAGGGCTCGCGTCGGCCCATGAGCACGAGGTGCCTCGCTCCCAGAGACACCATCCAGCGCGCCACCGAGAGGCCCAATCCCCCCAGGCCACCGGTGATCAGGTAGGTTGCGTGGGCGCTGAAGGGCGGCGCCTCCGTCCCCTCCTCCAGGCTGCCTGGCTCGAGCCGCGCGACCAGGCGTCCTTCGTCGCGAAACGCGACCTGGTCTTCGCCGTCGTCGTTCCGCACCTCCGCGACAAGCTGGGACGCCTCCGTCGATCGACGCGTCGGCGCGAGATCGATCCGCGTGCAGGCTAGGTCCGGCTGTTCCATGGCGATGACCCGCCCGAGCCCCCACAGGGGCGCCTGCGACACCGCGGCGAGCGACACGTCGCCTCCCACCATCTGTGCGCCTCGCGTCACCAGCACCAGCCGCGGCGCGTCCCGGAAGCCTTGCCAGACCAGCTCTTGCACCAGGAGAAGCGCGCTGACGCTCCCGCGGCGAACATCGGCGAGCAGCGTCTCGCCCGTGGTGTTTTCCCAGGACGCGGCGTCCAGGCTCCAGCAATGAACGACGCCCCGACATCCGGAGTCGGCGGTGATGGCCTCGCGAAAGAGGCGTTGGTAGTCTTCTTGCCGCGCGGGTTCGATGGCGTAACGCCCGGGCTCTCGGCGCTCGAACCGCGCGCCGGCCGAGACCTCGACGCACCTCTCGCCTTGCTCGCGCAGCTGCGCGGCGACCGCGGTACCGATGCCGCCTTCATCGGTGAAGATGAGCCAGGTCCCCGGCGGCGAGGACGCTTCTGAAGCCGCCGCGGCGGCGAGCTGCTTTGGCCGCCAGACCACGGTGTAGGCGCAGCCGGTGAACGGATCCTGGGCCGCTTCGCGCGCCAGGGGCTGAACGCGCAGGCCCACCACATCGACCAGCGGACGGCCGGTGTCGTCGACCACCGTGAGGTTCACCGCCGGGACGGGGCCGCGTCGATCGGTGGCACTGGAGAGGATGGCTTTCACCCACACGGCTCGCAGCGGGGGCTGATGGAGACGGAGCCGCTCGATCTCGACAGGCACAAAGGTGGTGTCCGGCGCCGCCGCGCCGAAGAGCGCAGTCGCCACCTGGAAGCAGGCGTCCAGCAAGGCCGGATGGAGTTGATAGGCTGTCGTCTCGCCCGCCGCCTCCGGTAAGCGCAGGCGGCCGAGGACCTCGCCCGAGCCCAGCCAGATGCGCTCCACGCCCCGAAACGCTGGGCCGTAGTGGAGTCGTCGCGCCTCCATCGCGGTGTAGTGGGCGGTCCCCTCGACCACGAGCTCGCACCGCTCCTGCATGGCGCTGGGGCACTCCCACGCTTCATCGGGCTCGGCCGCGATGTCTCGCACCGTGCCGCGCGCGTGCCGACTCCAGGCGCGGGTGGCCTCGTCGCGAGTCGTGATCTCGACGAGGGCCTTTTGACCGTCGTCGTCCCGGAGCGCGACCTGCACTCTCCGCGCGACCCCCTCGGGCAGCGACAGCATCCGCTCGAAGGAGAGATCCTCGAGAACGAACCCCCCTTCACCGTAGATCTCCGCCCCGGCCGCGAGCGCCATCTCCACGTAGCCCGCGCCGGGGAACACCACCGCTCCCTGCACTCGGTGGTCGTCGAGGTAGGGTACGGCGCTCACGCTCAACCACTGCTCCCAGTAGTGCGCTCCGGGGCGGTCGGCCGGGGTGAACGCGGCTCCGAGGAGCGGGTGCCCGCTCTGGCTCGCTCCCGGGCCAAACGCCTCCCGCGCGGCAGGCGCGGTCGCTTCGATCCAGTACCGCTCTCGCTGCCACGGGTACGCGGGCGGCGGCACGAACTCGCCCCCTCCCGGGAGGAGCTTGCTCCACTCCACGTCGACGCCCGCGGTGTATAGTGCCCCTAGCGCCTCGAGCAGCGTTTGCCGCTCGTCGGTGCTCCGCCGCAACGAGGCGATCGCCGCCCCGGTTCGATCCTTCTCACGGAGGTTCTCCTCGACTGCGGGGAGCAGGATCGGGTGCGGGCTCAGCTCCACAAAGAGCATGTGTCCGTCCTCGATCAGCTGCTGCGTGACGCTGGAGAACAGGACGGGCGCGCGGAGGTTTCTCGCCCAGTAGTCGGCGCCGAGCTCTTCGCCGCTCACCACCTTTCCGGTCACCGTCGAGCGCATCGCGAGTCGGGAGGAGGCCGGCCGGAGGTCTCGCAGGGCGGCGAGAAGATCGTCGCGCAACGAGTCCATCTGCGGGCTGTGCGAGGCCACGTCGACCTTCACCCGCCGGGAGAACACGCCGCGCTTCTCGAGCGCGGCGAGCACCTCTTCCAGCGCCGCGGGATCGCCCGAGAGCACCGTCGATCGCGGGCCGTTGCTCACCGCGACGCTGAGCTGGTCTTCGCGGCCGGCGATCGCCCGCTCGGCCTCCACCTGCGTGAGCTCGACGAGGCCCATCGCGCCGTTGCCGCTCAGCCGCCGCAGGAGCCGGCTGCGACGGCAGATCACCTTGGTGGCGTCGTCGAGGGAGAGGATGCCCGCGACGTGCGCCGCCGCGACCTCGCCCATGCTGTGGCCGACGACGACGTCGGGCTCGACTCCCCATGATCGCCACAGCGCGGCGAGAGCGACCTCGACGGCGAAGAGGACCGGCTGGACGACGTCGATTTCGCCGAGGCGCGAGCCGGCCTCGTCGGCGGCAATCTGTTCCAGCACCGAGAAGCTCGCCTCGCGCTGGATGGCTTCGTCGCAGGCTTCCAGTGCGACGCGGAACGCGGGCTCTTCCGCGAGCAGCTGGCGTCCCATGCCGATCCACTGCGAGCCCTGGCCCGGGAACACGAACACCACCCTGGGGCGGTTGGACGAGGCCGTGCTCCTGGGCGCGAGGTCGTGCTCCACGTGATGGCGCGCCAGCGCTTCGACGATCTCGTCGCGCGTTCGACCCGCGACGGCGAGCCGGTGCGAGTGGTGCGTTCGCCGCGTGCTGGCGCTGAAGACGAGGTCGCGGAGCGGTGCAGCGCGCTCGGGGGTAGAGAGGCGGAGCGCGTAGGATCGGGCCAGCGCCGCGAGCGAGGCGGGGCTGCGCGCGGAGAGCGGCAAGAGGTAACTCGAGGCCTCGCGGGCGGGCTCGTCGCGCGGGCCGCGCGCCGGAGCCTCTTCGAGGATCACGTGAGCATTGGTGCCGCTGATGCCAAACCCGCTCACGCCGGCGAACCGGGGCTTGTCGCTTCGCTTCCAGGGCACGCTCTCGGCGGGGATCACCAGCGAGGTGCCGTCGAGCGAAATCCGGGGATTCAGTCGGCGAAAATGGAGATTCTGGGGGATCTCTTCGTGCTCGAGGGCGAGCACCGCCTTGATCAGCCCGGCCACCCCCGCCGCGCCTTCGAGGTGGCCGAGGTTGGTCTTCACGGCGCCGAGGACGCACGATGATCCATCGGCGCGAGGCTTCCCGAGGACCTCCCGGAGCGCGTCGGCTTCGATCGGATCGCCGAGCGGGGTCCCGGTGCCGTGCATCTCGACGTAGCCAATCGCCTCGGCCGGGACGCGGGCTTGCTGGAGAGCTCGCCTCAACAGCGCTTGCTGCGAAAGGACGTTCGGCGCCGTCAGCCCGGTCGAGCGGCCATCCTGGTTGACCGCCCATCCACGGACGATCGCCCGGATCGGATCGCCGTCGCGCACTGCGTCGGAGATGCGCTTGACGACGATGATCCCGCAGCCCTCGCCGCGGACGAACCCGTTGGCCCTCGCGTCGAAGGTCCGACAGCGCCCGTCCGGCGAGAGGGCCTGGGTCTCGGCCAGTAGCGACATGCCAAAGGGGGAGAGGACCAGGTTCACCCCACCGGCCAGTGCCACGCTACAATCGCCGGCGCGGAGGCTCTGGCACGCGAGCGTGATCGAGACCAGCGAGGACGAGCACGCCGTGTCGACGGTCATGCACGGCCCCTGGAAGTCAAGCACGTACGAGAGCCGCCCCGCCGCGGTGCTGGGCATGTTCCCGGTGGCGCAGTAGGCGTCGAATTGCTCTGCTCCGCGGAGCAGGACTCGATGCTGATAGTCGGAGGAGCAGAGTCCGACGAAGACCCCGGTGTCGCTGCCGACGAGCGCGCTCGGCTGCTGTCCTGCGTTCTCGAGCGCCTCCCAGGCCACCTCCAGAAGAAGGCGCTGCTGCGGATCCAGGCTCTCGGCCTCGCGCGGCGAGACTCCGAAGAAGGCGGCGTCGAAGCCGTCGACCTGATCGAGCAGGCCGGCCCAGCGCAGCTCTGGCCGGTTCCCGGGCAAGAGCTCGGCGGGCCAGCGTGACGCGGGGATTTCGCGCACGGCGTCCGTCCCGCGGGCCATCAGCTGCCAGTAGGCCTCGGGATCGTCGGCGCCTCCCGGAAAGCGGCACCCGATGCCTACTATGGCAATGGGCTCGCTCGTGGCCGCGCGGAGCTCGTCGCGCTCTGCCCGCATCTCACGCAGTGCCGCAACGGCGTCGCGCAGGCGGGCTACATACTGATTCTCCGGAGTGCTCACGTCGGCCTCGCGTTCGTCTTCGTCATCGAGAGCTCTTCATCGAGCATCGCGAGCAGATCGTCGGCGCCGAGCTCGTCGAGGTCGTCGTGAGCGGGGGCGGGGGGCGCGACCACCAGGGGAGAGCCGGGGTAGAGCGTGGCGACCAGATGCTCGGCCAGCGCCGCGGCCATTGGATAGGTGAACAGGAGAGTCGCGGAGAGCTGGAGTCCCAGGCTGGCCTCGAGACGATTGCGCAGCTCGAGGCTCATGAGCGAGTCGACGCCGAGGCTGGTGAAGGGCGCGCGACGATCGATGCGAGAAGGCGCCAGGCGGAGGACGCGGCCGAGCTGCTCGACGAGGTGGTCGAGGAGCTGCGAGGTTCGCTCCGCGGGCGCCGCGCTGTCCAGGGCCTGGCGGAGCGTGCCGATCTTCGGGCCGCGCGGGCTCGCCGGCCCACCCTCGAGCTCCGTCAGGAACCGCATCCCCGACGCCTGCGGGTGCGACTCGAGCCACTGTCGCATCGATAAGCGGAGCACGCCCACCACCGCTCTCGGCCGCTGGAGCAGCCTGGCGAGGATCGCTGTCCCCTCGTAGGGTGTGAAGCTCTCGATTCCCTGGTGGGACATCCGCTGTCCACGATTCTCCTGCGCGGCGGCCAGGCCCACCTCCGAGAACGGGCCCCACTGGACGCTCATCGCCGGTAGCCCGGCGGACGCGCGGGCTTGCGCGAGCGCGTCGAGGAAGGCGTTGCCCGCCGCATAGGCGGCCTGTCCACGCGATCCGAGCAACGCCGCGATCGACGAATACATCACGAAGAAGTCCAGTCCGAGGCTCCGCGTCGCGGCGTGGAGGTGCCATGCTCCGAGCGCCTTGGGTCTCAGCGGCGCCCAGAGCTGCTCTTCGCCCACCTCGACAAGGGTCCTGTCGTCGAGCACCCCGGCGGCGTGCACCAGGCCTCGCAGTGGAGGCGCGCGCTCGGCGATCTGCGCGAGCACACCCTCGACGTCGACCGCCCGCGCCACGTCGGCCCGAAGCACCAGGATAGCCGCGCCGGCCTCCTCCATCGCCCGGATCGCCGCCTGCGCTGCCGCGGAGGGGGCGCTCCTGCCCACGAGCACCAGGTGCCGCGCCCCCTGCGCGACCAGCCAGCGCGCGACGGAGAGGCCGAGTCCGCCGAGGCCGCCGGTGATCAGGGTGCTGCCGTGAGCCCTGAGGTGCGCGGCCCGAGGCTCGCGCGGGGCGATCTGCGCGCTGGGATCGTTCATGCGGATCGCGAGCTTGCCGGTGTGCTTCGCCTGGGCCATCTCTTGAAAGGCCTCCCGGGCCGCGCTAGCCGCGAAGGACCGGAGCGGCAACGGAGAGAAGATCTCGTCCTCGAAGCGCACCATCACGTCGCGGAGTAGCTCCGAGAACAGACCAGGCTTCTCGATCGCCATACCGGCCAGATCGACGGCCGTGTACGAGAGGCTCTTGCGGAAGGGCAAGAGGCCAATCTGGCGATCGTCGTAGATGTCTTTTTTGCCGAGCTCGAGGAAGCGTCCATGAGGAGCCATCACCTCCAGGCTCCTGGTCAGCGCCTGCCCCGTGAGCGAGTTCAAGACCACGTCGACGCCGCGCCCCGCCGTCTTCCGCAAGACCTCGTCGCCGAACGCCGTCGAGCGCGAGTCCATGACGTGCTCGACGCCAATGGACCGCAAAAACGAGCGCTTTTCTTCGCTGCCGGCGGTGGCGAAGATCTCGGCGCCGACCGCGCGCGCGTACTGGATCGCCGCTAGCCCCGTCCCGCCCGACGCCGAGTGGATCAGGATTGTCTCGCCGCGCGAGAGCCGCGCCACGCGGTGCAATGCCCAGTACACTGTCATGAACACGATGGGTATCGTGGCGGCCTGTTCGAACGAGAGTCGAGCGCTCTTCTTTACCGCGAAGGCCGCGGGCAGCGTCACGTGCGAGGCAAAGGCTCCTGGAGGCGAGGCGACGACGGTGTCACCGAGGGAGAGGCCGGTAACGCCTTCTCCAGTGGCGACCACCGTGCCCGCGCACTCGCTTCCGAGCGCCACTGGCCCCGGCGGCAGGCCCGGGTAAACGCCCATGGCCTTCATGACGTCGAGGAAATTGAGCCCGGTGGCCTCGACCTGGATCTCCACCTCGCCCGGCCCCGGCGGACGCCGCTCGATCTCTCGCAACGCGAGGCGCTCCAGCACGCCGGGCTCGCGGATCTCGAGCCGGAAGGGCCTCCCGGCGGCGGGCGCGAGGTGCTCCTGGACGGCCTGCCCGGAGCCGAAGCTGCTCCGGACGAGCCGCGCGACGAAGCGACCGTCTTCGCGCAGTGCGACCTGATCCTCGCCGTCGCCGTCGAGGAGCTCGCTCACGAGGCGATCGGCTTCGTCGGGCTGCGCTCGGGGCGGGAGATCGATCCGGGTGCACTCGAGCTCCGGGTGCTCCAGAACCATCGTCCGGCCGAGGCCCCACAGCGGGGCTTGCGCGACCGACACCGGCGCCGCGGTCGAGCCCGCGACCTGGGCTCCGCGCGTCACCAGCACGAGCCGCGGAGTATCCCGGGAGCCGCGGCGGAGGATCGCCTGGGCGATCCCCACCGCGGCCAGGCTCCCGCGCTGGAGATCGGCCTCCAGCGTCGCGCCGGTCGTCGCCTCCCACGGAGCGGCGTCGAGGCTCGCGCAGTGGACGACGCCGCGAAACGCTCCCGCGGTGTCCGACGCTTCGACGAGCAGACGGTCGAGGTGCGCTGGTTGCGTGGCGTCGACCTGCCAGCGCCTCGCGTCGATCTGCTTGTAGCTGCCGCTCCGCGCCTCCACGCACGCGTGGCCACGCTCGCGCAGGCCGGCGGCGATCGCCGCGCCCGTGCCCCGATCATCGACGAAGATCAGCCATGCGCCGGCGGTCGTGCCCTTCGGCGCTCCGGCCGCGAGGGACTTCGAGCGCCACGCGACCTCGTACAGGCAGTCGTCGTGGAGATCGCCGGCGAGGCTCGTCGCGGAGCCTTCGAGCGGAGCGATCTCCAGGCCGTCGACGGCGACGAGGATCCGCCCATCGTCGTCGAGCAGCTTCAGATCGAAGAACTGCGCGGAAGCGGCGGCGTCGGCGCCGCGCAAGGGGCGAACGTGGGCCCACGCCTGCGCTGGCAGCCGGCCGTGGACGCGTGTCCGCGCCGCGCCGACCGGCACGAAGGTGCGTTCGGGAGCGCGCGCCGGGAGCAGCTCCAGCGCGACCTGGAGGCCGGCGTCGAGCAAGGTCGGGTGGATCCGGTAGGCGTCGATTTCACCCGCGAGAGCCGGCGGTACGCGCACCCTGCCCAGAGCTTCGCCCTCGGCGATCCACACCCGCTCCACTCCCCGGAACGCGGGGCCGTAGGCCAGGCCGCGCGCGATCATCCGCCGGTAGTGCTCGGACGCCTCGATCCGCCGCTCTGCGCGCTCCTGAAGGCGGGCCGGCGCCTCGAAGCGATCGGCCGCGGCCACGCCGAGGCGAAGCGTTCCGGTTGCGTGGCGCGTCCACGCGTTTTGCCCTTCCTCGCGGCTGGAGATGGTCACCGTGGCGCGCCCGATCCCGTCGTCGGCGAGGGTGATCTGCGCCCGGCGCTCGGCGCCCGGGGGCAACGCGAGCATCCGCTCGAAGCGCATCTCGGTGATCTCGAACGCCTCCGTGCCGTACCTCTCTGCCCCCGCTGCGAGCGCCATTTCCACGTAGCCCGCGCCGGGAAACACCACCTCGCCTTGCACTCGATGGTCGGCGAGGTACGGCAATTTGCCGACGCTCAACGTTCGCTCCCAGCACCGCTCGCCCGCGTGCAACGCCGGCGAGAACGACGCGCCGAGCAGCGGGTGCTCGCCTACCGACGCCCGCGCGGCGCGCCGGGGTCTCGACTCCGAGCCTCCCGCTTCCTCGAGCCAGAACCGCTCTCGTTGCCATGGATATCCGGGCATCGACACGTGTCGGCCACTGTCGGGCTGGAGCCGCGCCCAGTCCACCGCGACCCCGCGCACGTAGAGCGCGCCGAGCCCCTCCAGCAGCGTGCGTCGCTCCTCGGCGTGGCGACGCAGCGAGGCGATAGCGGCGCCTTCGCGCTTCGTCGCGGCCAGATTCTCCTCGACCGCCGGCAGCAAGATCGGGTGGGGGCTCATCTCCACGAAGAGCGCATTGCCGTCGCCGATTGCTCGCTGTGTTGCGCTCGAAAACAGCACCGGAGCCCGGAGATTTTGCGCCCAGTAGCCGGCGTCGAGCGTGGCGCCGTCGACGATCTCTCCCGTCACCGTCGAGCGCATCGCGATCTTCGCGGCGCGCGGCTGGAGGTCTGCCAGCGCGGCGATCAGATCCTCGCGCAAAGGATCCATCTGCGGGCTGTGCGAGGCGACGTCGACCTTCACGCGCCGGCAGAACACGCCGCGCTTTTCGAGGGCCGCGAGCACGCCCTCGAGCGCCGCGGGATCGCCGGACATCACCGTCGATCGCGGGCCGTTGCTCACGGCGATGCCGAGCCGATCTTCCGATCCGACCAGCGCCTCTCGCGCCTCGGGCAGCGCGAGCTCGACGAGCGCCATCGCGCCCTTTCCGCTCACCCGCCGCAAGAGGCGGCTGCGGCGGCAGATCACCTTCACCGCGTCGTCGAGCGTCAAGATCCCTGCGACGTGCGCGGCGGCCACTTCGCCCATGCTGTGGCCGATGACGCAGTCGGGCTCCACGCCCCACGAGCGCCACAGCGCCGCGAGCGCGACCTCGATCGCGAACAGCATCGGCTGCACGACATCGACGCGGCCGAGCTGCGAGCGCCCCTCGTCGGCGTGGATCTCCTCGAGGATCGAGAAACCGGATTCAC
>JANYGI010000209.1 GCA_025362495.1 Byssovorax sp. | reverse complement strand
AGGTCTTCGGTCTTCGAGCCGTTCTCGCGCGGAGCCGCGCTCACGCGAGAGCACCTCGCGAAGCGCGACCCCTCCCGGCTCTCGCTTCAGGTCGTCGGCGAGAAGCGGGTGATCGCGGCTCGGGCCAGCGGGCGGCCCGCGTCGCGGGATTGGCCGCGTGAATCGCCCCGTCCGACAGCTCCACGATGGCGTAAATCAGCCTCGATTTGCATTTTTTCCATTCGGGAACGGAACTAGAAAGAATTGAGCAGTCGTCAACGGGAGCAGATCCGTTCATTTGCAGCAACGAAAGGAGCCAGAAAGATGCCGGCGGATCTAGTTCTACGGTCATCTCTTCGTGAAGAGATTTGAACAGACGAGAAAACGTTCAGGCAGAGGCATTCACCTTTGCATCCGTTCATTCGCAGCAGTGAATAGACACGGAGAGACGTATGTGGATCCACTTCTCCAGTCACTCATTCGTGAATGGAACTGAGCAGACGCAGAAACGTGCAGGCGGATCCATCAGCCTGTGCATCCATTCGCCAACAGTATCGGGTAGACGCTGGAGGATGTGAGCACATGCTACATCTCGACGAATGTCCCCTCTGCACCTGTCCGACCTCGACCCTCAACGCGCCGCGGACGAGCTGACGCGGAGCGTCTACGCCCGAGCGCAGCGGGATGCGCGCCACCTGGGGATGATGCTCACGTGGCCGACGGGGACCGATCGGAAGAGCCCCGCGGGGACGGTGCTCGCGCAGTCGAAGCTTCACAAGCTCGCGCGCGCGTGCGTCGATTGGGCGACGTTGGGCAAGGGCAAGCCCGAGGACGTGGCCGTTTCTCTGAGGGAGCTGCGTGCCGCGCTCGAGGGGGTCGAGCCGGGGGAGGCGTCGGGGCGCGAGCCGGACCTGACGACGGTGGCGGGGTTGACGTTGGTGGCGGCCGGTGCGCGGCTCGCCTTGGCGGAGGGGCGGACGGTGGACGCGATCGAGGTCGCCACCCTCGCGAGTCTCGACGACCGGTCGATCCGGGCGACCGTGAACGCGGGAAAGCTCGAGCCCGTCGCGGGGGGAGGGCGCCCGATGCGCTTCGCGGCGGACGTGGCGCGGCAGTACCTCTACGCACGCGGGGTGCCGGGGTTCGCGGCGGCTCCGCCGCGGAGCGGTTCGCTCTAGGGACCTTCGGGCCCGCGTCAGCCGAGGTAGCGGCTCAATTCGCCCCTTCGGCTCGGTCGCAGAAGAACCCGCAGCGCGCGGTGCATCGGTAGTTGTACCAGGCCTCGGCGCCGCCGTTCGGGCCGGCCTGGCGCGCGTCCAACGTCACCGTGAGCGGCGCGCCGCACCCCGGACACACGCGTGCATCCATGCCCTCGTGCTCCCGGCGCTCCGAGGCGCACGCTTCGTTGATTTGTTCCGGTGGGAGCCCGGCGCCTGCGAGCGCTGCGCGGTGCTTCGCCTCGTTGAAGCTCACGGCGCGTCCTCTTCGGCTGAGAGCGCCTCGTCGAGCGGCTCTGGCTTCGCGGGCGGCTCTTGGAACGCGATTCGGCGCTCCCGTTGAAACCGCTGGGGGCAGTCCGGGAGCCATCGGCACTTGCGGACGAACCACGTGTGGGCGTCGAGCACGATCACTGCGTCTCCGACGCGACGAAGGCGCGCGATGCCTTCGACGTCGCCGGCCGCGTTGGTGCCGGCGAGGACGAGCTTGACGGTCGCGTCGTGCGCGGAGACCGCGCGCGCGAGGGCCGCCTGCTCGGAGTACGTGCTCGCCCACGTTTCGAGGGAATCGAGCACGATGCAGGCCGCATCTCCGGGCACCTGACCGAGCGCGTTCACCCAGGTCAGCGGCTCGAAGTCGACTTCGCTGGGATCGCGCTCTTCCACGAGGACCACGCGGTCCATGGGGGCGTAGACGCGACTGAAGAGCGCCGCGATGAGATCATGGGCCTGCTGGTCGCGGTCGAGCCAGTACGACAGGCCGCGGCGCGCCTCTGCTACGGCGGCGGCGAGCTCGGCGGCGACGGTGCTCTTCCCGGCCCCCGCTTCGCCCGCGAGGATGATGGTGCCCCCTTCGCGGATGCCGTGGAGCACGCGGGCCAGCTCGGAGTCGTTGTACGGGTGGATGATCATACGCTCGGTCGTCTCGGAGAGTCGGAGGAGGCGAGCGCTCGGACGAGGGCGCTCGACGGGTGGCGGTGGCGGTCGCCATCGAGGTGGTGGCGGTGGCGGCAATGCTGACGAGGGCAGTGGCCATCGCGCAGGGGGCGGCGGTGGCCGTCCCGCAGCAGGCGGCGGCGGTGCCCATCGCGCAGGGGGCAGCGGTCGCCGGGGCTTCGGCGAGGTCTCC
Organism: Byssovorax sp.; assembly: GCA_025362495.1. Lineage (GTDB taxonomy): Bacteria > Myxococcota_A > Polyangia > Polyangiales > Polyangiaceae > JANYGI01. The sequence goes on along the minus strand of JANYGI010000209.1, from coordinate 9,040 downwards.
TTCCACGATCGGGCGCCACAGGAGCACCGCCCGGCGTAGGCCGGGTCGAGTCCACTACGACCGCAGCCGAGGCACTGGAGAGGCATGATCAGCTACGCTCCCCGAGGATGTCCTCGGTCGGTTCGGGTTCAGTCGGGAGGGCCGTGAGCGCGTGGCGCGGCAGCTTGCCGATGGTCGAGTTGACGATCGTCGGATCAGCGGTCTCCCATTCGCCACTCTGCGCGCGCACCCGCGCCCGCACGTGGGGAAAGCCGTTCTCGCCACGGAAGACAGGTTCGATGGCGGCGGGCACGTCGACGGCCAGGCAGAGCGCGACGAACACGCGCGCCTTGAGGTCGCAGTCGCCAAACCCGCGATGCAGCCCGACCGCGCTGGAGTCGAGCAGCTCGATGCCGTGGCGTGTGCCCTGCTCGTCGAACCAGGCTGGATCGCGCTCGTAGCGAATGCAGCGCTGAACGAAGCGCAGGATCGCGTCCTCGCGGTCGGGGCGCGGGAGCCTGCGGAAGGCATCCGCCCAGCGGAGCACGGCGGGATCCTGGGCATCGTGTCGAGCCGCGCTGGCCATGTAGGCGGCCTTCGCCTCGCGGTCGGCGAAGTTGATCCACCGAGCGGCCCCGCGCCAGCCGTAGGCGGCGCCGGCGGGGAGTAGAGGTCCGACTGCCGGGTGACCGTTCACCAGACGAACGGCGTGAGGCCCGAGGCCCTGTTCGAGATCGTGCCGGGTCACCAGGCCATCGGCGTCGCGGTCCAGGGCGCGGAAGAGCCCTGGCGTGCCCGTCCACGTCGCGAGGGTCACCGGCGCTGAGCCCTCGCCACGGACCAGCTCAGCCCCGGCGCCGAGGCCGTTCTCGAGCTCGAGCTCGTCGACGACGCCGTCGCAGTTGGCGTCGAGCGCGTGGAAGAGCTCGGGGCGCCCCGACCAGCGCCATTGCGGCACGGCGAGAGGCTGTATCGACCCCACGACCACGGCGTGCAACGGGACGCCGTCGACGAAGCGAGGCAATCCCGCGACAGGCGCTGACGTGCGCAGCTCGATGCCGTAGCCGCGATCGTGAAGACCGATGCCGAGCCCTCGGAGCCACGGCGCGCCCCGGTAGCGGCGGCGAAGGGCGTCGCGGGCGAGGATCGCTTCAGCAAGCTTGGCTCCCATGGTCACCCTCCGGGCTCCTGGGCCAGCGACTGCACGACATCAGGGGACAGCCTGCCCACGAGGATGCCCCACGCCTCGGGGGGCACATCTTGCAGGCCGCTGATAAGGTCATCCGCGTTTGCCCCCACGCCCGGGAGCTTGCAGAGCGCGAGCCGCAGTTGGTCGCGTGGCAGCTGGACCATGCGCTCGAGCGCGTGCTTCGCGCGATATCGCTCCTCGTCGGTGACGACGCGCGTGTCGTCCCTCGTGGGCAAGCCCATGCGCGCGAGCTCGTGCTCCGCGTCGGTGGCGACGAGCGTGTCGTCCATCGTCGGCATGCGCTCGGGAAGCTGGATCGGAATGCGCTCCTCGACCGCGTCCGGCGCAGCAGGCATGGCGGTTGGCGGCGTCGGCACCGCGGGGAGCGCGACGACGGGAGCGTGCTCCGGGTCCGGGGGAGGGGAGGGATCGACCACCGCGTCCAGACGCACCTGCGGCGCCGGAGCAGCCGCAGCGGAAGAGACCTCTGGAGTGTACTCGACCTCGAATTGGACGCTCGAAGGCTCCGACGCGGGGGCCTGCGGGAGAGGCGCCGCACTCACCGACGCGGGGGCTTGCGGGAGAAGCGTCGCTATCACCAATGCGGGCACTTCCGGCAGAGGTGCAGCGGCCATTGCAGGGGCCGGATTGACCGGCCGATCGAGCCCGAGGGCTTTGAGCATGCGCAGGCGCTCGACCGGATCGCGCTGAAGCGTCTCGTAATCCGTGGCGCGGTCGTCCGTGCGAAGTGGCCCGGGAGGCGGCGGAGACGGACGCGGAGGCGGCGGCGGAGGAGGCGGAGGAAGTGGCGGCGGAGACGGACGCGGAGGAGGCGGCGGAGGCCGGCGCTCGGGTGGGGGCGACTGCATCGTCATGTCCCGTGTGGTCTTGCTCAGCGCTTCGGCCTGCATGACGGACATGAACAGATCCTTGATCTCCCCGAACTCCGACGGCGGCGTCGCGCTGGGCGCGGTGAGCTCGCGGATCGTTTTGTACTCGCTGAGACGATCCGTGATGGTCGGCATGGCTTGCGGCTGCGGGGTCAGCTTCTGGACAGCCCCGAGCACTTGAAGGGCCATGGTGATCGGGTCGCTGTGCGGCGGCTCCTTCACGCTGTGCTGCGGGGCCAGCACCGAGCTCAGCACCGTACGCATGAGATCCCCTTGCGACTTGATCATCTCCACGAGCGCCGGGTCGGAAGCCGCGGGCGCGGGAGTGATCGCCTTGGCGGCTCGAAGCTCGCGGACCAGCTCGGCAACGACTGTCTCCATGGGATTGGGCGGCGCGGGGGTGAGCGCCTTGGCGGCGCGAAGCTCGCGGACCAGCTCGGCAACGACTGTCTCCATGGGACTGGGCGGCACGGGGATGAGCGCCTTGGCGGCTCGAAGCTCGCGGAGCAGCTCAGCGACGGCCGGATCCGTGGGAACGGTCGGAGGCGTCGGTGGAGCGGGCTCTTTCAGGGCTCGAACCTCGCGGGCCAGTTCGGCTACGGTCGCCACCAGGGACTGCAACGCAGGAGGGGCAGCGGCCGTGGCGGGGGTGTAGGCTGCCGCGGGCTCGGCGAGGGGTGCGTGAGGGCGGTAGGGCTGCCCACGGAGCGTAAAAGGCTTCGACGCCTGATCGAACCGCACCCAGCCGGCATTCTTCTCCGGGTACCAGGCCACCGTGTTGTGGTGCTTGTCCTTGCCGATCGCCTTGTACTCGCCGCCCCCCCACGGCACGATCACGTCGGCCCACGTCTTGATTTCGCCCGCGGGGACATCCTCGGGGCAATGGTCGAGGCTACCGTCACTGCTTCGTCGTTGAAACGAGATGAACTGGATATCCCGGTGCTCGGGGCCTTGGTCATCGCGCGGAAAAAGCGGATGCGGCTCGTAGCCGCCAGGCGGCTCGCCTGCGTAGCTCGAACCGTCAGGACCCTCGTGCGGTCCGTGCTTGTCATACCCATCGTAGCCGTTGTTGGACATCGAATCATCCCGCCTTTCCAACCACTGCCATGCTCGCCTTGCATCTGGAACCAGCGACTTCGCGCAGGAAAAGTCCCTGCGCAACAGCGCCGAGGCCCACGCGCCGATCGTCTCCGAGCCCGGTGCTCATCGCCCGCTTTCCTTGCGCCTGCGGTGCTTCGGAGAGGGACGAAAGGCCGGCACGGGAGGCGCGGGAGAGAGGCTCGCCCGAAGGCCGGCGAGCGCCGCCCTGCCGTTGGCAATCAGGCCGGCGAGACCGCCGCCCCCGCTCATCGCCGCCAGCACGGTCGGATCTGCCGCGTCGATGTCGAGCGGGGTGCCCGCGATCTGCGCGAGGTCCCGCCCCGCTTCCGGGTTGGCAGCTGCGAGCGCGGCGAAGAAGGGCATCAACATGGGCGAATTCACCAGCTCGCGCGCCACGGCCGCGTCGTCGATCTTGGCGTTACGCGCGATGCGGCGGGCTCGTCCGAGGGCCTCCACGAGGTTGTGCTCGAAGGGCGTCGAGACCTGCTGGCCGATCTTCAGCTCCTCGAGCACAGCCCGGTGGAAGGTGCTGCGCCCCTCGATGCAGAGCCCCTCAACGTCGAGCTCCTGGCCGTCGTGCACGCGGCACGCCTGCGCAGCCGCCCCTGTGCCGGGCAGGCACCGCCCCACGGGGTGAGGCTCCCCGATCCTGACGCCGGGAAGGGGATGCGCGGGCAGCGCGCCGCAGCGCGGGCAGCGGATGGCCTCGTCGTAGGTCGCGACCCGTTCGTAGAGCCGATCGCGTGGGCGTACCGCGGGGTCCGCACAGTCGTTGCAGCGCACGGCGAAGAGCGGGAAGCGCTCGCGGTCAAGGGGCGTCGACTGCGCGGCGAGAGGTCCGACGATCTCGAGCTCCAGGAGCCAGGGCGCTCGCGCGTCTCGGAGCAATCGCGACAGCTCTGAGAGCCGTTCGAGATCGCCGTGGTGCAAGTACGCGAGGGCCAGACCCGCCATGACGCTCCCGGACGCCGCGCCGCCCGGATCGGCATGCTCTTCCGCGAGGCGGGCGATCGAGGCCGGTGGGCTTCCGCTCGCGAGCGCACCCAGGGCAAGCCGATGGGCGAAGCGCAGCAGGGCGCCGCCCCAGAGTGCCGCCAGCGTCCGCGTGAGCACGAGGCCGGCGTACACGGCGCGGATCGCGGTGAGCCACTGCAACTCCAGAACCGACCGGGGCCCTCCGGTGCAGTGCTGGGCCCCGCCGCAGAGCCGCGCCGGACCGCTGCATACCGTGCAGTTCCCCGGCGAGGCCTCGCGACCCTCGTCATTGCTGACGGCGGAGACCACCAGCGCCTTCGACCCATTCACTCGGCCATCTTCGTGGTGTTTCATCGCTACCTCTTGCTCCACTCGGCAGACGCCGACAGGTCGCGCGGACTCGGCGCGTTCGTCAGGATCTGCGCCCCATTCGTCCTCGTCGGCGCGAGCGAATTGTCCGTCGGTGGGTAGATCCGAGCGCGACCACCGCCCTCGCGGGGCAGAACGTCGTAGATCCCCAACCCGCGCTGTCTCTTGTCGTCGTAGATCCTCTCTTGTTCTGCCCAGAACCCCTGCCGCGCGGCGTACAGGTGGCTCGAATCGAACGGCTGGCGCACCTGCGCGAGGGGAAGCGCGTCGTCGGTCACGAGCCCGGCCAGCTCCCGACTTTGGTACACCTCCGCCGTTCGCATCGGCACCATCCGATCCTGTCCCAGCGGCGCAACCATGCACCACGGCGCGACGAGCAGGAGAAGCTGCGAGTAGTCGATGTGATCCACGTTGTGCATGCCTCCCGCGGATTGGAGCAGCGACACCCCAGGAATCGCCGCGTTGGGCGACAAATGACCCGGCACGGCCGTCAAGACCGGATCGACGTGCCAGCCGTAATTGACGGTCTCCGCGGTACCGTCGAAGAGCCGGCGGTGAAGCGCCCAAATCTTCCCCGGATCAGCGACCCAGGGCCACGGATCCACCTTCGGCAACCGCACCAGGTCGGCGTCGATTGCCCGGTTCATGCGCGTCGAGCCCGCGATCAACAGGTCGGACGTCGAATCCGGATGCGGGGCGATGATCTGGTGTGCGTCCTTCGCGTTCAGCCACCTCGCGCACATGAGCCGGGTGGTCATCATGAGAGACGGAAGCTCCTCCCCGCGAAACGAGTCCCACCACTGCGGCAAATGCCCCGGGGCGACGAGGATCCTGTCGGCGATGATCTGGGTCTCGGCGGCCGAGCAGGGCCACCGCAGGCCGGTCGCCAGGTCTTTCAGCGCGTCGGTGAACACCCAGAACGTGCCAAGGAGCGTTTGCGCGCTGGTGTCGTGGGGGTGCCGCTTGAAACTCACGTTGATCGGGCGCCACGCGAAGACGGCGTCGCCTGCGTCGAACACGTCGACCACCGAGCGCATGATCACGGGGGAAACGAGCGCTGCGGGGGAAACTTGCGCGTCGCCGGCCTCGTTCCCGGTGTCCTTCTCGACGGGCACGAGAGGGCGCGGTTCGTCAGGGCTTTGGGGATCGCCCCCCTGGGACGCGAGGTTGTACGGCGCACCCGGCTCCACCGGGTCCGGGGTTGCCGGCGGCGCCGGCGACGCCGCGGTCGGGACCGGAACGGCCGGGTTCGGGCTGCCGGCGCGATCAGCGAGGGCTCGGCACACCGCGACGTTCAGATCGCTGGAATGCCCCGTGATGGCGCCCACTCCGACGAGGATCCGGAAGTCCGGAGGCAGGTGGAGAAGTTGGCGCCGGAGGCGCACGCCGTGACTCTGCTCGATCGTACGCGCGTGGGCAGCATAGGCGCGCTTCTTGAGCAGCTCGGCCTCGATCTGCGAAGGCAGACGCCCCTGAGATCGCAATTGCTCGTAGGCTGTCGGGTTGTAGACGCACAGGATGGCATCCTGAAAGGCGCCCGGGAGATGGCGTGTCTTGTAGATCTCCATCCCCTGCTTGAGCATGGCGCGCTTGTACGGCTGGAGCTCGGGTGCGGCGGTCTTGGCACTTCCAAACAGGTAGTGAATCACCCCCACGATCGCTCCCCCGACGGCGCCGATCGCGCCTCCGATGACGGTGCCAATGCCCGGGATCACCGAGCCGATGGAGGCACCGATCCCGGCGCCCACCCCGGCGTTGCGAAGACCCTCGCCGGTCGCACCGAGCGCCTTGCTGGAGGCACTTTCTTGGGACGAGGAACCAGCCATCGAGCCGAGCTTGGAGCCCGCCAGCGCGGCGTACTTCTCGACGGTCGCGCGATCGACCGCGGGAAGTCCGCTCTCGTCGCTCTGCTCCGGCGAACTGCCGGGTCGTGCTCGATTCACCCTCTTCATCGGTGCTTCTCCTCTGTCCCAGCTCCCGTTCTTCGTCAGCCTCGCCGGCCCGCTCGGACGCGAGGAGCGATCCGCGGCGCTCACGCTGCCCTCGCTGGCACTCTGGACACCGGCGGCGTCTGATCACGCGTGCCGACCAGGAGGTTCCGTGGGATCCCTCGGTTGAACCACCACCAGCCGACGGACTCGATCACCGCGAATTTCTCGCCCGAAAGCGGCGCCGTTTCGAGGAAGCGACGCCACCCCGCGGCCGTCGGTGGGAGGACCGAGCTGTACGGGGGGATCAGTCCGAAGACGAGCTGGCCGTTTCGGATCGCCGGGATCTCGAGGTTCGCGGCCCGATCCCCAATCGACGCCATCGCGCGTACCACCTCGTCTCCCCAGCGCGCCCACTGCTCCTCGACGAACCTGTCTGGAGCTTGCGTCCAGTTGAGCGCCTCCCACGCGCCGGCCGCTCCGGAAGCGCGGAGACGCGGGAGCCACTTCGCCTGCATCGCGGCGTCGATGCCGGCTTGATCGTCCGCGGGCCAGGACGGGCCGCTGCTGCCCGCGGCGACGCGCATCCCCGGCTCCAGGTGGAGCGCGACGACTCTCTCCACCGTCGTCGAATCCCAGTGCGCGTTCCCTGCGACACGCGTCCCGATACTGACGTCGATGCCCGCGGAGTTGATGCGCCCGCACTCGGCGTACTCCACGACGGAGCGATCGAGCAGGCGTGGCATCGCGAGGCGCAGGCCCTCGTACACGGGGCCGCCCTCCTTCGGGACAAGCATCGAATGCTGCTCGGCCTCCGCGGCCCACGTCGCCCACGGCCAGATATCTGGAGGCACCTTGGCCAGGCCGGCGAGCTTCAGCCGGGCGACCGACAGGAACTCCGCCGCGATCGTGGGGTTCAGCTCGGTGCGGGCGCGTTCGAAGCGGTTGACGAGGGCGCGCAGCGTATCCGTGGCGGCCTTGGCAACCTTCACCTTCCGTTCCTCCTCGCGCTCCGCCTCGGCGGCTTCGAGCCGGAGCCGGGTCTTCTCTGGATCGCGGCTGATGAGCACCAACAGCTCTTTGCGGCTGAGCGTGGACTGAGCGGCGGGGTTGTTCGTGTCCTTCGCCTCGCCCTCGAGCAGGCTGCTGATCCAGTTCTGCTTTCCCCGCACCATATCGAGCCGGGAGCCGTCCTGCGATCGGTTGGCGATGTAGTAGAAGATATTGATGTTGGAGAGCGTGTTGCCCTGCCGCACGCCTCGGCCGTTGCGTTGTTCGGTCTTCTTCGGCGTCCAGCCGATATCCATGTGATGAATGGCGCACGTGCGCTCCTGGAGATCGACGCCCTCCTCACCGACCATGTTGGCGATGAGGATGTCGTAGCGAGGCGCGATCCCGGCGTGGCGCTCGCCGTTGAATTCGCGCGCGACGCGCTGGCGGTCGGCCGCGGTGGGCGCGACGACGGCGTTGAGAATGCCGATCCGCGCGGCGGGGATGCCGGCCGCGACGAGCACGTCGCGGATCCACGCATGCGCCGCGATGTAGTCGGCGAAGATGATGTGGCCGCAGCCGCGCTGCGCGAGGATCTTCGCCGCGAGCGCGAGGAACTTGGGACTCTCCGGGGACGCCACGAGCCCGGCGGTCTTCCAGTCGAACTTCTCGTCGAGCTGACTGTGCATCGCGACCATCGCCATCTTCGCGAGCAACCCGAGGATCTTGTGGCTCCCCTCCTTCGGCTTGGAGAGCGCTTCCTCGATCTCCAGGATGTACTGCTGGTATTTCTTCTCCTGAGCCGCGTCCATGTCGACGAACACCCGGTCGACCTTGGCGATGGGGAGCTTGAGCTTCGCCTGCTTGGCGGTCTTGAACTCCCAGTGCTTCATGATGACGCTGCGCAGCTCGTCGAGGTTCTTGAACCCGACGCACGCGAGGCGCGTCTCGGTCTCCATCTCCGAGTTCAAGACCTCCTGCGGTTCGAGGAGACAGAAGCGATCGATGAACGCCTCGGGATCGTTGATCCCGATCTTGTTCCACGCGTCCTTGTCCATGAGCTTGACGAGGTTGTAGAACTCGACCGGGCTATTCGAGGCGGGGGTCGCCGTCGCCACGACGACTTCGCCCCCGCGCGATTGCACGTCGACGCAGCGGAAGAACCAGTGCCACGCGCGCTTCGAGCCCTCGCCCTCGTTGCCCATGAACTTCGGGACCGAGCCGCCCTCGCGGCTGGAGGGCATGTGCAGGTTCTTCCCGTTGTGCCCTTCGTCGAACGCCAGCCAGTCGACGGCCATCGTGTTCCAGAGGATGTCGGGGTCGTGCTTCCATCCCACGGGGAGCTCGAGCATCTGGGCCAGCCACTCGCCGACGCTCTCGATCAGAATGGCGTCCTGGCGCTCGGTGAGCGTTTTCGTGTGCTTCGCATCGAGCGCGCCGAGCTGGGCGCGGATCGTGTCTGGATCCCCGGCGTTCTTGCGACTGTGCCCGTAGCGGCGCTTCACCTCCGCCGCTTCCAGCGCCTTTTCGAGCTTCCGGTCGAGCTTCCCTCGTTCCTCCTGGTACTTCTTCAGCAATCCTTTCTTCGCCTTCGCGGCGTTGCGTTTCTTGAGCTCCAC
>JANYGI010000205.1 GCA_025362495.1 Byssovorax sp. | reverse complement strand
CGCCCTTATCGCGCTGATTCATCTCTGCTGCTCAGGCCTCAACTTGCAACCGGTCCACGTGCTGCCGCGCTTCCACCAAACCTAAATGAGAGCCCAAATTTGCCGCTGGAAAAAAGGCCAAACGTCAGTGCCCCACCACTCACGTCCCGGGAAAGGGCTCGCGCCCTTTCCCCCCGTCGAGCAAAGCTTGCCGGGGCCCCATAGCCCGCACCGCATTCGCTGGATTTGAGCAAATTTGCCGCTCGGCAAAGGCTAAACGTGAGTGCGCCACCACCCCGCTCCGGGATGGATGAAGTAGGTGTCGGTCTCCATCTCGTGCTCTCCCTCCGGACATCGCCTGATGGACGGTGACCTCGTGGCCTTCCGGCACCACCGTCGCATCGTCCTGCGGCGTGTCGAGGATTCTCCCGGAGTGGCGCGCGCCTGTCCGTTGCCGGGTGAAGGCGCAGAGGCGACAGGAACGTCGCCTCCAGACTTCAGACCTTCTCGATACCCGCTTTGCCGAGGAGGCCAGTCGGCCGCACCAGCAGCACGCCGATCAGCGCGGTGAAGATCAACACGTCTTGAAGGCCTGAATACGGCGTCAGCTTCGTCAGCTCGCCGATCACGCCGATGAGCACGCCGCCGAGCATCGCGCCGGGGATGTTGCCAATGCCGCCGATCACGGCCGCCACGAAGGCGCGCGTGCCGATGACGACGCCCATCGTCGGGTAGGCCTGCGACTGATCGAGGCAGTAGAGCACCGCGCCGACCGCGGCGAGCGTGGAGCCCGTGAGGAACGTGAGGCTGATGATGCGGCCCGTGCGGATGCCCATCAGCCGCGCGGCCTCCACGTTGGTCGAGAGCGCGCGCATCGCCTTGCCCGTCCAGGTGCGGTGCACGAGGTACTGCAGGCCGATCATCACGGTGATCGCCGTGATGAAGATGACCTTGCGGGTGTGCTGGATCGGCAGAAGCTTCGGGTAGCCGCGGTACTGCGCGGTGAAGAGCAGCTGCGCCATGTTCTGCAGGAGCACGCTCATCCCGAGGGCCGTCACGAGCGGCGTTATCCGGGTGTTCGCCCGGTTCTTCCCGCGCGATCGCAGCGGCGCGTAGGCGATGCGCTCGACGACCACGCCGAGCGCGCCCGCGAGGCACATCGCGCCCAGCGTGCCGACGACGCCCGCGAAGAGCGGCGAGCTCTCGCCGCCGAGGGCGCCGATGAGGAACAGGCCGGCGTACGCGCCCATCATGAAGACCTCGCTATGAGCGAAGTTGATCAGCTTCAGGATGCCGTAAACCATCGTGTAACCAAGGGCGATGAGCGCGATCATCGACCCTTGCGCGAGGCCCGTGATCAGGGCGCTCAGTATCTTCATCGCCATGCGGGATCGTCCGGCGCCCCCGCCCGAGGGTGGACGGGGGCTGCCAGCTCCTGACGAGCAAACGTAGTGGAACCGGCGGGCTTCTGGTTACTTCTTCTCGGGCGCGGGGGCGGCCGTGGCCGCGGGGACCGTGCCCGACTTGTCGCCGACCGTGGCGAAGTAGGTGAACTTCTTGTCGTGGATCTTCACGACCACCACGGCCTTGTCGGCGTTGCGATCGGCGTTGATGGTGATGTTGCCCGTCGCGCCGCCGAAGTTCTTCGTCGAGGCGATGGCGTCGCGGATCGACTCCGGCGTGTCGCTCGTGGCGCGGCCGATGGCGTCGGCGAGCAGGTTGGTCGCGTCGTAGGCCTGCGCGGCCACGCTCGTCGGCGGGTGCTTGAAGCGATCCTGGTACTTCGTCAGGAAGGCCTTGGCGTTGGGCCACGGCACGTCGGGCGCGTAGTGGTTCGTGAAGTACGCGCCCTCCATCTCGTCGCCGGCGTCCTTCAGCAGCTCCTCGGCGTCCCAGCCGTCGCCGCCCATGAACATGTCGCCCTTCACGCCCACGGCCTTCGCCTGGCGCGCGATCGGCACCATCGCGTTGTAGTAGACGGGCGCGTAGATGATCTCGGGCTTCGCGTCCTTGATCTCGTTGATGTACGTCGTGAAGTTGGTCTCCTTCTTGAGGAACTTCTTCTCGATGACGATCTCGCCGCCCATCTTCGTGACCGCGTCCTTGAACTCCTTCGCGAGGCCCGACGAGTAGAGGTCGTCCGACGCGAAGAGGATGGCGATCTTCTTCTTTCCGAGCTTCTTGATCACGAACTCGGCGCCCGTCGGGCCCTGCACGTCGTCGGTGAAGCACACGCGGAAGACGAACGGGCCGATGCGCGTGACGTCGGGGCTCGTCGACGACGGCGTGATCATCGGGATCTTCTTCTTGTTGGCGATGATGCCGCCCGAGCGTGATCGCGACGAGGCGACCTCGCCGAGGATGGCCACGACCTTGTCGCGATCGATGAGCTGGAGGACCTTGTTGCTGGCCTCCTCGGGCTTGGATTTGTCGTCCTCGAAGAGCACCTTCATGGGCTTCTTCTTGATGCCGCCGGCCTTGTTGATGTCGTCGACCGCGAGCTCGATGCCGTCGCGCGAGTCGACGCCGAAGGCCGAGTCTTCGCCCGAGAGGCTGAAGTACGCGCCGACGCGCCACTCCGTCGCCGCGGGCGCGGTGGCCGGCCCGTTCGTCCCGTCAGGCTTGATGTCCCCGCTGGGCTTGTTGCCGCAGCCAACCCCGACGACCGCGAGCGCCAGGGCCGCCGCGCTCGTCATCCACCAACGACGTCGTGCAATCATGAAACCGCTGTTACCACCGGCGCGGAGAGGCGTCAGCGGTGGAGTGTGCCGGATGGCGCGGCATTCGCGCTCTCTCTGCCCCCGACGATCAGGACATCACGGAGAATCTTCGGCATTTCGGCGGGCATACACGAAGTGCTCGACGTTGCCCTTGGGCCCGGGGACAGCGCTGTCGACGTCGCCGATCACGCTGAACCCCGCGGCCTCGATGTCACCGCGGGCCCCGGCGATCGCGGCGCTGCGGATCTCCGGATCGCGGATGACGCCGCGCCCCTTGGAGACGGCCTCGCGGCCTGCCTCGAACTGCGGCTTCACCAGCGCGACGAGCTCGCCGCCCGCGGGCAAGAGCCTCGCTATCGCGCCCATGAGCTTGCCGATCCCGATGAACGACGCGTCGACGACGACCAGCTCGGGCGGGGGCGAGAGATCGCTGCGATCGAGATCGCGCGCGTTGACCCGCTCGCGCACGTCGACCCGCGGATCATCGCGGAGCTTCTGCGCGAGCTGCCCGTAGCCGACGTCGACCGCGACGACGCGCGCGGCCCCGCGCTGGAGCAGGCAGTCGGTGAACCCGCCCGTCGACGCGCCGACGTCGAGGCAGGATTTGCCCTTGATTTCGAGCCCAAATGGAATGAACGCGACGATGGCGTGGTCGAGCTTCTCGCCCCCGCGCGAGACGAAGCGGGCGCGCGCCGTGAGCGTGAGCTCGGCGTCGGCGGCGATCTTCACGCCGGGCTTGTCGACGCGGCGATCGCCGCTCATCACGTCGCCCGCCATGATCAGCGCCTGGGCCTGCGCGCGCGACGTGGCGAGCCCACGCGAGACGACGAGCTCGTCGGCGCGCACGCGAGCCGGGCCGCGAGGTTGCGACGTCACGGCGCCCCCAGGATCGCGTCACCATGCAGCGCGCGCGCGAGGGCGATCAGGCCCTGTCCGATGCGTGGCCCCGGCCGCAGCACCGTCGAGGCGTTGACCTGACGCACGCGGCCTTCCTTCACGGCGCGCAGCTCTCTCCATCCCGGCGCGCTTCGAAGGGCCGCGACGCGCGAGGCCCCGACGCCCTCGGTTCCATCGGACGCGCCGTCGAGGATCACCTCGGGATCGAGGGCCAGGAGCCGCTCGAGATCGAGCGTCGGGTACGCGCCGCCCTTGTCGACGAGGTTGATGCCGCCGGCCTCGCGCAGGAGCTCGTCCGGGAAGCCGCCGGGGCCGGCCGCATAGATGGGGGACACGTCGAAGAGGAACACCGCGCGCACCTTCGCACGACCCGCCATCGCCGCCGTGACCCGTCTGCGATCGGCCTCGATCGCGCCCACCGCGGCGCTCGCGCCGGCCTCGTGGTGGAGCCGCTTGCCGAGCTCCGTCAGCATCGCCTCGATCTGCGCGATCGACTCCGTTTCGGGGAAAAACGTGGCGATCCCGTGCGCGTTGAGGGCCTGCTCGATCGCCGGGCCCGCGGGCCCGCGCGCCCCGATCGTCAGCGTCGGCGCGAGCGCGAGGATGGCCTCGAGGTTGGGATCGGCGAACCCCCCGACGACGGGCAAGCGCGCGGCCTCGGGCGGGTAATCGCAGTACTTCGATCGACCGACCACCAGCGCGCCGGCGCCGATCGCGAACGCGGCCTCGGTGGTGCTCGGCGAGATCGACACGACGCGATCCGCGCCCGTCGCGCCGCGCTTCGAGCACGCGGCGAGAGCGAGAGCGGCGACGATCGCCAGGGCCTGTCGGCGTCGGAAGCGTGAAACGATCACGCCAGACGCTACCGCAGATTCAGCGCGAGCGGCGTCGCAGCGCGAGCGCGGCGATCACCACGCCACCGGTGAGCCAGGGGACGGGCTTGGTCGGATCGTCGCCTGCGCCGATCGAGCAGCCGCCCGCCTGCGCGGCGCCTCCGCTGCTCGCGGCGGTCGGGATCGTCACGACGGGCGGCGGGATGCGCAGGCACGTATCCGTCTTGCCCGCGTCGCAGGTGTAGCCGTCGGGGCAGGTCGCAGCGTCGGTGCACGGGCGCGTACAGTAGCTCGTCGTGCCGTCCGCGCGGCAGTCGCTCGACGCGCAGTCCGTGGGCTGCGCGCAGGCGTCGCCGACCGCGACGCTGTACTTCGGATCGGTGGGGAACCCCCTCGTCCAGGCGGGCGCTGTGTAGCCGCCGACCTTGGCGCCGTGGGCCGTCGTCGCCTTCACCCACTCGCCGACGCCGAACACCTCGCTGTACACCGGGCTCGTGCACCCCGAGCCGCCGCGCGAGGTGATGCCGATGACGCGATTCTGCATGTCGAGCGCGGGACCACCGGAGTCGCCCTCGCAGATGCCTTGATCGCCGACGAACTCCACCGGCTTTATCGCCGACTTCAGGTAGCTCGGGCACTGGGCACCTGGACAGTCGATGAAGAGCTTGTCGCGGCGACGGCGGGTGCCGGCGCCGGTGCCGTTCTGATCGTCCTCGGTCGCGCCGTACCCGATGGCGTAATACTCATCCTTCTTCGCGATCTCGCTGTCCACGCGGGGAACGAGCAGCTTCGCCTCGGAAGGATCGATGTTGTCGGCGAGGATCAAGATCGCCTGATCGTTGCCGCAGAGGAGCTTGGTCGCGTCCTGCGTGATGATCTCGTTGACTTTGTGGTACGAGCCGTTCTTGGTGTCGCCCATCGTCGCCTTGGTGGTGACGGCCATCGTCGCAGCGGGGTAATCGGCGCTGAACGACGTCTTGGTGCAGACGATGCCGAGCTGCGGGTCCTCGTTCAGGACGTCGGCGACGCAGTGGTGGGCGGTGAGGACGACGTTGGGCGCGATGAGCGACCCGGTGCAGATGCCGAAGAGCGAGCCTTGCTGGAACAAGCCGACGCCGACGGCGCCCGTGTCGCCGCTGTCGAGGTAGCCGTCCTTGATCGCTTCACCCGCGTTCCCGACGAGCTCGGGCGCGGCCTCTTCGTCGGGCGCGGCGCCGCATCCCGGGAGAACGAGGAGCCCCACCATGAGCGGCAGGACGAGCATCGAGGATCGCAACGACATCAATCACACCTCCGACCGGAGCGCGGAGCTCGGCTCACGGTACGGCGAGTCTAGGGGGTCGACGATGGCGACGCACGGAGCTTCTGGTCGTCGCGCTGGCTTTTCATGCAGCACGTAACGATCGCGCGGCGATCCGGGGTGGCGGGCGCCGCGTAGCACCGTGACGGCGCCACCCTCGATGGCACCGCTTTCCCGGGAATCCAAGGCGATCTCGATCGGCACTGGGTTTGCCGTGCGATGCGTCAATGGTCGACGCCATCGTCCTCGCCGCTCTCGCGCTGCTCGCCGGCCCTGCGTCCGCGCTCGCTCCGGTGCCCGCGGCGTTCGCTGCGGTGACCGTCGCCGTCATCCTGCTTCGCGCCGGGACGACGAGGCGCGTAATCGGGGCGGCCCTCGTCGCGCTGCTGGTCGGGGCGCTGCGGTCGCGCGCGGCGCTCACCGACGCCGAGGCGATTCATGGCCGGGCCGTCGCGTTGCTGACGCCGCCGTCGCGCTGCGAAGGGGAAGGCCGCGTCGTCGGATCTCCGGTCGTTCAGCGCGGATCGACGCCGGTGAAAGCCGACGAGCCGAAGGGTCGCGCCGACGTCGAGCTCGCCCGTGGTCGCTGCGGCGATCGATCGTTCGACACGCCGATCCGGGTGCGCCTCTACGGCGTTCCCGAAGATCTCGGGCGCGGTGATCGGGTCGCGGTGATCGCCGATCTCGCCGCTGTTCACCTCTTCGCCGACGAAGGCTCCGCCGACGCGCGAGCCGCCGTGGCCCGCTCGCTCGTCGCGGCGAGCGGTGGCGCGCAAGACGTGCAGATCCTCGAGAAATCGTGGTCGATCCTCGCGCTCATCGATCGCGCTCGCGCCTTCGTGCGGCGCCGGATCGAGGCCACGTACCACCCCGACGCGGCGGCCCTCGGGCGCGCGCTGGTGCTCGGCGAGACCGATCTCGATCCGCTCGACGACGAGGCCTTTCGCCTGAGCGGCCTCGCGCACCTGCTCGCCGTGTCGGGCACGCACCTGGTGATCGC
The DNA here is from genome assembly GCA_025362495.1 of Byssovorax sp. Classification (GTDB taxonomy): domain Bacteria; phylum Myxococcota_A; class Polyangia; order Polyangiales; family Polyangiaceae; genus JANYGI01. The sequence continues at coordinate 4,750 of JANYGI010000205.1, read as the reverse complement.
GGTGGCCGGTGTCGCCGCGGCGCTGCGCGCGCTCTTGCTGCGGGTGACGCCGCTGTCGGCGCGCTTCGACGTCGGGCGGCTGGCCGCGCTCGTCGCCATCCCGCTCGCGTGGGCGTACGCGGATTTCGCCGGCGGGAGCGGCTCGGCCATCCGCGCAGCGGCGATGCTCAGCGCCGCGATGCTGGCGCGCAGCCTCGGTCGCCGCGCGGCGGCGGCGCGCACGTTCGCGTGGTCGATCCTGCTGCTCGCGGCGGTCGATCCGCTGATTGGCTGTGATCTCTCGTTCGCGCTCTCCGCCGGGGCGACGGCGGGCCTGGTGGTCTTGCAGCGACCGATAGCGAGCGTGGTCGTGCGCGGACCAGAGCTCTTGAAGAAGATGCTCACGCCGGTGGCGACGACGCTCTCGGCGATGGCCGGCTGCACTCCGCTCCTCGCCATCCTCGCTCCGACGTTGCCTGTCCTCGGCCTCTTCGCCAACCTCATCGCAGCTCCGCTGGGGGAGCTCGCGGCACTGCCGGTCTGCCTCGCTCACGCCGTGCTCGCGTGGGCGCCGCCGGTGGAGCGGGGGGCGGCGATCCTCGGCTCGGGGGCGCTGATGGGCGTGCGGGCGATAGCGAGGATCACCACGTCGACAGGCGCGGTGATCCACGTGCCGCCGCCGACCCCGTGGCAGCTCGCGGCGATGGCCGTCACGATCGCGGCAGCCTGGGTTGCCACGAATTCAAGGAGGCGGCTCGTGACTCTGCTGCTCGGCGCGGGGGCGCTGATCGCGCTGGAGCTCGGCGCGGCGCGCGCGGGCGCCCCGACAGGCATGCTCCGCGTCAGCGTCCTCGACGTGGGGCAGGGCGACTCGATCCTCGTCGATCTGCCGGACGGGAGCGCGATGCTCGTCGACGGCGGGGGCTTCGTGGGCAGCCCGGTGGACCCGGGCAAGCGCGTGATCTTGCCGCTCCTGCGCTCGCGGCGGAGGACTCGAGTCGACGTCGCCGTGCTCTCGCACCCGCACCCCGATCACTTCACGGGCCTGGCCTCGGCGCTCCCGGAGATCGAGGTCGGTGAGCTGTGGGACTCGGGGCAAGGCGAAGAGCAAGGCGCCGGGTCGACGTACGCGGGGATGCTCGCGGCGCTGCGCGCGAGGGGAGTCCCGATCAGGCGCCCAGGCACGCTGTGCGGCGCCCCGCGGACCTTCGGCGGCGCCGTCGTCGAGGTGCTGGCGCCGTGCCCGGGTTACCTGCCGGACGCGGGCGCCAACGATAACTCGCTGGTGCTCAAGATAACCTACGGACGGCGCTCGGTGCTGCTGGTCGGCGACGCCGAGCACGATGAAGAGCAAGGGCTGTTGAAGCGCGGCGAGGGGGTGCTCCGAGCCGATCTGCTCAAGGTCGGTCACCACGGCAGCAAGACCTCGACCTCGGCGGAGTTCCTCGCGGCGGTTCACCCGGGGTTGGCGGTGATCTCCTCCGGGGTTCGCAACCGCTTTGGCCACCCGCACCCGACCACGCTGGGGACCTTGAAGGCCGCGGGCGTGGAGATCGCGCGGACCGACCAGGGAGGAGAGATCGTCTGGGAGACGGATGGAGTCGCCGTGAGCACCCATCGACCGTAGACCGGGTCACGGCTCCAGGGCGCGCCCGCCGAGCGACCTACGGCGCGCGAGGCGCGGGCTGCGACGGCGCCGCGGGCATCTCGAAGAGAGGCTTCGTCGAAACGGCGGTATCGCGCGGACCCGCCGCGACGACAGGCACGGATACGATCCGCGGCGGCCTCGGCGGAGCGGCCTTCACCGGCGGAGCGGCCTTCACCGCGGCCGTCGCGACCCCGGATGGCGCCGGCGCCGAGGGGCTCGGACTGGCCTCTTCGGGCTGCTCCTCGGTCGATCGAGGCGCCGCCACGAGCGCTGTCGTCACCGTCGTGTGCTCCTGCGTCGGCACGACCGGCGGAAGCGCCGACGTGGCCTGTACCGGCGGTGGCCGGCCCACGGCCAGCGCGATCAAACCACCCACGATCGCCGACGCAATCCAGCCGAGCACCACCCCTCGCGGGTGCCGAGCCGCTCGCGCGGGCAGAGGAGACCTCGCGAGGAGCAGCGTTGGAGCCTCCGAGGCGCGGGACGGCGTCTCCGCTGCTTCGACCTCGACCTCTAGCTCGATCTCCTCGGGCGCGGGTGCGGGCATCGGCGGCGGCCGCACGGTGGGAGCCTCGGCCGAGGGGATCATGTCCTCCATGGCGATCACCCTCGCTGCGGTGTGGCCCGGCTCGGTCTCGAGCTCCGCTCTCGCCTCCTTCGTCGCCGTGGCCGCCGAGATCCGCCTGATCGGGGCCGTGGTGGCGTCGGTCGTCGCCTCCGGGACAGCGTGGGCCCGCGGGGGGATTGGACAGTTCGTCAGGCGCTGCGTACGGCGGAACTCCTGGGGAAATCGCCCGCTCGGCACCGACTCTTCGTCGTGAGCACGCATGAAGGGGATCAGCGTGCGCGCCAGCTCGGTCACGTTCGCGTATCGGTCCTTCGGGCTCTTCGCGAGGCACCGCTTGACGATGGACACCAGGCCAGAGGGGACATCGGGCCGGATCTCGTCGAGGCGATGCGGCGGCTCCCGCAGCACGTTGACGAGCACTTCTTCGGCCGTGGCGGCTGCGAACGGCGTGGATCCGGTCAGGAGATAATGAAGGATCGCGCCGAGCGCCCACACGTCGGCGAGCACATTGACGCCCTGAGGATTGATGATCTGCTCCGGCGCCATGTAATACCGCGAGCCCACGAGCGAGGCGATCTCGGTCACCTCGAGGTTGTCTCCCGAGACGTTGGGGCTGTCGAACTTGGCGACGCCGAAATCGAGCACCTTGATGATCGAGGGCCCGTCCGGCCGCCGCGCTAGGAAGAGGTTCGCCGGCTTCATGTCGCGATGAACGATCCCGAGCGCGTGTGCCTCGGCGAGCCCCGTGCAGGCCTGATGCACGTACGCCGCCGCCTGCCGCGGCTCGAGCGGGCCTTCGCGCTTCACCAGCGACCGCAGATCCTCGCCGTCGAGATACTCCATCACGATGTAGGGCATCCGCGCCGAGATCGCCCCGGCGTAGATCACCCGCCGCACATGCCGGCTCTGCACGCGCTCGGTGGCGCGCGCCTCGCGCTGGAAGCGCACGAGGAGCTGTTGATGCTGGGCGAAGTGCGGCAGCATGAACTTGATCGCCACGACCTCGCCCGTCGCGATGCTCCGCGCCGCGACGACGGTCCCCATGCCGCCGACGCCGAGGACGCGATCGACCTGATAGGCGCCGGCTATCAGCGAGCCAGGCCGGAGCGACAGGCGATCTTCGTCGTTCACGCTCTGGAGCGCTTCGCGGGTCGTTTCGTCGCTCATGGCGTCCGACAGTGCACGCCGCGATCCACGCTGGTACACCGCCGCCGGCCCTCATCCTCGCGGGCTTCGAACAGCTCGATGTCCACTCGAACGGAATCCGTTCAGCCGCGGTGTCCCGTGGAGTGGACACCTGGACGGCGTGCGCAAGCGCAGAGCAGTCAGGTATTTCGTTCGCCACTCCGCGGTACATGTTATCTGTCACACCGTGATTTCAACCCGTCAAATCCGCGCCGCGCTCGCTCTGCTCTTCACCGCTGGCCTGCTCGCCGGATCGAGCGCGGGTTGCGATGCGCCCTCGTCTCCGTCTCCTGCTCCCGTGTCGAGCACGGCGCCACAGGCCAGCGCCGTCGCCCCTGTCGCGCCTTCCGCGGTCGATTCTGCGAGCGCTCGACCGGCGCCGAAGGAAGGCAACACACCCATCGTCATCGGTGAGAGTCAGATCTTCCATTCGAAGATCCTCGGCGAAGACCGCACTCTCCTGATCTCCACGCCCGAGAGCTACAAGAAGGGCAAAGAGGTCTATCCCGTCCTCTACCTGCTCGACGGCGAGGAGCATTTCCACCACACGACCGGGATCACCACCTTCCTGGGCCACGTGGGTCGCGCCCCGGAGATGATCGTCGTCGGCATCGTCAATACCGGCGACGGCCGCGAGCGCGATCTCACGCCGACGGCGATCAAGGACAACCCCGCAACCGGGGGCGGCCCGAAGTTCCTTTCGTTCCTGAAGGACGAGGTAGCGCCGCGCATCGAGGGTGCCTATCGCACGGCCCCATATCGCGTCGTGGTCGGTCACTCCTTCGGCGGCCTCTTCGCGCTCCACGCGCTCACGACGTCTCCCGCCACGTTCAACGCGTACATCGTCATGAGCCCCAGCCTGTGGTGGGACGACAAGCGCTTGCTTCAGGGAGCCGAGAAGGCCCTCGAGAGCCAGCCGGACATGCAAGCAGTCGTGTACTTGACCACAGGCAACGAGGGCGGCGGAATGCTCGAAGGCGTCGAGGCCTTCGCGACCCTGTTGAAGTCGAAGGCTCCCCGCGGGCTCGAGTGGGAATTCAAGCAGATGGAGCGCGAGAACCACGGCTCCCTCCCGCATCGCAGCACGTACGACGGCCTGGAGAGGCTGTTCACGGGCTGGGAGGCGCCCCCGGAGATCGTCACGGTGAAGGCGTTGCGCGCGCACTACGAGGCTCTCTCGAAGAAGTTTCACTTCGAGGTGAAGCTCACCGAAGAGCTCATCAACGGCTTTGCATTTCGCGTCTACGAGAAGCACAAAGACGAGGCGATGGCCGCGTTCAAGCTCTGCGTCGAGCTCCACCCGGACTCGCCCACTGCCTATGGCACGCTCGGTCAAGCCTATGGCGACGCCGGCCAGACCGATCTCGCCA
>JANYGI010000188.1 GCA_025362495.1 Byssovorax sp. | reverse complement strand
TTGCCGCGTCCGCTCGATCGCTGGTATCTCTGGCCGCGCGACGCTACCGTCGAGCCATGGACAGTGACGAGAGTGACGGGGCCGGCGACCGCATTCACGCGGCTGTCGATCGGATCTACGCTGGCGAGATCGCGATCGCCGCCATCGCGCGCGGTGAGCTCGTCGATCCCGAGGTGCTCGCCCGCGCGGCCGATGGACTGGCCGATCTCCTCGGGCCGGGCGTCACGGGCGCGACGTGGACCCAGGTGGATGTCGACCGCGTGCGCCGGCTGCGGGATATGCTGACGGACGATGCACCGTCACCCGAAGCGCGCGCGCTCGCCGCGGAGCACGTGCCCGTTTTCCTCGGTGAAGCCGGGGACGACCAGCGCGCGACCTAGCTCCGTCACGGGACGCAGAGCACCGTGTTGGGGTGTTTGAAAAACACGCACGTCTCGCCGTTCGCGAATCTGTAGTCGCACGATCGCGGCGTGGCCGTTCGACACGCGTACAGATCACCGATCCCGACGTCTGGCTTGCTCGGATGCTCGACGCGCGTGAAGCACGCGATACTGGCATAGTGGCACTGCTTCACGCAGGCTTCCGCGCCGCCGCTACAGATGATGCGCTTCGCCGGCTCGATCGGACCGTCGCGCAATCCTTCCTGCGTATTCATATTCTCCTCCGGGCTCGGATCGTGGCCATCCACCGCGCCAACGCAGGCCGGAATGAGGGTTGCGAGAACCCCAAGAGACAAGCTCCCAAGGAGTACGTGTCGAACCTGCATGGACGTGTCCTCTCGTCGACAGCGTTTGCGAGAGGCGGGCCAGCTGAAACGATCGAGCGGATCGGACGGCGGCGGCGTCCGGGTTGGCAGGGCTTTCATGCCGGCAGAGGCCGGAAGCTGTCGGCGCGACTGGCGACTGCGGATGACGCGTAGCGACCTTGCAACCCGGCAGCTGGCGACGCTCGCGAGCCTGGCGAGTGGCACCTGGTCGGCGAGGGGAATGCGCCCCTCGAGAAGGCGTCGGAGCAGGGCAACGTCGAGCTGGTCGAGCTCTTCCTGAAAGCGGGCGCAGACCCCGACTACATGGGCGGGATTGACGGCATGACGGTGCTGGGCATGGCGGCTATGATGGGGCACGCCGATGTCGTGCAGCGGCTCCTCGACCGAGAAAGCAACCTCGCCGCCCTCGACCTCGTCCACCTCACGGCGCTTGATCGAGCTCTGAGGGGCATGACGGTGATCGGGCCGAGTCCCTCGCGGCTACGGCGCGGGTGGCCCGACCACGTCCGGCGGCGGCAAGATCACCTTGCCAAGCCCCAGGTCCCAATGCCCTCCATCGCACGTCAACACGCCACGACGCAGGAACATGGCCTCCAGAAAGGTCGGGAGGATGCGAATCGCCATCATCAGCGCTTGCAAGGAGTCCTCTCCGTACGACCACTTCTCCGGGACGGCGGCCCCTGGGCCATAGATGCCATATGGCGCGCCCCAGCAGCTCCCCTCCGGCTCCGGCTCGCCCGGGATCACAGTACGACGGGCTCTCTCATCGTAGCCTGTCCCGGATCTCCGAGGTCGACTCTCACGGGCCTTCCCAGATCAACCCGGATCGGCTGCGGCTGCGTGGTGCCGGATTCCAGGAACTCCAGCGTTCGCTCGGCGATGACGTCCATGGGCGCGTGATTGCTCATGCGATGCTGCCCGTCAAGAGCGCGAGTCGATCTGCGATGAGCGGCGGCGAAGGCCGCACGACCGAACTGGACGGCTTCAAGTCAGCACGAGGATCCCGAGACAGCGCCGGGCGCTGCTGGTGCTCCGACGATCGAGAGCACGGGGCGGCCACTCGGCGGCGCCCGGACCCGCGTTTGCTCGGCCTCGGTGATCTCGCCGTCGTCCAGCTCCGTGGTCACCCGGTGGACGAGCGGCAGCGGGATCTCGATGGCGCTGCGATCGCCGTCGGTGACGACCGCGAGCAGCGGCGGCCGCGACGACTCCGCGGCGATCCGCATCGCCCGGTGGCCGGCGAAGCGCTCCGCGGCGAGCCCCGCCGCGCGCGCGAGGCGCCCATCGCGGATCTCGCGACGAAGCTGGGCGATCTCTTCCAGGAGCGGAGCGAGCGACGAGGGCAGCTCCGGCGCGGGCGAGCGCTTTCTGGTGGGCCACAGCGCCTGGAGCTTGCGTGGCTTGATCCAGAGCACCAGCGCGATCAACTGCGCGAGCGCGACGGCGGCGACGGCGACGGCGATGTGCACGATTCGAGTCCTCCGAGGGTTCGTCCCTCGAAATGCCTTCCGATGAGCGCCGCGGAATCATCCGGGAATCGACGTGACACCCGATTTTCTTCGAGACGTGCTCAGGGGCTCGGCTTCGCGCCGAGCGCCGCGTCGATGGTGGGAAGAAGTGGGCTCGTGGGCGACGCGCGCCGGAAGTGGTCGGCGAGATCGATCGCTCTCGCCCGTTGCCCGGCGAGCACGAACGCTTGAATCAAGACGACGTCGCGCTCCTGTCCCATCCCGCCGCGCGGGTACTTCTTCGCGTGGCTCTGCGCGAGCTTGATCGCCTCGCTGGCCCTACCCGCGGCGAGCGCTGCGCTCGCGCGCTGGATGAGCGCGCCCTCGGTCGCGCCTCGGCCTTCACCGTCGTCGGCATCGGTCCGCGCGCTAGAGGGCACGGGTGCGGCGGCCATCGACGGAGGCATCGCCGCGCTGCCCACGGCCCGCGCGTCGTCGCTGCTCGCGGCGCTCGCCGTCGTCGAGGGCGTGACCATCGCAACCTCGGCGCGAGCGCTCGGCGCAGGCGTGACCGGCGCGGGTCCTGGGAGTGGAAGTAGCGCGAAGAGAGCCGCCGCGCCGAGACCCGCGCCGGTCGCGAAGACGATCGCCAGCGTGCGCGCGCCATGGGTCGCGGAAGCCGCGAGCGGCGGCACCAGCGGGAGCGAGCCGCGCATCGTCACGCTGGGGCGCTGCTCTTGAAGTCGGCCCCAGATCCGCGCCGCGGTCCCGCCGTCCGACGCGATGGGGATCGGTGCCTGGCGCGCGTCACCAAACAGTCGATCGAGATCGCTCGCCGTCACGGGGACGATGGCCATCCCCGCGAAGCCCAGCGCGTCGCGCTCGCGAGCGCCGAGGCGCTTGATCGCAGCCTCGAGATCCGCGCGGGCCAGGCGGAGCCGCGTCCACCCGGTCGCGAGCGGGATGTTCAGCGCGCGCGCGATGTCGAGCATGTCGAGGTGCTGAAGCTCCTTCATCACCAGCACGAGGCGGCGGTCTTCTTCGAGCGCGTCGATCAAGCGGTCGAGGATCGTGCGGCGATCCTCGTCAATCGCGTGCTGCTCCGGGTTCGAGCCGTCGACATCCATGAGCTCTCCTGCCTCGTCGCCGAGGAGCTGCTCCCGGTGATTGCGCGCGAGCTGCTGGTACCGACGGGCGATGTTCACCGCGTACCCGTTCACCCAGGCTTGCAGCCGCAGGGTGGGATCGTAGGTGTCGAGCTTGCCGGCGATGACCAGGTAGATGTTCTGGGCGACGTCTTCGCGGTCCTCGCGCCTGCGGATCCCGAGGTGGCCGAGCAGGCTCCACGTCGGTTTGAAGGTCTCGCGGTAAACCATCTCCATCGACGGCGGCGCGGGCCGCACGCTCGCGGGAGCCGGCGGATCAGGAGAGCTCATGCGCCGTACTTCCCGCGAGCCCGGCTGCATCATCTGGAAATCGTCCCCCGGGATCAGGAAGATGCGACGAGCCGGATACCGATCGACCCCGACGCAACCGGGGCGACCCATTCCTCGGTTGCTCCGACGAGCATTCGTGGGCGAAGCGCGGTGATCAAGCCGTCCGCGGTGATCTGGCCAGAGAAGTGATCGGAGAACGGCGCCTCGACACCGGCGCGGAGCCCGGCCGCCAGGTAAGGCCCCGTCTGCCCGTCGGGATGCACGTTGACGCCCGCGCCGTGGAGCGCTCCAACGGTGAGCAAACCGCAGCCGAGGAGCCATCGCCGGTGGAGGCACGGCGCGAACGTGCCCACGGCGAGCGACGTTCGAAGGTGGGCACCGCTCGGCCCGTTGGTAGAGGCGGGGAGATCGCCGCGTCCTTCGAGCGACAGGAAGAACCACGCCCAGCGCACGCCGACGAAGCCACCGAATCCGGGGCTGACGATCGCGGGCGACAGCCCGAAGCCCATTGACGCGCCAAGGCCAATCCGAATATCGGGCCGCGTCGAGGAAGGCGGCGCGGTGGGCGGGACCGGCGGTGGCCGATCCAGCGCAAACGGTGGTGAACGCGGCGGCGCCGCCGGCGCGGTGGGGAGCAAAAAAGGACGGAGCGCGAGGCTCAATGAGGTCGCCAGGTCTTGCACGAGGCCGGCGCACGTCGAGGCACCCATCGGACGGCGACCCACGAGCGCGCCGTCGGCGTCGTAGAGGGCGAACTCCCCTTCAAAGCTGCGCGGAGAGCGGCTGATCGTGACGACGACGCGCTTCGAGCAGCCGTGAGCCGTGAAGGGATCGGCGCCACCCATCTGCGCCGCGACTCCATCGCGGAGCGCTTCGTCACCGGGGCAGCTCTCCGCGCCGGGCCCGCGCAGGTACTCCAGGCGGGCTTCGTCGTCCCGGTTGCCTGCCGCCTGGGCGAGGCTCGGCAAGAAAAGGAGAGCACCAGCGCCAAAGGCAGGAATCGCGCGGAGTGCATGACGCGATCGAGGATATCACGGGGCGCCGCGATCACCGCGATTCGCGCGAAGGGTCGGGCGCATCGGCGCAGCGTCCGACGCGGAATAACTTCGAGCTGAATGGGTGAGGGAGGACTGATTCGAAGCAAAGAGCGCGATCGAGGGTGGTCCACGATCGCGCTCCCGTTCACGGCGTCCGCGCGTCTGCGCTCACTTGCTCTTTTGCTTCGCGGCCTTGGCCGCCTTCTCCAGCTCCTTGAGCTTGTCGTCGGCAGCCTTCTTGTCCTTCTTCCCTTGCTCCACCGCGGCGGCGGCCTCCAGCGCGCTCTTCCTGTCGGCGGCCTTCTGCGCGGCAGCAGCAGCGAGGGTGTCGAGGTGCTTCTGCGCCGCGTCCATCTTCTTCTTGTGGCCGTCGAGCTTGGCCTGAACATCCCTGGGATTTCGCAGGGCGGCGACGCCTCTGCGCCCCTCGTGGCGGAAAAAGCGGTCGGCGAAATTGGCCGGCAGCATCGCGTTGGGGTGCGCGTGAGGGATCGCCGCGAGCTGGCCGTAGGCCGTTTGCCGGAGGACGTTGTACCCGTCGATCAGGGTCTTCTTCCCGCCGAGCATGTCGAAGTCTTTGAGGGCTTGATCGGCGGCGAGGTGCTGGGCGATCGCGGCGTCGGCCCTGGCAATCAAGTCCACGAGCACCGGCGCGAGGGCCGCGAGGGCCGGATGGGGCGAAGCCTCGGGAAATTGTGCCGTCGCGATCGGGTCGGTCGGCGGCCACCGCGACACTCCCGCACCCCGGGCGTCGTGGATCAGAGCTTCCCCGCGGCGATCTCGCCCTCGCCCTCCCGATCATCGCTTTGCAACGCGCGAGGGCCTACCCCCATCGACCAGCTCAGCGCGAGGTCACGAACCCCGAGAACTCGCTCAGCGCCAGGGCCTCGTCGGTGCGCTTGCCGTCGGCGTCGCGGATCGTCAACGTCGTGTCCGCGCGGGCGACGACGTGGCGCGCGAGGGTCCAGATCGCGAACAGCGCCGGCCGGCCCGCGTGGGGGATCACGTCGCGGCGCGCGGCGATCGAAAGCCCCGCCGCGGCGGCCCCGCGGTCGACGCGATCGCCGGCGCGCGCGTCGCCGCAGAGCACCATAACGCCGTCCGCAGCGAGGAGCTTTCCCCCGGCAGCGAGGTAGTCCTCGACGCCACCGCGGTACTCGATGCGCGCGTAGGCGCGCTGCTCGTCCATGGCGTCGACGGCGGTGTCCGGGGGAAAATACGGCGGCGTCCCCGTGACGAGATCGAAGGCCGCGCCGGCGGCCGCGAGCGTCGTCGCATCCCGCAGATCGCCGTGGTGAATCGTGACGCGCGAGGCGAGCTGATTGCGGTCGACGTTGCGGCGGAGCAGCGCGAACGAGATCGCCTGAGCCTCGACGCCGACGAGCGTCGCGTCGGGCAGCTTCCACGCGAGGTGGAGGAGCACCGAGCCGAGCCCACAGCCGAGGTCGATCACCCGCCGGCTGCCGCTCGCCGCGTGCCAGGCGACGTACGCCGTGGCCACGTCGTCCGAGGAGAACCGATGCCCCTTGGCGCGCTGAAACACCCGATAGTCCCGCGTCAGGCGATCATCGGTGAGCGGGCCGAGGAGCGGGTCGTGGATCGAGGCCTTCGGCGACATGCGCGGCGGACCGTAGCAAAAGCGCGGCGCGCGCGGTCGCCCGTCGCGAGGCGCGGATCACGCGGGCAGCGCGACGAAAGCGCCGAGTTCAACTCCACGCGAGAAATCCGGGCATGATAACGTCACAGTTTCTGTTGCCACGCCCCGGGGGACCTTTTAGCAAGGTTGGATGCAGGCGCGGATCAGGGTCGTTGTGGCGCTTGCGATCGCGACGATGTCGCTCGTGCTGGCGCCGTCGTTGCTGTGGGCTCAACCGGCGCCGTCCGCGAGCGCGGCGCCCGCGGTGAGCGTGGCGCCCGCGATGAGCGCGGCGCCGGTGCTGAGCGCGGCGCCTGCGATGAGCGGCGCTCCGGCCGGTCACGCGAGCCCGGCCGCCGCCGACGGCGCGGCGAAGGCCGACGCGGCGGGCGCCGCCGTGCGCATCCACGATCGGCGCGCCTTCGTGGTGCTGGCGCCGCGCGCGGGGCGCACCGCCGAGCAGCGCGCCTCGGCCGCGAGCCAGGTCCTCGAACATGTCCTCGACGACGCCGAAGATCTCGAGGTCCGCGTCGCCGAAGAGGGCGACATCGCCGTGGTCTACGTCGGCACGACGCCGGTGATCCAGCTCGGCGCCGAGGACGTCGCCGCGGCCGGCGACGCGTCGCTCGCCGTGCACGCCGCCGCCGTCGCCGCGAAGACGCGCGAGGCCCTCCGCGCCGAGCGCCAGCGCAGCGCCGTGGCGCGCACGGTGTTCTCGTTCTCGCTGGTGGTGTTCGCCGGGCTCGTCGCGTTCCTCCTGCTCCGCAAGGTCGGGGAGCTCGCCGAGAAGGCCCGCGTCTGGATGACGGAGCACCCCGAGCGCTTCCCGGCGCTGCGCGTCCGCGCGATCGAGGTCGTGCAGCCGGCCGCGGTCCGGGGCAGCGCCTCCGTCGCGCTGAGCGCGGCGCGGATCATCACGCAGATCGGCGTGATCTACGCGTGGATCATCATCACGCTCTCGCTCTTCGAAGCGACGCACAGCTACACCGAGCGCCTCACCGGCTTCGTCCTCACGCCGCTCTCGGCGCTGATGGGCCGCGTCGCCGTCGCGCTCCCGCTGGTGGTGATCGCGGTGATCACCGCGATGATCGTCGGCGTCGCGCTGCGCTTCGTTCGCCTTTTCTTCGGCAGCGTCGCCCGCGGCGAGACCACGCTCGGGTTGCTCCCGCGCGACCTCGCGGTGGCCACGGGGCTCCTCGTCCGCTTCGGCATGGTCGTCGTCACGCTCGTGGTCGCCGCCCCGCTGATCACCGGCACCGACGACGGCGCCATCTCGCGCGCGGGCGTCATCGCCCTCGTGGCGCTCGCCCTCGCGAGCACGCCGCTCCTCTGCAACGCCGCCGTGGGGATCACCGTGATGTACGGGCGCCGGCTACGCGTGAACGAGCACACGGCGATCGGCGGGCGCCACGGCCGCGTCCGGGCGATCACGCTGCTCGAGGTCGTGCTCGAAGACGAGAACGGCTCGGCGGTCTACGTGCCGCACCTCCACGGGCTCTGGTACCCGACGAGCTCGCTCGGCGCGTCGCCGCCGATCGTGGTCGAGGTCCTCGTCGCCCCCGACGCCGATCTCGCCGTCGCCGCCGAGGCGCTCGAGCGTGCCGCGAAGATGGTGGGCACGCGCAACCGCGTCGATCTCGCGGGGATCGACGCCGACGCGGCGCGCTTCCGCGTGCTCATTCACGCCTCGGTCGTCGGCGCCGAGAGCCGCCTCTGGCTGGCGATCTCCTCGGCGCTGCGCGAGAAGAGCATCGCCCTCGGACGTCGCGGCAGCGCCGCGTCGGGAGCCTCGCGTTGAACGCCATCTGGCTGCTCATGGGGCTCTTGCTGCTCTCGTACATCGGGAGCTTGCTGGTCGGCGGCCGCGCCATCCGCGGCATGGGCCTGCCGTCCGGCGCCGAGTACGTCGTCCTCGGCTTCATCCTCGGGCCGAGCCTGCTCGGCCTCTTCGATCGCGCCACGCTCACCACGTTCGAGCCTTTCGCTCACGTCGCGCTCGGCTGGTTGATGTTCGTCATCGGCGTCACGTTCGGCATGACGGGCGATCGCCGCGTGCGGACCACGCGCCTCGTCGGCGGCCTGTTCGTCTCGCTGCTGAGCGGCGCCGCCGTCTTCGCGGCGGCGTGGCTCTTCCTCCGCTTTCGCTCGCCGCTCGCGCCGACGGATCGCCTCCTCGCGGCCGGCGGCATCGGCGCGGCCGGCGCCGAGACGACGCGCTACGCGGTGCGCTGGGTGGCCTCACGCCACCACGCCGAGGGCCCGGTGTCCGACCTCGTGAACGAGATCGCCGAGAGCGACGATCTCATCCCGATCCTCGCGGTCGCGCTGCTGTTCGCGCTGCAACCGCCGGCCGTCGCGTTTCACCTCCACACGCTGGGCTGGCTCGGGATCACCGTCGGCCTCGGCCTGCTGCTCGGCGCGATGGCGGCGCTCCTGCTCGGCAAGACCTTCCGCCTCGCCGAGACGTGGGGCGTGCTCCTCGGCATGTCGCTCCTCGCCGTCGGCACCACCGAGCGCCTCGGCCTCTCGTCGATCAGCGCGCTCTTCGTCATGGGCGTCACGCTGTCCGCGCTCTCGCCGCACCGCCGCGAGCTGCGACGGATCCTCTCGCCCACCGAGCACCCCGTGATGCTGCCGGCGCTCCTCCTCGCGGGCGCCTTCACCGACTTCAGCCTCGCGAAGTACCTGCCGTACCTCGTCGCCGTCGCCATCGGCGCGCGCACGCTGACGAAGGGCGTCATCGGCCTCGGCATCCTCGGCGTGGCCCCGGCGGCGCGCCGCGCTGGCCCGCGCCTCGGCCTCGGCCTGCTGTCGGCCGGCGCGCTGGCGATGAGCATCGGCCTGGCGTTCGCGCTGCGTTTCCCGGGGCCGGTCGGCGGCCTCGTCCTGGCGTGCGCGGCGGCGATCACCCTCTTCGGCGAGCTGGTCGGCCCCGCGGCGCTCCGCAGCGCGCTCTCTCGCGCCGGCGAGACCCGCGACGATCCGCCGCCCGAGGTCGCGGCGTCTCCGATCGTCCCCGCGACGACCTCGACGTCAACGCCGTTGCCCACCGTCAGCGATGACGAAGGAGCGGTCACGTGAGCGGCGGCCCCTCTGCCCCCAAGGCCGCCTCGACGCGCCTCGTCCAGGCCCTGGTCCTCCTCGCGCTCTTCGGCCTCCTGTTCGCCGCGACGCGCCTCGTGCCCGAGCTCGAGAGCCAGGCGGGCACCATCGGCGCCGTCGGCTTCCTCCTGCTCACGGGCACGCTCGCGAGCGAGCTCGTCGACATCATCGGCCTCCCGCACCTCACCGGCTACCTCCTCGCGGGGATCGTCGCCGGCCCGTACGTGCTGCGGCTGATGAACCACCACACCGTCTCGCAGCTGACGACGGTGAACGGCCTCGCCCTGGCCCTCATCGCGATGGAAGGCGGCGCCGAGCTCAAGATCGACGGCCTCCGCAAGAGCTTCCGGAGCCTCGCCTGGGCGACCCTCCTGCAGAGCCTGATCGTGCCCGTGGTGATGACGGGCGTCTTCATCGCCTGCAAGCCGATGATCCCCTTCCTCGGCGCGCTCAGCACCAGCGCCATGATCGGCGTCGGCCTCCTCTGGGGCGTCCTGGCGATGACCCGCAGCCCCTCGGCCACGCTGGGCATCCTCGCGCAGACGCGCGCCACCGGCCCGGTCGCCTCGAGCACGCTCACCTTCGTGATGACGTCGGACCTCGTCGTCGTCGTCCTCATGGCCGCCGCGCTGATGATCTCCCGTCCGCTGATCGAGCCGAGCTCCACCTTCTCGCTCCGTGATCTGGAGACGCTCGGCCACGAGGTGCTCGGCAGCGTGGCCCTCGGCACGACGCTCGGCCTCGTCCTCGCCGCGTACATTCGCCTGGTGGGCAAGCAGCTCATCCTGGTCTTCCTCGCCCTCGGCTTCGGCCTGAGCGAGATGCTCGGCTACCTCCGCTTCGACGCGCTGCTCACCTTCATGGTGGCCGGCTTCGTCGTGCAGAACCTCTCGAAGCAAGGCCCGCGCTTCCTCAAGGCCATCGGCGAGATGGGGAGCGTCGTGTACGTCGTCTTCTTCGCCACCGCGGGCGCGGATCTCGACGTCCCGCTCCTGCAGGCGCTGTGGCCGGTGGCGCTGATCCTCTGCGGATCGCGCGCGGTCGTGACCTGGGGCATCGGGCGCCTCGCCTCGCGCCTCGCGGACGATCCGCCCGTCATGCGCCGCTGGGGGTGGTCGGGCCTCATCTCGCAGGCCGGCCTCGCCCTCGGCATCTCGAGCGTCGTCGCCCGCGCCTTCCCGAGCTTCGGCCCGGGCTTCCGCGCCCTGGCGATCGCCACCGTCGCCGTCAACGAGATGGTCGGCCCGGTGCTCTTCAAGCTCGCCCTCGATCGCAGCGGCGAGACGTCGCACGCGCCCCGCCCGTCGATCTCCACGCTCGAAGCGGCGCACGAGATGGTCGAAGCCGCGCACGCCCGCGCGCACCCGCACCCGCACCCGCACACCGAGGCTTTGCCCGCCGAGGAGAAGCCCACGTGAGCGCGCGCTTCACCGGTCGCACGGCTCCGCGCCGAGCCGCGCACTCACCCGATCTGCTGGACTCGAACGCTGGAGACGCTCTCCGGTACTCGGCATCACCGATCACGTGACCTCCCGCCCGGGAGCCGTCCTGCGCGGCCTCTTGCGCAGATGTTCGGGGGCGAACACCCGAGTCCATGGCACCGAGGACACCGCCGCTCGCCGCCGCACGCTCGCCGCCCAGCGCGGAAACGCCGAGCCCGATTGAGCGTCGCCCCGTTCTCCCGTACTGTGCGCCGCATGAAAGCCGCACTCTGTCTTTCGCTCGGCGCGTTCACGCTCGTCGCGGTCGGCGGTTGCGGCGGCGCCGACGCGCCCGGGCAAGCGTCGTCGGGGGCTGGCGGCTCCGGCGGAATGCTCACCGGCGCCAACGCCTCTTCGACGGTCACGGGCGGCCCCGCGGCGACCACCGGCGCGGGGATGGTCGGGGTGGGCGGCGCGGGCGGC
The DNA here is from genome assembly GCA_025362495.1 of Byssovorax sp. Lineage (GTDB taxonomy): Bacteria > Myxococcota_A > Polyangia > Polyangiales > Polyangiaceae > JANYGI01. The sequence continues at coordinate 21,670 of JANYGI010000188.1, read as the reverse complement.
AGCGCCCCGGTCTGCCCTCCCGCGGGCCCGTACGACGGCGACAAGCTCATCGCTCAGCCCGAGCAATGGACCTGGATCGACGTCCCCGGGGCGAAGTGCCGTGACGGCTCCGCGACGGGCTTCGGCGTCCGCCTCAACCCGGCTTCGGACAAGGTCTATATCTACCTCGAGGGCGGCGGCGCCTGTTTCAACGGCTCGACCTGCGCCATCAGCCTCGGCGCCTTCGACGACAAGGCCTTTGGCGCCTGGGCCGGCACCGTCGGCAAGCTCGGCATCTTCGACCCGCTCCCCCCGGAGAACCCGGTCGGCGACTGGAACGCCGTCTACGTGCCTTATTGCACGGGCGACGTCCACGTGGGCAGCGTCTCGAACCAGATGGTCCCCGGCGGGCCGAGCGCCCAGGATTTCGTCGGCTACGAGAACATCAACCTCTACCTGAAGCGCCTGATACCCACCTTCCACCAGGCCTCCCAGGTGATGCTCACCGGGGTCAGCGCGGGCGGCTTCGGCGCGGCCTTCAACTACGACAGGGTCGCTTCGGCCTTCTGCCCCACGCCCGTGGTGCTCCTCGACGACTCTGGCCCTCCCATGGCCGATCCCTACCTCGCACCCTGCCTCCAGAAGCAGTGGCGCGGGCTCTGGGACATCGACAAGACGCTCCCGCCCACCTGCTCCGGCTGCACCGAGGCCGACGGCGGAGGGATCGTCAACTACGCCGCTTACCTCTCGTCGCGCTGGCCCGACAGCCGGATGGGGCTCATCTCCTCCACCCACGACGCGGTGATCTCCACCTTCTTCGGCTTCGGCCACGACACCTGCGGGACCCCGATGCCCCTCACCGGCGCCCAGTTCGAGGCCGGCCTCGACGACCTCCGCGACAACCACCTCGCGTCGTCGGGCCACTGGGGCACCTACTTCGTCAACAGCATCACCCACACCTACCTGATCGGGCCCGGCTTCTACACCACCCAGGTCGGCAACAAACCGCTGACTTCCTGGGTGAAAGAGCTCCTCGCCGGCCAGACCTCGAACGTCGCCCCCTGATCCCGGGCGATCCCCGGATCGCACCCGTCGGCCAGCTCAATCGCCCGAGCGCGGACGTAGATCGTCCGCCTCGGGGTGCGCCGCGGCGCCCCGCGATCCACGATCCCCGAGGGGGCCGATGGCGGACATTGTCCGTCCGTCAAACCGTATTTGGCGAGCGCAGAGAGTGCCTGTCTGTGTTATCTTATCGGGACTGAAGACAACGACTCTCACCCCGTTCGCAGGAGGCTCCATGGACCGTATCTCCCTCACCTATTTCGTCGACTTCGTCCTCAAGGCCGGCGCGCCCAAGCTCACCGGCGTCCGCGATTTCAAGGAGAACAAGGACGAGGCGTTCACCGATTTCTACAAGCAGGTCCGCGAGGCCATCGTCGACATGCACAAGAAGGGCGCCTCGGACAAGGTGCTCGATCCCTTCCTCCACGCCCAGACCGACGAGCGCCGTCGCCGCATTTACCCCTCGATCATCGAGGGATATCGCAAGTTCCTGAGCTCGGGCCGGATCACCTGGTTCGCGCCCCCGGTCGGCACCTACGCCGTCGGCGGCGTCGAGATCAACGTCAACCCGGAGCTCGGCCTCAACATCGACGGCACGCCTCACCTGATCAAGATGTACTTCCGGGGCGAGCCCCTCGCCTCGAAGCGCGTCTCGGTGGTGCTGAACCTGATGACGAGCTCGCTCGGGACCACCGTGCCAGGAGCGGTGTTCGCGATGCTCGACGTGCGCAAGGCGCGGCTCCACACGCTGAAGTCGCCGAACCCCCGCCTCAACCTGCTCCTGCGCGGCGAGGCGGCCTCGTTCTCGACGATCTACGCCGCGCTGTGAGCCTCTCGCGCGGCCTTGCGGGGTAGGATCGAGGCTCCGCCGAGCAGGCGCGGTATCGTGCCCTGCGCGGCGGAGGCCGCGTTCCAGGCGGCCACCCACGCGGTCCAGGCCACTGGCTGCTTCGAATAGAAGAGCGCCGCGGCGTCGAGGGTGGGCGGGGGCGCGGCCGGCGGCTCCCCCTTGACGATCGGGGTCAGCGTCGTCGTCCCCCGGAAATCATAGCAGATCTCGGTCCCGTACTCGCGCTCGGAGCGCGGCGGATCGCCGGGCGCCACGGCGGCCGATTCGGCCGGCCAGACCACGAGTCCGCCGCTGCCGATGTCGTACGGCGGCGCCGACTCCGCGCCTCCGCGGAGGGCGGCCTCGAGCTGCTCGCGCGCCACGTCGACCCCGGCAAAGTGGTAGAGGCCGACCAGCGCGTTCTCCACGATCACCCGATCTTCATCCTCCAGATCATCGAGCCACCCCGCCTCGGGGACGCTGGCGAGGAGCAGCCCCGACTGCTCCTCGAAGGCGATGCGGCACGGCAGCGACGCGGCCTTCGCCGGCGCGGCGGCCTCGTCGTGGGCCCGACAGCGCACGACGAGGGTGATGCGGTTGGACCCGAGCTCGACGCCGTCGACGCGCACGTAGCCGGCGCGAAAGCGGCTCGATCCGTTGATGATCGCCGCGAATTCGCGCGCCCCGAAATGCCGCACGGCCTCCTCGACCTCGTGGAGCGCCTCGTCGTGCCGGGCGAAGCTGCCATCGCTGCTCCGCGCCGAGCGCCGGAGCTTCTGGTAGAGCTTGGGCAGCGTGCCGGAGTGGAACCCGGGCTTCATCAGGGCGCTCATCGTCTCGCCGTGGTGGCCAATCGTCGCCGGTTGAAGATGGGTGGCGCGGTTCTCGCGGTAGAGCTTCCAGTTCTCCTTGAGCTCCCACACCAGGAACCCGAACACGCCCGGGATCACGAACAAAGTGGGCGGGCTGGCGATGGTGTGAGCCAGGCTCGGGCCGACGAGTGGAGTCAGCACCGATCGCAGCGCGGGGAGGATGGTGCGAGCGAAGGAGAAGACGATCTTGTGCGAGACGGTGACGACGGGAAAGTGCTTGATCGGGTTGATCTGCGGCTCGATCAGCAGATTGACGGAGAACCGGATGACATAGGCGATGAAGAACCAGACGAGCCCGAGGACGGCCTTGGCCGCGAGCGCGACGACGCTCTGCCCCTGGCGAAACCGGAGCCACTCGTCCACGGTGTAGACTGCCCGCTCCACGAGATCGGTCAGATACCGGAACGTCGAGGCGACGAGCCGGAAGAGCCCCGGGAGAACACTGTGGCTGATCGCGCGGAGTCGCCGGGCGAACCAGTCGACGACAATCTCTTCGAACAGCACTCCCGCAGGCGAGATCAACCCGATCTCCAGCGCGACGAAGAGGGCCGCCGCGACCCCGAAGCCGGCGGGACGAGGGATGAGCCGGATGACCAGGAGCCAGAAGACCGCCGTGATCACCGCGGGCTTGACCAGATATCGACTCACGACGCGCGCGAGCCGGCTGTGAATCACGGTCTGAACGAGGGAGAGATGGAGGACGAAGCGCGGGAAGCGGACGAAGACGCTCGCGAGCACCCAACGGATCCCCGAGAGGGCTCGCAGGACGACCGCGCGGGCCCCGGCGCTGTGGATCAACCCGAAGAGCGCCACGCTGACGATCGCGAGAGAGGCGTTGTTGAGAAGGACGAGGTGGTGCAGCCCGAACAGCCCGAGGATCAGGCTCACGAGGTGCGATAACCCTTCGAGGATCACGAACGCGCCGCCGACCGGGAGCAGGAGATACAGTGTCAGGAACCGCCCGGGCGCGGTGCCGAAGGCGACGGAGCTCAAGCGCTGGAGGGTGCGCAAGTAGATCTCGGCGCGCCGGTAGACCCCGTCGAGCGAGATGGAGAGCCGTCGATCGGCCTTGAGCAGCGAGTCGCCGAAGAGCAGCTGTTTTGGACCGGAGAGGCTCTCCAGCTTGAGCTGGTTGCGCGAGATGGCGTCGCGGAGGTGGCCAATCCCGAGGAAGCCATGGTGCACGGCCTGATCGAGGAGCTCGTCGACGAGCTTGGCGCGGGCGAGGCGCTCGGGGGCGTCGTTCGGCGTGAGGCCGACGGCGTCGAGGGCCTCGATCAGCCGCGGCCGGAGGGCGACACGCACGCTGTCCTCGGCCCGCTCGACCGTGTGATGGAGCAAGTCGGCGAGGACGCGGCGAGAGGCCGTGTCGAGGGCCACGAAGCGAACCTTCTTGAGCGCGTGGTGCAGGTACCCCGCAATACGCACGTCGATGGCGGCGGGGAGGGGGCGCACGATTGGCCTCTTGCCGAGGGAGAGGGCGAACTCGACGAGATCGACGGCGCTCTGCGGGCGCTCGCGCGCGACGGCCGCGTTCTGGAGATCGAGGAGCAGCCGCGCAGATACGGTGTGTCGGAGCGTGCGGCGAAACCCGGCGCGGGCCAGCGCGAGGAGCAGCGGAGTCCAGGTCGAGAGCACCGCGGCGCGCTCGGCCTCGGTGACGACGCGCTCGGGCCGCAGCGCGTGATCGAGGCGGAGGGCGAGCGACTCGATGTCGGCGCGGGCGGCGGCGAGCGCGTCGCCCTCTTTTCCAGCGGGAGCGACCGCGTGGGCGCAGAGCGCGAGCAGCGCCGCGCGGACGTCGTTCCCCTTGCGTCGCGCGACGTCGGCCCGGGCAAAATAGCGCGCCATCGCCTCGGGCGACGGGGCGCGGGGGCGCGCGGGCTCGTGGACGATCGACGCGCGTCGCCGCGACGACGGCGGCACCGACGAGATGCGCGCCGGGGCCTCGGGCGCGCCGAGCGGCCGGGTGCGCGCGAGCAGCGGCGCCGGATCCACGTCAATGGCGCGATCGACCCGCGAGCGATCGCGGAGCGTGGGAAAGAGCCGATCGAGCAGCGCGGGATCGAAGCTCTGGAGCTCGAGATAGAGCGCGGCGAACTCGGTGAACGTCTCGCGATCGTCGTACGGCGGAAGCAGGCTCTCGTCGTGCCGGAGCACCAGGCGCACCTCGTCGAACTCGGTCTCGCCGATGCGGTGGATCCGCTCCCGGATCCGCGCCGGCGTCAGCGCGCCCGCGGCGCTGCGACGCTCGATTTCCAGGTGAATCGCCGCGTGAAACGCCGCGCGCCAGAGGTCGGTCAAGAGCTCCTCGACCGGCGTGGAGCGGAGCTCGGCGTCGGTGGGGCGGGGGAGGAGGATGACCTCGTCGGGCAGGCTCGCCCCGTCGCGACCGAGCGCGGCCGCCGAGACGATCCCGAGCAGCGCGTCGCGGCGGATCGCGTAGCAGCGCGCGTGCGGGACCTCGAGCCCGATGCCAGGGACGGCGCGGTGGCGCTTGATGATCCGGCGAAGCAGGCGGGGATCGACCACGATCGGCGCGGCCGGGGCGCGGGCGAACCTTTCTTCGACGGAGGGGAGGTCCACGGCGCGCATGAAACCGCGGGGGCGCGCTCCCGTCGAGCCGTATCGACTCCATCGCGGCTCCGGGCGCTCGGCCCTGCCACGAAACCGCGATATCGAGTCTCGCCGAGGTCAGAGCGCCGAACGAAACCGGACCGAGCCGGCCAAAGAGACGCAAGCTCGCCAAGGCGCGAGGATGAAGGCGTGCGAATGCACGCCGAATCCGAGTAACGCAGGCGAGCGCCGCGGCTCTGCAGGCCGGCGACGGGAGGTTTTGTGAGGCGCTCTTACTTGGGAGGAGCGCTGTCGAGCGAGTCAGGCCGCGTCGAGCGGTGGCGAGCCCGGGTCGGGGCGGCGCTGTCGGCGACGGGGACTCCGAAGCTCGCCAGCGAGGGTGAGGTCGGCCCAAGCTTCATCCGCAGCAGCCGGGCGAAGCTCGAGAGCCGGTCGTAGAGCGCCCGCTCGCCGTCGCCCGCGTCGCGAACGGCCGCATGAAAGGCCTCGGCGCGGCGATCCCGCTCGGCCATGACGGCGATGAGGGCCAGGCCCTCGGCGGCGATCTGCTCGGCGTCGGCGAGGCTGATTCCAGCGCTGGTGAGCGCCTGGGCGAGGCCCTTCGACTCACCCTCTCGAGGAGCGTTGTGGAGCGCCTCGGTGAGCCCGCGCGTGAAGACATACGCTTGCTCGAGGCTCTTGCGCGCCGTGAAGTCTTTCACGGCGGCGATCGTGGTCGGTGTGAGGGCTGGAGGCGCCTCGCCCGCGGAGGTGGTCAACTCGCGATCCGTGGCTGATTTCATGGAGATGAAGTACCACCGCGGCCGCGCGGACGGGAGGCCCCCGGCGGCCCGAGCGGACTTTGTACGTCCGAGCTGAAGGCCCGAGATCCGGGGAGCTTCCGCGCGCCGAGGATGGAATGCAAAGAGGGCACGGGATCGTCGTCCCGTACCCTCTTCGCCGCGGCGAAACCGTTTCTTTCAGACTTCGGTCACGATCGTCTCGCGCTTCATCGCGTAGGAATACGCCGTGTACGCGGCCACGAGGTGGCAGATCCAGCCGAACCAGCCGGCCGTGCCGAGCCACAGCCCCGGGGTGAGAATCAGCCAGAAGATGCCGCGCAGGAAGGCACCGTTGTAGATCTGCCCCACGCCGGGGATGAAGAACGACAGGACCGCCGCGGTTCCAGGCTTGCTCATGGGCGTAGAGCGTGGTCACCGACGCCCGGGTGTCAAGGGCCGATGACGTCGATTGCCGGTCGCATCGACAGGCCGTGTCGCCAGGCGGCGAGCGTGCCTGTCGGCGCCTAACGCGTCCTGGGGATCGGATGGCGCGGAATGAGGACCGGCCCGCCCTTCGAGGGGGGGTTGGAGGTCGAGGTCGAGGTCGGCGGAGGGGGCGGAGGAGGCGGAGGAGGCGGAGTCGTCGCGGTGGGCTTGGGCGTCGGGCTCGTCGCCGTCGGCTTCGGCGCGGTGGCCGTGGGCTTGGGCTTGGGCGCGACGTGCGTCGGGACGGGCGCCAGCGTCGTCGCTGCGGGCTCGGGCGGCGGCGGCTCGGCCGGATCGCCGCCGGTCGCCGCGCTCGGGCCAGGATCGGAGGGCACGGTCGCGGCCGGCGGCACCTCCATCGTCGGTATCGGCTTGTCGCTGTCGTCGCTGCTGCCGCGGCCGCGGAGCGCGAGGAACGTGGTGAGCCCACCGATCATGGCGAACGCCACGAGGCCGATGACGAGCAGCGGTGGCCCGCCGGCGGCGCGGGGCGCAGCGCGGGGCGGCGCCACGGGATACGCCGGAGGAGGCGGGCCGCCGTATGGATTCGGAGCGGGCCCGGCGTAACCGACCGTCGGCGGGATGGCCCCGGGCATGCCGTACCCCGCGGCCGGCGCAGTCCCGCCGCCGTAGGGGGAAGGGGGGTACTGCGGCGCCGGGACGAACGCGCCGGCGTCGACGATCGTCGCGGGGACCATCGCGCCTGCGGGCGGCGCCTGGGGCGGGTACGCCGCGGGCGCGGGCTCCTCCACGAAGGCCGGCTCGCCAAGGATGGTGTGACCGGGGCCAAAGGCGCCCGCGGGCGCGGCAGAGGGAGGCCTGTCCCCTTGCTGGTTGCTCATCGTGGCCGATGCTAGCGCGCCTTGGGCGGCGCCACGATCAGATCTCGCCGTGATCGCGATCGGATCAGCCGCGGCGCCGCGGCAGGATCGTGATGGGGTGGTGGTGGGGCCGCGGCGCTTCGTTCATGCCCGATTTCGGCGGGAAGAAGATCTTGGGGCGCCCGGTCGTCGTCGGCGCAGGTGTCGTCGGCGGCGTGGTCGGGGTGCTCGGCGGCGTCTGCTGTTGCGGCGCCGGCGTCGTGGACGTGCCCGGGGGTTGAAACGGGTTCGGGAGGCCGAACGGATTCGGGAAGTTGGGGAAGGCCGACGGGATGATCAGCGCGGTCGGCACCGTGGGCAGCGTCGTCGGCGTGGTCGTGGTGCCCGGCTTCGGCGTCGTCGGGGTCGTGGGCGTCGTCGTGTGCGGCGGCCCCACGACCGGCGGGTGCGTCGTGACGGGCGCCGTCGCGATCGGTGCGGTCGTCCCCGTGGTCGGCGGCGGGTCGGATCGCACCGTCGAGGTGGGCGGGATCTGGATCGGCGCGTCGTTGTGATCCTCGACCTTGGCGTACTGGTTCGCTGCGTAGACGCCGCCGACGACGGCGCCGGCGACGCCGATGGCGAGCAGCAGCACGAGGACGAGCGAGGGCCCGCGGCCCGCGGCGCGTCGAGGCTCGGGCGGGAGCACGCTCACGGTCCGGGCCGCATTGCCGTTCATGCCCGGCTTCCCGCCGTACGGTGAGTCCATCGGGGCCGTGCCGGCGAACTCGGCGCCGTACCCCGGGGTCCCCACCGCCGTGGCGCTTCCGCCGCCGTAGCCGCCACCGTTGCCGACGTGCGTGCCACCGGGGCGCGGAGAGACGTCGATCGCAGCGGGCGCGAGCGGGGTGAGCGGCATCGCGAAGTCGGTCGAGCCGAACCCGTTCGCCGCGAGCGGCGGGGTGGTGACCGTCGCGGCCATGTTGACGGGACCCAGCGCGTTCAGCGCCGCGAACCCGCCGAGGGGCGTCGGCCCGCGGTGGTGTGCGGCCGCAGGCGCTTCGTCTTCCGGCGGCAGCGTCTTCGGGACGGCGCGCGGAGCTTCCTCGGGGAGGTTCGTCGCGGGGCTGGGCGCCATCCTCGGCGAGGCCGGCCCCGGCGTGGGCGTGGCGCTCAGGCTGACCCGACTCGGCTGAACGGGGCGCACCGCGAGGGCGAACGGCTCGATCGCGTCACGCAGCTCGCTCACGGAGTTGAAGCGGTTCTTCGCGAGCGCCGCCATCGCCTTGTGGACCGCGGCGGCGAGCTCGGGCGCGATCCCGGGCGCGAGGTCTTCGAGCCGCGCGATCTGCCCGGCGAGGTACGCGGCGGCGATCTGCTGCGGATCGTCTCCACCCACGGGGCGGCGTCCGGCGAGCATCTCGAACATCATCACGCCGAGCGAGAAGATGTCGGCGCGCGAGTCGACCGCGTCGGCCGAGTACGCCTGCTCGGGCGCCATGTACTCGGGCGTACCCATGATCACGCCGGGCCGCGTGAGCCCCTTCTCCATCTCGCCGGTGACCTTGAGCTTGGCGATGCCGAAATCGAGGAGCTTGAGCAGCGGCGCGCCCTTGGGCCCCGTGGTGATCATCACGTTGTCGGGCTTGAGATCGCGGTGGACGATGCCCGTCTTGTGCGCGGCCTCGACCCCCTCGATCATCTGCATCGAGTACTCGAGCGCGTCGGCGTACGAGAGCCGCTGGCCGGCCTTGTAGAGATCCTCGTACAGCGTCTGGAGGGTGCGACCCTCGAGGTACTCGAGGACGATGAACGCCTGGCCGTCGGGTGTCTGATCGACGTCCATGACGCGGACGACGTGCGGGCTCTGGATCTGCGCGGAGACCTTGGCCTCCTGGAGGAAGCGCTGGACGAGGCCGGTGCGACGCGTGAGCTCGGGGTGCAGGAATTTGAGCGCCACGAGCGTGCCCAGCATCTCGTGGCGGGCCTCGTAAACCGAGCCCATGCCGCCGTCGCCGATGAGGCGATTCAGGCGGTACTTGTTGTTGATGACTTGTCCGACCTGGGGGCGCATCGACAATTTCCGTGGGGGGCGGGGGAGGTCCTGGGAGAGTCTCACAGGGCTATGGACGAGCGACACTCGAAAAGGTGCGCACACCCGGGCACGGTCTCGTCATCGCGGCCGAGCGGCGGCCCGAAGTCCGCGCGGCGCCGGGGTTCTAGCGCATTCCTTCGACCAATCGGCCCGGGCCGTCCGAATTTCACGGCGTCAACTCGAAAAGGGAGGCGGCGCCGTCCGTCCCGGTGCGTAGCTCACGTGGCACCGCTGCGAAGCTGCGCGTGTTCTGCAAGCTGACGCGTCGTGTCGGTCGATCTTCCCTTTCTCGCGCTGTGGCCTCGGAGTAGCGAGGACGCATGGCGCGATCAGCGATTCTGGGCGTGGGGCACTACGTTCCCACCAAGGTGGTTACCAACGACGATCTGGCGAAGCTGATGCCGACCACCGACGAGTGGATCCAGCAGCGCACCGGGATCAAGGAGCGGCGGTTCATCGAGCACGACGGCATCGGCGCGAGCGATCTCGCCGTGCCCGCCGCGAAGATGGCGATCGAGCGCGCGGGCAGGAACGTCTCCGACGTCGACATGATCCTCTTCGCGACGCTGAGCCCCGACGTGAATTTCCCCGGCTCGGGGTGCTTCCTCGGCGACAAGCTCGGGCTCCCCGGCGTGCCGGCGCTCGACGTGCGCAACCAGTGCTCGGGCTTCCTCTACTCGCTCAGCGTCGCCGACGCCTTCGTGCGCGCGGGTACGTACAAGAACATCCTCGTCGTCGGGGCCGAGGTTCACTCCACCGGGATCGAGCTCAACGAGCGCGGCCGCGACGTGGCGGTGCTCTTCGGCGACGGCGCGGGCGCGGCCCTCGTCGGCGCGAGCCCCTCGGACGATCGCGGCCTGCTCTCGATCGCGCTCCACGCTGACGGATCGGGCGCGAAGGATCTCTGGCTGCCGGCCCCGGGGTCGATGCACTCGCCCCACCGCATCACCCACGAGATGCTCGATCGCGGCGATCACTTCCCGCAGATGAACGGCAAGCAGGTCTTCCGCTGGGCCACCGAGAAGATGCCCGCCGTCGCGCTCGAGGTGCTCAAATCGGCCGAGCTCACCGTCGCCGACGTCGACCTCTTCGTGCCCCACCAGGCCAACATGCGCATCAACGAGCTCGTCGCGAAAAAGCTGGGTTTGCCGGCCGATCGCGTCGTTCACAACATCGAGAAGTACGGCAACACCACCGCCGCGACGATCCCGATCGGCCTGAGCGAGGCCTTCGCCGAGGGCAAGCTCGGCGCCGGGAAGAACATCCTGCTGGCCGCGTTCGGCAGCGGATACACGTGGGGCGGCGCCGTCCTCCGGTTCTAGCCACGCAGGCGTCGACGCGGGCGGGCCGGCCTTGCTAGGGTACGCGCCATGCTGGCTCCCCCTCTCCTCGACGCCCTCATCGATCGTGTCCTCGAAGAAGATCTGCACGGCGGTGATCTCACCACCGAGTCCTGCATCGACGACGCGGCCGAGGCCGTCGGCCAGGCGGTCGCGCGCAAGCCGCTCGTGGTGTGCGGATCGGCCGTGTTTCGCCGCGTATTCGAGCGGCTCGACGCCACGGTCCGCTTCGAGGAGCTGATCGCCGACGGGCAGGCCGTCGAGACCGACGCCGTGATCTGGCGCGTTCGCGGCAAGGCGCGCGTGCTGCTCTCCGGCGAGCGCACGGCGCTGAACCTCACGCAGCGGATGAGCGGCGTCGCGACGACGGCGCGCCGCTACGTCGGCGCGCTGCCCGCCGGCTCCCGCACGCGGATCACCGACACTCGCAAGACGACGCCGGGGCTGCGCGCGCTCGAGCGCTACGCGGTGCGCGTCGGCGGCGCGTCGAACCACCGCAACGATCTCGGCAGCGCGGTGCTGATCAAGGACAACCACCTGATCGCGGCCGGCGGCATCGCGAAGGCGATCGAGCGAGCGCGGGCGCGCGCGCCGCACACCTCGAAGATCGAGGTCGAGGTCGCCTCGCTGGCCGAGCTCGAGCAGGCGATCGCCGCGCGCGCCGACATCATCATGCTCGACAACTTCTCGCTCGCCGACGTGCACGCGGCCGTGGCTCGCGTGCGCGCCGCGGCCCCGTACGCGCTGATCGAGGTCTCGGGCGGGATCACCCTGCCGCGCATCGCCGAGCTCGCGGCCGCGGGGGTCGATCTGATCAGCGTCGGCGCGCTCACCCACTCGGCGCCGGCCGCCGACATCGCGCTGGATCTCGCCCTGTGAGGGATCTCGACGCGGCCGCGATCGCGAGGGCGATCGCCGCGTCGGGCGGCCCGGCGCGGCCGATCGTGGTCGCCCCGTCGACGCTGTCCACCAACGATGACGCGAAGCTCGCCGCGTCGACGGGCGCGCCCGATGGCGCCGCGTTCCTCGCCGAAATGCAGACGGCCGGGCGAGGGCGCGGCGGTCACACCTGGCACTCGCCCGCGAGCGAGAACCTCTATCTCTCCGTCGTCGTTCGCCCGCGGGTACCCGCGGCGAGCATCGCCTCGATCACCCTCGCCATCGGCGTCTCGGTCGCCGACGTGCTCGCGGCGCGCGTCGGCTCGCGGGCCGCGGTCGCGGTGAAGTGGCCCAACGACGTGCTCGCGGGCGGGCGCAAGCTGGCCGGCGTGCTCGTCGAGGGGCAGCTCCGTGGAGCCGACGTCTCGAGCCTGATCGTCGGCCTCGGCGTCAACGTGCACGCGACGGAGTTCCCGCCCGAGCTCGCGGCGCGCGCCACCTCGCTCGCGCTCCTCGGCGTCGACGATCGCGATCGCGATCGTTCGGCGCTGGCGGCCGAGCTCATCCTGGCGATTGGCGTGGCGACGCGGCGCTTCGAGCACCAGCGCCTCGCGGGCTTCGCCTCGGCCTTCGCGCGACGCGACGCCCTCCTCGGGCAGACGGTCGAGGTCGCGGGGGTGCGCGGCACCGCGATCGGCATCGACGTCGAGGGGCGGCTCCTCGTGCGCGACGCGCTCGGCGTCACCACGGCGATCGTCTCGGGCGAGGTGATCCCCGCTGACTCGGCTTGCGCCGCGGGCGCATCGCGCGGCAAGCTCCCGCCCCCTCCGTGAAGCAAGACACCCTCGTCGTCCACGAGATCTACAAGAGCGTACAGGGCGAATCGACGTTCGCCGGGCTACCGTGCGCGTTCGTTCGCCTCACCGGCTGCAACCTCCGCTGCGCCTGGTGCGACACCGCGGCGGCCTTCTACGGCGGCAAGCGCATGCGCCGCGAGCAGGTGCTCGCCGACGCGCTCGCGCTCGCGACGCCGCTCGTCGAGCTCACCGGCGGCGAGCCGCTGCTGCAGCCGGGATCGATCCCGCTGATGACCGAGCTCTGCGACGCGGGCCGCACCGTGCTGATCGAGACGAGCGGCGAGGCCGATGTCTCCGCCGTCGATCCGCGCGTGCACAAGATCATGGACCTCAAGGCGCCGGGCTCGGGCGAGTCGCACCGCAACCGCTGGACGAACCTCGAGCACCTCACGCCCCGCGACGAGATCAAGTTCGTCCTCGCGGGGCGCGCCGACTACGAGTGGATGCGCGCCGTGATCCGCGAGCGCAGCCTCCCTGCCGTCGTCCCGTCGCTGCTGGCGTCGTGCGTGTGGGGGAAGCTCGCGCCGAAGGATCTCGTCGACTGGGTGCTGGAAGACGCGCTGCCGGTGCGCGTCCAGGTCCAGCTCCACAAGATCATCTGGGGCTCCGAGGCCCAGGGCGTCTAGAGCACCGAACAGGTTGAAGAGTCGGAGAATTCACAGAGGGAAACTCCTTCCCGATCTTCCTCTCACCTCCCGATCTCCTCGCCTCCCTGTTAAATTTCCGGTGTTTTCTTGGCATTTCAAGCTGATCGGCGCCCCGGCGGCCTCGCGCAGTACAAAATGCTCCCGCTCGCCGTGCGGGAGAATCTTCGAACCGCAGAACGCCGGAGGCACGGCAGCCGCGGCCGTTCCGGCATCCGAAAATCCGCGCGGCAGCGACGCACGGAGCGTCCGCGGATCCCGGGACGCTCCATGCATCGCCGCCGCCGGCATCCTGCAAATGCAAAACGCTCCCTGCAGCGTTGCCGGGAGCATTCTGTGATCCGAAGTCGCGGCATCCATCGCCGCCCCGACGATTTCAGCCTTCCGGCTAGCGATCGCCGCGCATGAACTGCTCGAACACGTCGACGTCGTGGGGCGAGCCGAGCACCAGCGGGACGCGCTGGTGCAGCGCCTCGGGGACGATGTCGAGGATGCGCTCGCGCCCGGTCGAGGCCTTGCCGCCGGCGGCCTCGAAGATGAACGCGAACGGGTTGGCCTCGTAGAGCAGCCGCAGCTTGCCGCCGCGGGCCTTCTTGTCGGCCGGGTAGGCGAAGATGCCGCCCTTGAGCAAGGTGCGGTGCGCGTCGGCGACGAGCGTCCCGACGTAGCGGCAGCCGTAGGGGCGGTCCGTCTCCTTGTCTTCTTCCTTGATCCACGCGTTCCAGCGCTTCACCTCGTCGGTCCACGCGGCGGTGTTGCCCTCGTTGATCGAGTACGTCTTGCCGCGCTCGGGGATGCGGATGTTCTCGTGCGAGAGGAAGAACTCGCCCACCGTCGGATCGTAGGTGAAGCCGTGGACGCCGCCCTCGACGCCGGTGGAGATCACCAGCATCGTCGACGAGCCGTAGAGCACGTAGCCCGCCGCCAGCAGGTCTTTCCCGGGGGTCAAAAAATCGGCCTCGGTGACGATGCCGCCGGTGTCGGGGCGGCGGAGGACGCCGAAGATCGTGCCGATGGAAATGTTGACGTCGATGTTCGACGAGCCGTCGAGCGGGTCGAACACCACCACGTATTTCGCGCGCGGATCGGTCGAGAGGATCTTGATCTCTTCCATCTCCTCGCTGGCGATCGCCGCGCAGTGACGGCGCCGCCCGAGCGAGGCGATCAGCGTCTCGTTGGCGACCTCGTCGAGCTTCTGCACCTGCTCGCCCTGCACGTTCGTCTCGCCGGTGTAGCCGAGGATGTTGGCGAGGCCGGCGCGTCGCACCTTCGAGGTGATCAGCTTGGCGGCGAGGCCGATCTGGTTGAGCAGCGACGTGAACGCGCCCGACGCAGCGGGGAAGCCCATCATCCCTTCGAGGATGTAGGTCTCGAGGGTGATGCCCGCGCGAGAGTCGGTGGGCGCGGGGGACTTCCAGCTCAGCACAGGCGAGTCGTTCGACATGATCTCCCTCGGTTCGTCGGCGTGTCCCGGCGGTGTGCCCGAGGCGCGTCGCGGCCACAAGCCCAGCCTCTTCCGGCGACGGAGCGGTCGGCTGGCCGGTTCAGGAAATGCCGGGCTTGGGTCCGGCGCCGACCCGCGCTATCAGCGTGGCCGAACCTCGAGCCCCTTTACTGGATGGAGCGACCCATGGCTGTGACCGATCGCGTGAAGCAGATACTCTCCTGGTACGCCTCCGATAACCCGGGGACGCTGACGAACCTCGCTCGGCTGCTCAACCACGGCACGCTGGCGGGCACCGGCAAGATCGTCATTCTCCCGGTCGATCAAGGCTTCGAGCACGGGCCCGATCGATCGTTCGCCTCGAACCCGGCGGCCTACGATCCCGACTACCACTTCCAGCTCGCCATCGACTCCGGCTGCAACGCGTACGCCGCGCCGCTCGGCTCGCTCGAGATGGGCGCCGCGAAGTTCGCGGGGCAGGTGCCGCTGATCCTCAAGGTCAACAACAGCGACTCGCTCGCGAAGATCGATCAGCCCTGCTCCGCGCTGACCTCGTCGGTCGAGGACGCGCTCCGGCTCGGCTGCATCGGCATCGGCTACACGATCTACCCGGGCTCCGGGCAGCGCAACCAGATGTACCAGGACCTCCGCGACCTGATCATCGAGGCCAAGCGCAAGGGCCTGATCACCGTGGTGTGGAGCTACCCGCGCGGCGCCGGCCTCTCCAAGGCGGGCGAGACGGGGATCGACGTCTGCACCTACGCCGCGACGATCGCGGCGCAGCTCGGCGCGCACATCATCAAGGTCAAGCCGCCGACGGCGCACGTGGAGCAGGACGAAGCGAAGAAGGTCTTCGACAAGTTCCAGATCCCGATCGCGACCATGACGGATCGGATCCGCCACATCATCCAGGCGACGTTCAACGGCAAGCGAGTCGTGATCTTCTCCGGCGGTGAAGCGAAGGGGACGCCGGAGCTCCTTGCAGAAGTGAAGGAGATGGCGGCCGGTGGATCGTTCGGAGCGATCATGGGACGCAACGCGTTCCAGCGCGCGCGGCCCGATGCCTTGAAGCTGCTCGCCGACGTGATGGACGCTTACAAGTCGGCCTCTTGACACCCCTCGTCGTCACGCTCCGGAGGGCCGCCCGCGCGACCCCTTGGCGCGTGACGATGTGGTCACTTCGTGGTTAGATGCGCGCCCGCTGCCTCGCGCCACCTCCCCGGAACCCAGCATACCGATGAAGCTCTCCCTTTCGTCCACCGAGCCCCTCAGCGTCGCTGTCGACGTCCTCGTCCTCGGCATCCCTGAAGGTGCCAGCGCGAAAGATGGCATCCTCGGCGAGCTGACGACGCGGCTGGGCCCGGCGGTGGCGCGGATCCTCAAGCGCGAAGACTTCACCGGCAAGAAGGACCAGTCGGTCGAGATCCCCTGCAACGACGACGTGAAGCCGGCGCGGCTGATCCTCTTCGGCCTCGGCAAGGAGCCCCTCGGCGCGATCGAGGTCCGCCTCTTCGCTGCCCGCGCGGGCCGCTTCGCGATCGGCGCGAAGGCCGCGTCGCTCGGCGTCGCGATCCCCGGGGACGTCGTCGGGAGCGAGCGCGCCGCGGCCGAAGGCGTCGTCCTCGGATCGTATCGCTTCACGAAATACCTCACGGGCGATCGTCTCCCGAAGGTGCAGCTCGACAAGGTCACGCTCCTCGTCGCGGGCGCGCTCACGAAGGCCGCGAAGGACGCGGCGGCGCTCGGCCAGCAGGTCGGCGAGGCCGTGTGCATCGCGCGCGATCTGATCAACGAGCCGCCCAACGAGCTCTACCCGGAGAAGCTCGCCGACGCCGCGGTCGCGATGTGCAAATCGCGCGGCCTCCAGGTCACGGTGCTCGATCGCCCCGCCCTCGAGAAGAAGGGCATGAAGCTGATCATCGCCGTCGGCCGCGGCAGCCGCCGCGACCCGCGGATGATCCACATGATCTACAAGCCCAAGGGCGCGAACGCGAAGACGAAGAAGATCGTCTTCGTCGGCAAGGGCCTCACGTTCGACACCGGCGGCATCTGCATCAAGCCCGCTCCGGGGATGGAAGAGATGAAGGGCGACATGGGCGGCGCGGCCAACGTCGTCGCGCTGATGGCCGCGGTCGCCGCGGTGAAGCCCGACGTCGAGGTCCACGGCATCATCGGCAGCGCCGAGAACATGCCCGACGGCGACGCGTATCGCCCCGGCGACATCTTCGGCTCCTACGACGGCAAGACGGTGGAGATCATCAACACCGACGCCGAGGGGCGCCTCGTCCTCGCCGACGTGCTGGCCTACGGCCGCGAGCTCAAGCCCGATCTGATGATCGACAACGCGACGCTCACGGGCGCCTGCGTCGTGGCCCTCGGCCCCACGGTCTCGGGCTACTTCACCAACCGCGACGAGGCCGCGGAGCGCTTCCGCAAGGCCGCGAAGACGGCCGGCGAAGCGATGTGGCAGCTCCCGATGGTGGAAGATCTGCGCGACGGCTTGAAGAGCGACTGGGCCGACATCAAGCACGTCGCCGACCGCTGGGGCGGGGCGATCAGCGCGGCGCTTTTCCTCCGCGAGTTCGTCGGCGACACGGCCTGGATCCACGTCGACATCGCCGGCCCTTCCATGGCCAACAAGGCGTACGGCCTCTATTCCAAGGGCGGCACGGGGCAGGGCGTCCTCACGTTCCTCCGCGTCATCGACGACCTCGCGACGGCGTAGCCGCCAGGCTCCGGTTCCATGTCCGTCGCAGCATCCCTGTCCGCCTCGCCCCTTCGCCGCAAGCTCGCGAAGTCGATGGCCCGCGCCATCGCCGACTTCGAGATGATCCAGGAGGGCGATCGGATCATGTGCGCCGTCTCCGGCGGCAAGGACAGCTACGCCCTCCACGAGCTGCTCCTCGATCTGCAGAAGCGCGCCCCGATCCGCTTCGAGATCATCGCCGTCAACATCGATCAAGGCCACCCGGGCTACCCCGGCCACGTGCTCACCGAGTACATGGCGCAGAACGGCCACGCGTTTCGCATGGTCGCCGAGGACACGTACTCGATCATCACCGACAAGATCCCCGAAGGCAAAACGTACTGCTCGCTCTGCTCGCGCCTCCGCCGCGGCATCCTTTACCGCCTCGCGCGCGAGATGGAGTGCAGCAAGATCGCCCTCGGCCACCACCGCGACGACGCCCTCGCCACGCTGATGCTGAACCTCGTCTTCGGCGGTTCGCTCAAGGCCATGCCGCCGAAGCTGATCTCCGACGCCGGCGACAACGTGGTGATCCGCCCGCTGATCTACTGCGCCGAGGACGACCTCGTGGCCTTCTCCGAAGAGCGTAAATTCCCCATCCTGCCGTGCGATCTCTGCGGCTCGCAGGAGAACATGCAGCGCAAGGCGATGACGCGCCTCCTCGCCGAGATGGACGTGAAGTTCCCCGGCACGCGCCAGAATATGCTCGCCGCGCTCGGCAACGTGCGGCCGAGCCACCTGTTCGACAAAGGCCTGTGGAAGAAGCTCGGGCTCGAGGTCGCGGTCGAGCACGAGGGCTCGGGCTCTTTCGCGGCAGACGCGGGCGACACGATCCCGGTCGAGCGCCTGCTGCGCGGGATGGCGTAGCGCGCCATGGCCGAGCGACAGGCCGCGCGCGGGGTGGACGCTGGCGATGAGGCTCCGATCGAGCTCCACGATCAGACCGCGAGCAGCGCCGTCGAGGCCACGCTGGGCAGCCCCGCCGGGCTGCTCCCGAAAGAGCTGAGCCAGGGGCGCGCCGCTCCGATCCTCGTCGCGTCGATGATCGCCTGGGCGATCACCGTCGCGCCGGTCGGCTTCGGCCGCGGCGCCCCGATCCTCGCCGGCCTCCTCGCGGTGCTCGCGCTGGGCGCGGGCCTCGGCGGCGCCCTGCTCCTCGCGAGGCGCCCGCAGCTCGCGCGCCACCTCGGCATCTCGGCGTTCCTCGGGCTCGCCACGCTCACGTGGCTCGCCAACCCGGGCGCCGTTCATCCGCTGCGTCTCGATCCGGTCCGCGGCGCGTTCGGCGCGGTGGCCTGGGGCGTGTTCGCCCTCGCCTGGAGCGAGCGCTGGGGCCCGCGCGCCCGCATCGTGCCGGCCGATCCCGACGCGCCCTCGCTGCAAGCGCGCTCCGCCCTCGCGCCGGCGGCTCAGCCGATCGCGGCGCTCGGCGTGCTCGCCAGCCTCGGCTACCTCGTCTCGGCGTTTCGCGTCCGCGATCCCGATCGCGCCCTCGTCGCCCAGGCGCTGGCGCTGGCCTGCTCGGTCGCCGTCGTCACGGCCGCGAGCACCGTGGCCACGGCCCGCGGTAAATCGCGCAACCCCGCGGGTCGTCGCCTGACCGCCCCGGTGATCCGCGCGCTGCTCTTCCTGGTCACGTTCGCGATCGCCGGCGCCGTCGTGACGATCCTCCGCTAGTTCCGCGCTCCAGAAGTTTGGCCAGGGTTGGCCAGACTTCTGGCCCCGCTGCGCGGGCGGCTGCGCAGGCGCGCAACTAGCCTTTTTCGTTGGGGCTACGCCCCAAACCCCACGCCCGCTTCGCGGCCGCACCAGCTCCGCCCGGCGAGCCTCGAAAGATGATCAAACTTCTGACGGGCGGAACTGGCCAGCGCCCCGGATCCGATCCCGGATCCCTCGCGCCGCCCGGTGCGATAAGCTCCGCCGGTGACGCGCGTCCTCGACGTCCTGGCAATCGTGCTCTTTCTCGCTGCGACCGTGGCCTTCGGCTTCGGTCTACGCGCCCTCGGCAACCGGCAAGACTTCGAAGCGATCTACCTCCTCGTCGTCGGAGGGTTCGCCCTCCGCGCCTCGACCGAGCTGCTCCGCCCGCGGGGGAGCGCCGCATGATCCGCCCGCGCGCCGCAGCGATCCTCGTCACCGCGGCGCTCGCGCTCGGCGCGTGCGGCTCGCCGGGCGACGCGCCGCCCGACGTCGGCCCGAAGGCCGCGGTCGGCCCGCTGCCCGAAGGCATCGTCGCCCGCGTCGGCGCCGCCGCGATTCACGGCGACTCGGTCGGCCGCATTGCCGCCCTCCAGCACGTCGACGTCCAGGCCGCGCGCGATCTCGCCGTGCGCGACGCGCTCTTCGCCGACGGCGCCGCCGCCCGCGGCCTCGACGTCGCGGCCGACGTGCGCAGCGTCCTCGCGCGCCGCCTGTTGCACGCGATCCGCGCCGACGTCGAGAAGGTCCCGATCACCCCGACCGAGCTCACCGACGCCGCCGAGCAGCGCGAGCAGCGCGCCAACGTCCCGCGGTCAATCGTAGCGCCCGAGCTCCTCGAAGACGACATCTGGAACGCCCGCGCCCACGCCGTCGTCGCGCAGCTCCTCTCGCAAAATCAAGCTCGGACCGAGCGCTCCGGCGACGTCGACGCTCTCCTCGCGCTGGTCCACGTCGAGCGATGAGCGCGCCCTCGCGCCAGCCGATCGCGCCGCCGCCGTCAGCTCGCGCGCGCCGCGCCTCGCCCCCGCGCGATCAGTCGACCTCGACCTTCACCGAGATCCTCGAGCGCCTCCTCGCCGCGACCCCGGGCGCGATCGCCGTCGCCCTCGTCGATTTCGAGGGCGAGACGGTCGACTACGCCGGCGGCCTCGACACGTTCGATCTGAAGATCGCCGCGGCGCACTGGCAGATCGTCCTCGCCGAGACGGCCGAGACGCCGTCGATGGGCGCAATCCGCCAGATCACCCTGCGCGCGCGCGGCCGCGGCTACGTCGTCCGCCGCGTCGACACGAGCTACGCCGTGCTGATCGTCCTCCACCGCCACGCGGCCTTCGCCGTCTCGGAGCGCGCCCTGGTCGAGGTGCAAGCGCGCCTCTCGATCGAGGCTGGCTGGACGGGCCCGAGCCCCGAGTCGTGCTGGTACGGCGTCGCCGTCGAGGCCGAGCGGCGCGATCGCACGCGCCCCTCGAAGATGCGCGTCGCCGGCGGCTGGCACCACGTCGACGTCATGGGCACCGTTCGTGGCCTCGCCCCTCGCGAAAAAGGCTTCCGCATCCGCCTCCCCAGCGGCGCCGAGATGATGCTCGTCCGCGAGCGCATGGGCCGGTGGTTCGCCGACGAACGCGTCGACTGAACGATCGCGCTCCCCCCCGAGCGCCTCGTTTTACCGCGGAACGGGCCGCATCCGGAACTGCTCGCGGTACGTCGCTCGCCAGGTCTCGTGACAGGTCTTGCAGGCGCCGCGCGCGCCGGCGATGTCGCCCTTCTTCGCCGCCGCTGCCCCCGCGTTCGCCGCGCTGGACCACGAGGCCCACGCCGGATCCGGCGTCAGCTTCGCCGCCTTCTCCAGCGCGACCGATAGCGCCGCCGCGTCGTTGGAAGCCAGCGCGGACGCGACGTTCTTTCTCATCCAGTCCTGGAGCGGGCAGGGGGGCTGTCCCGGCTTTCCGCACTCACCGCCCTGAGCGGGCGCCGCCGGAGCGACACCGCCATCCACCACGTTGGCCTCCGCCGCCGCCGGCACGCCGAACCAAAGACCGGCCGCGAGCGCACCCGCGACCCCGAACTTCGTCAACGAAACCAGCATGACCGTCTCCTTGCCGTCGCTTGGACGGTGCACCTCCCAGTATTCGCCAATCTCGGAGCAAACGACAGCCAGGATGATTTTTCCTGTTGATCTGCCGGGGGCCGTGAGTAATATCCGCCTCCCTTCGAGGCGAACCAGACCCAACCGGGTCGGAACGCAGCCGTAGGGAATCGCGAGTGCTCACCCGAGCACCTTCAGGCAGCCGTGAGGCTTCCGAAGAAAAGCGAGCAGCCGAAAAAAATCGGTTGACGAAACGAAGGCGGCAACCTAAGGTTGCCGCCCTCGACGAGACGGGGCTTGCCGAAGTCTGGCAGGTCCGACGCTTCGAAGAGAACACGGAAAGCGACGAGACTTCAAGTCTTTCCGCAATCCGGCTCGGTCCTTGAAAACTGGATTGTATACGTACGTACGGAAGTGACGTGGGCCCTCCCTGGCAACAGGGATTCGGGGCACGCAGTCGACCTCGGTCGACCGCGATGAACCCCACACGTCATGCCCGACGAACGCTCTTC
>JANYGI010000086.1 GCA_025362495.1 Byssovorax sp. | reverse complement strand
AGAGGTCGCGCAGCGCCAGCCGACGGTCGTCGTCGTCGCGGGCACGAGCGAGCTCGAGACCGAGGCCGTGCAGCGCGCCTTCGCCACCGACAGGTTCCGCGTCTACTCGTCGTCGGACGTCACGGGCGTCGAGATCGGCGGCGCATTGAAGAACGTCATCGCCATCGCCGCGGGCGCCGGAGACGGCCTCGGCTTCGGGCACAATTCCCGCGCCGCCTTGATCACCCGGGGCCTCTCGGAGATCGGTAAGCTCGCCGCTCGTCGGGGCGCGAACCCGCTCACGGTGGCCGGCCTCTCGGGCATGGGCGATCTCGTGCTCACCTGCACGGGCGAGCTGTCGCGCAACCGGACCGTGGGCTACGAGATGGGCAAGGGCCGCACCCTGGGCGATGTGCTCAGCACCCTGGGCCACGTGGCCGAGGGCGTGAAAACGGCGAAGAGCGCCTACGATCTCGGCGTGAAGCTCGACGTCGACATGCCGATCACGCAGGAGGTGTATCAGGTCCTCTACGCGGACAAGTCGCCCCGCCAGGCCGTGATCGATTTGATGACCCGCGCATTGAGTAAGGAATGACGACCGCCCGTCCAAGCCTGGCTTCACCTGGCTCCTTTTCGCTCGAACCAAGGGACGCTCGTGTCCCCCAACTCCGGGTCGGCGCACCGCGCTCAGGCTCGAGGCAGAGTGGATCACCGATGCGAATCAGCACGCTTCTTGGCTCAGTCTCCGCGCTCCTCGTCACCGCCGTGGCCTCGGGTGCCTTCGCTCAGTACCCCCAGCCCGCGCCGCAAGGCTACGGACAGCCGCAGCAAGGGTACGGACAGCCGCAACAAGGCTACGGACAGCCGCAGCAGGGGTACGGACAGCCGCAACAAGGGTACGGACAGCCGCAACAGGGCTACGGACAGCCGCAACAGGGCTACGGACAGCAGCCTTTCAACGGGTACGGCTACGTCGCTCCCACCGGGCCGCAGAAGTCGACCTCGCTCGAGATCGCGACGCTGTACGCGACCGCGACGGCCTGGGGCATCGGTACCGGCATCTGGATCGACGCCGAGGCCGGCACGAAAGATCCCGGCATCTCGCTCATCGCCCCGGTGATCCTCGGCGCGCTGGCGCCTGCCGGCGTGTTCTTCGCCGACCGCCCCGCGATGCGCGAAGGCCTCCCGTCGGCGATCGCCGTCGGCCTCATGGTCGGCGCCGGTGAAGGCCTCGGCATCGCCGGCTACCAGGCCGTGACGTCGACGGACGGGTCCTGCGGGTTCACGGGCAACACGGACATCAAGAGCGGCAACATCGCCGCGTGCACCGCGAGCACCTCGTGGGGCTTCAAGGGCCTCGCCCGCGCGGAGTTCATCGGCTCGACGCTCGGTGGTGTCGGCGGCTTTGCCTACGGCTATTTCCTGCGTCCTTCGCCGAAGAACAACGTCCTCATCGGCTCCGCGGCGGTTTGGGGCACCGTTATCGGATCCGAGTTCGGCTGGGGCGCGAGCAAGCTCAGTGAGAGCTTCCAGGTCCCCGGCGTCAACGGCGGCGCTCCGCCCTTCGGCGACCAGGTCTTCACGCGCAAGACCACCTGGTCGCAGACCAACGACTCGATGGCGCTCGGTGGCCTGATCGGCTTCAACGTCGCCTTCGTCGGCGCGGCGGGCCTGTCGCTCGCGTGGAAGCCTTCGTGGCAGCAGCTCGAGTGGATGTGGGGTGGCTTCGCCATCGGCGAGGCGGCCTCGCTGCTCGTGTATCCGTTCTACGCGGCGGGCGACTCCGATCCGCGTCGCGGCCTCATTTTCCAGGGCGTCCTGGGTACGATCGGCATGGTCGCCGGCGCGTTCATCGGCCGCCCCGACACCCCGGGATCGATCGCGCGCGAGCAGAAGCGCGAGCACGAGGAAGAAGATCGGGCGAAGCACGGCCGCTACGCCCGCATCGTCGGCGGGGGCATCGCGCCCGTGCCCGGCGGGATGAGCGCCAGCGTCAGCGGTATTTGGTGACCTGAAGCGCGCTTCGGCCCCATCCGCGCCCGCGCTGCCCTGCTATGCTCGCCGACGATGCCGACCCTGAGGTACTTCGTCGCGGCGGGCGCCCCGCGCGTCTACTGCGTCCACAAACCGCTCACGACGATCGGGAAGGCGCTCGGCAACGACGTCGCCGTCCCGGGCGTCGGCGTGGCGGAGCACCACGCGCAAATCCTCTTCGACGGCCGTGATTTCTCGCTCGAAGAGCTCGACAAGGACGCAGAGATCGCCATCAACGGGAAGCGCAAGCGACGGGCGCGCCTCGTCCACGGCGACCGCGTCCAGCTCGGCTCGGTCGAGCTCGCGTTCTCGATGTTCTCGGAGGCGGCCGCTGCCGCGAAGGACGACGACGACGACGATGCCACCTCAAAAAGCGGCAAATCCGGCGTCTCGGCCGAGCTGGCCGGCGTGCGCAAGCTCTTCGCCTTCAGCGAGCGCTTGATCAACCGCCGCAACGTCGACGAGCTGCTCTCAGCCATGCTCGACGACGTGATCGAGCTGACTCACGCCGACAAGGGCTTCCTGCTCCTCGTCGAGGGCGACGACGCGGCGACGAAGCCCGCGGTGAAGGGCGAAGAGCGGCGCCTCAGCATCCGCGCCTCGCGCAACGTGCGCAAGGAGGCGATCACCAACGCGCAGGGCCAGATCTCGGACAGCATCGTTCGCCAGGTGATCGAGAAGGCGCGCCCCGTCATCGTCTCCGACGCCATCTCCGACACCAACTTCGGCCAGAGCGAGAGCGTCATCGCCATGAAGCTTTCGAGCGTCATGTGCGCGCCTCTGCTCTCGCAGGGCGAGGTCATCGGCGCGCTCTACGTCGGCAACGACAAGGTCAAGCATCTCTTCGATCGCACCCAGCTCGAGCTGCTCAGCATCTTCGCCTCGCAGGCCTCGCTCATCCTCCAGAACGCGATGCTCCTCAACGCGTTGCGGGCCGACAAGGCCAAGCTCACGGCCGAGCTCCACGACAAGAAATTCGGCGAAATCATCGGCGTTTGCGCCTCGATGCTCGAGGTCTTCCGCAAGCTGCAGAAGGTCGCCGCGACCGACATCAGCGTACTCATCACCGGCGAGACGGGCACCGGCAAGGAGCTGATCGCGAAAGAGCTCCACCGTCGCAGCCCGCGCGCCGAGGGCCCGTTCGTGACGATCAACTGCGGCGCGATCCCCGAGAACCTGATCGAGAGCGAGCTCTTCGGTCATGTGAAGGGCGCCTTCACCGGCGCCGTGATGAGCCGGGCCGGCAAGTTCCAGATCGCCGACAAAGGCACGCTGTTCCTCGACGAGATCGGCGAGCTGCCGCTCAACCTTCAGGTCAAATTGCTCCGCGCGCTGCAGGAGCGCGTCGTCGTCCGCGTCGGCGATTCGCGGCCCGAGAAGGTCGACATCCGCGTCGTCGCGGCGACCAACCGCAACCTCGAAGAAGAGATCCGCGAGGGCCGCTTCCGCGAGGATCTCTACTACCGCCTCAACGTCGTCAACCTCTGGCTCCCGCCGCTGCGCGAGCGCGGCGACGACGTGATGATCATCGCCAAGGTGCTGCTCTCGAAGTACGCCGACGAGCTCAAGAGCGCCGTCCGCGGCTTCAGCCCGGGCGCGCTCGCGTCGATCAAGAAGTACGCGTGGCCGGGCAACATCCGCCAGCTCGAGAACCGGATCAAGAAGGCGCTCGTGCTCTGCGATCAGACGCTGCTGAGCCCGGAAGATCTCGACCTGGGACCGAGCGCCGAGACCTCGATCTTGCCGCTGGAAAAGGCCAAGGAAGAGTTCCAGCGCAAGTACGTGCTCGAGGTGCTCGAGCGCAACAACGGTAACCGCACCCAGACGGCGCGGGACCTCGGCGTCGATCCGCGGACCATCTTCCGCTACCTCGAAAAAGAAGCGAACCCGATGCCGAGCGGAGCCGGCGGCGTGGCGCGCGATCCCAGCACAGACGGCTGAAATGAACCCCGAGCTGCACAACCAGCCCTGTCCCCCGAAGACGCGCGCAGATCTCGAGTGGGATCGCATCCTCGGCGCCCTCGCCCATCGCTGCACCTCGCAGCTCGGCAAGCGCCGGGCTCGATCGCTGCCGTTCGCCGCCGACCACGCCGAGGTGCGGCTCGCGCTCACCGAGGTGCGCGAGGCCGTCGACTTCGACATCGCCGGCGAGCCCGTCCCGAGCTTCGATTTACCCGAAATCGACGCTGCGCTCGACCGCACGCGCATCGGCGCGCCGCTCTCGAACGAGGAGCTGCGCGCCGTCATCGCCTGCCTCGGCGCCGCGCGGATGCTCCGCCGCTTCCTCCACAGCCGGCGGCTCCGCGCGCCCGCGCTCGACGCCGCGTGCGCCATCGATCCCTCGCTCGAAGCCCTCGAGCGCGATCTCGCCGCCGCCTTCGATCCCGACGGCACGCTCGCCGATCGCGCCTCGCCCCGCCTCGCCGATCTGCGCTCCGAGCGCCGCGCCACGCGCGAGCGCCTCGTGCGCCGCCTCGAAGATCTGATCCGCAAGCACGAGGACATCCTTCAAGATCGCTTCTGGACCGAGCGCGACGGCCGCTACGTGCTCCCCGTTCGATCCGACGCGCACGAGCGCTTCCCGGGCATCGTCCACACCACGAGCGCCAGCGGATCGACGGTGTTCGTCGAGCCGCGCGTGCTCGTCGAGATCGGCAACCGCCAGAAGATCCTCGACAGCCAGGTCGCCCAGGAAGAGCAGGCAATCTACGCGTCGCTCTCGTCGCGCGTGGCCGACTCGGTCGAGCAGACGGCCGCCGCGGTGCGCGCGCTGGCCCACGCCGATCTGCGCGGCGCCGCGGCCAAGCTCACCAAAGATCTCGGCCTCACGTTCCCCGAGATCGCCGAGCCCACGGCCTCGGGCGGCGCGTCGATCGCGCTCCGCGGCGCGCGCCACCCGCTCCTCGCGCTCGACGGGATCGACGTGATCCCGAGCGATCTCGAGGTCGGCGCCGGCCGCGCGATGGTGGTGTCGGGCCCCAACGCCGGCGGCAAGACGGTGGCGCTGAAGACGCTCGGCCTCGCCGCGTTGATGCTCCGCGCCGGCCTCCCGGTGCCCGCGAAAGACGGCTCGCGCGTGGCGATCTTCAGCGTCGTCCTCACCGACGTCGGCGACGATCAGAACCTGAGCAAGAACCTCTCGACGTTCAGCGCCCACGTGCAGAACCTCGCGGCGATCCTCGACGGGACGCACCCGGGAGCGCTGGTGCTGCTCGACGAGCTCGCGGGCGGCACCGATCCGCGCGAGGGCGAGGCGCTCGCGGCCGGCGTCCTCGACTCGCTCTGCGCCCGCGGCGGCACCGTGGCGTGCACCACCCACTACGAGGGCCTCAAGGCCCTGGCGCTCGGCGATCCGCGCTTCGAGAACGCTTCGGTCGGCTTCGACCTCGCGACGATGAGCCCCACGTTCAGGCTGATCGTCGGCGTCCCCGGCGCGTCGAGCGCGCTCGCGGTGGCGCGGCGATTCGGCATCCCGGGCACGGTGATCGAGCGGGCCGAGCGCTTCCTTTCGCGCGAGGCGATGACCTTCGACAAGATGGTCGAGAAGCTCGCGGCCGAGCGCGGCGCGCTCGAGCTGGCGCGCGCCGACACCGAGCGAGAGGCCCTGGCGCTGCGCGCGAAACAGCAGGAGCTGGCCCGCGAAATCGAGCGGCTCACGAGCAAGGAGCGCACGGCGATCACCAGGGAGGGCGAGGCCTTGATGGCCAGCGTCAAGCGCGCGCGCGAAGAGCTCCGCCTGGCGCAGGCGCGCCTCCGCGGCGGTCGGCTCACCGAGGACGACCTCCGCGCCGCGACGCGCAGCATCGACGCCGTCGCCCACAAGACGTCGATCGGCGGCGAGCTCGAGCCGCGCGTCGTGAGCGACGAGCCCCTTCGATCGTCGGTGAATCCAGGCGAAATCCGCGTCGGCCTCAAGGTGTACGTGCCGCGTCTGCGCGCCGAGGCCGAGATCGTCGAGGTCCTCGGCGGCGGGCAGCTCCGCGTCGCCGCGGGCTCGCTCAAGCTCACGACCACCGTGAACGAGGTGCGATCGACGAAGCAGGCGAGCGCGTCGGCCCCGGCGAAGAGCCGCGAAACGCCGGGCAAATCGGGCCTTCGCAACGTCGGCGATCGTCAGCGCCGCAGCCTGGACTTCGACGCCGCGGCCGATCCCGACGTGCCGATCCAGACCGCCGAGAACACCGTCGATCTCCGCGGCCTCCGCGCCCACGAGGCCACGGCGCTCGCCGAGCAGTTCCTCGATCGCGCGCTCGGCGCGGGCCGCAAGGTCGCGTTCTTGATCCACGGTCACGGCACCGGCGCGCTGCGCGAGGCCGTCCGCGCGACGGTGCGCGCCCAGAGCCACGTCGAGAAGATGCGGCCGGGCGAGCAAGGTGAAGGCGGCGACGGCGTCACGGTGGTGTGGCTCCGCTGGTGAGCGCCGCGAAGCCCACTGGTCGGCCGCACCCGGCCGGGTTACATCCGCGCGCATGATGTCCGCTCCGGCCGCGAGCCACACCTGTCGCGTCTGCGCGGCCTCGGTGCCCGAGGGCGCGCCGAAGTGCGAGCGCTGCGGCGCGGCCCAGGTCGACCTCGGGCCTTGCCCGCTCTGCAACGGGCAAGGCGGCAGCTCGCAGCACCCCGAGCTTCGTTTCGCCTGCGATCTCTGCGGCGGGCCGCGCATCCCGAGGCTCGATCCGCGCATGAAATCGAGCGGCCGCGAGGTCCCGCTCCTGCGCAAGGTCGACGCCGCCCGCAAGGCGCGCGCGGCCTACCGCGGCCTCGTCGCGGCCAGCGGCGTCGCGCTCGCGCTCACGGTGATCCCCTTCGCGGTGCTGCTCGCGGTCGTCGGCTTCAAGGTGCTCTTGCTGCTGCCCGGGCTGCTCTTCACCGGGCTCTTCGCCGGCATGCTCGCGTTCGGCCTCGGCCGCGCGCGCTCGCGCGGGAACGAGATCGCCCCCGCGCTCGACGGCGCCTGGCTCGCCGCTGCGACGGACGTGGCGCGGCAGAGCCCTGGCCCGCTCACCGCAGCCGATCTCGGGAAGAACCTCGGCATCGAGGAGGCCCAGGCCGAAGAGCTCCTCGCGCTGCTCGACGTCGACTCGGCCGTCGGCGGCGCGCCAATGCCTCGCCTGCGGGTCGCCCCGTTGCCCGCTGTTGCCCAGCCGCAGCCGTCGTCAACGATGGTTGCCACGCCGGCCGAGGCCGAGGCGCTGGCCGACGAGGCCTCTGCCGATCCGCTGCGAAAGAAGCTCTGATGCGCCGCTCGCTCTCGCATGTCGGCGGGGCCGCGCGCATCACCGGCGACGCCGCGGCCGGCGCGCTCCTCGCGGAGGCGGTCGACGTACCCAACAGCGACGACGCCGAGGCCTTCGCGCGCGGCCACGTCCACGGCTTCCACACCTACCCGGCGCGGATGCACCCGATCACGGCGAGGCGCCTCGTCGAAGCTTTTTCGCAGCCTGACGAGCGCGTGCTCGATCCGTTCTGCGGCAGCGGCACGGTGCTCGTCGAGGCGCGGCTCGCGGGTCGTGAGGGGGTCGGCGTCGACGCCAACCCGCTCGCCGTGCGCCTCGCGCGCCTGAAGGCCCGCGGCACGACGCCCGAGGAGCGCGCTCGCCTGATCGTCGCGGCGAACGAGGTCGCGGCCTTCGCCGACGC
Organism: Byssovorax sp.; assembly: GCA_025362495.1. Taxonomy (GTDB): domain Bacteria; phylum Myxococcota_A; class Polyangia; order Polyangiales; family Polyangiaceae; genus JANYGI01. Next base: position 14,393 of record JANYGI010000086.1, on the reverse strand, counting down.
GCGGCGCACGGCGAAGAGCGGGGCCACGCACCGCTACAGCCCCGACGACGTCGCGCTCTTCCAGCCCCACGTGCTGCTCGAGATGGACGGTCTCCGCGCGGGCCTCGACGCGCTCCGAGACCCCGCGGCGCAGCGCGATCTGGAGCTTGTTTTCTCGGCGATCTTGACGAAGGTGAGCCGCAAGGGATCCGACACGTCGGAGCATGGAACCGAGCGCCGCCTCGCCGCGGGCTACCCGTCGCGCCTGTTCGTGAAGAAGACCGAAGAGCTGACGCGCAACCTCGCGCTCTTCGCCGACGAGCTCGCGCGGGCGCCGGCGTCGCGTCCGCTCCGCGTGCTCGAGGGCGACGCGCGGAAGCTCGAGGGCGTCGACGCGGGCTCGGTGCAGCTCGTCGCGACGTCGCCGCCTTACCCTGGAAATTACGACTATCTCGCGCACCACGCCGCGCGGCTGCGCTGGCTCCGGCTCTCGCCGCAGCGCTTCGACGACGCCGAGATCGGCGCCCGTCGTCACCTCGAGCCGCTCGGCGCGGACGCCGGGCGCGGCCGCTTCGCCGACGAGCTCGCGGCCGTGCTGCGCGCCGCCGCGCGGGTGCTCGCGCCGGGGGGCGCCGTGGTCTTCCTCCTCGCCGACAGCGTCGTCGCCGGCGCGCCGGTGTATGCCGCGGATCTCACGGCCGCGGTCGCGTCGCGCACCGGCTTCGCGCTCCACGCGGCGGCCTCGCAGGTGCGCCCGCACTTCCATTTGCCCACGCAGCGCGCCTTCGGTCATCGCGCGCGCGAGGAGCACGCGCTGCTCCTGGTGCGAGCGTCGTCGCGTTGATCGCCACGGCGACGGAGGCTCTGCCGATGAAGACGCTGATCATCGCGCTGTGGACGCTGACCGTCTTCGCCGCCGTCGCGGGCTGCTCGAAGGGCGAGGGCAAGGTCGCCACCGCGTCGGGCGAGTCGATCGGCGTCTCCGAGTGCGACGACTACCTGAAGAAATTCGACGAGTGCAGCGCGCGAAACCCGGCGCTGAAGGCCTCGATGGGCGACACGGTCAAGCAGTACCGCGAGGGCTGGAAGGCCGCCGCAGCGACGCCGCAAGGCCGCGAATCGCTCAAGGGCAAGTGCAAATCGTCGACGGAGACGCTGGCCGCGAGCTGCCGCTGAGCGCGGCCGCGACGCCCTCGATCATGCCCCGCCTCGAGGTCCTCGGCAGCGCTCACGGCCCCGCGGTCACGCTCGACATCGCGGCCGGCCGCCTGCTCGACGCCTGCGACGACGCGCGCGCGCCGGTCTCGTTTTCGTGTCGATCCGCGAGCTGCGGCACCTGCCGCGTCGAGGTCCTCGCGGGCGCCGCGCTGCTCGATCCTCCGGGCCCGGACGAGCTCGAGGTGCTGGCGATCTTCGCCGCGTCACCGGCCGAGCGCCTCGCTTGCCAGGCCATCATTCGCGCGGGCGACGGGCTCATCCGCCTCGGCCCCGTCGACGACTAGCGCGGTAGAACCGACGCACAAGCCGTCGAAATCCTTGCCTGGGTAGCCGCTTTCGCACCCACTTTTGCGGCGTCGAATCCTCGACGATCATTCTGATTTTTCAGAATCATCGTGAAACCAGCGCGTCGCATGTAACGCGCCGCGCAGGCACGCCGCTCGCATTAGGTGCCGGACGCGGATGGTGATAAGGCGGGCCCTTCCTCGGTTCCCGGGTTTTTCTGGAGCACGAGGCGGACGCTGGACGAGCGCCGACGCGGTTGTCTTTCGAGGCCGCAGTCGTCGCGCGAGAGCGCTTCGTGAAGGTGCCACCGCGACCACGGCGGCCCCGATCCGGAGCCCCCGGGCAGTCCGTTGATGCGGCGTAGCAAGGAGATGTGAAGACGTGACGAAAGCCAGGAAGCTCCGCGAACTGATGGCCCGCCCCGGCCCGATCGTGATCATCGGCGCCCACAACGGGCTCTCCGGGAAGATCGGCGAAGAGGCTGGATTCGAAGGCCTCTGGGCCTCGGGCTTCGAGATCAGCGCGAGCTACGCCGTCCCCGACGCGAACATCCTGACGATGGCGGAGAACCTCCACGCCGCGCAGATGATGAACAACTCGACGAGCATCCCCGTGATCGCCGACTGCGACAACGGGTACGGCAACGCCATCAACGTGATCCGCTGCGTCGAGGAGTACGAGCGCGCCGGCATCGCGGCCATCTGCATGGAGGACAACGTCTTCCCGAAGCGCTGCAGCTTCTACGCGGGCGTGAAGCGCGAGCTCTCGCCCGTCGAAGAGCACGCCGGGAAGATCCGCGCGGCCAAGGCCACGCAGAAGAACCCTGATTTCATGGTGATCGCGCGCACCGAGGCCCTCATCGCCGGCTGGGGCATGGAAGAGGCGCTGATGCGCGGCCGCGCCTACGCCGACGCCGGCGCCGACATGGTGCTCATCCACTCGAAGAGCAAGGATCCCGACGAGGTCATCTCGTTCGCCAGGCAGTGGGATCGCCCGAGCACGCCGCTCGTCTGCGTGCCGACGATCTACAAGGGCACCACGGTCGATCAGCTCCACAAGGCTGGATTCAAGCTGATCATCTTCGCCAACCACGCGATCCGCTCGTCGATCAAGGCCATGACCGAGACGCTGACGACGCTGAAGCGCGAGATGTACACGGGCAGCGTCGAGGACAAGGTCGTCCCGCTCGACCGCGTTTACCAGCTCGTCGGCGTCGACAAGATGAAGACGGAAGAGGGCGCGTTCATGCCGAGCGAGAGCCCCGGCGTGACTGCGATCATCCTCGCCGCGGGCCAGAGCCAGGGCCTGCTCCCGCTCACGGAAGAGCTGCCCAAGCCGATGCTCGACATCAAGGGCAAGACGATCCTCGAGCGCCAGATCGACGTGCTCAACGCCTGCGGCGTGAAGGATGTCGCCGTCGTGCGCGGCTACAAAAAGGACGCGATCAAGATCCCCAACGCGCGCTTCTACGACAACGACGAGTTCGCCACGACCAACGAGGCGTTCTCGCTCTTCCGCGCCGCGAAGGAGCTCAAGGGCCCGTTCCTGTTCCTCTACGGCGACATCCTCTTCGAGCGCAGCCACCTCGAAAAGCTCCTGAAAAGCCCTGCGGATGTGTCGATCGTCGTCGACCGCGCCTACGGCGAGACGGGCCGCCCCGAGAGCAACCGCGGCGCGCCGGATCTCGTCACGCTCAAGGACGCGCAGGAGTCGGGCTACCGCTTCCTCGGCGCCGAGGCCCCGCACCAGGTCGCCAAGGTCGGCCGCACCATCGCGCCGGCGTCGGCCAACGGCGAGTTCGTCGGCATGGCGATGTTCTCGGCCAAGGGCGCGCGCGCGCTCACCGACTGCTACTCGCAGCTCTCCGAGACGCAGAAGGGCGCCTTCCACGAGGCCGACTCGCTCCGCAACGCGAGCTTCACCGACCTCGTGCAGGAGCTCATCGATCGCGGCAGCGAGGTCCGCGCGATCGACGTCTACAAGGGCTGGCTCGAGATCGACACGTTCGAGGATTACCGGCGCGCCTGGGCGCTGATCAAGGAGTAGCCGCGAGCCATGTCCCATGAATCGAAAGGGCCCTCGAAGGCCCCCGAGTTCGTCGCCGCGCTCAAGGGCGCGGGTTTCGACTTCTTCTGCGGCGTGCCGTGCTCGCTCCTGAAGGGGCTCGTGAGCCTGCTCGATAAAGACGAGGCGGCGCGCTACATCTCGGCGACCCGCGAGGACAGCGCGCTCGGCATGGCCGCGGGCGCGTTCTTCGGCGGAAAGCACCCCATGGTGCTGATGCAGAACTCGGGGCTCGGCGTCAGCGTCAACGCGCTCGCGTCGCTCCACACGATGTACGAGATCCCGGTGCTGCTGGTGATCTCGTGGCGCGGCGAGGGCGGCAACGACGCCGCCGAGCACATCCTGATGGGCGAGATCATGCACCCCATCCTCGACTTGATGCACATCCCGCATCGCGTCGTCGTGAAGGACGAGCCGATGGGTCCGCAGCTCGCGTGGGCGCGCGAGCAGCTCGACGCCACGAAGAAGCCCGTCGCGCTGATCATCCCCGGAGGCGTCCTCGAATGAACAAGGTCGAAGCGATCCAGGCCCTGATGCAGCACGTTTCCGCGGACGATCTCGTCGTCTGCTGCAACGGCATGATCGGGCGCGAGCTCTACACGTACGGTGAGCGCCCCGGGAATTTCTACATGATCGGATCGATGGGCCTCGGCCTCTCGATCGGCCTCGGCCTCGCGCTGGCGCAGCCGAACAAGCGGGTCATCGTGCTCGACGGCGACGGCAACGTGTTGATGGGCATGAACGCGCTGGCGAGCGTCGGGAGCGAGCGCCCGAAGAACCTCCGGCACATCGTGCTCGACAACCAGACGCACGGATCGACGGGCGGACAGCGCACGATCTCCGGCGAGATCCACCTCGACGCGGTCGCGGTCGCCGCGGGGTACCTCACCTCGCGCCGCGCCGAGTCGCTCGAGGCGTTCGCCACCGCGCTCGGCGCTGCGTTCTCGGAGCCGGGCCCGACGATGGTCCTCGGCCTCGTCGAGGGCGGCACGATCAAGGGCATTGGCCGCGTGAAGGAGACGCCCCCCGAGCTCACCGCGCGCTTCTCCGCCGAGGCGCAGCGATGAGGGCGATCCTCCTCGCGGCAGGGCGCGGCCGTCGCCTCGGGCAAGACTTGCCGAAGTGCTTGCTCTCGATCGAAGGCCGCACCTTGCTCGAGCGTCACCTCGAGATCCTCGCGCAGGTGGGGATCTCGGCGCTGACGATCGTGGTCGGCTACATGAAAGAGGCGATCTACGAGCACGTGGCCTCGCTGAAATCACGGCTGCCGATCGACTTCGTCGAGAACCCGCGCTTCGTGCACGGGAGCATCGTCTCGCTCCAGGTCGCCGCCAATCACCTTGTAAATGGCGGGATCTGGATGGACGCCGACGTGCTCTACCCCGCCGGGCTGATGCGCCTGCTCGTCGATTCGAAGCACGAAAACTGCGTCCTCGCCGACGGTCGATCCGAGGAGACGGGCGAAGAGATGATGCTCGGCACGCGCGGCGGGCGCGTCTTCAAGATCGCGCGTCGCGTCGGCAAAGAGTGGGATTTCGCCGGTGAATCGGTGGGTTTCGCGAAGGTCGGCGTCGAGGGCGCGACGGTGATGAAGCGCCTCCTCGAGGAAGAGGTCGCCGCCGGGCGGCTCGATCAGGAGTACGAGGCCGCGATGGATCGCGCGTTCGGCGAGATCTCCTTCGGCTACGAGCGCGTCGACGCGTTTGCGTGGACGGAGATCGACTTCGAGGAAGACGTGATCAAGGCCCGCAAGCTGGCGGCCTTGCTCTAGATCTTCAGGCCACGGCGAGCCGGGGGCTGCGCGCGAAGAGCCAGCCCGAGAGCAGGATCGCCGTGGCCATCCACACCACGCCGACCACGCCCGCCGAGAGATACGCCCCGAGCGCGAAGGCCGGCGCGGCGTGCAGGTGGAAGTGCCACGCGATGCTCGCGTACAGGAACGCCGCGCTGAGGCCTCGCGCCGCGGCGCGCTCTGCCGCGCCGTGCGGGTTCGTCGGGCCCTTCGCGCGCGCCAGCGTCACGTCGACGCAGCCGAGGATCGCCCGCGCCTCGAAGAGCAGCGCCGCCATCACCACGTGCCGCGCGTCGCCGAACGTCACGCAGTAGCCGGCGATCGCCGCGAGGATCGGCTGCACGAGGGTGACCTGGCTCGGCGTCACCCGCGTCGTCAGCAGGCCGCGCACGAGCAGCCGAGCGAGCGCGTAGCGATAGAGCTGGTTGAAGGGATCGCCGAGGCGATTTCTCCAGCGCGTCGTGGCTCCCTCGGACGAGGAAGAGGGCGAAGATCGTTCGTCTTCGAGGGGCCAGGTGGAGTCGGGGCTCGATGTAGCCATGGGAGTCGAACCCAAAGCAATATCGAAGCCGCCTCGTTGCGCCCACGAAACGCCCTCGATCCGCGTACCCGGCTGCGCTCTTCACGCGAAGCACGCTACGCATCCACGCGCGCCGGCTTGGGGCTATCGTCGGCGGGTGCGCGCTGTCCATTTCCAGATCCTCCTCGCAGCGATCGTCGGCTCCTCGTTCGGCTGCGGCGGAAGCACGCTCGGCTCTGTCGGCGCCGTGTTCGGGCGCGACAACGACACGCGCGCCCTGTACGTCCGTGAGGTGCCGACCGGCCTCGCTGCCGCGGGCGCGGGCCTCTTGCCGGGTGATCAGGTCGTGATGATCGAGGGCCTGTATGTCCGCGATCTGGATGCGAAATCGATCCGCGAGAAGCTCCGCGGCGACGTCGGCTCGACGGTGGCACTGACCATCCTTCGCGGTGAAGAGGTGATCCACGTCCGCGTCGCTCGCGGCGCTCTGAAGGGCCACGACGCCATTTCGCCCAAGGAAACACGCTTCCGCGAGTGAATCGCCCTGTCCCCGTGATATGGGTTCAGGCCACGAGGAGCGGGATGAGGCACTCAGCAGCTGTTCAGGTCCGAGAACCGGGGGAAAAATGCTGGGTCGACGCGTCCCCGTTCCTCAAATGGGCGGGCGGTAAATCCGCCATCGCCGAGCGCATCCGCACCCTCTTGCCGAGCGACGTCCGCGAGCGCGTGTACCGCGAGCCCTTTCTCGGCGGCGGCGCGATGTTCTTCTACCTCCAGCCCGAGAAGGCCATCCTCAGCGACGCGGTGAAGCCGCTGATCCACACCTACAAGACGGTGCAGAAGCAGGTCGAGCTCCTGATCCACCGCCTCGAGAAGCTCCGCGTCGATCACTCGGACGAGCACTTCTACGCGATCCGGCACCGCTTCAATCACGAGCGCAGCGCCGAGGTCCTCGATCGCGCGGCGTGGCTCATCTACCTCAACAAAACGTGCTTCAACGGGCTGTTCCGCACCAACAAGAGCGGCGAGTTCAACGTGCCGGTCGGTCGCTTCGCCAACCCGCGCGTCGTCGATCCCGAGCGGCTCCGCGTCTCGTCGGGGCTGCTCTCGCGCGCGAAGATCAAGCACGCCACGTTCGATTACCTCGTCGACGAGGCCGAGCCGGGCGACATGATCTACCTCGATCCGCCGTACGATCCGATCAGCAAGACGTCGAGCTTCGCCGGCTACGCCGAGGGCGGCTTCGGCCGTGAAGATCAGGAGCGCCTCGCCGAGACGTTCAAGCTGCTCGACGACCGCGGCTGCATCCTCGCGCTCTCCAACAGCGACACGCCCTTCGTTCGCGACCTCTACAAGGGCTATGATCTCTGCCCGATCATCGCCCCGCGCGCGATCAGCTCGAAGTCGGCCACGCGTGGCGAGGTGAGCGAGCTGCTCGTCCGCAACCTGCACAAGTACCCGGCCGCCGCGAAGGTCTACTCGCTCGCGGCGAGCCGGCGCATCTCGGGCTGATACTTCTCCGCGTAGAACGAGAGCACGTCGATCGCGTCGCGCACCTCGCTCGGATCCAGGTCCTCGAGGCGGTAGTCGACGCTCAGCACCACGTCGCCGTCCTCGTCGACCGAGAACTTCGCCAGGTTCATCTCGCGGTTGAGGCGGAGCAGCCGGTCGACGACCACGTCACCGACCGCCTCGTCCTCCGGCAGGCGGAGGAACGGGATCACGGCGAACGTGACGTGCTCCGGCTCCTTGTGGATGAAGACGGGGAACATCCGCCCGCCGCCGCGAAAACAGCTCCGCAAGGTGGCCTCGGAGACGTCTTCGATCGGCCATCCGTCTTTCTCGAGGCAGGCGCGCAGCTCGGTGAAATTCATCGCGCGCATCCTACTCCAAGCCGGGGGCGCGGGAGCGGCGCGCCGAAGAACTGCGATCGCCGGTTGAATAATGGCGGATCGAGGTCGTCAACCTCCCGGTGCTCATGCGAGGCCTACCCGCCCCGCGGGGAGTTCAGTATAGGCCATTCGGCAACTTCTCCGGGCGCACCCCTCGAATCCACGGGAGCCCGGGCGCCGCAGCCGACGACGGGGACGAAGCAGTTCTCGCAGCGGCTCACGGCGATCGATCACGGGTCGCGCGGCGACCATCAACAGACGTCACCAGGAACGGAGGCTTTCAATGATGATGCGTAGAGCTGCGATGAAGCTCGCGGGGGCCCTCGCGCTCCTCGTCGGTGTTGGTGTTTCGCAGAACGCGAGCGCGACCGAGGTGATCAAGATCGGCACCCTCGCCCCCGGCGCGAGCCCCTGGGGTCAGGTGTTCAAGGTGTGGGCCGAGGCCGTCTCGAAGAAGAGCGAGGGCAAGGTCGAGCTCCAGTTCTTCTACAACGGGCAGCAGGGCGACGAGGGCGCCATGGTCGGCAAGATGAAGGCTGGCCAGCTTGACGGCGCGGCCGTCACGGCCGTCGGCCTCGGCAAGATCTACAAGCCGATCAGCGCGCTGCAGATGCCCGGCCTCTTCGTCACCTGGGCCAAGCTCGACCAGGCTCGCGACGCGATGCGCGGCGAGTTCGAGAAGGGCGTCAACGACGCCGGCTTCGCCCTCGCGGGCTGGGGCGACGTCGGCGCGGTGCACGTGATGTCGAAGGGCTTCGAGATCCACAACCCCGACGATATCAAGGGCAAGAAGCCGTACATGTGGCGCGACGACGTCGTGCAGCCGATCCTCTACCAGGTCATCGGCGGCGTGACGCCCGTTCCGCTCAACGTCCCCGAGGTGCTCCCGAACCTCAACACCGGCGCGATCAACCTGATCAACGCGCCGTCGCTCGCGGCCGAGCAGCTCCAGTGGTCGTCGAAGCTCGACACCATCACGGAAGACGTGAGCGCGATGGCCATCGGCGCCCTGGTGTTCTCGTCGAAGCGCATCGACGCGCTGCCGGCCGACCTCAAGGCCATCGTGATGGACACCGGCAAGATCGCCGCGACCGCGCTCACTCGCCGGATCCGCAGCGAGGACGACGCCGCGTTCAACCGCATGAAGGGCAAGATGAAGGTCGTCACGCTCAACGCCGACGAGAAGGCCAAGTGGCAGGCGATCTTCCAGCAGACGCGCGCGCGCCTCGCGCAGGGCACGTTCGATCCGGCGCTCGTCGCCAAGCTCGAGGCCCTCGCGAAGTAGTCCCCGTCGAGCCCGCCAAAGCGGGTTTCCTCGAAGGCGTCCCGGCTCGTTCCGGGGCGCCTTTTTCCATTTTGGCTCGTTTGAGGCGCGTTGACGATGCGTCCGAGGCGGCGTATGCGTGGCGCTCCCATTTCTTGGACGCTCAAGGAGCCTCATGCGCCGCTACCAGTTCACCTCGGAATCCGTCACTGAAGGTCACCCGGACAAGGTTTGCGATCAGATCTCGGACGCGATCCTCGACGGGATCCTCGAGAAGGATCCCTCCGCCCGCGTGGCTTGCGAGACGATGGTGAAGACGGGCATGGCCGTCGTCGCCGGCGAGATCACCACGACGGCGTGGGTCGACATGCCTGTCCTCGTTCGCCAGACGATCAAGGACATCGGCTACACCGACGCGCGCATGGGCTTCGACTGGGAGACGTGCGCGGTCCTCACCGCGATCGAGAAGCAGTCGCCCGACATCTCGCAGGGCGTGACCGAGGGCTCGGGCCTCCACAAGGAGCAGGGCGCCGGCGATCAGGGCCTGATGTTCGGCTACGCCAGCGACGAGACGGCCGAGCTCATGCCGGCGCCGATCAGCTACGCGCACAAGCTCGCGCGCAAGCTCGCCGAGGTCCGCAAGTCGAAGAAGGTCGACTGGCTTCGTCCCGACGGCAAGACGCAGGTCACGATCGAGTACGAGAACGAGAAGCCGGTGCGCTGCTCGGCCGTCGTCGTCTCGACGCAGCACAACGAGTCGGTGAAGCACAAGCAGCTCGTCGACGCCGTCCGCAGCCTCGTCATCGACAAGGTCATGCCGGCCAAGCTCATCGACAAGAACACCAAGTTCTACGTCAACCCGACCGGGCGCTTCGTCATCGGCGGCCCCTACGGCGACGCCGGCCTCACCGGCCGCAAGATCATCGTCGACACCTACGGCGGCATGGGTCGTCACGGCGGCGGCGCCTTCAGCGGCAAGGACCCGAGCAAGGTCGATCGCTCGGCCTGCTACTACGCGCGCTTCGTCGCCAAGAACGTCGTCGCCGCCGGCCTCGCGTCGCGCTGCGAGATCCAGATCGCCTACGCCATCGGCGTCGCGCAGCCCGTCGGCGTGCACGTGAACACCTTCGGCACGGGCAAGATCGACGAGGAGATCCTCGAGAAGTACATCATCAAGAACTTCGACATGCGCCCCAAGGCGCTGATCGAGGAGCTCGATCTGCTCAAGCCGATCTACCGCAAGACGGCCGCGTACGGGCACTTCGGCCGCGACGAGTTCACCTGGGAGCAGACCGACCGCGCCGCGCAGATGGCCGACGATCTCCTGAAGACGTCGAAGGCAGTCGACGCGGCGCAGGCCAACGGCACCGCCGCGAAGGCGAAGAAGCGCGGCAAGGGCGCCAGCGCCGACGTCTGATCGCGCGTCTCACGCATCGGTGCACGTCGACATCTTCGCGTGCACCGACCCTCCTCGTTGCAATCTCCAGGGCCATGCGATCCGATGAATTGCGCCGCGTCGAGGCTTCGACGAAGGTGTGACGCGGCTCCGCGCGCTGCGTGACTTCACCGGGCTTTTTCGCTATTCTCACCGTCTCTCTCCACATGCAGCGAGGCAGTAGAATGCGAATCAATGGCTTGACGTACGCTTTGTTCGGGGTCGGCTTGCTCGGGCTCGCGACCGCCGGCGCCTGCAGCGCTACCAAGGGCACCGGCGAGTTCCAGACCAGCAGCACGTCCGGCGGCGGTGGAACCACGCTGAGCTCGGGCACCGACGGCCAGGGCGGCCTTGATCTCGGCGTCGGCGGGAGCTCGGGCAGCGGGCCGATCAACCCGCCCTGCGACTTCAAAGATCCCAGCGGCGACCACGACGGCGATGGCTTCACCGTCGCCGACGGCGACTGCAACGACTGCTCGGTCGCCATGAACCCGGGCGCCCAGGACTTCGCGGGCAACGGCGTCGACGAGGACTGCGACGGCACGCCCGACAACAACCCCACTGCGTGCGACACCTCGCTCGACGTCACCAGCAACAACGCCACTGACGGCGCGAAGGCCCTTGGCATCTGCAAGATGGCGACGGGCAAGAGCTGGGGCCTCGTCAGCGCGCAGTACGTCGGCGCCGACGGCCAGCCGCTCGACAACTACGACTTCCAGGGCCTCGGCCACGGCCTGCTCAAGGGCTTCGGGCCCAATGTCCACCCGCAGGAAGGCAAGGCGCTGCTCGCGCTCTCCAGCGGCACCGCGCGCCAGCCCAGCGATCCCGGCTACCAGGCCGTCTCCGGCTACGACAAGGGCTACACGACGATGGCGCCCCCCGGCTATCCGAAGGAGTCGCCCGCGTGTCCGGGCGTCACCACCGGCACCCCGCACGACAGCGCTGGCCTGCTCGTGAAGATCAAGTCGCCGACCAACGCCAAGTCGCTGAAGTTCAATTTGAACTTCTACACGTACGAGTGGCCGGGCTTCATCTGCAGCACCTACAACGACTTCTTCGTCGCGATGATGACGCCCGTCCCCAAGGGCCAGCCCGACGGCAACATCTCGTTCGACACCAAGGGCAACCTCATCAGCGTCAACGCCGGCTTCCTCGAGGTCTGCGGCTGCGCCAGCGCCGGCGGCCCGCCCTGCATGACGAGCGGCGCGCCCTTCGCGTGCAAGCTCGGCAGCTCGCAGCTCCAGGGCACGGGCTTCGATCAGGACGACTTCGGCGGCCCCACCGAGAACAGCGCTGCCACGGGCTGGCTCGCGACGACGTCGCCGATCCAGCAGCCGGGCAGCGAGATCTCGCTCCTTTTCGCGGTGTGGGACTCGGGCGACGGCATCCTCGACTCGACCATCCTGCTCGATAATTTCACCTTCGACGTCAACGGCGCCGACACCACGACGGCGCCCGTCGAGGTCCCGAAGTGATCTGAGCGCGAAGCCACGCGCGGCCTCGATTCCCTTCAAAACAAGCACACTCTGGCGCCGGGACCGCGATGCGATCCCGGCGTCTTCGCGTGGATCGTCCCACCGATCGCGACCGCGCGCGCTCGATCCGCTCGGCCACGGCGCGTCGCGCAAGGCGCAGTGCGCCGTGAGCACCGCCGACAAATCCGCGAACGCAAGGTGAAACGTTTGCCGGATCCGGGGGCATTTCTGTATCCTCACGCCAGTTTTCACGGGCTGGCCTGGCCGTTCTTTTCTTCTCGACTTCACCGCGATCGGGACTGGTGCAAGGCCCCGGTCCTCCGAAAAAGGATTCACCATGCGCACGACGCTGACTCTCCTCGGTTTCATCAGCGGGGCGGCTCTCTTGATGGCGTGCTCGGCTGGCAGCAGCTCGGCAGTCTTCGGTGGCACGGGGGGCGCGAACGGGACCGCGGCGACGACCGGCGGCGGCGGGAAGTCGAGCAGCGCCGGCACGGGCGGCGGCGACATCGGGCTCGGCGGCGGCCTCAGCGGCGGCGGCGGCTCCGATCCGGCGAACTGCAACTCGGCCCCCGGCGACGACAACGACAAGGACGGCTTCACCGGCCTCACGGGCGATTGCAACGACTGCGATCCCAACGTGAACCCCAACGCGATCGAGGTCATCGCGGTGGCCGACATGGACGGCGGCGTACCCGTGGCCGTCGACGAGAACTGCGACGGCAAGATCGACAACGTCGAGCCGCCTTGCGACATCGGCCTCGACGTCGCCGACGGCGACCCGATGAACGGCGCGAAGGCCGTCGACCTCTGCCACGCCGCCACCACGCCGATGGGCTGGGGCGTCACGTCGGCGAAGTGGGTCATGGCCGACGGCTCGCCGCCGCCCGCGGGCAACCCCAACTTCGATCTCGGCCACGGCATGCTCTCGGGCTTCGGCCCCAACGTGAAGGTCCAGCACGGCGGCCGCATGCTCGGCCTCTCGAGCGGCACCGCGCGCCAGCCGACGGATCCCGGGTACATGTCGGTCGGCGGCTTCAACAAGGGCTACACCGGCAACCAGCCCCAGGGCTTCCCGAAGGAGTCGCCGGCCTGCCCCAGCGTCACCACCGGCCAGCCGCACGATCCCACGGGGCTCGAGGTCGTCGTCCGCGCGCCCAGCAACGCCCACGGCTTCTCGTTCAACTTCAACTTCTTCACCTACGAGTGGCCGGTCTACATCTGCAGCCAGTTCAACGACTTCTTCGTCGCCATCCTCTCGCCGATCCCGATGGGCCAGTCCGACGGCAACATCTCGTTCGACAGCCAGGGTAACCCCGTCAGCGTCAACAACGCGTTCCTCGAGGTCTGCGGCTGCGCGGGCTCGGGCGGCCCGCCGTGCAACGCCGGTGGCAAGCAGTTCCCCTGCGCGCTCGGCGACTCGGGCCTCGTGGGCACCGGGTTCCAGGATCAGTTCCAGGATCACGCCTCGACGGGCTGGCTCTTCACCAAGGCGCCCGTCACGCCGAACGAGGTGATCACCATGCGCTGGGCCGTGTACGACTCGGGCGACGGCGCCCTCGACTCGACGACGCTCGTCGACAACTGGCAGTGGATCGCCGAGCCGGGCACGCAGGTCGGCACCGGCGTCGTCCCCACGCCGAAGTGATCTGAGAACCCGCGGCTCCCGTCGGGGAGCTGCTGAAGCACGACGACCGCGACCGCTCGGGAACACGGGTTCCTGGCCGGTCGCGGCCTCGTTTCGAACGCTCTCGCCACTTTGCTGGGCCGTGAAGCTGGACAATTTCAGCGGGATCGGTGAGCCTTGAGGCCTCAGTCAACGATGGAGATACCTATGTTGCGCACTGGCTTGTTCTTGATCGGTCTCGCGGGAGTTGTCGCGGCGACGGGGGCGGCCTGCACCGCGACCCCGGGCACCGGAAGCACCTCCGGCGGCGGCGCCACCCCCACCACGTCCGTCGGCGGCTCGTCCGGCACGGGCAAGGGCGGCGCTCCCTCGGGCAGCACCAGCACCGGAGAAGACATCACCGTCGCTGTCGGCACCGGCGGCAACAGCTCCGGCGACTGCAACTCGACGGCCGACGAAGACAAGGACAAGGACGGCTGGTCGAAGGCCGATGGCGACTGCAACGATTGCGACGCCAACGTCAACCCGGGCGCGATCGAGGTGAAGATCACCACGCCCCAGGGCGACGCCGGCATCCCCGATCCCGCCGACGAAGACTGCGACGGCGTGATCGACAACGTCGCTCCGCCCTGCGACACCGGCCTCGCGCTCACCGACGTCGATCCCAACGACGCGGCCAAGGCCATCGACATCTGCCAGACGACGACCGACAAGCCTGCCACGAAGAAGGACCTCAAGTGGGGTATCCTCAGCTCCAAGTACGTTGGCGCGGATGGCCTGTCGCCGCGCTCGCCGGGCCTCCAGGTGGGTTTGCTCGACAAGTTCGGGATGAACGTCAAGAC
>JANYGI010000065.1 GCA_025362495.1 Byssovorax sp. | reverse complement strand
TGCAGGTCTGCCCGACCCCGCAGCCGTACACCGGTAGGCTGAGCGCGCAGTCGGGATCGGGCACGCCGCAGTTGCAATCACAGTACGCGTCGGCCTTGTTTCCCTCGTCGTAATACGACGCATCACAGCTCCACACCGCGGCCTTTGCTTCCACGGTGCAGGTCGCGCTGCACCCGTCCTGGCCCCTGGTGTTTCCGTCGTCGCACTGTTCGACGCCGGGTTGAACGATGCCGTCTCCGCACCTGGCGAGCTTGCAGTTCGACAAGCACCCATCGGTCGAATCGGTGTTTCCGTCGTCGCACTGCTCCCCGGGGTCGACGACGCCGTCGCCGCAGCCGTAGGGCGGCGCGAGCCTGTCGTAGTGCGCGCAGCCGCGCAGCGTCGTCACCTTGGCGCCGAGCAACGTCTTGACCTCCCACGCGACCGTCGCCCGCGCGATCTCGACACCGTCCTTCAGCGGGGCTGTCGGATCGACATAGGCGAGCTCGATGATCCGCGCGCGCCCGCTCGACCCCGCGGGCAGCCCGTCACCCTGGACTCCGACGGAGAGCCCATACGTGGTGCTCGTCCCGCCCGACGAGGTCACTGGAAACGTCCCGACGTCGAGCGTGGGGCCGGACAGCTCGACGTCCGCCGACGTGTTCTTGCCGTCCAGCGAGATGTCGAGGTAGCTGACGCCGCCGCCGACAGAGGCGTTGAGGTACGCGTGGCCTGCGAATCTGCCGGCCACCTCGGTCGAGTGCGCGGCCCCGATCGTGCTGAGTCCGATCGCCGTGATGAAATCGGCTTCGATCACGTTACCGCCCCCGAGGCACGCGGTACCGGGGAGGTCTTCAGTGGCTGGAACGAGCTCGACCGTGGCCTCGGCGAGCGGCGTCGACTGGCCTTCGAGCGCGATCGAGATCGTGACGGGGCCGAGGCACGAAGCGTCGACGGCGCCGTCGCACGGCGCGAAATACGAAGTCGCCGCCGTGCCCGCCCAGAGGCCTTGTCGAAAGCCGACCGGGCCAATCTTCACGCTCGTCGTCGAGAGCTTGCCGGCGCTCGGGCGACTCAGCGAAAGGACGAACGCCGCCTTGGCGAGCGCAGGGTCCGTCGTATCGACGAAGATCGGTATCTCGGTCGATCCGTCGGCCGGCAGGGGGCTCGGTACGCGGATCTGGAGGCTCCCGGGCGCCACGATCGGCGTACAGGCATAGCTGCAACGAGAGCTCCCGGCGCCGCACGAATAGCCTCCTTCGCAGGCGTCGTGCGGGAGGCCGAGCGCCGCGCAGTCGGTGGCCTGCGTACAGTACGAGTCCACTCGGTGGACCAGATAGCGGACGCTGTTCCAGGCGTCGATCTGCTTTTCGAGCCGGATCTCCGCGCTTCCGACGGTCAGCGCGAACGTGCCACCGAAGCGATTGGCGACTTGCGCCTTGCAGACGGCGGGCAGCGGGCCGAGCGCGCCGAGGTCGGTGGTGAGCGCCACCTGGCCGTTCGGCAGTGACGCATACGAGCCCGAGATCCGGCCCCACACGCGGCCTTCGATGGCGTCGCAGCTCATGGCGATCCGGGCGAAGAACTGCCCGTTCGGCGCGAAGGAGATGCCGACCAGATCGTCGACGAAGCCATACGGCGACGTGCCGGCCTTGACCTCGTAGCTGCCGACGAGGTCGCCCTCCTGGGCAGAGGCCAGATCATTGGTCTCCTCCCCACGCTCTCCCGGCGACGCCGCCGTGCAGGCCTGGACGAACCCCGCGATCAGGATCGCGGGCAGGATGGAACAGGTGATCATCGTGCTTTTCATGGAGCTCTCCCGTTGCCTTCTTGGCTGGAAGGCCGCGCGGTGCGGCCATACCTGTCTATCGACACGGGCTCCGCGTCAGTTGCGTGAAAAGTGGATCACCACGAATATTTGTGCGACGAGGCGCCGGCCACGTCCGGACAGGCAGGGGCCTTGCTACTCGGTCTCGTCGGGCGTCGCGGCGATCGGCAGCGCGACGTTGAACACCGTCCCCTTGGGCGAGTTGCTCGCGGCGAGGATCCGCCCGCCGTGGTTCTGGACGATGCTCCGCACGATGCTCAGGCCGAGCCCCGTCCCGCGGCCATCGACCTTGGTCGTGAAGAACGGATCGAAGATCTTCGGCAGCGTCTCCTGATCGATCCCGTGGCCGTCGTCGGTGATGATCACCAGCACCTCGTCCGCCGTCGGCATCGAGGTGGTGATCGTCAGGAGGCCGCCCTGATCGCGCATGGCGTGGGCGGCGTTGGTGAAGAGGTTGACGAACACCTGGGTGAGCTGCCCGGCGACGCCGCGCACCGGGTGGATCTCGCCGAAGTTGCGCTCGACCATCACGCCGGTCTGATCGAGCTCGTGCTCGCAGAACACCAGGGCGCGATCGATGACGTCGTGGATCGGCACCGACGCGGGGACGACAGCGCGCGGGCGCGAATACTCCGTCAAATCGCGGGAGAAACGCAGGATCCGCTCCGCCGCTTCGTTGATGCGCGCGAGGCGATCGACGTCGGCCTGATCGGAGCCGGCGCGCTCGCCCTTCTTCCGCAGGTAGTCGGAGTAGGCGACGATCGACGTCAGCGGGTTGTTGATCTCGTGGACGATGCCCGCGACCATCTGCCCGAGCGAGGCCAGCTTCTCGAGCTGGATCACCTGATCTTGCAGGCGATGCACCTCGGTCGACGGGGCCCGCGTCATCGCGCGCTGCACCCGGATCACCGAGCCGAGCACCTCGGCCAGGCGATCGACGTAGAGCAGGACGGCCGCGTGGTGGAGGCGCTCGCGATCGTGCGCGCCGACGTGGAGCGTGGCGCCGGGCTCGCCGGGGATGTCGATCGCGCGCTCGCCTTCGTGCTCCGGGAAGAGCCGCACCGCGTCCGGCGTGCCCACCTGGCTCACCCGATCGGGGCGCCGCACCACGACCTGCCGGCCGTCGACGCCGGGGATGCAGACGCCGATCGCGAGGTCGTCGAGCACGTCGACGCTGATGGCGAGCAGCGACTCCACCGACTCCAGCAGCGGCGTCGTCGGCAGGAGCGCCGCGTGCCCCATCAGGAGGCGATCGAGCCAGTCCGGCGGCACCTCACGCGCGAGCGACAGCCGCTCCGCGCTCGGGGCCTCCGAGCTTCGCGCGCGGCCCGAGGGGCCGATCGCGCCGTCCGGCGACAGTCGTACGTTGGTCATCCAGCGGCCTGCTTGGGGTCGTCGTCGCACGAGCGATCCAGGTCGAGAATTTTGGCGGAGCCGACGTAGCTCTTCGTCTCGTAGCGCGTGATCTTGCCGATCTTGCGGACGATGTCGGCCATCCGTTCGCCCTCCTGGAGGATGATCGCCGCGGCGTTCCGGGTGGCGTTGACGTCGTCAGCGCGGCGGCGGATAAGCTCGGCGTAGCCGAGGATGCTGGTGAGCGGCTGGTTGAGCTCGTGCGCGGCGGCGCCGGCGAGCTCGGCGATGATCGCCTGCTTTTCCCGGGCCCGCAGCTCTTCCTGGGCCGCGTTGAGCTGGGTCTCCATCCGGAGCCGATCGCGCAGATCGGTGAAGATCCCGACCGACCCGACCGGCTTGCCGTTCTCCATGATCAGCGCCGCCGAGAGCAGCACCGGGATGTCGACGCCGTCGCTGCCGCGGACCTCGGTCCGGTAGCCCTCGAGCCGCCCCGGGCCGCCATGATCGCGCGCGTGGATGAGGCGCATGATCGTCGTCGCGTTCCCGGGCGGGTAGATGTCGCGCACGTTGAGCGAGCCCACCGCGTCTTTCGCGACGAAGCCGGTGACGCGCTCGGCGGCGCGGTTGAAGAGCAGGATGACGCCGTGCATGTCGGCCGAGATGATCGAGTCGACCGAGCTCTCGATCACCCGCTCCAGGAAGTCTTTCGTCTTGGTGAGCTCGACGGCGGTGGCGCGGTCGGCCGTCACGTCGCGGAAGCTGACCAGGATCGTCCCGCTCTCTTCGCGGAGCACGCTGCTGAAGCTGACGCTGAGGATCCGCCGCGCGCCGTTGCGGTTGATCGCGATGTCGACCATGTGGGGGAACTCGCCGCGCGGGAAGCCGAGGCGGATCGTCTCGAGGCGCTTGCGCTCGCCGGGATCCATCAGGAGCTGGAAGACGCCGGCGGCGAGCTCGTCCTCGGTGCGGCCGGTGATCTCGTGGGCGCGCGGGTTGGAGAAGAGCACCTGCGCCTCGCCGTCGATGACGATGATCCCGTCGGCCGCGGCCTGGAAGAAGTCGGCGTAGTGCTGCAGGGCCTTGAGCCGCCGCTCCGCCTCGAATTTCGCGAAGGTGATCTGCTGCGTCTGATCGCGCATCGTCTGGAGGATGCGGGCGTTGCGCAGCGCGATCGCCGTGGCGTTGGCCACGGTGCGCGCCAGCGAGAGCTCGTGCTCGCGGAGAGCGACTGGCCGCTTGCCGCGGAGGAAGAGCACGCCGAGCGGCTTCTCCTCGAACACGATCGGCAAGAGGGCCAGCGAGCGGAACCCGTTCTCGGGCATCCCGGCGCGGACGAGATCGAGGAGCGGGTGGGTCTCCACGTCCTCGATCACGAGGGGCTCGCCGTCGCGCAATACCTGCTGAATCTCCGGGTATTTGTCGAGCTCGATCGGGAGATCGCGCAGCTCCTTGTCGTCGCTCGCGGCGACGACGTAGCCGATGCTCCCGCCGTCGCGGACGAGGACGATGCTGCACCGATCGACGCGCGCGACCTCGGCGATGCGGCGCACGACGGTGAAGAGAATGTTGCGAAAATCGAGCGTGGACGAGAGGGCCTGCGTCAGCTCGAGGACGACCTTGGCGTCGCGCTCCTTGCGGCCCAGGGCCTCGACGTACTCGCGCATGCGGAGCTGGCCGCGGATGCGGGCGATGAGCTCGGCCGGGCGGAACGGCTTGCGGACGAAGTCGTCGGCGCCCATCTCGAAGGCCTTCGAGACGTCGTCGTCGGAGTCGAGCGCCGTGAGCACCAGCACCGGGAGATCGGCCGTGCGTGGATCGCTGCGCAGCGCCTTGAGCACCGCGAACCCGTCGGGCGGCGGCATCACCAGATCGAGCAGCACCAGCGACGGCGTGTTCACCGCCAGCCATTCGAGCGCCGCCGAGCCGGACGTGGCGATGACGGTCTTCAAGCCGGCCGCGCCGAGCGCATGGTTCAGCACATGCCGACTGACGGCGTCGTCGTCGACGACGAGGACCGGGGCGGTATGGGCCACGATTGCTAGCTTAACCGTCAACGATGGCCCGCGAGAAGAACGAACGCCAGCCGGGCGGTCGATCGTGAATAAACGCACGGTTTTGTCCGCGGCGGAGTGCGGGCGCCGGGCTTCGCTACGAGTCGCGGACGACCAGCCCGAAGAGCTTCGCCAGCGCGGCGGCCTGCTCGCGGTTGACGATGAGGCCGCGGACGTCGCTCGCGCCGACCTTGACCTCGTTCAAGCGCGAGGTGCTCACGTCGGCGCCCTGCAGCTTGGCGCGGCCGAATTCGGCGCCTCGGAGCTCGCAGTTCAGGAAGGTGACGTCGGTGAGATCGGCGCCGCGGAAGTCGGCCTCTTCGAGGCGACACGACTCGAAGGATGCCTGTTTGAACCGGGCGCCGCTGAAGGTGGCATAGTCGAGGTGACAGTCGATGAAGCGCACGCTCTCCAGCTCTCCTTCGAGGAGCTTGGCGCCCGTCATCCGGCAGCCCCGGAATTCGACCCGGGTGAGCTTGGGGCTTTGCCAGACGACCATCGAGAGATCGCTGCGCTCGCAGGCGACGTCGAGCCAGCGCAGGTGGGTGAGCTTGCTCGCCGCGAGCGTGCCCGAAGCGAGCCTGACGCCGTCGAACCGCACCCGCTCCGCGGCGGCCTCAGCGAGCGCGCAACCCTCGATTCGACACTGCTCGACAGCCTCGCCCTCGGTGAGCGCCGCGAGGGATCGCGGCTCCAGGTGATTGGGAAGCACCGGGGCGCGGAGGGCTTTTGCAGGAGGGGGCATGGCGGGCGGCGACCCTACCAGAAGGCTAGCCCTCCAGGCCATCGCCGGGCGCGCGCACGGCGGGCCCGCGCGGCGCGTCCGCTTCGTCCAGATCGGGGCGATGACGAGCCCGACGATCACGCTGCCCGGCGCGGCCCTCCGCAGCAGCCGGCTCGAGCTCCTCGGCAGCGTGTCCAACGAGCGGCTGGTGCACACGATTGGCCTGCTCCTGAAGGCGATCCGCCCCGCGACGATGACGATCGACGCCGACGCGGTGCCGCTCACGGACGTCGAGAGCGCGTGGAACGGCCCGGCCTCGAAGCGGATTGTGTTCACCAGCTAACGAGCGGAGCGAGATCCAGAGTGTCATGGATCTCGCAACGTTGCTGTCGGGTGCGAAGGTGGGCGATTGACGCGCTGTCACGAGCCTGATCGCGAAGGGCCCGGCGGCGCGGACGGGCCTTGCAAACGAGGGCGTTTCAGCGCTCCATGACGGCATGACGGGAAACGGATACGTGCTGATCGCCGAGCCCGATGTCGGGCTCCTGAACGTGCTCGTGAAGATCGTCCGCGCCTGAAAGCGCGAGGTGGTGCCGACGCGCGACGGCGGGGCCGCGCTCGCGACGATGACGGAGCGCGGCGCGCCGACGCTGCTGATCACCAATCTCGTCCTCCCGCGCGTCGATGGCTTCGCGCTGCTCGCCGAGCTGCGGCGGCTCGCGGAGCCGGACGACGCCGTGGCGATGGTGATCTCGGCCTCGCTCGAGATGCGGGCCAAGGCCTACGATCTCCGCGAGACGTTCGGCATCGCCGAGATCGTCTCGAGCACGATGCCCGCGAGCTCGCTCCGGGCTGCCATCCTGCGGATGATCGGCGGCGTCGACTTCGCGCTCGAGCCCGCGCCGGTGAAGCTGCGCCTCGCGCCGCAGCCCGCGCCGGCGGCAGAGGCCACGCCGCGCCACCGGGATCCGCAGCGACTGGCGCGCATCGCGCGGCTCGGCCTGGTGGACGAAGGCCCGCCGGAAGAGAGCTTGCAGCGCCTGGTGGAGGACACGGCGCGCACCTTCGGCGTCCCGATCGCCCTGCTATCCATCGGCCTCGAAGATCGTCAGTGGTTCAAGGCCCATGTCGGCCTCGGCGGCGCGCTGCTGCAGAACCGCGGTAGCCCGATCTCGCAGGCGTTTTGCCGGCACGTCGTCGACTTCGAGACGATATCTCCGCTGATCGTCCCCGACGCGACGAGCCACCCGGTCTTCGCCGACAACCCCCTCGTCCTGTCGGGGCAAATTGGCAGTTACGCCGGGGCGCCGCTGCTCACGGCCGGCGGCCCCGGGAGATCAGGAGAACATGTCGCCCTGGGCCGGCGTCGGGGTGGGCTTGCCGAGGTGCTCGTAGGCCTTGCGCGTGGCGATGCGCCCGCGCGGCGTGCGGCCGAGGAAGCCTTGCTGGAGCAGGAAGGGCTCGTACACGTCTTCCACGGTGTCGCGCGGCTCGCTCAGGGCCGCTGCGATGGTGTCGATGCCGACGGGGCCTCCGTCGTAGTGCTCGATGATCACCGTCAAGAGGCGGCGATCCATCTCGTCGAGGCCGGCGCTGTCGATCTCGAGGCGCTCGGCCGTCGTCCTGGCGATGGCCCCGGTGATCGCGCCCTTGCCCAGCACCTCGGCGAAGTCGCGCGCGCGCCGCAGCAACCGGTTGGCGACGCGCGGCGTCCCGCGGGATCGGGCCGCGAGCTCGCGCGCGCCGGCAGGATCGATGGGTACCTCGAGCAGGCGCGCGCTGCGGAGGATGATCTTCTCGAGGTCTTCCACGGGGTAGTAATCGAGGCGGACGATGTAGCCGAAGCGCGAGAGCAGCGGCGCCGTGAGCAGCCCAGTGCGCGTCGTGGCCCCGACCATCGTGAAGGGCTTGAGCGCGAGCTGGATCGTGGTCGCGTAGGGCCCGTCGCCGGTCATGATGTCGATCTGGAAGGCCTCGATCGCGGGATAGAGGCTCTCTTCGACGGCGGGCGTGAGGCGGTGGATCTCGTCGATGAACAGGAGATCGTTGGCCTCGAGCTTGGTGAGCAGCCCGGCGAGGGCGCCCTTGTGCTCGACGGCGGGGCCGCTCGTGGAGTGAAGCGTCACGCCCATCTCCTTCGCGAGGATGTACGCGAGCGTCGTCTTGCCGAGGCCTGGCGGGCCGCAGAACAGGATGTGATCGAGCGGCTCCTTGCGACGGCGCGCGGCCTCGACGAAGACCTTGAGGTTCTCCTTGTGCTTGCTCTGGCCGATGTACTCGTCGAGCGAGCTGGGCCGGAAGAGGCGATCGAAGCGGTCGTCGTCGCCGCTTTCTGCGGGGGAGAGCACGCGTTCAGCCATGGCGCTTCGACCTCTACCGCGGCGGGGGTCGAAGCGTAACTCCTCTCAGCAAATCGTGGCGGTCGCTCGTACTAAAACCTGATGCCGTTTTCGGCGCGGTGCTTCCACCAGCGGACGCCGAGGATGACGGCGGGGACGGCGCAGATCGCCGCGAGGGGCGCGGTGGCGACGATGCCGACGGCGACGGTCGCGGCCGTGGCGACGCCCGCGGCGATGCCCTTGCGCTGAGATTCCTTGATGACTTCCGTTCGCGTCTTGCTCATGGGGGGTGAGGATAGTGCGAGGGAGGAAGGTCCGCGAGGGGCGTCGGGACGATCCGACGCGGGCGGGCCTCGGCCGAAGGGCGCCTCAGGGAAATCCGGTGCCTGTTTGCCGGGCCTGTCCCCGTGGTCGAGGAGGCTGGAAAAGCAGAATCTCCTCGACCGGGGGAACCATGAAAAAGTTGAAGCTGCTGGTCGATGTGCTGCGCGCGATGCGCCTCGTGATGAGCTACCTGGGCGACGAGGAGGGGAGGCCGGCGCTGCCGCGCGCCGCCACGCGCATCGGCGATTGACGACGGTGTTACCCGGTGGGCAACAGCGTCAACCGAGCGTGGGGAACGAGGAGAGGCGCGGCCGCATCGCCGGCGAGACGAGCGGCCACGAGACGCGGCAGACGGGCGCGCCGTCCTGCGAGCCGGTGACGTCGACGGCGCCGCCGTGCAGCTCGATCACCGAGCGCGCCAGGCTGAGGCCGAGCGTCAGGCCCTGCCCTCGGCCCGTCGCCTGGCGCGCGAACAGGCGCTCGAGCTCGCCGTTCTCGAGCTCGCGGCTGCCGTACTCGACGTCGATCGTCACGCGATCGCTGCGGGCGCGATCGTCGCCCGGCGGCAGCGCCAGGGCGCGCACGCGGACGACCCTGGCGCTGGGATCGCTCGCGGCGACCCGGAGCGCGTGGGCGATGATCACCGCGAGCGCGCGCGTCGCGTACGCGGGATCGGCGGGGACCCACGGCAGCCCGTCGGCGACCTCGACGGCGATGGGCGTGTCGAGCTCGCCGCAGAGCACGCGGGCCTTGCGCAGCGCCTCGGCGACGAGGCGACGCACGTCAGTGGCGCGCGGCATGAGCGTGAGCTGCTCGGCCTCGACGCGGGCGGCGTCGAGGATGGTCTCGATCAGCGCGAGCAGCTCGCGGCCGCGGCGGGTGATGAGCTGGAGGCTCTCGCGCTGCGCGGCCGTGAGCGGCTCCTGCGCGACGAGCTCGGCGAACCCGAGGATGGCGTTGAGCGGGCTCTTGAGATCGTGGCTGACGCTCGCGAAGAGCAGGCCGCGCATGCGCTGCGCCGCGGCGCGGATGTCGAGCGCGCGCTCCTGGGCGGCCGCGAAGACGCGGAAGCGCGCCGTCAGCTCTTCGATGGCGCGGCCGAGGCTCTCGACGACGGTGAAGCGCGCCGGGAGCGCGATCCGCGCGCGATCGCCGCGGAGGACGCTCTCGTTGCCGAGGGCCTGCACGCTGCGCGTCGCGAGCACGAGATCGGCGCCGAGGGCGCGGCCGAAGAGGCCCCCGAGCGCGCCGGCGATCAGCACCGCGAGCAGGCCGACGACGACGGCCGCGGTGGTGTCCTCGGCGGTGAGGTCGGCCGAGAAATGGATCACCGCCTGGCCTTGATCGAGCGGCGTCACCACCATGAGCTGGCCGTCGGCCTCGCGGATCATCGTCGGCTCTGTCAGCTCCGAGGTGCTGGTCTCGATGCGCGCCAGGAAGCCGTAGCCGGCCGCGGCGGCGATGGCGTCGCCGCGCCCCGTCGTGTCCATCGTCCCCGTTCCGGGCCCCGGCTCGAGCGCGGTGCGCGCGATCAGGAGCGCCGTCGTGCGGCGGCTCTGCTCCGTCAGCGTGCGCAGGTGGGCGTGGGTCACCAGGACGGCGCCGGTGCCCATCAGCGCCACCGGCGCGGCCACGGCGAGGAGCACCCGCAGCGTGAGGCGATGCCGCGGGATCTGCTTCAGCTCCAGCGTTTCGAGCAGCATCGTCAGCTGCTCCAGCGGGGCCTGCTCGAGCAGATCGATCGTCGCGCGGCGGATGAGCACGTACGAGGGGATCGCCGCCGCGGAGAGGATGGTGATCGCCAGGATGAACAGGCTGACGGCGCGCCCGTCGTCGAGCATCGCCGGGCGCACGCCGGGGACGAGGCCGAGCGCCGCGCAGAGCGAGCTCACCCCGAACCAGCGGAACGTGAGCGAGCTCGGCAGCTCGGCGAGCGGGGCCAGGTGCTGGGGCTCGACGGGCCCGCCGCCGAGGCCGATCGCGCGGATGATGAAGCGATGTCGCCGCAGCGCGAAGAGGGCCATCGCCGTGCTCGCCGCGAACGAGAGCAACGCGAGCACCGCGAGCACCGAGAGCACGCCCAGCGTCACCTCCCAGTCGAGCACCAGGAGCTTCGGCGCGAAGATCGCGAGGACCAGCCACGCCGCGAGCCCCATCAGCGCCTGGCGGGCGAGGACCCGCTGCGAGAAGCGTCCGGCTGCGTCGTTCATGCGCGCCCCTTTGGCATCGGCGGCGGCAGATCGCTGGGCATCACGATGTCGGGGTTCGAGACCAGATCCGGCCGCGGCGTGAAGTCGGGCCACGCGACGAGGTCGGGCCGCGAGATGGAATCGGGGCGACCGTAATCGGGGCGCGAGTTCAGCTCGGGCGCGTCCTCGTCGACGCGCGGGAGGCAGACCGTGAACGTCGAGCCTTCGCCGAGGCGGCTCTCCACCGCGATGGTCCCGCCGTGCATCCCCACGAGGCGCTGCGCGATCGAGAGGCCGAGCCCCGCGCCGCCGCGACGCGATCGCAGATCGCCGCCCTGCCGGTACGGCTGGAAGATCGCCGCGGCGTCCTCGGCCGAGATGCCCGCGCCGGTGTCGCGTACGACCATCGCCACGTAGGGTGGGCGCGCCTCGACGTGCACCGTCACCGAGCCCTGCGTCGTGGCCTTGATCGCGTTGGCGATCAGGTTGGTGAGGATCTGCCGCACCCGCCGCGCGTCGGCGTACGCGAACAGCCGCACCTGGCCCGTCAACCCGAGGCGCAGCGGCTTGTCGCGGATCGTCGCCGAGGCCTCGCGCACCACCTGATCGGCGAGCGCGCGCAGGTCGACGGGGCGACGCGAGAGGCGGAGCTGCCCCGTCTCGAGCGCCGACAGATCGAGCACGTCGTCGATGAGCGTCTTCAGGTGCTCGCCGCTCTGCGTGACGATGCGGAGGTGCTCCATCGCGTCGGGGCTGAGCGGCCCGTCGACCTCGCTCTCGAGCACGTGGGTGAAGCCGAGGATGGCGTTGAGCGGCGTGCGCAGCTCGTGGCTCAGGCCCGCGAGGAACGCGCTCCGCTCGCGATCGCCCTCCTTCGCCTGGCGGAGATCGGCGCGGTAGCTGCGCTCGGCCGCGGCGAAGCGCGCCACCAGCAAATTGAAGGCCGCCGTGAGCACGCCGACCTGATCGAGCGAGCGGATCGGCACCGGCTCGCCCGCGGGATCCGCGTGCGGTCGCGCCATGTCGACGATGCGCTGCCGCACGTAGTCGACGTCCTCCTGCGAGGCGCGCGCATAGGAGAACGTCACCGCCACCGCGATGCCCAGCAGCAGCGCCGTGAGCGCGGCGACGGCGTTGAAGAGGCCGATCGATCCGGGCGGCGGGCTCGGCGCGGCGACGAAGGTGATGACCGCGCGCCCGTTGCCCGACGAGAGCGGGATCGCCGCCCAGCGCACGCGCCCGAGCGCGGTGCGCGCCTCGCCTTTGCCGCCGCCGAGGTAGCGCACGATCTCGTCGCGCGAGGGCGCGCCGAAGCTTTCGTTGACGACGATCTGCCCGTCCTTCTGCACGAGCAAAATTTCGGCAGCGGAGCGCCGCGCCGCGCGGCCGACGACCTCGGCTTCGTCGCCGCTGGCCGTCGACCCGAGGCGAGCGGCGATGGTCGCGCTCAGCGCCGCCGCGCGCAGGCTCGACGCCTCGTCACTCGTGCGCTGGAGCTGGGAGATGCCGAGCAGGGCGATCACCACCGCCGTGGTGATTCCGACCACGATCACGATCGCCGGCGCCAGCGGCAGGATCGGCAACGTGAAGCGGCGGAGGCGGAAAATGCGGCCCAAGAACGTGCTCCCGCGCGCCGTTCAGCGCCCGACGCGGCGATGATTGAAGGTCGATGGGCGCACCGCTATCCCCACGTCGGACGAACCATACCGCCGGCTGCGCCCGGGGGGTGAACGCATTGCACCGGGCAAGCGTGCTCGCTAGCATCGCGGGTGGAGCACTGTTCGCGTCGTTGCTCGGCGCGGTGGCTCGTGACCTTCAAGCCACGAGCAGAGAAGGGGCCGCGTGATGGACGGGTCAGACACAACGGTGACGACGGGGGGCATCACCCTCGGCAAGTACCGTCTCATCGCCGAGCTCGGCCACGGCGGCATGGCCGAGGTCTTCCTCGCGGTCGTGCGCGGCCCCGCGGGCTTCAACAAGCTGATGGTGATCAAGCAGATCCGCCCCCAGCTCGCCGATGACCCGGAGTTCCTCGGCATGTTCCTCGACGAGGCCCGCCTCGCCGCGCGGCTCAGCCACCCCAACGTCGTCCAGACGAACGAGGTCGGGCACGAGGCGCAGCGCTACTTCATCGCGATGGAGTACCTCGAAGGGCAGCCGCTCAACCGCGTGCTCCACCGCTTCCAGCGCACCGGCGGCCTGCCGCTCGGCCTGCACCTGCGGGTGATCAGCGACGTCCTCGCGGGCCTGCATCACGCGCACGAGATCGCCGACTACGACGGAACGCCGCTCGGCGTCGTCCACCGCGACGTCACCCCGCACAACATCTTCGTGACGTACGACGGCCAGGTGAAGGTCGTCGATTTCGGCATCGCCAAGGCGATGAACTCGTCGTCCGAGACGCGCACCGGCGTGCTCAAGGGCAAGGTCGCGTACATGGCCCCGGAGCAGGCCCGGGGCGAGCGCGTCGATCGTCGCGCCGACCTGTTTTCCGTGGGGATCTTGCTCTGGGAGGCCGCGACCGGGAAGCGCATGTGGAAGGGCGTCCCCGACATCGCGATCCTCCAGCGCCTGCTCAACGGCGACATCCCCGCGCCGCGCTCGATCAACCCCGAGGTGTCCGACGTCCTCGAGGCGATCATTCTCAAGTGCCTCGCGACCGATCGCGATGGTCGCTACGACACGGCGCTCGAGCTCCAGGCCGACATCGACGCCTTCCTCGACACCGTCGAGGACCGCGGCGGGACCCGCGAGCTCGGCAAGCTGATGCTGAAGCACTTCGACGCGGATCGCCTCAAGATCAAGGGGATCATCGAGGAGCAGCTCCGGGTCAAATCGCCCTCGTCGCTCAACGTCTCGTCGCCGACGCTCCCGCTGATCGACGATCGGATCTCGCTCACGGCGACGGGCAGCAACCCCGCCGTCTTCGATCGGCAGGCGTCGGACTCGGGCGCGAGCTCGCTCCGCATCACGGGGACGGGGCCCATCTCGGGGGTGCCGTCGTCGCCCTCGTACACCAGCCCTTCGGGCCTGTTCGCGAGCGCCGCACCGAGCGACGGCGCCGCTCCGGCGCGCCCGACGCGTCGCGGGGTCGTGGCCGCGGCGGCGATCGCCGCGGGCGGGCTGCTCGCCATCGCGCTCTGGATGGCCACGCGCGGCCCGTCGGCGCCTCCCGCGGTCGTCACCCAGGCGACGACGCCGGCCTCGGCGAGCGTCGTCGCGCCGCCCGCGACGGCGGCCGCCGAGGTCGAGCTCAGCGTCGCGGCCTCGCCGCCCGAAGCGCGGATTTTCCTCGACGATCGCCCTCTCGATCGCAACCCGTACAAGGGCACGATACCCGGCTCTGCGGGCGCGCATCAGCTCCGCGTCGAGGCCCGCGGCTACGCCACGCAGTCACGATCGATAAGCCTCGACCGCAACGTGGTGCTCGAGCTCGCCCTCCAAAAGGATGCGGGCGCCGACCGACCCACGACGGCCGCGGTCGTTCGCGGGGCCGCTCCACCGCCTCCGCCCGTCGACGACGGGATGACTCGCCCGGCCGTGAAGCCGCGGCGGACCCTCGACACCTCGAACCCCTATGCCAAGTGATGCCAAGTGATGATGAACCCCATGCGGCAACGATCCCTCGCCCTCTGCGCGGCCCTCGCGCTCACGCTCCCGTCGGTCACCGCATCGGCGCAGGGGACGGCGACGGCGGCGGCCCAGAACGAGGCCGCCAGTCGCTTCAAGAAGGGGCTCGAGCTCTTCAAGGACGGTGATTATCAAGCAGCCCTGATCGAGCTCCGCCGCGCCAACGAGCTCGCGCCCAACTACAACGTTCTTTACAACATCGGTCAGGTCTACTTCCAGCTTCAAGACTACCCGAACGCCCTGCACTCGCTCGAGCGCTACCTGCAAGAGGGCGGCAAGAACGTCGACGCCAAGCGCCGCGCCGAGGTCGAGAAAGACATCGACAAGCTCAAGGCCCGCGTCGCGAACCTCGAGATCACCGTCAACGTGCCTGACGCCGACGTGATGATCGACGACGTCTCCGTCGGCAAGACCCCTTTGCCCAAGACGGTGCTGGTGAGCGCCGGTCGCCACCGCGTCATCATCTCCAAGGTCGGGTACGCGACGGTGACGAAGCTCGTGGAGATCGCCAGCGCCGAGGTTCAGAACGTGCCTGTCGAGCTCGTCGAGACCAAGTCGACCACGGCCACGCCGCCGCCCGTCGTCGTCGACAACGGCAAAGGCACCACGCCTCCTCCGCCGCAGGTCGTGCCGATGCCCACCCCGCTCCCGATCGACTCGCAGCCGCCCCACCGATCGGTGCCTGTCGTCGGCTGGGTCGTCACCGGTGGCCTCGCGGCCGGCGCCGTCGTGACTGGCATCCTCGCCCTCGGCGCGTCCGGCGATCTCAAGACGCAGCGCACCTCCGGGACCGCGACCCGCGACGACCTCGGTACGGCCAAATCAAAGACGCAGACGCTCGCCCTGGTGACTGACATCCTCACCGGCTGCGCCGTCGTCTCCGGCGGGATCACGCTCTACTTCACCATCGCCGGCGGCTCTCCGTCCGACTCCAAGGCGGCCGCCGTACCGCCCGCGGGCGCGTTTTACAAGCCCACGCTCAACGTGGGAGTCAACCCCGGCGGCGTGAGCTTGCTCGGCACCTTCTGAGGTCTGGCGATCAGGCGCGGTGCCGCTCGTCGCGCCGGCGCGTCCAGATCGAGGCCAGGACCGAGCCCCCGAGGATCGCGGCGATCACCAGCAGTGACGCCGCGATCGGCACGTGGATCACGCCGGCGAGGACCATCTTCGCGCCGACGAAGAGCAGCACCAGCGCGAGGCCCACCTCGAGCAGATATAGAGTAGCCAGTGGAAGCGCTGCTGCAGCGCGCCGCCCGCGAGGATGAAGGCCGCGCGCATCACCAGCGCTCCCAGGATGGCCCAGAAGAGCACCCGGTGCTGGAGCGCGGTGGGGACCGAGAACGCCGCGAAGATCACCAGGAAGACGAAGAGATTGTCGACCGCGAGGGCCTTCTCGATCACGTAGCCCGTGGCGAACTCCAGCGCTCGCTCCCGGCCGAACCAGTGATGGACCAGCCCGCCAAACGCCGCCGAAAGGGCGATCCACACGGCGCTCCACGCGGCCGCCTCGTTGACGGAGACCTCGTGTGCGTTGCGGTGGAGCCCCAGATCGAGGGCGAGCATGAGCAGTACGAAGGCGAGGAACCCGCCCCAGAGCGCCGGTGAGCCGATGGTCTCGAATGGCATACCACCGCTCGCCCACCTGTCCACGAAGAAATCGCCCACCGAGTCAGCTCTGGAACGCTCGTCGCCGTCAACGGATGTTGCGCGATTATTGCGGGAATATCCTGCCTTTTCGGGGTTCCGGACGCCGCGTCGGCCTCGTCGGGGCCGGGCGGGCGCCGGTCGAGATATCGAGTCTGCCGAGCGCTGGACAGCAACGATGGTGGCCAGAGTCCCAGTCGGCAGCAGCAGCGGAATGAAGCGATCCGGGGCGCCGAGGACGTGACGCGGACGACGCTCGAGAGCCTGTCGGACGGCCGGTGGGGCGGGTCACTACGTCGACGCATGGCGGCCAAAATCGACGGAAATGTCCGTGCTATGGCTTGGCTTTTGTCCTTGATATTGCCATACTCGCTTATCTGGTGAGCTTGTTTCATCGCAGCTCGAACGCTCCGAACCAACGCGAGCGGGCGAGCTCCTGCAATTTTCGAGATCCGGGACAGTTCCGTCCCCTCTTGCTCGAGAGAGAACCTATGCGATCTCAAACCCGTCTCCTCCTTTGTTCGCTCGCCCTGAGCCCGTTCGTCGCCGCGCTCACGGTCGCCGGCTGCGGTGGAGGCGGCGACACCGGGATCACGACTTCATCGGGGACCGCAGCGACGAGCGGCGGAGGCGCTGAATCGACGGGGACCGCGACGGCGGCCGGCGGAGCAGGTGGCATGTTCAGCGCCGGAACGGCCGGCACCGTCAGCTCGGGTACGGCGGGGACCGCGTCGACGGGAGCATCGATGACGACGGGCGCGTCGACGGGCAGCGGCCCGATGTCGATCTCCGCGTGCCAGGGCCACATTTACCAGTGCGGCGACCTGATCGACAACGACGGCGACGGCCTGATCGACTCCGACGATCCCGATTGCCTCGGCCCGTGCGACAACACCGAAGGTGGGTTGTACGGCGGTATTCCGGGACAGTCGGGGCCGGCGTGCACGGTCGATTGCTATTTCGATCAGGACTCGGGCTCCGGCAACGACGACTGCCACTGGAGCCACAAGTGCGATCCGCACGAGACCGCGCCCGACTACTACCCGGAATCGCGAGAGGGCAACAAGTGCGAGTACGACGCCAAGGCCAACACGCCGGGCACGGGCCAGACGTGCGACCAGCTCTACACCACGCAGTCGCAGGCCTGCCACGACTACTGCGGTCCGCTCACGCCGAACGGGTGTGATTGCTTCGGGTGCTGCGAGCTGCCCGCCGGCAAGGGCAATTACGTGTGGCTCGGCTCCGAGGACGCGAACGGCAATGGCTCGTGCACCCTCGCCGATCTCAACGATCCGGCGAAGTGCCAGCCCTGCTTGCCGGTGCAGGGGTGCCTCAACCACTGCGATCCGTGCGAGCTCTGCATCGGCAAGACGACGCTCCCGCCGGAGTGCAACCCGGGCTCGGGCTCGGGTGGTGCCGGGAGCACGGGCGCCGGATCCGCGAGCACCGGCGCGGGAAGCACGACGGGATCCGGCGGCGGTACGCAGTGCCCGGCGGGCGTGCAAGCGTGCGGTCTCCCCGGTCAGGCCACGTGCCCGAACAGCTATTACTGCATCACCGGATGCTGCCAGCAGATCCCCAACTGATCGCTGCCCCCGCCTCAACCCTTCGGAGAACGTACTTCATGATGAATCGCAATCAACTCGGACTGTCTCTCTTCGCCACGGTCACCGCGCTCGCGCTCGGCCTCGCTGGGTGCGGGGGCGACGGCGTCAGCTCGGCCGCCGACGCCGAGACCGCGTACAAGGGTCTCGACTCTTCCATCGACCAGGCGATTCAGCTCGGGTTCGATGGATTCAACGCCGCGTCGAGCGCCAACATCCCGGCGCAGACGGGGAAGGGGACCACCACCGGGACGATGACGATCTCGGGCAAGGTGGATCAGGGTTCGTCGTCGAACAAGACGATGAGCCTGACGGAAGCGCTGGCGATGTACTCGAACGACGGCAAGCTCACCTACGACACCAGCGACTCTGCGCTGCCGACGATCGACATGAAGCTCAGCAAGATCCCGACTGGCACCGTCACCGGGACGATCGCGGGCGCGTACACGATCTCGGGTGATCTCAAGGGAGCGGTCACGCTCAACCTGATGTTCAGTGGCGGTCTCCAGGCCAACGCGACCGACGCGACCAAGGTCGAGCGCAAGCCGGGCACGACGCACATCACCGGTACCGCCGATTCGGACTACGGTACCTACAACGTCGACATCACCCGCTGAACATCCCCCGCCACTTCGCCTGAAAACCAGCGCGGCCGTCGCCTCCTGACCTGGAGCGATGGCCGCGCTGGCTTTGTTCGCCTCGCTGGTACGACAACCGCGCTTCGCGTCGGACTTCCCGATCGGGCCACGGTCAGCAGTCGTCCACGGCCACGGTCCGGATCTGACTACGTGGCCGTGGCCGATCCGCGCTTGATCCCATTGCGGAACGTCCGTGGTGATCGCCCGCGACAGCACGTCCCTCGATCGAGCCCGGTGGCCGCGGGGGTGAGGTCGTCGATATCCATTGACGGCACCTCCGGCGGGGTGAGGATCATCGCGCGCTCGTAAGTCGCGGTCGCGGTCGTACCGTCGCTCCCACCGGCGACGTGAATGTAACGACCGGCGGTGTCCGGGAGCGGCAGAGTCAGCGTGGTGGCGTGAACGGTGACGCGGGTGTTGACCCTGTTGAAGACGACCTCGGGATCCGCGAAGAAGGCGATCGGCCCGGGGACGATGGTGACCTGCTTGTGCGGAGGCGCGTCGGTGCGGCCATCATCGCTCGAGACGACGACGTCGTAAAGGCTTCCGACCGTCGTCCCGCCGCCGAACGTCGCGGCGACCTGCGTGCCCGGAGCGTTGACCATCGTCGAGGAGCTCGTGAGCGTCGCGAGCCCCGTGGCCTCGAGACCGACCGTGGTCGCGGGGAGGAAGCCTGTCCCGTTGACGGTGATCGAGCCGCCGCTCGCGCAGAGCGACGCAGGGACGACGGACGCGACCACCGGCGGGGTGTCGACGCGGAGCTTCACGTCCTCGATCGAGGCGCAATCGGCGGGCAGCGGGTTGGCGACGACCACCGGGGAATCGCCCTCGGGGAGCGTGCCAATCGGGATGACGAAGGTGATTGACGTGCACGAGGTGACGGCGCCCTCGGTGAGCGTGCCCGGGACCGCGGCGCACCCGGTGACCGCCTTCGGTGCGAACGTCTGCGAGCCGACCGTCACGCTCGGAGCCAGCGTCGCGCTCGCCAGGAAGCCAGTTCCCGTGAGCGTCATCGTCGGGTTGCCCTGCGCGTCGCAGACGAGATCGGGCGCCACCGTGGTGAGCGTGGGGCGCAGGACGGCGGCGAGCCCGCCGGCGAACGTCGCGGCGTGGTGCTCGGCCTTGCCCGAGGCCGAGGCGCCGGCGAGGTCTTGCTTGCGATCGAGCGCGATGTGCGGGGGCTGGAGCTCGGTCG
>JANYGI010000060.1 GCA_025362495.1 Byssovorax sp. | reverse complement strand
GTGCCAGAGCCGCATACGTGCCTCCTGTTGAAGTAAAGCTGCCCTCAACGTACCCGTATCCTAGGAGGCTAACGGCGCGCGGTGCAGTGAAAATACGGAGAACCGGAGAATCCTCCGCCCCGGTGCGACGGACCGGCGCCTTGTAGAGAGGCGGCGCAACAGTTGTGGGTGGGGCTACATCACAGTGATATGGCGTCCATCCCCACCGACGGGCGGGCGCGGATGGAACTTCGGTTCCTCGGGCCGCTCCAGGAGCTCGTCGCTGCCGGCCTTCATCGGCCGTCGTTCGATGCGCTCTGCCGTGGGGAGTCGGTCCTCCGCGAGACGTCGATCGATCGCGCGTACCTGCTCAAGGTGCTCGACGAAGAGGTGAGCCGACCGTTCGGCCAGCCGCTCCGTCCCGTGCTCGAGCTGGTGCTCAACGCCGCGGACGCCGGCGCGGCGCTGGCTCGGCGCGAGGCGCTGCGGGCCGATCCCGCCTGCCGCATCGTCGACGTCGAGGTCGACGACGCCGAGGTCACCGTGATCGATCGCGGCGAAGGGATGAACGTCGCGACGATCCTCTCGCGCCTCCTCGTGCCCTTCGCCACCGACCGCGTGGCCGGCGTCGACATCGGGCGCTTCGGCGTCGGCTTCTTCTCCGTGCTCGGCTTCGGCATCGCCGATCCCGCGAGTTTCGCGCTCCACGTGGAGACCGGCGACGGCGTCGAGGGCTGGTCGATCCGCGTCGTCGCCGGCGGCCGCAGCGCGGCCTCGCTGATCATCTCGCTGCGCTCAATCTCGCCGCGCCGGGGCACGCGCGTGAAGATCGGATCGGCGCTGCTCGATCCGAACCACGTGCGATCGTACCTGCGCGACGCGCTGCACTTCTTCCCGCTGGAGAAGGCGATCCTGCGCGTCGACGGCGTCCCGACCAACGACGGCACCACGATCTCGGGCGGCACCCTCTTCGACGATCACGTCGATCCTCCCGAGGGCGCGCACTTCGATCCGCCGCTCCACGGGCGCTTTCACCTCGGCGGGCGCGCGCTCGTGCCGGGGATCACCGCGGCGACGTACCACTCGGGCGTGAAGGTCGAGCCGTGCTTCGCCGTGGGCGAGCTCGCGCTGATCGACTTCCCCGGCGCGGTCGAGCTGACCGAGGGGCGCGACGCGATCAAGCCGGGGCCCGCGTTCGCGGCCGTGGTCGCGGCATTTCATCGGCGCTTGATCCAGCTCGGCCAGGGCGCGACGCCGGCGACGCGGCCGCGGATCGCCGAGCTCGCGGCGCAGATCAGCGCGCTGATGCTCCAGTCGGGCGCGTGGGAGACGGTGGCTCCGGAGATGGCGCACGCGCTGCTCGGCGCGGGCTGTCACCTCGTGAGCCCGGATCGCCTCGAGGCGCTGCTCGGCTTCTTCGGGCCCGACATCGCGTCGCGGCTCTTCGTCCCGGAAAGCTTCTGGGCGGAGCGCGAGTGGCATGCGTTCCTGCCGGGAGAGCGCGAGCTGCTCGACGACGAGCTGGCGGTAGGACCGGTCGAGTCGCTGGCCGGGCTCGCGCGGCGGCGGCCGGATCTCCTCGGCCTCACCGCGCTCGTCGCGCGGGTCGAGCGCCCCGGCGAGCAGGCCGCCGCGCTCGCGCAAGGGCGTCACCGCGCCGCGGGTCCCCTGCCCTGCCTCGGTACGCGACGCGCGGTGCTGATCCGCGCCGACGCGCCCGCGGTGCAGTCGCCGCGGAGCTGGGCCGACGTGTACGCGCTGCGGATCGCCTTCGATCGCGCCATCGGTCTCCCCGAGCCCGACGTCGAGCGCGATCTGATCGTCGCGGCGCCGATCCGCACGATCGGCCCGATCACGGCGGTCACGGGAGGCACACGAACATGATCCGCACCGCCGCCGGCTTGCTCTCCGAGCTCGTGCTCGTTCGCCTCCACGGGCGCGCGGCCGAGTACGTCGCCGCCGACGGCGCGGCGCGCCCCGCGCTGATCAGCGCCTGCCGGCAAGAGGCGACGGTCGGCGATCTCCCGGAGCGGATCCTCTCGCGGACGATCTACGCGCAGGCCTCGTCGCGATCCGGTCCGCTGCGCGAGCTGGTGCAGAACGCGCTCGACGCCTCGCCGCGCGGCGCGCGCATCGACGTGCGGTCCGCGGGCGCCGGCGCGGGCGGCGAGGGCGACGTCGAGATCTCGATCAGCGACACCGGCCAAGGCATGAGCGGCGTCGAGCTGCTGGAAGACCTGCTCGTTCCATTTCGCACGCGAAAAGAAGGCGATCCCGACAGCATCGGCGAGCACGGGATCGGCTTCCTCGGGGCCCTGGAGATCGCCCCGCGGCTCGAGGTCACGACCAGCACGCGCGCCGAGGCGCACCGGCTCCGCATCCGGCCGGTGGGGCAGCTCCCGCCGCACGGCGACTTCGCGTGGACGCTCGCGCCGCTCGATCTTCCGCTCGGCGGCGCGACCGGGACGACGGTGCGCCTCACGCTCGCTCGCCCCGTCGATCGCGCGGCGCTCGCGGCCGAGATCCGCAGCGTCGCGGGGTTCGTCGATCCGGCGCGGGCGCGCATCCACGTCAACGGCGTGCTCGTGAACGAGGCGCGGACCCGCGTGCGCCGGGTCGCGAGCGCGCCCATCGGCGACGACGGCGAGCTCGGCAACCTCGAGCTCTACGCCGGGCGCGGCGATGGCATCCCGCCGCGCCTCCTCGTCACGCAGCGCGGCCTGCTCGTCAGCGATCGCGCCGACGCGTTCCCCGGCGTCGATCGCGCGCTCCACCGCGAGCTCGCGCGGGCGATCGCCGCGGCGGGCTACGGGCTCATCGCCGATCTTCCGCCGACGGTGCCGCTCAACAAGGGTCGCTCTTCGGCCTCGGGGTTCGCCGCGCAGAAGGTCGAAGAGGCGCTCGCCCTCGCGTTCGAGCGCTTCGTGCTCGAGGACGCGCTCCACGATCGCGAGCTGCTCCGCGGCGTCGATCACCGGCTCGCCTCGGTGCTCGATCGCCTGGTCCTCGCGGCGTTCGCGGGCGAGATGCGCCCGCCGCCGAGCCGCCCCGAGCCGCCTCCGCCGGCGCTCGACGCCAGCGGCAACGACGCGCAGACCGGCGCCCCCGTCACGCCGCGGAAGCCCACGGTCGCGGCGCCCGAGGCCATCGTTCGCTTCGCCGACGCGCTCCTCGACGCGCCGATGTTCACCACGGCGACGTTCGATCCTCTCTACGGCGAGCACCGGACGCTCCGCCCTCTCCGCGGCGTGATCGAGGCCTATCGCGCCGGCCTCCTCCGCGCGATGGGCGAGGGTCGACTGCCGGGCTTCGTCTACCTCACCGCGACCGATCCGCTCTCGCAGGCCTTGCTGCGGCGCCTCGGCGCGCTCGCGCCGCCGGCCGCGAACACGCCTCGCCCGGAGAGCCCGCTGCGCATGCGCTGCGTGGGGCGCGATCGCCTCAAGTCCGGCCCCGCGGTCGCGGGCCTCGAGGCGATGGTCGCCGCGATCGATCTCCTCACGCAGATCGACGCCGCGATCAGCGCCTCGGCCGGCCTCGGCCCCTCGATGATCACCGTGCATCAAGACCTCTACGGCCCCGACGAGATGGCCCACACCGACGGCGCCGCGATCAGCGTCAACGTGGCGTCGCCGCGGGTGCGCGCGCTCCTCGTCGCGGTGCTCGGCGCCGGCGATCTGATCGCCCTCGGCGCGCTCGTCGATCTGCTCCTCCACGAGAAGGCCCACGTCTCGCTCGCGAGCGCGCACCCGCCCTCGATCGCCGAGCACGGCCTCAGCTTCTATCGCCGCAAGGACGCGCTGAGGCGGCTGCTGCTCCAGGCGATCACCGCCGGCGCGGTCGTCGATCCGATCGTGCACCTGCCGCAGATCCGGCGCGATCTCCTCGGCGCCGCGCTCCCCGCGCCCGAGCTGCTCGCCCACGCGTTCCCCACCGAGCCTTGAGCGATCGGCGCGTCTGCTATCCTCGGGCGCTCGCCACGCCACTCATGCGCTTCCCCGAACGACTCGAAATCACGCTCGCCGAGCTCCTCGCGGAGCGCACCGATCCGGCGGATTGCCCGGGCGCGATCGTGCCCTCGCTGCGCGCGATCCAGCGCGCGGCAGGCTGGGTGTCGCCCGACGCGCTCGAGGAGATCGCCGCGCGCCTCGGCGTGGCCCTCGACGACGCCGCGAACCTCGCCGACTACTTCGGCATGGTGCGGACGCCGCCCGCCGCCCGTCACACGATCGAGGTCTGCGTCAACGCGAGCTGCCGTCGTCAGGGGAGCGAGGCCGTGCTCGATCGCCTGCGCGAGCGCCTCGGCGTCGAGCCCGGCCAGGTGTCGCGAGACGGCGCCTTCGCGCTCGCCGACATCATCTGTCTGCGCCACTGCGGCTCGGGCCCATCGATCCGCGTCGATGGCGAGATCCGCGATGGATTCGCCGCCGACGCCGTCGATGCGCTCCTCGCGGATCTCGCTCGCTGAGCTTGCTCAGTGCATGAGCGCGGCGGCGATGATCGCCAGCACGGTGATCCCCGGCCGCACCATGCCGCAGACGAGCCCGCCCAGCGCCGCCAGCAGATACCCCGGATAGCGATTGCGGAGGACCGCGCGGTACTCGGGGCGGTGAATGAGGATCAGCGCCCGGATCGCCTGCACGATCGCCAGGATCGAGAAGATCAAATAGATGTCGAAGAACACCGAGAGCACGCCGGTACCGAGCGCGCCGAAGCACGAGCTCTTCGCGGCGCGCATGTACCCCTCCTCGATCAGATCGTTGCTCTCGCAGCTCTTGCAGACGAGATCACCCTGCTTCGAATAGACGGCCTTGGTCGGATCGATGGCCTGCCCGCACTTCGCGCAGGGCGTCATCTGGACCCAGCCTTGAACAGGGGGCGCAGGCGGCGCGCCGTCGGGAGCAGTGGTGGACATCACGTCACGCTCGCAAGAAGGTCCGTCACCGTCAAGCGGCGTACTCTTCCGCGCAGGCGGAGGCGCGGCGCGCCTTGCGGGACGACGCGGCGCGGGCGTCGTGCAACAGTGCCGCGCCTATGCCGCTCGACGATCTCCTCGGCCGCGTCGTCACGTTGCCAGTGCGCCGCTTTGCCCCGCCGGGCGCCTTTCTCGCGCCCGATCCGGCCGACCTCAGCCCGGGCGCCCCGACGATTCTCCTGCCTCGGAGCGAGGTCGCCGCGGGGACGAAGGAGGGCGACGAGCTCGCGGTCTTCATCTACCTCGACTCGGAGGACCGCCCGATCGCCACGGCGAGCCCGCCGCGGATCACCCTCGGTGAGGTCACGTTCCTCACGGTGAAGGACCTGAGCCGCGTCGGCGCGTTCTTCGACTGGGGCCTGATGAAAGAGCTTCTCGTGCCGCACGCCGAGCAAACGCGCGAGCTCTTCGTGGGCGAGCGACACCCGATTGGCCTCTACCTCGACGACAGCGGCCGGCTCGCCGGGACGATGCGCGTGACCGAGATGCTGCGCGAAGAGGGCCAGTTCGAGCTCGACGAGTGGGCTCCGGGCGAGGCCTGGCGCAACGAGCCGGAGCTCGGCCTCTTCGTCATCCTGGAGAAGCGCTATGTGGGCCTCGTCCCCGCGAGCGAGCCGCACCAGCTCCCCCGCGGCGCGGCGGCGCGATTCCGTATCTCGAGCGTGCTCCCCGACGGCAAGGTCGAGCTCTCCCTCCGCGGTCACGCCCACGAAGAGGTCGACAGCGACGCGCAGAAGATCCTCGACGCGCTCGCCCGCCCGGGCGCGCCGCGCTTCGGCGATCGATCGAGCCCGGAGGAGATCCGGCGGCTGTTCGGGCTGAGCAAGAAGGCCTTCAAGCGCGCTGTCGGGAAGCTGTTGAAGGAGCGCGCCGTCGGCATCGACGCCGAGGGGTGCGTGGTCAAGGCGCGAGGCTGAGATTCGAGCGATCGAGAGTGCCACTCCTCGCGGGCTCGGTCAGCGACAATCCTGGCGCGACGACTGAACCCGCCGCCGACGGCGCGAACCGTGGTATCCTCCCTGAACGATGGATACCCTCTTCCGCTGGATCCACCTCTCCGACATTCACACCGGCCATGGCGACAAGGCCTATGGCTGGGATCAGAGCCTGGTGCTCGCGGCGATCGTCACGGACATCGCCGCTCAGCGCAAAAGGCAGCCGGAGCCGCCCATCGACGCCGTCTTCGTGACGGGGGACATCGCCAACACCGGCGCTGGTCGCACGCCCACCGAGTACGAAATCGCGGCCACGTGGCTCGGCAAGGTGGCCGCGGCCGCCGGGGTCTCGCCGGCGCAGATATTCCTGGTCCCGGGCAATCACGACGTCGATCGCGGCGCCGACAAGGACGACGCCGTCAAGCAGCTCGTCACCGAGCTTCGTGATGGAAAGAAGAGCCTCGACGACGCGCTCGCCGAGCCCGCGCCGCGCGCTTTGCTCGGCCGTCGCATCGCGCGCTACCTCGATTTTGCAGGCCGCTTTGCGCCCGTCGGCGCCTCGCCGGACGACCGGCTGCACTGGGTTCATCGCTTCGTCGCGCGCAGTGGATTGCCGGTCCGCCTCGTCGGGCTCAACACCACTCTCCTCGCCGCGGGCGACGACGATCAGGGCAAGCTCCGCGTGGGCATGCGGCAAATCGGCCTCGGGTTCGCCGACATGCAGGAGGGCGAGCTCGTCCTCGCGCTGGGCCATCACCCCCTCGGCGGAGGCTGGCTGTTCGATCAGCCGGAGATCGAGCCCTGGTTGAAGAGGCATGCTCATGCCCTTTTCACAGGCCATGTCCACGTCGCCGACGCCCAGGAGTCGCGCGGCGGATCGGGCGCCACCTTCCTGCGGGTCGTCGCCGGCTCGGCGCACGGCGACCGCATGCCAGCGGGGATCCCCGCAGGCCACGGCTACAGCTTCGGCGCCGTCGTTCGCCTCGACAAGGGGGCAGTCCACGCGCGGATCACCCCGCGACGGTGGTCGGAGAAGAACGCCGCCTTCGTCCGCGACGCCGACAACATCCCTGACGACGAGACCTTCTCGGATCACCCCCTCGCCCTCTCGCGACCCCTCGCCGCTGCTGCGGAGTCAGCCGCGCCGAAGCCCGCTGGAGTCGTGGCCTCCTCGGGTGAGCCCGTCGCGGTCTTCATCTCGGCGACGCCCGAGGACGAGGCGATGCGCGCCCAGCTGCAAAAGCACCTCGTCCAGCTCCGCCGCAGCAAGAAGGCCGTCTTCACCTCCTCCAGCGACGCGCCGGCCGGCGTCGATCGGGCCGAGTGGACGGCTTCGCAGCTCGCCGCGGCGCGGATCATCGTCCTCCTGATCAGCCAGGATTACATCGCCTCGGACGCCTACTACGAGGACGATCTCCTCCGCGCCGTCGAGCGCCACGACCGGGGCGAGGCGCGGGTAATCCCCGTCGTCCTCCACGCGATCCGCCTCTCGAAGGAGCCGTTTGCCAAGCTCCGATCCCTGCCGAGCGACGCCATCGCGCTGAACCAGGACGACGAGGCGCGCCTCGATTTTCCCCGCGGCGGCTGCGCCGTGGATCAGTATCCCCACGGAGAGGACGCCGCGTTCCTGCACATCGCCACCGAGATTGGCAAGGTCGTCGCCGAGCTGCGCGGCGAAGGGGACCAGCGCCGGTAAGAGGCTATCTCCGCGGAAACCAGGGGATCAGCGCCGAGACCCGCGACATGTGCGCTGCGTACTCGGGCCGCCGCGCCACCGATCGCCGGTCGAGCAGCGGAATGCTGGCGAACACGAACAGCGCCGAGATGGCCACCGCGCCGGCCCCGGCCCACCACGCCCCGGGATCGGCGGCCAGGGCGAAGACGAAGAGTCCCCACCAGAAGCTCACCTCGCCAAAGTAGTTCGGGTGCCGCGAGAAGGCCCAGAGTCCGCGCGCCAGGATCTCCCCCTCGCGCCGCTCCTTGCGGAACGCGCGGAGCTGCTCGTCGGCGACGAGCTCGATCATCACCGCGCCGAGCGTGATCACCGCGGCGACGGCGTCGAGCGGCCCGAGAGGGCGCGCGCTCGTCAGCGCCGGGAAGAGCGCGAGGCAGCCAAGATACACCATCACCGTCGGCATCAGGTGGAGCGCGGCGAGGCTCGCTGGCCAGTACAGGCGGCCGGTCTTGCCGCGGATGTCCACATAGCGCCAGTCCTCGTGCCCGAGCCCGCTGAAGCCACGAGCCCAGTTGTACGTGAGGCGAAGCCCCCAGAGCGTGACCAGGCCGATCACCAGCGCTTGCCGCGCGAACGGGGCCGCGGCCGAGCCGGGCTGCGCGGCGATCCACGGGGCGATCGCCATCGGCGCGACGCTCCAGTAGGGATCGTACACGCTGGTGTTGTCGACGAGCACGCTGGCGACGAACACCACGATCGTGGCGGCGACGTCGGCGTACGCGACCGCGCGGAGCGGGTGGGCGCCAGGACCGATCCAGCGGACGACGAGCGCGGCGACGACGAGCGCGGCCACGTACGCCGCCGTGATCACCAGGAACGAGCGAGCCCGGGATACGGGGGGACGATGAGCAGAGGAAGCCACGCGAAGCCTCCTAGCCGCGAGGGCGCCGGCAGTCGATGGCGACGCGCACGCGCCGCGCCGAGGGCGCGCGTTCGCCCGCGTGATCCGTCGTCGCGGGGGCCGCGTTCACGCTTCTTCACGGACAGCGCGCCGGATCGCCCGTAACCTGTCATCTCATCCCGACGCGAGGAATCGAATGCAAGGCAAAGTCTGTATCGTCACGGGCAGCAACACCGGTATCGGCAAGGAGACGGCGCGCGGCCTCGCCCAGCGCGGCGCCACGGTGATCATGGCCTGTCGCGACGTCGCCAAGGCCACCGCCGCGCGGGACGACATCGCCGCCACGACCGGCCGCAAGGACGTCGAGGTCGAGGCGCTCGATCTCGGCAGCGTGAAGAGCATCCGCGCCTTCGCCGAGCGCTTCAAGGCCAGGCACACGCGCCTCGACGTCCTCGTGAACAACGCCGGCGTGTGGCTCACCTCGCGCGCCACGACGGCCGAAGGGTTCGAGTCCACGTTCGGCGTCAACCACCTCGGCACGTTCCTGCTCACGCAGGAGCTGCTCCCGCTGCTGAAGGCGAGCGCCCCGTCGCGCGTCGTCGTGCTCTCGTCCAAGCTCCATTACAGCGGCAAGATGGTCTGGGACGATCTCCAGTACGAGCGCCGCAAGTTCTCCGGCCCGAGCGCCTACAACCAGTCCAAGCTCGCCAACGTGCTCTTCACGATCGCCCTGGCGAAGCGCCTCGAAGGCACCGGCGTGACGGTGAACGCCGTCCACCCCGGCGTCGTCGCGACCGAGCTCTCGCGCAATTACCCGAAGCTCCTCGTGAAGATCTTCAACCTGTTCCTGCTCACGCCCGAGAAGGGCGCCGCGTGCTCGCTCCACGTGGCGACGGCGCCCGAGCTCTCGAAGGTCAGCGGCGAATACTTCGAGAAGAGCCAGATCAAGCTCGCCGCCAAGGGCGCCCTCGACGAGGCCGCGCAAGAGCGGTTGTGGAAGCTGAGCGAGACCCTCCTCACCTAATCTCGGACGGCACGACGCGCGCCGCGAGTGGCGCGCGTCGCGCAGAGCTGTGATCAGCAGATTTCCGTCCAGCCGCCCTGGTAGTGCTCGCTGGTGAAGTACAGGCCGAGGAGCTCGTCTCCTCCACCGACCAGGGCG
Source organism: Byssovorax sp. (assembly GCA_025362495.1). GTDB lineage: Bacteria > Myxococcota_A > Polyangia > Polyangiales > Polyangiaceae > JANYGI01. The sequence continues at coordinate 10,331 of JANYGI010000060.1, read as the reverse complement.
ACGATGCGAAAGCGCCCTCGTCCGCCGGTTCGGTCCATCCCCACGTCGTGCTCGTAGTAGGTGTTCCCACGCCCGGCCGGCGGCAGGAAGCCTTCGTTGTTGCTGAACACCGTCGCGTTCCCGCCCTTCGCGTTGAAGCGAAGATCGCGAACCGGCTCTCGGAGGCCGATGGGCATGAAGTCGCGCGAGATCTTGTTCATTGGGCCAGCTCTCTGTGAGAATGCTTCTCACGATCGTGGATTTCTGTTCGCCCGCCCCGGCGGTCGACTCGCGAATCTACCTGCGCTCGCGGCCAGAGTCCATCGATCGAAATTTCCATCGCTGCCATCCCGCTCACATCCGCGCCGCCCGATCCACCTTCAACCGATCTGACCCGCCGAGAGACGCCCCGTGATGGCGGGGCATCGCCGTGGAAGGCATTGAGAGCGCTCGGTGATCTAGAAATGCCGGATCTCGGCGAGCTCGCGCCGGAGCTCCGCCCGGAAGTCCGGGTGCGCTATCGAGATCAACGCCGCTCCCCGCTCCCGCAGCGTCATCCCGTGCAGATCCACCGCGCCGTGCTCGGTGACGACCCAGTGCACGTGCCCGCGCGTCGTCACCACGCCGGCGCCGGGCTTGAGCGCCGAGGCGATGCGCGACACCGTGCCTCTGGCCGCCGTCGACGGGAGGGCGATGATCGCTTTGCCGCCGCGCGACAGGGCCGCTCCGCGGATGAAATCCATCTGCCCGCCGATGCCCGAGAACACCTTGTGACCCATCGAGTCGGCGCACACCTGGCCGGTGAGATCGATCTCCAGCGCCGAGTTCAGCGCCACGACCTTGTCGTTCTTGCGGATCAAGCTGGTGTCGTTGGTGCGATCGCAGCCGTGAAACTCGACGAGGAGGTTGTCGTCGACGAAGTCGTAGAGGCGCTGTGAGCCGCTGACGAAGCTCGTCACCGAGCGCCCCGGGTGGACCTTCTTCAGCCGGTTGGTGATCACGCCGGACTCGACGAGATCGATGACGCCGTCGGAGAACATCTCGGTGTGGACGCCGAGATCGTGCTTGTTTCCCAGGCGGCGCAGCACCGCGTCCGGGATGGCGCCGATGCCCATCTGCAGCGTCGATCCGTCCTCCACCAGATCGGCCACGAGGGAGCCGATGCGGTCCTCGATCGCGCTCGGCGCCGAGGGCTCGGCGGCGAAAATAGGGTGATTGCTCAGCGTGAACGCGTGGATCCGGTCGAGGCGAACGGCGGTGTTGCCGTGGGTGCGCGGCATCCGCTCGTTGATCTCGGCGACGACGAAGCGGGCCGAGTCCACCGCGCCGCGGGCCGCGTCGACCGAGGTGCCCAGCGTGCAGTTGCCGTGAGCGTCGGGCGGGGAGAGCTGCACCAGCGCGACGTCGAGCGGGATGCGCCCCGAGACGAAGAGCCCCGGAATGTCGGAGAGGAAGATCGGCATGAAGTCGGCCCGACCCGCGGCGACGGCCTCGCGCAGCGGAGGACCGGTGAAGAGCGATATCGATCGAAGGCGCCCGGCGTGCTCGGGATCGGCGAAGTGGCCAGGCCCGGCCGTGTGGAGGTGGTAGAGGCGCACCCTCTCGAGATCGCGGCGCAGGCAGAGGGCCTCGAGCAGCGTTGTCGGGGTCGCGGCGGCGCCCTGCACGAAGACGCGCTGGTCGTTGCCGAGGCAAGCGAGCGCATCGGTGGGCGAGACGGCGCGGTTTTTCCAGCTCGGGTCGAGGGTCATGACCTTACTTCGCAGCCCTCTCGAGGTGCTGTCAAGCGTCGATCAGTTGCCGATCCAGGGATGGAACGCTTCGTCGGTGAGCACGTACACTCCGGCGTCTCCCGGCTCGGCGGCGTGGCGATCGAATTGATACCGCTCGGCATTCGGGCTGAACAAGATCTCGCACGCGAACCCGCCGTTCTTCTGGACCAGTCGCGCCGCGAACGCCCGCACCGCTGCGGCGTTCTCGCGCAGCGGAAAGGGCTTGTCGGTCTCGACGAAGAACACCGGGTAAGTGTCCTGGTGATAGATCTCCACGCGGACGAGCCGCAGCCCTGCGGCCTCGAGGACAGCGCGGGCCGGAGGGTGATAGTCGGTCACATCCGACATATAGCTCGTCATCATGCCGTAGCCAAAACGGCCATTGCCAACTTTCAGATCGGGGAAGCGCTCCTTCGGTCCGACGAGATCGCGGTAGGCCGGCGTCGTGGCCTCTTCACGGCGCGTCGCGCTCCGCCAGACGCCATAAGGCACCTCTTGCCCGGGCTCGCCGACAAACAGGGTATCGTTCGCGGTGTCGACCCCGAGGCGATTCCAGTGCCCGGCGCACCCGCCGCACACGGCGAGGGCCAGGAAGGACCATCGGCACTCGACGCTCGCGCTCGAACAGCCAACCGGCGGCGCGTGATCGAGCATCAGCCCCAGCGAGTGGCCCGGTGTCCGGGCCGTGGCGCGCGCCTGCGCGGTCCACTCGGGCATGGCGAGGATGAGCCGTGTCGCGCGGCGTTGAGCGTTCCGACGCGCTCGCCAGACGGCCTCGTCGAGGAAGACTTGCTCATCGCGATCGTGCAACCGGATCGAGCCGTCGCGGGCGCTGATCTCCGCGTGGAGCTCGATCAAGCCCTCCTCGGTGATCCGGTCGCCTTCCCACGCGTCGGACGCCCCGACCGCTACCGCCCAGCTCGTGGGGCATGCGCTATCGTGGCACGCCTCGTCCACCTCGCGCGTCACGTGCACGCCCACCGAGATGCGCCGAGCCTTGTTCCCCGCGTGGACGAGGGTCTCGCCGTAGGCTTTCACCTCGGGCAGAGCGCGGACGATCGCCAGCGCTTCCTCGCGCCCGACGAAGCGCCCCGGGGGAAGGGACGGAGGCACCGGCGGACTCGAGCTCGCGATGACCACAGATGAGCTCGGAATCACCCGCGGCGGCGGGGGTGCGCGATCGCAGGCCGCCAGGAGCGCGGCCGCAGCCAGTCCCAGGAGCGAGGGAGCACGTGAGAGGTTCAATCGATCACCAGGCGGCCTACGAAACCAGGTTCTCGGCCCACACCGAGGCGAGCGCCATGATCGTGTGTTGCGGGTTGACCCCGATCGTCGTCGGGATGGCCGAGGCGTCGACCACGTACAGCGCCTCGACCCCATGGACCTTGCCGTTGCCGTCGACCACGCCCTGCCGGGGATCGGCGCTCATCGGACAGCCGCCGAACAGGTGCGAGAGGATGGCAATGTAGTTGCGAGGATCGAGCGGCCCCTCCTCGATCTGGTCGACCTCGTCGGGGCCGAGCTTGTACGGGAGGCCGTGAATGCAGGGGATGATCTCCTTCGCGCCGGCCGCGAAGTGCATCCGCGCGACCATGGCGAGGCCGCTGCGGAAGCGGTGCATGTCGGGCTCGTCGAGCTGATACCGCACCACCGGATTGCCGAAAAACCCCGGCTTGATCGTCCCGGCGGACTCGGCGCGCACCGCGGCGACCCACATGGCGATGTTGCGGTACTCGCGGAAGCGGCGGACGAGCTCGGCCCCGCCGCCCGGGAGCCTCCCCGCGACCATCTCGGGCGGGATGGCCAGCGTCTCGAGCTTCAGCCCAGGATCGACGCGAAACGCCGTGGAAGCCCAGCCCTGCGTCGCGCCCACGTTCTGATCGACCGGGTGATCGTAGACCCCGAAGATGCCAGTCCCCGGGTGGGCGCGGAACAGCGTGCCGAGCGCCTTGCTCTTGATCCCGCTCCGCGCCAGCAGGAGCGGAGTCTGGGTGACCGAGGCCGCGAGCAAGACACCCTTCGTCGCGCGCACGCGGAAGCGCGAGCCCGAGCGCCGCGTGACGGGATCGCGGAAATTGCCGGCGACCCCGGCGGCGCGGCCGTCCGCGAACGCGACGCGATCGACGGGAGCACACGAGATCACGTACCCGCCGCGCTCCAGCACCTCGGGGACGTAGTTGACGTTGGTGCTCTGTTTACGGCCCTTGCGACACCCCTGGAGGCACTGGCCTGTTCCCTCGCAGGCGCGCGCGTAGCGGACCATGTAGTGCGAGTCCCAGCCCAGCGCCTCGGCGCCGTCCATCGCCAGGGTGTTGGAGTGGCCGCGCGCGTCGGGCGGCACGATCTCGGCGGAGAGCTCGTGCTCGAGGCGGTCCTGGTGATCCCAGACGCGCTTGTCGAGGCCCCTGGCCGTGATCCCGTACTCGCGCTCCCAGCGCTCGAAGCAATCGCCCGGCGTGCGCACGACGATTGCGCTGTTGATCACCGTCGTTCCACCGACACATGACGCCTGGACGACAGGCCAGAGCGCGCGGCTCTGCGTGACGAGGCCGCCCCAGGCGTCGAAGAGATCGCGCATCGTGCCGTAGGTGCTGTGCGGATAATCGACAGGCGCGCGCCACGGGCCGGCCTCGACGATGGCCACGCTGTGCCCCGCGCGCGCGAGGATCACGGCCGCGGCCGCGCCCCCGGCGCCGCTGCCCACGACCACGAAATCGACGTCGAGCTCGACCGCGGGCTGCCCGAAGGCCTCGAAGGTGATGTGCCGACCGGCGGCACGAGGGGTGAGGCTCATCAGGCCACCCGCCCGTGCATCGGGTCGCCCTCGGCCGGATCGCGGCCGCGCTCGACCTCGCTCCGGCCGAGCTTGATCAGCGCGGGGACGGGCGCGCGGGGCGCCAGCACGGGGCGCGCGACGAACGCCTCGGTGCGGCGCGTCCCGGGATCGTCCGGGTACGGCGGCAGCGCGATCATCGCCCGGATCTCGGGCGACTGACCCCAGAACATCCCGCCCGTCAGCTTGAGCAGCGTGATGATCTGCCGCACGAGATACGCCGGATGGCTCGCGAGACGGTGCGCGTGCTGGTCGAGCTCTTCCGGCGTGAGCATCACCGCCGGCCACGGGCGCCGCACCGTGAGGATGGGCGAGAGCTGGAAGAACACCGCGGCCGCGACGACGCCGGTCCAGAAGAGCCACGTCGTCTCGCGGCGCAGCTCGGCGATCTTGGCGTCGACGCCGAGCTCGGCGAGCCCCGGGACGTCGTCCACGCGAGGAAAGTAAGCCACCATCGCGAAGCGGACGAGAGAGTTCACGCGGCGCACGTTAATGACAAGGCGGGAGGGAGAGCAACAGTCGCGAAAATTTGCTGCTCGTCCTTCGTTCGGCGGGGACGTCGGCCACCCGCGCGAGGTACGCTTCTCGACCAATGTTCACGGTAGAAGTCCAGGTCGGTCGCCTGATCGAAGCCCGCATCGAGTCCCTCCGCGGCCTGGATCGAGCGGTCGCCTACGCCGACGCCTTCGCCGCCGTGCTCCAGCGATCACCGCCGGGGGTGCCGATGATCCTCTGCGCCGATCACCGCGCCGTGCCTGTCTACTCGCAGGTGGTGACCGACAAGCTGGCCGGCCTCTTCGGGGCGATGAACACGCGACTCGCGCGCATCGCGCTGCTGGTGTCGCCGACGAATGCCACGCTGTCGATGCAGCTCGGCCGCATCGTGCGCGAGGCGAACAACACCGACCGTCGCGTCTTCACGGTCCCCATGGAAGCCGAGGCTTTCCTGAGCGACGCGCTCACGAGCGCCGAGCGAATGCGGCTCGCTCGCTTCCTGCGGACCGATCGCGGCGACGTGCCTCCGAGCTCGCGTTCTCGAATTTGACAGGTCGTTCTGTCACCCTGGCACGACCCGCCGAAGTCGACCGCCAATTTGCCCGGGAATAGACGCTGACAGCGCCGTTCCCGCAGGAATGCAGCGTCCCGCAGCGTGGCCCGCGCCTTGCGATGTCGGTCTACCATGAAGACCGAAACCTGTTCCGCGAGCGGCGACAAGGGTGACAAGAACGAGCGCGCGGACCAGACGGTGCTCGTCATCGGCGGCAGCGGCGGCATGTCGAACCGCTATCGCGACGTGGTCGAGCAGCGCGGCTTTTCGCTGCGCCACTACGAGAACAAGCTCCCCGCGGGCGCGCGCAAGAGCACCGGGAAGATCGCCCTCGTCGTCGTGATGGTGACGATGGTCTCGCACTCGCTGCTGCAACAGGTGCAGAGCATGGGCCTCGACGACGCGCAGATTGTCTATCTCCGCAGCGCCTCGATCTCGGCCCTCCGCGCCGCCGTCGAGCAGTGGCACGCCTGATTTTCGCCCGGCCCCGCGCAGAGATCGCCTCTCACTGGCACTCTGTCGCACAGGCGCTGTCCGCGCACCCGAACGCGACATCGTACTCGGCCTTTCCCTCCGGAAACTGCTTGGCGCAGTCGGCGAGACAGCTTGCGCTGGTCCCCGCGTCGCCCGCGTCGCCGGCATCGAAGTCCGTGAACGCGCAAACGAGCGAGCAATTGACGTAGTCGTCGTTGCAGGCGGTGTCGAGCAGACACCCGTTGATCTGGGGACAGCACTTCTCCTCGGCGCACGCGTTGCAAACCGCGTTCTTCGACGAGAATGGCTGAGCGAGCTTGCACGTCCCCGCGTCGAGATCGGCGTCCGGCATGGCGTCCATCGGATCAGGAGCGTCCATCCCCGCGTCGAGGGGCGCGCCCCCGGTGCCACCGCTGGTGCCGCTGGTGCCGCTGGCGCTGACACTGACCGTGCTCGGACGACCGCCGCTACCGCCGTTTCCGCCGGTCGCGGGGGTGGACGAGCAGGACGCGAGCAGCGAGAGCGCGAGCGCGGTGGCGAAGAGCGGTCGAAGCATTCGCCTGTTCTACGCCATTTCTCGTGTTTCTGGGGCCGCATCGCGCGATGCGGATCGCGGCGTGGCGGGGAACCGGCTAAGGGCACGGCGTGACCGACCCCGAGACTCCGCCCGACGCCGGTGATCTGCGAGAGGGCATGTCGCGGCGGCGCTTCATCGTGGTTGGCCAGAAGGCCACGGCGTCACCCGATTTCTCGCTGATTAACCTGCCTGCGTCGAGCGGGCGCCTCGACGTGCTCCTGCGCTGCCTGCGCGCGGCGCTGATGTACTCGCACGGGCTACGGCACGACACGGTGGTGTATCTGGTGCTCCTCGGCGGCCCGGCGGCGCCGCGGACGCTGCGCGTCGACGGGGCGACGGCGCGCTATTTACGGCCCGACGAGCGCGCCCTCGCGGTGCTGGCGCAAAAGGTCCTCGCGGCGCCCGTCGAGGCCGGGAGCAATGGCTTCATCGAGGTGCGCCCCGGCGTGGCGATCGCCGAGGGCGGGCTCGACGCGGTGCTCGCGGATCTGGGATCCGCGACGCTGTACGTGCTCGAAGAGGGCGCGCCCGACGTCCGCGAGGCTGGCCTCGACGCGCTGGATCAGGCCTTCTTTCTGGGCGATCACCTGGGGTTTGACAAAACGACGCGGGCCCGCCTCGCGAGCCTCGGGGCGACTCCGGTCGGCGTCGGCCCCGTGAGCGTTCACGCGGACGACGCCGTGGCCCTCGTCGTCAACGAGCTGGACCGTCGGGCGACGATCAGCCGTCGGCGTTGATCTTCTGGATCAGCTCGGCCAGGACCTCGTCGGCCTTGTCGTTCTCGATCTGGCACGTACCGGCCGCGTCGTGGCCACCGCCGCCGTACTCCAGCATCTCTTCACCGACGTTGGTCTTCGAGCTGCGGTCGATGATCGATTTGCCGGTGGCGAGGACCGTGTTCTGCTTCTTCAGGCCCCAGAGCACGTGAATCGAGATGTTGCACTGGGGGAAGAGGGCGTAGATCATGAAGCGGTTGCCCGCGAAGATCGTCTCCTCGTTGCGGAGATCGAGCACGACGAGCTTGCCATGCACGGTGGAGCAGCGGAGGAGCTGATCCCGGAACTTGGCCTCGTGCTCGTTGTAGATGTCGACGCGCTCTTTCACGTCGGGGAGGGCCAAGATCTCCTCCACCGAGAGGGTCAGGCAAGCGTCGATGAGGCGCATCATCAGATCGTAGTTGGAGATGCGGAACTCGCGGAAGCGGCCAAGGCCGGTGCGCGCGTCCATCAGGTAGTTGAGCAGCACCCAGTCCGTGGGGTGGAGGATCTCGTCCTGCGAGAACCGCGCGGAGTCGGCCTGATCGACGGCGACCATCATCTCTTCGGGGACGTCGGCGAAGCGCGCCATCCCGCCGTAGTGTCGGAAGACCACGCGCGCGGCCGAGTCGGCGTGGGGATCGATGATGTGGTTGTCGCGCTTGCCGACGCGGAGGACCTCGCTGCTGTGGTGATCGAAGGCGAGGTACACCCCCTCGCAATACGGCAGGTTGGTGGTGATGTCGCGATCGGTGACCGGGACTTTGCCGTCCTGCATGTCCTTCGGATGCACGAACTTGATCTCGTCGATCATGTCGAGCTTCTTCAGGAGGACGGCGCAAACGAGCCCGTCGAAATCGCTCCTGGTCACCAGCCGGTACTTGGTCGTCATGAATCTTCCTCGTTCGTGAGCGCGATCCCGCGGCGGATCGGAGGGCGGAGCTTAGACGGTCGGGCGTGCGTCTGGGAAGCCTGGAAGCGGGGGCCGGGCGCACTCGGCGCGCATCTCGACCCACACGGCGCCGTGGCCTAAGCTCGCGCCGAGATGCGACGCTTCAACACCGCCGGGCCGTGCGAGCCGTCGCGGCACTACATGATCCCGCCGCTCTCGCGGCTGCCCGAGGGCTTCGATCTGGTGGAGCAGGGCGACTACTTCGCGCTGCACGCGCCGCGACAGACGGGCAAGACGACGACGCTGCGCGCGCTGGCGAAGGAGCTGTCGGCGGCAGGGAAATTTGCGGCGATCCACTTCACCTGCGAGGAGGCGGAGCCGGCGGGCGATGACTTCGCGGTGGCCGAGCCGATCGTGCTCCAGAACCTTCGCCGGCATGGCGAAGCGCTCCCTGCGCGCGAGCTTCATCCGCCAACGCCCTGGCCTGACGCGACGCCGGGCTCACGGATCGGGACGGCATTGAGCGCGTGGGCGGAGGCGTGCCCGCGCCCGCTCGTGCTGTTTTTTGACGAGATCGACGCGCTCCAAGGCGAGAGCTTGCGCTCGGTGCTGCGGCAGCTTCGCGCTGGATCTCCCGAGCGGCCCGCGAGCTTTCCATGGAGCGTGGCGCTGTGTGGTCTGCGCGACGTGCGTGATTACAAGGCGGCGAGCGGAGGCAACGCGACGCGCCTGGGCACGTCGAGCCCGTTCAACGTGAAGGTGAAATCGCCTCGTTTAGGAGATTTTTCAGAGGCCGAGGTGCGCACGCTGTACGGCCAGCACACCGCGGAGACCGGGCAGAGCTTCACCGAGGAGGCGCTCGCTCGGCTCTTCGATCTGAGCCGCGGGCAGCCGTGGCTGACGAACGCGCTCGGGCGCGAGATCGTGGAAGAAATGCGCGTCGCGCCGCCGGAGCCGATCACGATCGAGCACGTCGAGAAGGCAAAAGAGCGGTTAATTCTGGAGCGCGCGACGCACCTCGACTCGCTCGCGGCGCGGCTCCACGAGCCGCGGGTGCGGCGAATCCTCGAGCCGCTCCTCGCCGGCGAGCTGCTGATGGGCGACGCGTACAATGATGATCTCGCCTACGTGCGCGATCTTGGGCTCGTAGCCCCGAAGAGCCCTATCCAGGTTGCCAATCCGATCTACCGAGAGGTGATCGTCCGGGTGCTCTCTGCCTTCGTCCAGGAGAACATCACCGCCGACCCGCGGACCTTCGTGCGGAGCGACGGGAAGCTCGATTTCCAGCGGCTACTCGCCGAATTCGTGGAGTTCTGGAAGGAGCACGGCGAGGTGCTGGAGGGCGGGATGAGCTACCACGAGGTGGCTCCGCAGCTCGTTCTGATGGGGTATCTCCAGCGCATCGTCAACGGCGGTGGGACGATCGATCGGGAGTACGGCGTGGGACGCGGGCGAATCGATTTGTATGTGCGCTGGCCCTACCAGGAAGCGGATGGGAAGCGTGCTTTGCAGCGCGAGGCGATGGAGCTGAAGGTCTGGGCCAAGGGGAAGGCGGATCCTCTGGCGAAGGGGCTCGTGCAGCTCGAGAAGTACCTGGATGCGCTCGGGCTGGAGGAAGGAACGTTGATGATCTTCGATCGGCGGCCGGAGGTGGGGGCGATCGAGGAGCAGACTCGCTTCGAGGGGGCGCGGACGGCCAAGGGGTATGGAGTGACGGTGCTGCGGGGGTGAGCGCGCGGCAAAATCGGCCGCCGAGACATGAATTCGGCCGGTCGAAGGGCGAAGTGAACCTTCAGCTCGCCGGGCTAGAGCACCGATCACGTTGATGTTCCAATGATTTCGATCGTTTGCACGACACGATCGACAAAACGCGCGCGGCATGATCTGGTGTCCGCCACGAGGTGCGCGCATTGAACGTTGGAATCCGCCGGTGGAGCTGTCGAAGAAAGAGCAGTTGATCATGAAGCGCCTGAATCGCGTGCGCGCGCTCTTCGGGTTTCT
>JANYGI010000011.1 GCA_025362495.1 Byssovorax sp. | reverse complement strand
CCGGTGAGCCGGCCGATCAGATCGCTCGTGCCGAACAGCTCCGCCATCCCTTGAAAGAAGCGCAGCTTCCCGCCCTGCAGCGCCAGATCGAGCCCGAGCACGTTCGACGTGTACCGGCCTGACTGCGGCACGATCCGCTGGTAACGCGTGGAGCCGACGCCGGTGAGCCGGTAGCCGAAGATCTGCTGGCGGCCCCGGTCGTACACGAAATATTCCGGGATGCCGAGGCGCGCATAGCGCTCGACGTTGGCCACGAGATCTTTCTCGCGATTGCCCATGTGAAGGACCTCGATCGCGAGATCGAGTCCCCTGCCCTCGTCGAGCACCACCCACGCCACGCGCTCGTCGTCCTCGGGCTCCTCCACGCCGACGACAGCGAGGAGATCCGGGGTGAAGACCTCTTCCCCCGGGTACACGACCGACATCTCTTCGGCGAGATAGACGACGCGCCCCAGCGCGCGAAAGTGAAGGCCGAGCATGTCGAGAGCGCGGGTCTTCGCCTTCTTGTGAGTCCGCCCCTCGCCCCTCGTGTTCTGTGGATCCGAGAGCGACTCGTTGACGTTCACCAGGAACCGCTCGCGCTCGTCCGGCGTCATCGCCCGCCACACTTCTTCCGTGGGGCCAATCGGCAGCGCGCCGGGTGACGCCGCCGGCATGACGGGTTTGGTGCTCACGCCGCGAGCCTACCCCGTTGATTTGCGCCACGCGAGGCGCGGTCCGTGGAGCCCTCGATCCAGGCCAGCGAGCGGCGCCGGAGCACCGAAGACGCTCATCGGCGCGTCGATGGAAGCTGCTGGAGCTCCCGAGACGCCCATTCGCAGCTCATCGCTCCAGTCTTGATCTCCGAGGCGCTACGCCTCGTCCTTGCGCGGGAACACGTTGACCCAGAAGCTCGTGTGCGTGAGGTCGAAGTTCGCCGGTGGATTGCCGTTCGCCGCCAGCGTCCGCCGCACCGTCGGGACCCCCGTTCCGAACTTGTGCACGTAGCCGAAAGCCCTCATCGCCTCCGCGAGGACTTCATTCCGGTACGTCGTCTTCGTGCCGAACAGGTCGGCGGTCAGATCTCCGAAGAGCCCACCAGGGTTCAGCACCTCGACATGATCCGAGTACCAGTAGAACAGGCTCGGCGAGTTCCCGACGTCGTACGCGCGGTGCAGGATCGCGTTGATCACCAGCTCGCGGATCGCCTCCTCGGGATAGTCGGGGACCTCCTCGCCGGAGGCCGTACGCACGGTGCGGATGTTCTTCGGGATCTGCTCCAGCGCTTTGATCTGATCGAAGACGCTGCCCTCGTACTTCGCGTCGGAGATCACCTTGTACGAGCGGTCCGGTCCGTCGAAGCGGACGAACTGCATCCACAACCCATCGATCCACTCACGCGGATCCTTCGCTATCAACAGGACGCTGGCGTTCGTCGGCTTGTCGACCCAGCTCGCCCAGAGGCGCACGGCCGCGAGCTGCTGCTCGACCGGACGCGTGTCGTGCTCCAGCACCTCCTTCGCGACCATGCGTGGCAGGTACTCGTCGCGAAAGAAGTCGACCCGCAGATCGTCGATAGTGATCCGGCCCAGGTAGGGCTTCTGATCGAACCTGTCGATCATGTTCAAGCGCTGGCGCTCGGCGAGGAGGCGCTCTTCTTCCAGGCTCGCGATCGCGTTTCGCGGGCCGACGCGAATGCATGTTCGCCCGCGCAAGCGCACCGGGCCTGCTGACGACGCGGCCACCTCGACCACCGCGATCTCGACGCCCGGCTCGATCTCGATCCGGTACACCTCCATCCGTGGCAGCGGGAGGATGTTGCCCTCGTCGCGCAGCGCGCTCAGGCGCAGGAGGAGATCGTCGGTGATCGCCAGACGAGCGAGCTGTCCGTCGTCCTCGACGCCGATGAGCACGAAGCCGGGCTTGTTGGAGCCGGGCATGTCGTTCGAGAACGCGCAGATCGCCGAGCGGACCGCCTCTGCGTCGCTGAAGGCGCGCTTGCGCTCGATCCGTTCGGACTCCGGCGTCGCGACGAGCTTGCGAGCTTCTTCCAGCGTGAGCATCGTCGCCACCTTACTGCGCGCCGTGGAGGCTGTCTTCGTTCGCACGGAGCCTGCGTGACGTCGTGCTAGCTTGCGCTCGATGAGCGCTGCGGAGAAGACGACGGACGAGGCAGGCGAGCCGAGCTGGGATCTCTCTTTCTCGGCCGTGGAGTTGAAAGAATCGGCGTCGCTTGGAGGCGACGTGCGCGTCGAGATTGCTCCGCGTACAACTGTCCTCGTTGGGAAAAACGGGGCGGGAAAGTCCCTCTTATTTGAGGGAATCGGCGCAGGGACCTTGGCGGCAGCCGGCGGCATTCAAGCTGCCGTGCCTGACCCGGCCCATTTCGCGTGCGACGTCGAAGTGACGCCTCTGCGTTCAGCAGAGACCTCGTTCAAGCTCCGCTACGAATGCCACTGGCGTGCAAGGAATGAGAAGCGCGAGAACGCTCAATTCACAGCACTGACGGCCGGTGCCGGGGCGGACCTTGTCGTACGTGAATCGTGCTGGGTTCGAGGCGACAGCGACCGGCTGCTCTGGAACGTTGATGACGGGATAGTTACCTACGACAAAACTGAGGAACGAGAGATTCCGACAGGCTGGACGCTGCTCAGATGGACGATCGGGGTTCGCGGTCGCGCAGCACTCTCGTTCCCCGCGATGACGGCCCCTCTCCGTAAGTTGTTCATTGAAGTGTCGCTTTCGCCGTCAGGAATGCCAAGAGGCGACGGGGAACGCGAACAGCTGACCTTCCCCTATCCTGAAACCAACCGCACCCGCGACACGCGGGAGCCCCGCAAGATCCATCGTCTAGCCTACATCCTCGTTTTCTGGCACCAAGAGCACCGAGAGCGCTTCGACGAGTTCGTCGCGCTGGGGCGCCGCATCGGGTTGTTCGAACAAGTGAACGTGAAGCTGTACCGCGACCTCGACGCGGACCGCACCGCACCGAGCCGAGACCTCGCGAGTGTGGTGGTTGATGGGACGAACTTGGGGCTGCTCTCCGATGGTACGCTCCGGGTCGCTGAGCTTCTGCTTTGGCTGCTCTTCCCCGATGTGAAGCTACTCCTCATCGAAGAGCCCGAGACCGCAGTTCACCCCGGCCTGCTCTCCAAGCTGCTCGCCGAGATCGACGCCTACTCGATCGATCGCCAGATCGTCCTCACCACGCAATCACCGCAAGTGGTGAGCTGGGCCGATCCGCGCGCGATCCGGCTCGTCGAGCGACACGCCGGCAAGACCTCGGTGCGCAGCCTTCGTGAGGACGAGATCGGTCGCGTGTCGGCGTACCTGAACGACGAAGGCACGCTCGGCGACTTCGTGTACTCCGGTGCGCTCGATGGCTGAGCTGATGCTCGGTGTGCTCGCCAAGGACGACAACGACTGCGAGGTCATCAGCGTGCTCGTCCGGCGCATCTTCGAGGCGCGCGGCGTGAAGCCTGGTGCGTGGTGCCTGAAAAGGCGCGCCGGGAAAGGCTGCGCCAACTTGAAGCGCAAGGCCGAGCCGTGGCTCGTCGAGCTAGCTGCGATCGGTTGCAAGGCCGTCGTGCTCGTTCACGACCTCGATCTCGACCCACGCAACGGAGACTTGAACGACGAGACACTCCTCAGGAGCAAGCTCACCGCCATCCCTGTCCCGCGCGGGCTCGAACGGCTGATCTGCATCCCGGTCGAAGAGATCGAAGCCTGGTTCTTCGCGAGCGAGAAGGCTCTGACGAAAGCCTGCGGAAAACCTCAAAAAGCAGAGCCATCACCTCACTTGATCAAGCAGTCGAAGGAGAGGCTCATCCGGATGTCCCGCGGCGCCAACAAGACGCCGCGGTACTCCGAGAACGAGAACGACAAGCTCGCGGAGGTTCTCGAGCTTGCGGAGTGCAAGAAGAAGTGCGCTGCGTTCGCGAGCCTCTACAACTTCGTGGACGCACTCGCCCCGGTATGAGCCGCGGTCGCGCCGCCGTCACGGTTACTGCGGCTCTCCTGCTCACGGCCTGCCACAAGCCTGCGGACAGCACCGCTCCGGCCTCCACCGCGAGCGCCGCTGCTCCCGCGGCTCTGCTCGCCCCCGACACCACCGCCGACCCTTCCCGCTGGATCAACGGCCCTCCCGCGCCGCTCTCCGCCGCGCGCGGCAGCGTCGTCCTCATCGAAGCCTGGGATCGCTACTGCATTCCCTGTCGCCAGTCGGTCCCGGCGATCCTCGCGCTCCAGAGCCGCTACGGCGCGCGTGGTCTCCAGATCATCAGCGTCGCGGCCTTCGACGACGCGCCGGGAGAGCGGGAGATCCTCGCCAACCTCGCGCGCGAAGAGCACATGACGTACCCATGCTTCCTCGATCTCGGATCGGTGTGGCAGCACGCGGCGGGCACGAGCGGCGTGATCCCGATGGTGCTCCTCGTCGATCGCCAGGGGCGTTTCACGGCCCAGGAGAAGGGTTTGCTGCAACAGGGCGCGCCGAGCTTCGAGCGCCTCACCGCGGTGATCGAGCGCGCGCTCGCGGGGTCGGGAACGCATGATGGCCCGAAGTAGCGAGCAGGCGCGCGAGGACGATCAGCGCGACGTCGTCGTCCTCGCGCGCCGGCACATCGGGATGGGCAGCCGCGTGTTCTACGCGCCGTCGATCCCGCGCGAGATCGAGCAGAGCGCGCGCTTCGCTCACGATCTGCATTTGCCGGACGACGAGGCGATCCTGGTGGTGCACGACGGCACGGTGTTCGGCAGCGCCGAGGAGGGCTTCGTCGTCACGCGGCAGCGGCTGTGCTGGAAGAACCCGTGGGAGTCGCCGCGGCAGATCGCCTGGTGCGACGTCGATCCAGAGACGATCGCGCGCGACGTCGGCAAGGTGATGATCGCCGGGCGCGACGTGGCGCTGAGCGGCGAGCTGGTGCTGGGCGTGTCGCGCTTCCTGCTGGCGATGACGGGCGGCGAGCGGGGGCGCGAGCGCGGGCCGTACCGCGACATGAAGCACGAGAGCGACGCCATCGACGCGGTGACGCTGCCGGTGGAGCGGGTGATCACGCTCGCGCGCTCGATCGTGGGCGAGGTGCCGCGGGTGTTCTACGCGCCGGCGATCCCCGAGGCGAAGCTCGAGCGGGCCCGCGCGGCGCACGCAGCGCACCTCGGCGACGACGAGCCCGTGGCGATGCTCCACGACGCCACGTTCTTCGGGAACGCCGAGGAGGGCCTCGTGCTGACGAGCCGGCGCCTGTGCTGGAAGACGCTCGGCGAGCCCGCGACGCAGCTCCCCTGGGGCGGCATCGACGCGGAGACGATCTCCGCGAGCGGGAGCTACCTCGAGGTGATGGGCGCCGAGCTGAAGCTGAGCTCGCGAGGCGATCTCAGCGGCGCGGTGGCGGTATTGTTGCGGAGGATCGTGGAGGAGGCGAGCGCTCTCGCGCGAGGGCGGTAGCGCTGCGCCGTGAGGCGCGCCGTGGCGACAAAGGCGCGCGCCCGCGCGCCGGGGTTTGGGGCAGCTTGCGGCCCCATCGAGACTCAGCGGACCATGGAGATGGAGCGCTCGACGAAGTCGTAGACGGGGGCCCAGTAGATGCCGAGCACCAGCGTCGGGACGGCGAGCACGACGCTCAGCGTGCCGAAGAGCTTGCGCACGTCGACGGGGGTCGTGTTCTCGCTCTTCTCGAGGAACATCGCTCGCACGACGCGCGAGTAATAGAAGAGCGACACGACGCTGTTGAGCATGCCCACGACGGCGATCGTCCAGTTCCACGCGCCGCCCGACTTCAGCAGGGCCCAGAACAGGTAGAACTTGCCGATGAAGCCGGCGAAGGGCGGCAGGCCGGTGAGCGAGAACAGGAACAGCGCCATCACGCCCGCGGTGATCGGGGCGCGACGACCGAGGCCGCGGAAGGCCGCGATCGACTCGTCGCCGTTGCTCTTCTCGGCGACCATCATGACGACGAGGAAGGCCCCGAGGTTCATGAAGCAGTACGTCACGATGTAGAAGACGATCGACGCCACGCCGAGGTGGCTGAAGACCGAGAAGCCCAGCAGCATGTAGCCGGCGTGGGCGACGCTCGAGTACGCGAGCATGCGCTTCACGTTGTCCTGGCTGAGCGCCGAGAGGTTGCCGATGGTCATCGTCGCCATCGCGAGGCAGCCGGCGACGACGGGCCACGGCGAGTCGATCACCGTGGTGCCGATCATCTGCACGTCCTGCGCGCCGAGGGCGTCGGCGAAGAAGCGCACGAGCACCGCGAAGCCAGCCGCCTTGGGGCCGACCGAAAGGAAGGCCGTCACCGGCGTGGGCGCGCCCTCGTAGACGTCGGGCGTCCACATGTGGAACGGCGCCGCGCTGATCTTGTAGCCGAAGCCCGCGAGCATGCAGATCGTGCCGACGAAGACGACCTCGGGGACCTTGCCCTGCGCGACCGTCATCTGGTGGATCTTCACCGCGCACTCGCCCAGGTACAGCGACTGGGTGACGCCGAAGATCCAGCTCATGCCGTAGAGCATGATCCCCGAGGCGACGCCGCCGAAGATCACGTACTTCAGCGCGGCCTCGCTCGACTTCGCGTCGTTGATCTTGAAGCCCGCCATCACGAAGCTGATGACGCTGACGATCTCGAGCGAGAGGTAGATCATCAGGAGGCTGCGGCTCTCGGCCATCAGGTTCATCCCGAGGGTGAGGACCATCAGGAGCGTGAAGAACTCGCCCTGGTCGCGCTTGTCGTCGCGCACGCCGCGGTCGGGGAGCGTGTGGCCCTCGGGGATCGCGGGGATGGAGAAGATCACGATCGTGCCGGTGACGGCGGCGAACAGGATCCGGAACATGTTCGAGAACCGATCGAAGGCCAGCAGGCCGTAGAACAGGTTCTTCGGCTCGAGCTCACGCGAGAGCAGGAAGGCGCTCATCCCGCCCGAGACCGCGACCGCGGCCAGCGAGATCGCGACGAGGCCGACGAGCTTCGTCTTCTTGTCGCGAGCGACGAGGTCCCAGATGATCAGCAGCAAGACCGCCGCGATCAGCACGAGCTCCGGCGTGAAGTACCGGAGGCTCTCGACGTTGTTGAGGGGTGTGGATTCCACGGGTCACTTCCCCGAGGCGAAGACGCTGTCGGCCGGCTTCGGAGGGGTCTCGGCGATCTGCGCCTGACCGGGCTTGTCGACCGCGCGGTGGGCCTCGAGGGCGCCCTTGTCCGTCGCGTTGAGGAGCGGGCGCGGCCAGAAGCCGAGCATCAGCACCAGCACCGCGAGCGGCGCGATGGTGAGGAGCTCGCGGCCGTTGATTTCGGGGAACTTCCCGCCCGTGGGCTCGAGGTATTTGCTCTGGCGCCACTCCTCGCGGAACTTGCCGAGGAACATCCGCTGCAGCGCCCAGAGGTGGTACGCGGCGGTGATGATCACGCCCGTCGCGGCGAGCATCGTCAGCGCGCGGTAGCGGGGGAACGCGCCGATGAACGTCATCGCCTCGCCCCAGAAGCCGGAGAGGCCGGGGAGGCCGAGCGACGCCATGAAGGCGAAGCCGATGAAGGCCGTGTAGAGCGGCATCTCACTGGCGAGGCCGCCGAACTTGTCGATGTCACGCGTGTGAGCGCGGTCGTAGATCACGCCGACGAGCGAGAAGAGCATCCCGGTGATGAGACCGTGGTTGAACATCTGCACGAGGCAGGCCTGGATGCCCTGCGGCGTGAGCGCGGCCATCGCCAGGAGGCAGAAGCCCATGTGGCTGACCGACGAGTACGCGACGAGCTTCTTCAGGTCCTTCTGCGCCATCGCGCAGAAGGCGCCGTAGAGGATGTTGACGACGCCGAACACGGCCATCGCCCCCGCGCCCCACTGCGTCGCCTCGGGCAGCAGTGAAAAGTTGATCCGCAGGATGCCGTAGGTGCCCATCTTCAGGAGCACGCCGGCGAGGATGACGCTGATCGCCGTCGGCGCCTCGACGTGCGCGTCAGGCAGCCAGGTGTGGAAGGGGAACATCGGGATCTTGATCGCGAACCCCACGAACAACCACACCCACACGAGCTTGACGGCGCTGAGGCCGAGGATGGTCAGGCCCTTCGAGGCCCAGGCGACGCGCGCGAGCTCGGGCATCGAGAAGGTGCGCAGCGTCGCGTGCCCGTCGGAGAGATAGGACGGGTCGCAGTTCAGGTAGAACCAGATGAACCCGAGCAGCATGAACACGCTGCCGGCGAGGGTGTAGATGAAGAACTTGATCGCCGCGTACTGGCGCTTCGGCCCGCCCCAGATGCCGATGAGGAAGTACATCGGCAGGAGCATCACCTCCCAGAACACGTAGAAGAGGAAGAGGTCGAGGCTGATGAAGACGCCGAACATGCCCGTCACGAGCAGGCAGTACATGGCGAAGTAGCCCTTGAGCTGATCCTTCACGCTGTAGCTGGCGAGGACGCCGACGAAGGAGATCAGCGCGGTGAGGAACACCATCGTGATCGAGATGCCGTCGACGCCGGCGAAGTACTCGACCCCGAGCGAGCGGATCCACACGCCGTGCTCGATGAACTGGTAGCCCTCGTTGCCGTCGACCTTGGTGAAGCCGTTGTCGAAGCGGACGTAGAGCCAGGTCGCGAGGACGAGGTTGATGGCCATCAGGACGACGACCATGAAGCGGAGGTTCTTGTCGTCCTTGTAGTTCATCAGGTGGGCGATGAAGATCGCGACCACGCCGAGGAGCGGCAGGAACGTCAGGATCGAGAGGATGTGCTGGCCGATGAAGCCGAGGCCGTAGCCGCGCTCGGCGTGGATGCCGATGGCCGCGGGGCGCGCCGGCTCGTCGCCGTGGCCGACCGAGTCCGACTCGACGATCACGTGGCCGTAGAGCTCGCGCGCGCGGGCGGCGCCGGCGTGCCACTTCACGATGACGTTCTTCGACTGGCCGGGCGCGAGCTGCGCCGTCGCGCCGCCCTCGAGCTCGGCCGTCACGCCCGGGGGCGTGCGCGGATCCGTCGCCGAGGTCCGCACCGCGACCCGCGTCACGTTGAGCGGGCCCGTGCCGTCGTTCTCGATCACGAACTGGCCGCTCAGCTCGGCTTCGGTGCCGGTGAGCTCGACCCGCTGCGACGAGTGCGCGTCGGCCACGTGAACGTCGATCCGGCCGCGGGCTCGCGGGTCGGCGTCTGCGGCGCCTTCGGCCCGGGCGCGCCCGCCGAGGCCGAGCACGAGGCCGAGCGCGAGCAACAGAGGTCCGATGAGCTTGAGCATCTTGGACTGGCGAACGTTGGACATGCTGGATCCGGTTTGGAGAGGCTTGATGATCCCGCTGGAAGGAGATCGGAAAAGCTGAGCCGAGGCGTCGCGCGCGGGCTGGCGGTGACGCGTCTTCACTTGAGGAAGTACTGGACGATGGCGAAGAACGCGACGCCGCCGAGGAGGCCGTAGACGTAGTTCTGGATGCGGCCCGTCTGGAGCTGGCCGAGCTTCTTGCCCGCGTTGAGCGTGCCCTCGGCGACGAAGTTCACCGCGCCGTCGACGATGTACGTGTCGATGGCGTTGTTGACCCACGAGACGCTGATGGCGACGACGGCGAGGCCGTTGACGAGGCCGTCGACGATCCAGCGATCCATCTCGGCGAAGACGAGGCGGAGCGCCATGAAGCCGCGCACGATCGTCGCCGCGTAGATCTCGTCGACGTAGTACTTGTTCTGCATCGTGAGGAAGCCGGGGAGCTTGCGCTCCTGCGCGGCCCAGTCGGCCGGGCGATCGGCCCCGTAGCGGCGCTTGGCGATGAACCAGGCGCCGATCGCGCCGCCGACCGAGAGCGCCATCAGCGCGAGCTCGAGCCCGAGGCTCTCCTTCGCGAAGGTGGACTCGGCGTGCGCGAGGACGGGGTGCAGCCAGTCCTCGAGGAGCGGCTCGCCGCTGCCGCCGATGATGTGCTTGGAGAAGCCGAACACGAAGCCGGCCACGGTGGAGAGCACCGCGAGGATCGCCAGCACGTAGATGATCGCGCCGGGAGACTCGTGGACCTTCTTCGCGATCTCCTTGCGAGCGTGCGGCCCCTCGAACGTGAGGTAGTAGCTGCGCCACATGTAGAACGAGGTGCCGAGCGCGGCGGCGAGGCCCATCAGGTACACGACCGCGCCGGGCACGACGCCGGTGCTCGTGGTGGTGAAGGCCTTCCACAAGATCTCGTCCTTCGACCAGAAACCGGCGAAGAACGGGATCGGCGCCGCGGTGATCGCCAGGCAAGCGATGCGGTACGTGAGCGCCGTCGTCGGCATCACGCGGCGCAGGCCGCCCATGTTGCGCATATCCTGGACCGCGACCTCGTCGTGCTCGACGGCGTGCATGCCGTGGATGACGGAGCCCGATCCGAGGAACAAGCAGGCCTTGAAGAAGGCGTGCGTCATCAGGTGGAAGACGGCCGCCCAGTACGCGCCGACGCCGACGCCGATGAACATGAAGCCGAGCTGGCTCACCGTGCTGTAGGCGAGGACCTTCTTGATGTCGTACTGGAAGAAGCCGATCGTCGCGGCGAAGAGCGCCGTCGACGCGCCGGTGAGCGCGATGATCCCGCCCGCCGTGGGGCTGAGCGAGAACAGGAAGCTCAGCCGCGCGATCATGTAGACGCCGGCGGTGACCATGGTCGCGGCGTGGATGAGCGCGGACACGGGCGTCGGCCCGGCCATGGCGTCCGGCAGCCAGACGTAGAGCGGGATCTGCGCGCTCTTGCCCGTGGCGCCGACGAAGAAGAGCAGGCACGCGAACGTGATCAGCGAGATGCCGCCCCACGTCGTCTTCTGCTTGAGCGCCTCCTTGAGGAAAGCCTTCCCCGAGCCGTCCTTGATCACGAGCTGATCGTGGAGCTCGCGGAAGGTGAGCGTCGAGCCGACGGTGGCGATGACGGTCTCTTCGCCGCCCTCGATCATCACGTGGTCGATCGTCGCGACCTGGTTCGACGCGAGCGACGCGGGATCGTCGCGGGTGTCGCCCGCGACGATGGCGCCGTCGCCGGGGACGATGATGATGTTGTGCGGGCCAGCCGAGAGCGAGAAGCGGAGGAAGGGCGAAATCGCATCCGCCTTCGGCGGGTTCAGCCCGGTGAGCTGACCGGGATCTTGCACGGCGCGATCGATGTAGACGCGCGCGTTCGGGTGGCTCGTGAAGGTGAGCATGCCCTTGTCGCCGGCGCGCTTCTCGACCTTGTGGAGGCCGCCGTCCTTGTCGACCTTCGGGCCGCCGTGGATGGGCCGCGAGTTGGGCTTGTCGTTGCCGTTGACGGCGTGATCGTGGTCGTCCTTGTCGCCGTGCTCGTCGGCGAACGCGGCGCTCTCGAAGACGCCGACCGACTTCGCGTGCTCGCCCTTCTCTTCGGCCTCTCCTTCGCTCTCGCCGAGCGCCTCGGCCTGGACCGCGATGAAGCGCGCGTCGTACGACGGGCTGTAGCGACCGTTCTCGACCCACGCGCCGCCGAGGCCCCAGAACAGCAGGCCGAGGCCGCAGATGAAGCCCCAGTCGCCGACGCGGTTGACCACGAAGGCCTTCATCCCCGCCGAGGCCTTCTTGTAGTCCTTGTACCAGAAGCCGATCAGCAGGTAGCTGCAGAGCCCGACGCCCTCCCAGCCGAAGAACATCACGATGAAGTTGTCGCCGAGGACCAGCAGCAACATCGAGAAGACGAAGAGGTTCAGGTACGTGAAGAAGCGCCAGTAGGCCGGCTCCGTCTCCATGTACGAGAAGGCGTAGATGTGGATCAGCGAGCCGACGCCGGTGATGATCAGCGTCATCAGCGCCGAGAGCGGATCCATCGCGAACGAGAAATTCACGTCGAGCGAGCCGATGCGGAGCAGCTGCCAGGCGTGCGTGTAGAGGTAACGATGCCCGGGCTCGAGCGAGATGAGCTTGGCGAAGTTCGCCACCACGATCGCGAAGGCCCCGAGCATCGCCCCGAGCGCGACGGCGCTGACGCCGAAGCTGCCGATGTGGAGGCGCTTGCTCGTCTCGCGTCCGAAGTCGGACTTCTGAAGATAGCGCCCGAAGATCGCGTTGATCACTGCGCCCAGAAAAGGCAGCAGCGGGATCAACCAGAGGGGCGTCAGAGACCACTCGACGTGCGTAACCTGGCCGGAGAACTCGGACATCGTCGTGCTACTTGGCCGCGAAGGTGGTGGTCCAGGGCTCGCTTGTGAGCCCGCCTGAGAGGTGAGAGGGCTCGAGGAACCTCGACGAAGCCCGTGGATCCCGGTGGATCGTGCTGCTTTGGGCCGCACCCGCCCTCTCTTCTAAGGAGAGGGGGTGCCCATGGCGGCGCGAACGTTAGCGGAGCGGGCGACGGCGGGTCAAGGCCCCGACCAAGCCGAGCGTGCGCAGTTTTCGCGCTGATCGATTCCGCAAGCGTAAGTCCGGGAGCGAACGTTCAGCGATCTACTCGCTCGGCGGGCCTGGATCGGGGGAGATCGTCCCGTCGAGGGCCGCGCGGAGGGCGCAGAGGGCCCGGGCTGCGCGCGACTTCACTGTGCCGAGGGCCACGTTCTCGCGGGCGGCGATCTCCGGGTAGCTGAGCCCCTCGAAGAACGCGATCTCCAGCGTCTCGCGCTGCGACGCCGAGAGCTTGCCCATCGCCTCGCGCACCGCGACGCGCTCGCGCTCGAGCCACGAGATCTGCTCCGGATCGAGCACCGGCTGCGGCGGCTCGTGGCGCAGCTCGTCGTCGAGGATCTGCGCGCGTCGCGTCCGGCGTCGCGCGCGATCGAGCGCGAGGTTGCGGACCATGGTGACGAGCCACGCGACGAGGCTGCCGCGATCGGCGCGGAACTGATCGACGCGCTCGACCACGGCGATGAACGCGTCGTGGACGACGTCCTCCGCCTCGTTCTGATCGCGGACGATCTTCAGGGCCATGCCGAGGGCGAGCGACGCGTAGCGATCGTAGAGCACGGCGAGCGCCGAGTCGTCGCCCGCGCGGATGCGCGCCATCACGCTCGCGTCCTCCGCGTCGCGCTGCGCTCGGTTCGGGGGCTCGTCGTCGCTCATGAACCGGCAAGCAAAAAAGGTTGAGCCGTCAACGTCAACCGTTTTGATCGGCGGGCAGGTCGGTCCTGGCCTCTGCCTCGGGAATGGAAGGGGCGTCGAGATCGGGCTTCACCTCGATCTCGCCACCGAACGCTGCTTTGCGCAGAGCACGCCACAGCTCGGTCCTACCCTCGCCCGTCTCGGAAGAGAAGCCGAGGACGCGACGACCCGTCGCCTTGACGAGAGCAGACAGCGCCGTCTTGCGCGCGCTGCGCGCGACCTTGTCGAGCTTGGTTGCGACGACGAGCACCTCGACCGGACGGCGCGTCACCTCCTTCGCCGTCTCGACGAAATCGATCAGCTCTTGATCATCGGGCTCGAGTCCACGACGGATGTCGACGAGCACCACCACCGCAGCGAGCGTGACGCGCGACTGCAAGTAGCCCTCGATGAGTCCAGCCCACGCCGACTGCTCTGTCTTCGATCGACGCGTGAAGCCGTAGCCGGGGAGATCGATGAGGTGGAGCCGCATGCCGTCGGCGGCGCGCGCCTCGTACTGATTGATCTGCCGCGTCGAGCCGGGCTTCGAGCTCACGCGCACCAGGTTCTTGCGCTCGACGAGGGAGTTGATGAGGCTCGATTTCCCCACGTTGGAGCGACCGCCAAACGCTATTTCTACGCAGATGGGCGCGGGGAGAAACGAGCCCGGCGCGGCGCCGGCGAGGAACTCGGCGCTGATGATGCGGTTCGGATCCTGCGGAGGACGAGCGACCTTCACGGGCGCGAGTGTGGCCTTCGCGGGCGCGCGATTCGTCTTCACATGCGACTTCTTCACGGGGCTGCTCATGGTGCGCGCATCGGATCGAACGAAGGTTTGCACTCGTCGCACTGACAGAGAGAGCGAAGGTAGCGGTACGTGTAGAGCCCGGAGTCGTGGCGGTCGCCCCAGGTGAACTGGAGCGCGTAGTTGCCTACCTGCTGGATGTCGCGCAAATCGAGATCGCCTCCGGGAACGAATTTGATGGTGCCGCCGTGACCCTGGCAGTGAGCGCACGGGCAATACCCGCGCAGGATCTCGTGCGGGAGGATCGCCTTGTGGCCGTCTGCCCAGTCGATCTCCATCACGCGAGCGCCGTGGGGCGCCTTGACGTTGGTGGGCTCTGTCTTCGGATCATCGGCCATGGCAGCTCTCCAGGGCGCGGCGAGTAGCACGATCCTCCGGCGCCGGAAAGCCGACGGCCTTGCCGCGAAGGACGATGCGCGCGACGCTCGGCCCGAGCGGCACGTCACGTGGGCGCGCTGACGGGAGACGATGCGGCGCTTCTGGATTGCTCTCTACACGTTCACTGCGATAGCGCACGCGCCGTTCGCACTCGGGGTCGCCCGCGCGCTCACCCGCGCTTCGGTCCCGCTGCCCGCGCTCCTCGCAGCTCTCGTCTCCATCTCCGTCGCTGCGCTGGCGCTGCTGCGCGGCCGCGTCGCGAACGCGCGAATGGATGTGCCGCTCGCGCGGTGGAAGCTCCATCTCGTCGAAGAACCATTCTACGTGCACTGGTGCGCGACGGTGGTGAGCGCGCCGCTCTTTGCCCTCGGCGCTCTCGTGATCATCGCGCGTCACCTCCTCGGCGCGAGCGGCTCCATCTTCTCGGCGCTGGGCGACCTCGCGCTCACGACCCACGTCGCCGGGCTCGCCCTCTCCTTCTATGGAGTGGTGGTGCGACGGCGCTGGGTCCGCGTGCGCACGCTCGACATCTCCGTGCCGGGACTCGGCGCTGCGTTCGACGGCTATCGAATCGCGCAGCTCTCCGATCTCCATATCGGAGGCCTCGCGCCGCGCCGCCACGCCGAGCGCTGGGTCGCGCGCGCCAACGCACTCGACGTCGACCTCGTGGCGCTCACGGGTGATTACGTGACGAGCGGCGTCGCGTTCCATCACGACATCGCCGGAGTGTTGACGGCGCTGCGCGCGCGCGACGGAGTCGTCGCGGTGATGGGAAACCATGATTACTTCGGCGACGGCGAGCCGATGATGTCGCTCTTGCGCGGAGGCGGAGTGACGGTGCTCTGCAACGAGCATCGCACCATCACCCGCGGCGACGATCGCCTGGTGATCGCCGGCGTCGATGATACGTACACGCGCCGCGCCGACATCGAGCGTGCTCTGGGCGGCCGCGACGAGCGATTGCCTCTCGTCGCGCTCGCGCACGATCCGCAGCTCTTTCGTGAGCTCGCGCGGAGAGGCGCCGCGCTCGTGCTCAGCGGCCACACGCATTGGGGACAGCTCGCGCTCCCGTTCGTCGCCGAGCGCGTCAACGTCTCGCGGCTCTCGTATCGGTATCACGCAGGGCTCTACTTCTCCGGCGCGTCGACGCTCTACGTACACCCTGGCCTCGGCACCACCGGACCGCCCGTGCGCCTCGGAGCACCTCCGGAGATCACCGTGCTGCGCCTGCGCCGCGCCGAGGCTCCCTCCGTGACGGTGGGTTTGCCTTCAGCCTCATGATCCGGCGCGACCGGCCGATCTCCTATCGAGGATCCGCCGTTCGGGACGCCCTCCTGATCTCGCTCGTCAGCAGCAAGAAAGCCGCGCGATCACCCAGTTTCAAACTTGAAACTCCCGGATCTCTAACCGGCCGAATCAATTCACTGAATTGATCTCGCGCCCCCGCAATGGTTGGGCGCAAAGGCCTCGCGCGGGGGTAGGGCGAATCCTGAACCGCTCCCTCGCCGAGACCCGAAGGGCCTCCACGCGCTCATGGTCTCCTACCCTCCCGACCCGAGGAGCTCGCCACCCCGGGTCAGATAAAAATACGATTTGTTGAAGATCGGGAGTTGACAATGACTCACAATCCATGAGACTCGATGTCTTATGAACAACGCCGAACACACCATCAAACTCCGTGTCGATGCCTTCGTTAACGACCTGAGCGACCTGATTCGCCAGTCCGCCCTCGAGGCGGTCTCGGACGCGCTCAAGAAGGGTGGAGTCGCCCCGGCGGCCCCCGTGGCGCGTCGCCCCGGCCGCCCGGCCAAGGTCGTGGAGGCGCCCGTCGCCGCCAAGCCCGCCGCCAAGGTGGGTCGCCCGGCCAAGGCTGCCTCTTCGGCTTCGTCGGCCGCCGCTGCGAAGCGCCGCGCCGGTGAGAAGCGCTCGCCCGTCCTGCTCGCGCAGGTCACGGACCAGGTCGGCAACCACATCAAGTCGAACCCCGGCCAGGGCGTGGAGCAGATCGCCAAGGCGCTCTCCACCACCACGAAGGAGCTCACGCTCCCGATCCGCAAGCTCCTCGGTGACAAGAAGATCACCTCCAAGGGCCAGAAGCGCGCCACGCGCTACTTCCCCAAGTGAGGCGATCAGCAGGGCGCTCGACGAGCAACCCTGCTGCTGTCGGCTCCTGAAGAGGGCAAATCCTGCCCTCCGCGTCTCCCGCGACGGCGCCCGAGACGTGCTCTCTCTTCCTGCCGGTGAAGCCCGGAAGGATGTCCTTTCTGTCGCTGACGCGACGAAGGAGCATCCTCCCGGGCTTCACCGTTTTGTCTTCCAGCGGCCAAACGAGCGCCGTTCGCGGCCCATCCACCCTCGCCAAGCCCGCCAGAATCGCGGTCGCGCGCGCCTTCAAACCCACTAGATCTCGGGGGTCGTCATCAGCCGAGCACAAGATGTGGTGGGGTTTCGACTCTCCCGGTCGGGCGCGAGGGCTCCTCTCCAGGAGCAGCGGTGATCGTCCGGCGGCTGCCGGTCACCGCTCCACGGGCCTGGTAGCCTGAGCGCGCCGACGGCCGGCTGGCGCCGCCGAAGCCGCGGTTGTGGGCCGAGGCCGTGAGGTCTTCTCCGGCGCGGGTGGTCGACTCCAGGCTACCCGGCGCGGAGCCACCCGCGCCGCCAGCCCGCGTAACTCCGCGAGTCTCGGAGCGGCGATCAGGCGACGTCGCGCTCACCCTCGCTCGATGGGGAGGTCACCGCTCCCGGGGCCAGCAGCGGTCCGTCGGGGCCTCCAGCGCGCTGACGAACCAGACCTCACCCTCTGTCGGAGGCATTGACGAGCGGCGGCCCGCGCAGGGAATCGCCCCACGGGACCCGAGGACTGTCCTGGCCCCGCACCGCGTACTCCCAAACCCCACTCGATCGGCCATCGTTCGCTGGCCCACGCACAGAAGCCCTCCGCCTGGGCCCATCCACGCAGGTGATCGGGTGATCGTCGCGCCCTCCCCTGCGCGGGTTGCGCGGCCGGACTTGATGGAAGGCGTACAAGCGCCCGGCGTCGACGCAGATCGGCTAGGCCGCGACGATCACCTCCGTGAGGTCGATGAGGAGGAGGAGAGGTGCACGTCGTGCACTGGCCTCTCCGCCGCTGGACCGAAGCCGGCTCCCGCGGTGGAACATTCCAGCCGAGACGCGGACGAGCAGAGGCTTGCGCGCCACCCGCTCTCTCCTGCAACCGTCCGTGGGCATGAACGCCCCACGCGATCATCGCCGCCACGACGGCCAGATCGAGCAGCCTCGCCCCGAGGCGAGGAGGGCTCGGTGCACGGATGAGCCTCTCGGCCTCGTCCGGCTCACGCTCCCCCGGCGCGGCCCCGTCTCCCGGTGACGCCACCTCGCGAGTCCGCCCACCGATGCTGCCCGAGCCTTGTTTTCCCGGGTCGATCGACTTCTAATGAGGCGGAGGCGCCGCGCTCCAGCGCACGCGGCCGAAGCGACTGGCGCGATGAAAGTTCCCCATACCGAGGATCGGCGACCACGCGACGCCGCCGTTGTTCTTCATCGCATAGAGGTTCATCCGCCACGCATCGCCCACGGCGGGCGGCGAGCGATGGGCCTTCGTGAAGGAGGCCCAGGGGATCTTCACTTCGACGGTGTAGCCGCGGTCGGTGTCGGAGTCGTCATCGAGGGTGCCGTGTAGGCCGATCGCGCTCTCGAGGTTGGCGCTCCACTCCTCGTGACCGAAGGGGCCACGGCCGCCCCCGTTGGGAGAGTTGTAGCCGTCGTACTGGGTGTCGAAGACCAGGTTCTGCGGGCTGACCTGGAGCTCGTAGTAGTCCTTGTTGTCTCCGTCGCCGTCGGGATCGACCATGATCTCGACGGTGTCTTTCTCCCACAGATGAGCGTCTTTTGCGCCCGCGGGCCAGCCGCCGCGCAGCTTCGCTTCGAGGACCTCGAAGCCCACGTAGAGCGCGGTGTCGTCCCACATCAAGCGAGCGTCGCCCTGCACGGGGATGCCGGCGTTGGGGCGGCCAGAGCCCACGTCGACAAATGGCCCCGTGCCCGCCGCGACGGTCCACGCGGGCTCGTCGAGCTTGCCATCGATGGTGATGACCGCGCCCGCAGGCAGGTGCAGGGCGGCGAGCTCCTTCACCTCGGCGGTGACGTCTTTCGCTCCGGTGGCGAGCCGCGCGGCCGGGGCGCGACCGTCCTTGTCAGCGCCGGCGCCGATGATCGGGAGACGCGCGCCTGCGCGGTAAATGCCGGCCTCGACGGTGAGCGACGGCGGCGCGTTCGCGGGCACGGTGAACGTGAGCTCGTCGCGATAAAACTTGCCCGGCTCCCAGCGCGACGGCGACAGCGGCTGTCCGGCGACACCGTCTCTGTGGCGGAGCGGCCCGCTCGCGTCGAGGTTCTGCACCGTCTGCCCGAGCGGCCCGAGCAGGTGCGTGAAGAGCAGCCAGCCGTCGTCGAGCTTCTGATCGCAGCGCCACACGAGGGCGACGGTGACGCGCGTTCCAGGCGGGTATTCAGGCTGTTTTGGCGAGACAACGAGTCCGACGAGGTGAACCTTGCCGTCGAAATCGAAGTCGAGCGGAGCGATCCCCGCGGGCGCCGAGGCGCTCACGTACGAGGAGAGATCGGCGCTGCCGCTCGCGCCCGTCTTGCAGCCCGGCGCGAGGGAGATCAGGAGCGCTGCGAGCGCGACGGCGCTCGAGCGACGCATCGGATTTACTTCCGACCCTTCTTGCGGGCGTCGCGCTCGCGCTTGCGCTGGCCCTTCTTCGCGTTGCGCTCGGCCGGCGTGAGCGTCTTCATCTTCGTCATGCTGGGCGCTTCAGGGCCGCCCATACCAGGCATTCCCATTCCAGGGAAGCCGCCCATACCAGGCATTCCCATGCCGGGGAAGCCGCCCATGCCGGGCATCCCGCCCATGCCGCCCATGCCCGGGAAGCCGCCCATACCGGGCATTCCAGGCATGCCGCCACCGGACATCATCTTTTTCATGTTGCGGGCCATCGCCGCCGTCTTCATGCCGGGGATCTTCCCCATCATGCCGAGGTTCTGGCCGAGGCCGCCCATCATCTGGCGCATGAAGAGAAACTTCTGCACCAGCTCGTTCACGGCCTCCGGCTTGGTGCCCGAGCCCTTCGAGATGCGCTTGACGCGACCGGGCTCGCGCACGAGCGCGTACGGGTCCTTCTTCTCGAAGCGCGTCATCGACGAGATGATCGCCTCGATCCGCACCAGCTCGCGATCATCGAGGTTCACGCCCTCGGGGAGCCCGCCGGGGAACATGCCGCCGAGAGGCAGCTTGTCGACGAGGTCCTTCAAGGAGCCCATCTTCTGGATCATCTTCACCTGATCCAGAAAGTCCTCGAGGGTGAACTCGCCGGACATCAGGCGCTCGGCGTCGGCCTCGGCCTTCTTCTGATCGATGACGTCTTCGAAGTCCTGCATCAGGCCGACGACGTCGCCCATGCCGAGGATGCGGCTCGCCATGCCGTCGGCGCGGAAGGGCTCGAGCTTGTCCGTCGTCTCGCCCATGCCGGCGAAGACGATCGGCGCGCCGGTGACCTCTTTGATGCTGATCGCCGCGCCGCCGCGGGCGTCGCCGTCGAGCTTGGTGATGATGACGCCGCTGACCTTCAGGCGATCGTTGAACGAGCGCGAGACCTTGACGGCGTCCTGGCCAATCATTGAATCGACGACGAGGAAGATGTTCTCCGGCGAGGTCTTCTCCTTGATGTCGGAGAGCTCTTGCATGAGCGGCTCGTCGATCGCGAGGCGGCCGGCGGTGTCGTAGATGATGACGTCGCGACCGAGCCTCTTCGCCTCGGCGCGGGCCGCAGCGCAGATGTTCACCGGGCTCTCGCCGGGGATGCTGAAGACCGGGATCTTCAGCTGCGCGCCGAGGATGTTGAGCTGCTCGACGGCGGCGGGACGCTGCATGTCGGCGGCGACGAGCAGCGGCTTCTTCTTGTCTTTTTCGAGGTAGCGCGCGAGCTTGGCGCACGTCGTCGTTTTGCCGGAGCCTTGAAGGCCGACCATCATGATCCCGGTCGCGCCGCTCGCCGCGAAGGTGATGGGCTCACCCTCGTAGTCCATCATCTCTTCGAGCTGGTCGTGGCAGATCTTGATGAAGAGATCGCTCGCCGAGACGTGGCTCGTGTCGCCGGCTTGCTTGACCCGGCTCTGCAGCGTCTGCCCGATCGCCTTCTCCTTCACGCGGGCAAGGAAGGCTTTGACGACGCCGATCTCGACGTCCGCTTCGAGCAAGCTCAAGCGGACCTCGCGCAGGGCGGAGTCGATGTTGCCGTCGGTGAGCTCGGTGAGCCCGGCGAGGCGATTGCGGGCCTGGCGAAAGCCTTTGGCGAGCGTGTCGAACATGGCGCACCGTAGTAGCACGGGTCCGCGACGTTTTTTACCTCAATGCCGCGC
Organism: Byssovorax sp.; assembly: GCA_025362495.1. Lineage (GTDB taxonomy): Bacteria > Myxococcota_A > Polyangia > Polyangiales > Polyangiaceae > JANYGI01. The sequence continues at coordinate 66,242 of JANYGI010000011.1, read as the reverse complement.
TGCCACGCTCAATGTCAATGATGCCCCGGGAGACGCAGGCCGGCGATCGCCCGCTCGCAGTCGGGCATCACGATGTCACTCTGCTTGATCAGCGACTCGGCCTCGAGGAGGCGCGCGACGAGGGTGGGCGAGGGGTCGCCCTTTTCCAGCTCGGCGCGGACACCGTTCTGGAGCTCGGTCCCGTCGACGAGTGATCGGTAGGCAGCGACGCACGTATCGCGGGCGCGGACGATGTCGGGGACGACGGCGGAAGTGTGCTCGAGATCGGCAATGAGCCGACGGCGGACCGGGATCTCGCCCGCAGGCGCGTCACGCACGCGATCGATCGCCACGAGGACGCGACCCCGCTCGACGCTCTCCTTCGAGGGCGCGCACGCCGTCGACGCGGCGCCGAGCGCGTAGAGAGCGAGCGCCGCCGCGGCCCCCGCTCGCGCTGGTTTCACTCGGCAGGCTTCGGCGGGGGACCCATCTGGATCCGCTCGCCGATGTACGCGCCGATGAGCGTGAACAGCACGCCGATGGCCGCCATGATCACGTACATGAAGAGGGGCATCGTCCGCACCGTCTGCCCGCGCGCCAGGTAGAATACCGTCGGGATCGCCACCATGAACGAGGCGACGACGGGCTCGATGAACGTCTTGCCGGGCGAGATCATCCCCAGCAGCATCCCGCCGATGAACCAGACGGGCACGGCGACCGTCATCCCGTTCGATCCTTCGAAGTCGAGCGCGCCGACGACCATCGGCAAGCCGATGACGAGCGCGGCGGTGAGCACCGCCTGCACGAGCAGCGCGATCAGCAGCCAGACGACGCTGAAGCCGTCCTGCTGATAGCGGCGGGCGCGATCGGCCTCCGGGCTACGCGAAGGCTTGATCGCCTCCATCGTCGCGCCGCAGGACACGCAGCGACCGTTCGCCGGCACCGGTGAATTCTTCGCCCCGCAGGAGGGGCACGTCATGGTGTTGGGGGATTTGGTGGCGGCGGCCATGGGTTGGATCCGTCGGCGATGCTAGGCAACCCGACCCTGCGGGGCAAGGCAATGTACGAGGTCGGCTGCGCGGGGCAGCGAAATCACTAAACCGGAAACCGACGCCTGCCTCGATTGTCGTAGGCTGGAACCGGGTATACTCCCAGTCCGACGACGCCAGTGCCTTCGAACCACTCCTCCACCACCCTGCGCGCGACGGAAGCCTCGACGACCGAGCCGGATCCGGAGCTGATTTCGCTGCCCGCTCCGCCGAAGCGCGAGCGCACGGTCACGGTGGCGCTGATGCTGGTAACGGCGCTCGCGGCCGCCTGGATGGCGATTTCGCTCCTGGGCGAGGCCCGCTACGCGCTGACCTCGGGGCATCCGCAAGAAGTCGGCGATCTCGCGACAATCCATCCCGGCGCAGACCTGGCGAACCGCTACGCGCGCGCGACCGGCCTCATGGGCACGACGGGCGCGATTCGTTACGGGCGCGCCGCCGAGGGCGATTCGTTCCGCCTCGCGCCGGTCGCGGGCAACCCCAAAGTGTGGGTCGAGCTCCGCGTCCCCGAAGGCTTCGAGGGCCCGCGCTTCGTGCCGCCGACGTCGTTCGCCGGGCGCCTCGTACCGTTCAGCCGCTCGGGCGTGCGCCACGTCGGCCTCATCAAGACGGTGCACGATCAGACCGACGTGACCGTGCCCGACGACGCTTGGCTGATCATCGACGGCGGCTCACCGCGCGCGTCGCGCTGGGCCGTGGCGCTCGCGCTGCTGTTCCTCGGCTTCACCGCGTGGAACATCGCCAGCGTCGCCCGCGTCCTCGCTCGCGTCCGCGATCGCGCGACCGAGCCCGGGACCGACGAAGCCGCGTCCTGATCAAATCCCCTTCACCAGAAGGCGTATCCGATACGCAAGCCGGGGCCCAAGTGGATCAGCGGATCGTTGCTGAACGGCGGCGTCGCGCCCGAGATCCCGCGTGACGACTGGAACTCGCTCTCGAGCGCGACGCCCACCAGCACGCCGCTGAACTCGAGCTCGAGGCCCGCTTCGAGGAGCAAGAATGGATCGGCGCCCGAGCCCTTCTCACACTCGACCGGCATGCAGCCGGGGTTGCTCTTCTCGAACGAGAGCGAGTCGAGCACCACGCCGCCGCCGATTACGCCGACGGCGCGCACCACCTTGCCCGGCGTCATCAGCCGGAGATCGGCGCCGATGCGGTTCGAGACCAGCGTGTAGCCGCTCGTCGCGTCGGTCTTCGTCGGCGTGAAGAGGCTCGAGTGCTCGAAGAAACCATCGAAGCCCGCGACGCCGTTGACCTGATAGCCGACGCGCGCGCCGCCCGCGCCGCCGCTGTTGATCTCGGGCCGCGGGAACCCCGTCGGGTAGCGCGTCGGGAACAGCAGCGAGGCCATCGCGATCACGTAAAGGCCATGTTTCGGCGGCAAGACCGGCAGATCTTTGCGCGGCAACGGGAGCGGCGGCAGCGGCGGGAAGAGATCGGTACCGGGGCGCACGGTCAGCGATTTCCCCGCGACGACGAGGATGTCGGCGGTGAACGGCTGCCCGCCCGTCCCCGAGATCTGCACGAGGTGCGAGCCGGGCGCGAGCATCCCCGTCCACGTGCCCGTGCTCATCACATGCTGATCGACCGCGATCGTCATCCGCGGATCGGGCGCCTCGATGGCGATCGTCCCCTGGTCGGCGACGAGGTTCAGCGCCACCTCCGTCGACTCGCCGCTGGCCACGGTGAAGCGCTGCTCGATCGTGGCGAACCCCTCGGCGGAGGCCGCGATCCGGTGCGTCCCCGGGCCGAGCGGGATCGGCTGATCGAGGGCCGACGACGTCAGCGCCTCGCCGTCGATGGTGACCTTCGCGCTCGCCGGCGTGACGACGAGCTTCACCCGCGCGAGCAGGGCGCGCATGTCCTTGAGCTCGCCCTCGGCGGCCTTGATGTCGCCCGCGCCCATCGTGTCCCGATGCTTCGCGAGCGCCGTCTCGAGCGCGCCGATCGCCGCCGGATAGTTGAACTCGGCCTTGTGCGCGAGGGCGATGTTGATCAGCGGGTTGGCCCGCGGCCGAGCGTCGTAGGCGGCGCGGAACTCGGCGCGCGCGGCGTCGTAGTTGCGATCCTCGAACAGCTTCACGCCGTTCTCCATGTGGAGCTTGTACGTGTCGGCGGCCGCGGACGAAGCGGGCGACGGCGCCGCGGCGGGCTGCGCGCGCGCCACGATGGGAGCGAGCGTGAGCGCGCAGCACAGGGCAGCCATCGCAGCCCGGAGAGGGCCCACGTGCTCTCGCCCCAGCGTCATCGGCGCGAAGATTGGCGCTTTCCCCGCCGGATGGGAACGGTTTTCAATCCGTCTTCAACTTGAGCTGGCCGCCGCCGACTCCGGGCGTCGCCGTGGGCCGCGCCGCCGCGCTGACCGTGGGCTTCGCGCCGTCGTGTGGCCGCTTCGGGTCGGCCGCGCGCGCCGACGCGACCTCGGCGCCGGGGGACACGACGGGCAACGCGGTTGACGCCGTCAACGTCGTCGCCGCGAGGACGATGTGCACCGGCTCGGCGTCCGAGGCGAGCGTCACGTCGAGCTCGCTCGGCGCGTAGCCCTCGGCCTCGACGCGCACGCGCTTCACCTCGCCTTTTTGCCCCTTGAGGACGCCGCTCTGCACCGGGGCGCCGTCGACGACGAAGCGCGCCCCGGCCACGTTGGCCTGGAGCTGCACGTGGATCTCGTCGCTGTGAGCCGGCGGAGGCGTCGGCAGCGGCGCGCGGGATTTCACGAAGAGGAACGCGCCGAGGCTGCCCGCGAGCAGCGCCGAGATCGCGATCAGCGCGAACGCTCGCTTCTCGCGGTTGCTCGCGCGGCGGCTCGTCGACCAGCCGGCCTTCGAGGGGCTCGCGGAGCGCACCTCGATCGGCGCGGCGTCGGCTCGCGATCCGGGCGTGGTCCCGGGCGCGGGCTTGTTCTCGCCGCGCGGCGTGAGGCGAAAGTCCGGCGACGACGCGTGGCTCGGATCGCGCTCCTCGGCCGGGATCGCCCCGGAGCGCGTGGAGATGGCCCCGCCCGTCGCGAGCTTCAGCGCCTCGAGCACCTCGCGCGCGGTGGCGAAGCGCTCGACGCGATCGCGCGCGAGCAGCTTGCTGATCACCCGCGCGATCGCCTCGGAGACGCCTGGATTGTGAGCGCGCACGTCCTCGGCGTCGTGCATGCAAATGTTGACGATCACCTGCTCGTACGACGTGCCGCTGTAGGGCGGCCGCCCCGTGAGGCACTCGTAGAGGATGGCGCCGACCGACCACAGATCGGTGCGCCCATCGATGTCGGGCAGCGCCTGCGCTTGCTCGGGCGACATGTAGAACGGGGTGCCGAGCACGGTGCCTTGCCGCGTGAGCGTGTGCACCGGGACGCCGCCCTGGCGCTGCACCTTGGAGATCCCGAAATCGAGGATCTTGGCGAAGCTCTGATCGTCGTCGCGATCGACGAGGAAGATGTTGTCGGGCTTGAGATCGCGATGAACGATCCCGGCCTCGTGGGCGCGGTGCAGGCCGCGGAGGATCTGCGCGACGACGTGCACGGCCTCGCCGATCTCGAGGCGGCCGCAGCGCTTGATCCGGTGGCCGAGATCCTCGCCGCGGAGGAGCTCCATCACGATGTACGGGATGCCGTCGTCGGCCACGCCGGAGTCGAAGATCTCGACGATGTGGGCGCTCTCGACGGCGCTCGCGGCCTCGGCCTCGCGCTGGAAGCGAGCGATCGAGTCCTTGCTCTGGGCCGTCTCGGCGTCGACGAACTTCATCGCGACGCGCTTGCCGATGGTGGTGTTGAGCGCCTCGTAGACGGTGCCCATGCCGCCGCGGCCGATGACGCGAACGATCTCGTACTTGTCGACCCGCTTGCCCACGAGCGCGTCGGACACGAGGGCAGAGGCCACCCCGGCCGCCGAGCCTGGCGAGGGGACGAGTTCAGGTCGAGAGGTCATGAGGAGGATGGGACGTGCGACCGCGTCGTTTCTTTCGCACGCTATCAAAGAAAGGAGAGAAGGTCCGCACCTCCCCGGCGGGAAGCCGATGTGACCGAGCGCTCCCCGCGTGGAGGAGCGCACGGATCGCCTTTCAAACAGGCAGTTTGGGAGCGTCCGGCGGCGGAGCCACGGCGAGGAGGCGGTCGAGCTTGCCTTGCCGATCGAGCGCGTCGAGCTCGCTCGAGCCGCCCATGGGCTGCCCGTTGATGAAGATCTGCGGCACCGTCCGCTGGCCTGAAGCCGAGACGAGCCAGCTCCGCAGGTCGGCGCGATCATCGACGTCGACCTCGGTGAAGGCAGCCTTCTTCTTCGTCAACAGCGCCTTCGCGCGCTGGCAGTACGGGCACCAATCGGTGAGGTAGATGAGGACTGAGGCTGACACGGGGCTACTCTTTTCACGTCCGCGGGCAGATGCAAGCGGTGCGCTCCACTACGGAGGTTTCCTGAGGTAGGCTCCCGCGCCATGGCCGACAAAGAGGGAACGATTCACCTCGACCGCTACACGACCGACGCGAAGCAGGTCGTGGCCGGGGCGCAGCAAATTGCCGACGAGCGGCAGCACACGGAGGTGACTCCGCTGCACCTGCTGACGAGGGTGCTCGAGCGTGATCGCGGCGTCGGCGAAGTCTTTCGTCGCACCGGCGCTGATCCGAACGAGGTCCTGCAGCTCGCCGAGGCCGCGCTCAAGCGGCAGACGAAGGCCGCCGGCGGCGTCGCGTACGTCAGCCCGCGCCTGCTCGACTTGCTCGCCCGCGCCGAGCGCGAGGCCACGCGCGAGAAGTCCGAGTCGGTCGGCGTCGAGCACCTGCTCCACGCGCTCGCGCAGGAAATCAAGGGCCCTGCGGGGGAGATCCTCTCCTCGTTCGGCATCGGGCCCGGCGCGTTTCGTCCGCATCTCGCGGCGCTGACCGAGGCCGCGCGCGAGCCCGCCTCGACCGTGAGCACCAGCGGCACCAGCAGCGGCGAGGGCCCGGCGCCCTTCACGCGCGATCTCGTCGCCGACGCCAAAGAAGGCCGCTTCGATCCGGTGATCGGCCGCGTGACCGAGTCGCGGCGGCTGCTGCAAATCCTCGAGCGGCGCTTCAAGAATCACCCGCTGATCGTGGGCGAGCCGGGCGTCGGCAAGACGGCGCTGATCCGCGGGCTCGCCGATCGGATCTCGCACGGCGACGTGCCGGGCAACCTCGCGACGGCGCAGCTCCTCGAGCTCGATACGGGCGCGCTCGTCGCCGGGGCCAAGCTGCGCGGCGAGATCGAGCAGCGGTTGAAGTCGCTCGTCGACAAGCTGCGCTTGAAGCCGGACGCCGAGACGATCCTCGTCGTCGAAGATCTCGACGCCCTCTTCGGTCAAGGCGCGCAGGGCTCGGGCGTGGGCGAGCTGCTCAAGCCGCTGCTCCAGCGCGGCGAGATCCGCTTGCTCGCGACGACGACGCCCGAGGGCATCCGCAAGATCAACGATCGCGACGCGGGCATCCTCCGCCGCTTCTCGGTGGTGAACCTCGATCCGCCGAGTATCGATCAGGCGACCGAGATCCTCCGCGGCATCGCCACCAAATACGAAGAGCACCACCGCGTCCGCATCGCCGAGGGCGCCATCGTCTCGGCGGTGGTGCTGGCCAAGCGCTACCTCTCCGATCGCGCGCTGCCCGACACCGCGGTCGATCTCCTCGACGAGACGTCGGCGCGCAAGCGGGTCGAGGTCGACGGCGTCTCGCCCGAGCTCGACACACTGCAGCGCCGCGTCGAGTCGCTCAAGGCGCAGATCGCGGCGCTCGCCGACGACGAGGATCGTCAGAGCGTGATGACGCGAACGCGCCTCGAAAAAGAGCTCGCCGAGAGCGAGCCGCGCGCGAAGGAGTCGCTCGAGAAGATGAAGTCGAGGAAGGGCGTCGTCGCCGCGATGTCGGCCATCCGCAAGGAGCTGACCGACGCCACGCGCGCCCTCGAGATCGCCCGCCGCGACAACGTCTTCGCCAAGCTGGGCGAGCTCGAGCACGTCACGCTCCCCGACATTCGCCGTCGCCTCGAAGCGGCGGAGCACGCGGCCGAGCGCGAGGGGATCTCCGCCACGTCGAACGGCGTCGGCGAGAGCGACGTCGCCGAGACGCTCGGCGACTGGACCGGCATCCCCGTCTCGAAGATGCTCGAAGGCGAGGCCGAGAAGCTCCTCAAGATGGAAGAGCGGCTCGCTCGCCGCGTCGTCGGCCAGGACGAGGCGGTGCGCGCGATCGCCAAGGCCGTGCGCCGCGGCCGCGTCGGCCTCCGCGATCCGGGCAAGCCCATCGGATCGTTCCTGTTCCTCGGCCCGAGCGGCTGCGGCAAGACCGAGCTCGCGAAGGCCCTCGCCGAGTTCCTCTTCGACGACGAAGCGGCGCTCACGCGCATGGACATGAGCGAGTACATGGAGCGCCACATGGCGCAGCGCCTCATCGGCGCCCCGCCCGGCTACGCCGACAGCGAGCAGGGCGGCATGTTGACGGAGGCCGCGCGCCGCCGGCCGTACAGCGTCCTCCTCTTCGACGAGGTCGAGAAGGCGCACGCCGACGTGTTCAACCTGCTCTTGCAGGTGCTCGACGACGGTCGCCTCACCGATGGACGCGGCCGCCTCGCCGACTTCTCCAACACCGTCGTGATCATGACGTCGAACATCGGGAGCAAGCGCATCCTCGACGCCGACGCCAACCTCTGGGCCTCGGAAGACGGCCGCGAGGCGATCCGCGACGTGCTGATGGAAGAGCTCAAAGGCTTCTTCCGCCCCGAGTTCCTGAACCGCGTCGACGACGTCGTCGTCTTCAAGGCGCTCTCGAAGAACGATCTGCGCGGCGTCGTCGACATCCAGTTGAAGCGCCTCGATCGGCTGCTCTCCGACAAGGAGATCAAGGTCGTGCTCACCGACGCGGCGAAGCTCCGGCTCGTCGATCTCGGGTACGAGCCCAGCCTCGGCGCGCGGCCGCTGAAGCGCGCCATCCTGCGCGAGCTGCAGAACCCGCTGGCCGAGGCCATCCTCGCCGGCGGCTACACCGCCGGGCAGGTGATCAAGGTCGACATCAGCGGTGAAGATTTCACCTTCACCAAGGCGTGATCCGGAGGCCGAGGGTGCATCAAATTTTCCTCGGCTTCGCCTGCAACAACGCCTGCGTGTTCTGCGCGCAGGGCGCGATGCGCGACAGGGAAGAGGGCCCGCCCGACGTGGCGGCGCAGATCGCCACGATCACGCCGGGCGAGACGGTGGCGTTCATGGGCGGCGAGCCCACGGTCCACGACGAGCTGCCGGCGTGGATCGCCGCGGCCGACGCCAGGGGCGCCGCGCGCGTCCTCGTGCAGACCAACGGCCGGCGGCTCGCCTACCGGGCCTTCACGCGCGCGCTGCGCGAGGCCTCGACGAAGCTCGCGCTCGACGTCGCGCTGCAAGGCGCCTCGGCGGCGATGCACGACTACCACACGGGGACGCCGGGAAGCTTCGAGCAAACACTGCGTGGGGCGCGTACCGCGCGCGCAGAGCGCATCCCCGTCGGCGTCACCACCGTGGTCACGCGATCCAACTTCCGGCACCTCGGCGAGATCGCCCGCCTCGCCCACGCGGCGGGGGCCGAGGCGATTCATTTCGCGAAGGCCGAGCCATTCGGTCGCGCCGCGATCGCCCGTGATCGCGTGGTCCCCGCGCGCGAAATGGTCCTCCCGTACCTCACGCGCGCCGCCTCCGAAGCGCAGCGCCTGGGGCTCGACGTCGTCGTCGGGGCGCGCGAAACAGGCAGCATTTTCGCGGGAATCGGCGAGATCGAGCCGGTGGCGGAGAAGGCGCCGCCCACTGTACGGAAGACCTCGCTTCCGGTGCTCGGCTGAGCAAACGCTCCGGGGTTGTCAAACGGATTTCGATCTGTATACTGCGCGTCCCCTTGGTTCCGGGAGCTCCGGCAGGGTTGTGCGTAGCGCGAGGCGAATCATGTACGCGGTCATCAAGACGGGCGGCAAGCAGTACCGGGTATCCGAAGGTCAGAAGCTGCGGGTGGAGAAACTCCCCGGCAGCGCTGGCGACAAGATCACGTTTGGCGAGGTCCTCCTCGTCAGCGGCGACTCCCCCAAGATCGGGCAACCGCTGGTGAAGGGCGCCTCCGTGGCGGCCGAGATCACGGCCCAGGCCCGGGGCGAGAAGCTCATCGTCTTCAAGTTCAAGCGCCGGAAGAACTTCCGCCGCAAGAACGGCCATCGTCAGCTCTACACCGAGCTGAAGATCACCGGCATCAGCGCGTAGTCAGAAAGAGGAGACAATCCCATGGCTCATAAAAAAGGCGGCGGCTCCTCTCGTAACGGCCGCGACTCCAAGGCGCAAAAGCGCGGCGTGAAGATCTACGCCGGCGCGACGGTGCTCGCGGGCAACATCATCGTTCGCCAGGTCGGCTCGACGATCCACGCGGGCAAGAACGTCGGCACCGGCCGCGACTTCACGCTGTTCTCGCTCATCCCGGGCGTCGTGAAGTACGAGTGGAAGTCGAACACGAAGAAGCAAGTCTCGGTTTATCCCGCGGCTTGAAATACAAGCTCCTCGCCTCGGACATCGACGGGACGCTGCTGCGTCGTGACGGGACGATCCACCCCGACGACGCCGCAGCCATCCGTGATCTCCAGGCGAGCGGCGTCCCCGTCACGATCATCACGGGGCGGCTCTACTCGGGCTCGTGCGTGATCGCGCGCGAGGTCGGGATCGTCGGGCCTATCGCCTGCGTCGACGGCAGCCACATCGTGGATGTGGCGAGCGACGCTGCGCGCTTCTATCGATCGCTGACCGGCGCGGACGCAGCGGTTCTCCGCGGCGTGCTCGAGCGCTACGAGTCGGCGAGCTTCCTCTTCGCGCACGACAGCATCGTCCACGATGCCGCGGGAGAAGCCTTCGCACCGTACGTGCGCACGTGGTCGAACAAGATCGAGGTGGTGGAGCGCGTGATCACGCATTCCCACTGGGATCACGAGCTGGGCTTGATGGCCGTCGTATCCATCGGGATGGAGGAGCAGATCCTCTCCGCTGTGGCCGAGCTCGGCGAGAAGCTCGCCGACGCGGCGTTCGTGGCCTCGTTCCCGATCACGCGCCTGCCAGGCGTCCACGCGATGATCGTGCGCGCCAAGGGCCCCACGAAGGGCACCGCGGTGGAGTGGCTGGCCGCGCACCATGGCTGCACCGCGGCCGAGGTCGTCGTCGTCGGCGACTGGCTCAACGACGTGCCGATGTTCGACACCGCGGGGCGATCCTTCGCGATGGGCCAGGCCCCCGCCGAGGTGAAGTCGCACGCGACCGATCACCTCGACGCCGACGGCCATCAGGGCGGCGGCGTCGCCGAAGCCATCAGGAAAGCCTGGGGCTGACAACGTCGTCCCGCGTCGTGCACCATCGTTGACGACACGAGACGCTTGGCTCCAACGCTCCCGGGCACGCCCGAGAGCGGCGCGATCCTGCTAGCGCGGGCCGCCGCGACCGAGCTCGATCATTGCCTGGTGGAAGCGCTTGAGGCGCATCTCCGCGGCGCGAAACACCGTCGACTCGGGGTAGTGACCGTCGGCGTCGGCGACGCCCGCGGGGACGCCGGTGAGCAGCTCGATGCCTTCTTCCACGGTCGAGACCACGTAGACGTGGAAGCGGCCCGCGGCGATGGCCTCGACGACGTCGCTCCGCAGCATGAGCGCGTCGCGGTTGGTGACGGGGATGAGCACGCCCTGGCGGCCGGTGATGCCCTTCGCCGCGCAGATGTCGAAGAAGGCCTCGATCTTCTCGTTGAGGCCGCCGACGGGCTGGATGCCGCCCTGCTGATCGACGCTGCCGGTGACGGCGAGCTCTTGCCGCAAAGGGAAGCCCGAGAGCGCCGACAGCAGCGCGTAGAGCTCGCTCGACGAGGCACTGTCGCCGTCGATCGCCTCGTACGTTTGCTCGAAGACCAGCGACGCGCCGAAGAGCGGCGGGCGGCTCTGCGCGAAGCGCGCCGCGAGGAAGCCGCCGAGCACGAGCACGCCCTTGCTGTGGAGCGGGCCCGACATCTCGACCTCGCGCGCGATGTTCACCGGGCCTTCGGATCCCGGGTAAACGACGGCCGTCACGCGGCACGGGCGCCCGAACATCTGCGGCCCATCGGTGAGGACCGAGATGGCGTTGACCTGGCCGACGCGCTCGCCGGTGACGTCGATGCGGATGGTCCCGTCGGAGAGCAGCTCGTGGATGTGATCGCGAAAATGGCTGCCACGGCGGCGCGCAGCGTTGAGCGCCTCGATCACCTGGGCGCCGTCGATGCGATCCTGGCCGCGCGAGACGGCGCGGTAGCCGGCCTCGATCGTGACCTCGGCGATCATCCCGAGCTGCGCCGTCACCTTGGTCTGGCTCTCGGCGAGGCGACCACCGTGGAAGAGCAATTCGGCCACGGCGTCGGGCGTGAGCTGCGGCAGGCCGCGGTCGCGCGCGAGGCTCGCGAGGAACGCGGGGTACGTGAGGATCGCCTCTTCAATCGAGAGCGTCGGCTCGAAGCGCGCCTGCACCTTGAAGAGCTGCGAGAACTCGGGATCGGCCTCGTGGAGATCTTGATAGAGGCTCGGGTTGGCGATGAGCACGACCTTGAGATCGATCGGGATCGGCGGGAAAAGAAGCTCTTCCGAGGTGCCGCGGTAGTACGAGGGGTTGTGCTCGGGGACGATGAACTTCCCGGCGAGCAAGCAGGCCTTGAGCTGCTCGTAGAGCGGCTCGTTCTTCAGGAGCGAGCTCGCCGGCAGCAGCAAGAAGCCACCGTTGGCCTCGTGCAGCGCGCCCGCGACGGCGAAGCCGGGCTCGGGTGGGAAGTCGGAGTCGGGCGGCGCGTGGGTGCGACCGAAGAGCGCGGCGAGCGTCGGGTACGGGACCTCGACCACGGGGGCGCCCGACCCGGGCTTGTGCTCGGTGAGCAGCGTCGGGATCACCACGCCGCGCGGGAGCGTGGGCGACTCTTCGCCGCGCGGATCGTCGACGGCGCGGCGCAGCTCGCGCGCGACCACGACCTCGACATCGGCGAGGAACAGCGTGATCGCCTCGCGCCCTTCGTAGAGCGCGCGCACCGGGGCGAAGCACGTCTTCACGGTCTCGGCGAGGAGGTGCTGCACGACGTTGCGCAGCTCGGCGTCGGCCTCGTCTTGCACGGTGGCGAGCGTGGTCTCGAACTCTTCGACCGAGCCGGCGATCTGCGCGAGCGCGTCGCTGCTCGGCGGGCCGGCCGTCTCGTCGAGGGCGACGATCTGCACCTCGTCGTCACCGCGCGTGAGGTCGAGGCCGAGGGCGCGGGCGGCTGATTTCAGCGTCTCTTCGAGGCGGCTCTCCTCGGTCGCGACGCGGCGACGGATCTTCGCGCGAGCTTGCTTGTAGCGCTCACCTTCGGTGACGGCGCGGACGCCGTCGACGATCTTGGTGTGCATCTCGTCCATCGCGTCGACGAACGGCTTCCCGTCACCCGCGGGCAACGCCAGCACGGTGGGCTCGCTCGGGCGGCGCGGGTTCGGCAGCAAGAGCACGTCGTCCGGCGTGGGCCTCCCCGCGGCGATGCGCTTCGCGACCGAGCGGGCGCAGAACGTTCGACCCGTCCCCGACGCGCCGACGACGACGACGTGAAAGCGAGGTTGGCGAATGTCGAGGCCGAAGCCGAGCGCCGTGAGCGCGCGCTCTTGCGAGGCGATCCCGGATAACGGCGCGACGTCGTCGGTCGTGACGAAACGGAAGACGCTGGGGTCGACGTTTCTACGGCATTCGAGCGCGGATAGCTCCCGGGCAGGCATGGTGAGCGCACCATATCACCGCCGCGCGCGAGTACAGGATCTTGGCGCAGGGCCGGGCCGATCAGCCACGCAGCACGAGGACCGGGACGCACGCGTCGTGGAGAACGCGGCGGAACACGCGCCCGCGCTCGCCCTCACAGCCTCCGTGCCAGACGAGCGCGATCAGATCCGAGTCGAGCTCGTTCGCCGCGCGCAAGATCTCGCGCGCCGGATCGCCCGCGCGCAGGAAGAACCGCGACGTGACGCCGCGCGAGCAGCGGCCGATCGCGCCGACGAACCGCTCGAGGAACTCCCTGGAAAACGCCGGCCACTCGTGCTGCGGCTGGTCGACGTACTGCGGCGTCACCATCGTGCCGAGCTCGACGGGCACGGGCGTCGGCCGCTCGAGCTCGCCCACCATCATGATGTCGAGCGACGCTCCGGCGAGGCGCGCGAGCTCCCCGGCCGGGGCGAGCGCGGAGGCCGTGCTCGGCGTCCCGTCGAGCGGAACCAGGATGCGCTGCAAGCGGCGCGGCGCGACGCCGGGGCGCACGATGATCACCCCGACGCCGACGTGACGGAGCACGCGCGCGGCGAGCGGGCCGAGGCCGCAAGGATCAGCGCCGGCGCTCTCGGCGGGCAACACCAGGAACGCGACCGAGCTCGCCCGTGAAGACTCGGCGATCTGCTCCACCGCGTCGCCCACCGCGACGTCGAGCACCATGCCGGTGAGCACCTCGGGATCGATCTCGAGCAGCCGCGGGACCTCGCACGGCGAGATGCTCCACGGCCACACGAACACGCCGTGCAGCGTCGCCTGGATCGTCGCGGCGATGCGGCGGCCGAGATCGATGGCCTCGATCGGCGCCCTGCGCCCACCGAGGGCGACGAGGATGCAGCTGCGGTGAGTCCCTGGATCGATATGAAATGAAGCCATTTCGTTGAGCTTCGCCCCCACGCGCGCCATCACGATCCGATCTCCTCCCACGGTGCGAAGCCGGCCTCGACGCGGCGAGCGGCGTAGCGACGGCCCGGCTCGGCCAGCACTTCCCGGGGCGGTCCCGCGGCGCCGACGACGCGGACAGGCAACGGCGCTCGTCCTTCGACGGCGACCTCGACGCCTCCGGTTTCGAGGTGCACGTCGAGCTGACGGCCTCGCCACGACAGCGGGAAACCCAGGTGTCTCCAGGTCGGGAGGAGCCTGGGCTCGATCAGGAGCGCCTCGTCGTGATCCGGGGCCGGCCGCACGCCGCCGACGCCGGAGATCACCGCCTGCCAGAGGCCACCCATCGCCGCCGCGTGGACGCCGCCCGACGCGTTTCCCATGGCGTTGCCGAGGTCGATCTCCGCCGTCTGATCGAGGTAGCGCTCGGTCACCGCGTCGAGGCCGAGCCGCGCCGCGACGAGCGCGTGGACGCCCGGGCTGAGCGAGCTCCCGTGCCCGGTGCGCACGTCGTAGTGGAGGAAATTCACCCGCCGCGCGGCCTCGGGGACCTCGTCCCAGAGCAGCGCGAGGAGCTGGACCACGTCGGCCTGCTTCACGACCTGCGAACCCTGGGTGCGCGCGCGACCGAGGATGACGTCGAGCGGCGCGTGGCGCGGACCGAGGCTCGCGAGGTCGATGTACTCGAGTTTGTTGAAGCCCCGGAACTGCTCGATGAGCTGCGTCGAGGCGTCGTAGCCCGTGTACATCCGCTCGGCGATCACACGAAATCGAGCGATTTCCTCGGGGGTCGCGCCGGTCGCGTCGGGGCCGAGCCGCGTCGCGACGGCGACGGCCGCGCGCAGGTTGCGGCGCGCCATCCAGTTGGTGAAGGCGTTGTCGTCGATGTCCTCGTGGTACTCGTCAGGGCCGATCACCCTGTCGATGTGGAAGAGCCCGTCAGCGCCGCGGCGCACCCGGCTCGCCCAGAAGCGCGCGGTCTCGAGCAAGATCTCGAGCCCCGGTCCGCACCGCAGCTCGTCGTCTCCGGTGGCGCGCACGCAGGCCTCCACGGCGTACGCCACGTCGGCGCTGATGTGATGCTCGAGCTCGCCGGAGAGCACGCGGATCATCTCGCCGAAGGGCGTCACCACCACGGCGGGCGTCGTCTCGTCGCCGGTGTCGGCCGACTCCCACGCATAGAGCGCGCCCTCGTAGCCGAGCGCCGCGGCCTTGCGTCGCGCCCCCGGGAGCGTGTGGTGGCGGTAGCCGATCAGCGCGCGCGCGGCCTCGGGGAACGCGTGCACGTAGAACGGCAGCATGAAGATCTCGGTGTCCCAGAAGACGTGCCCGCGGTACGCCTCGCCCGACAGCGCGCGCGCTCCGACCGAGCAGCGTGGATCGTCGGGGTTGACCGCCGCGAGCAGGTGATAGAGGCCGAAGCGCAGCGCGCGCTCCAGCCCCGGCGCGCCGTCGATGGTCACGTCGGCGTGACGCCAGCGCTCGTCCCAGGACGCGGCGTGGCGACCGAGGTGCTCGCCGATCGGCCAGCGCGCGAGCTCGGCGCAGCGCGCCTCGGCGGCCTTCGCTGGCGCGTCGACGTCACGCGACGAGAACAGCGCGACGAGGCGGTGGAGCGACCGCGTCTCGGCCACGCGCACCGGGAGGAGACAGCGCTCTGCCGCCCAGCCGTCGCCGATCTCGCGCTCCACGGGCGCCGCGCCGGGGCGCTCGTCGACCTCGATGTGCGACGCCAGGGCCGCGACGAGCCCGCTCCGCGTGCGCCCCGAGAGCACCGCGCCGCGCGGCCACGCCGTCGTGTCGAAGCTCTCCCAGTGCCGCGCCCCGCTCGCGCTCTTCACGTCGCCGCTCAGGATCGCGTCGACGCGGATCGATCCCGTGAAGTTCAGCGGCGACAGCTCGACGCCCTCGATGAACACGTGACGATCGGCGAGCGAGGCCGCCTGCAGCGTGCGCAGGCGCGTCAGGTGCCCTTGCGCGCCCTGCGCCGTGCAGTCGCGGAGGAGCACGCCGCGCCGCAGATCGAGCACGCGCCGGTGGTGCCGCGTCACGCTGGTCTCGACCGAGAACGGCTCGCCCTCGATCACGAAGCGAAGACGACCCCAGTCAGGCATGATCAACAGCTCGGGCACGGGCGACGGATCGCTGGAGAGCTCGAACGCGCCCGCGAGGAACGTGGCCGGCCGCGACACGCTGGTGCCCTCGGCGATCGATCCGCGCGAGCCGACGTAGCCGCTGGCGATCGAGAGGCACGACTCGATCTCGTGCTCGCGCGCCACGTCGAAGCCTGGCTCGTCGATCAGCCACGCCGCGTCGCGCGGGATGGCGAACGAGCCGCCGAGCGCGGTGATCGCCAGCTGGTGCTCCAGGATCGCCACGAACCGCTCGGGCCCGCCGCCGACGTGGAAGACGCTCGGCGGCGCCCCGCCGGGCTCGGGCCCCACCGACACCACCGTCGCGCCGACGATCTCCGGGATGCTGAGCATCAGGCTGTCGCTCCCGGGGTAGCCGCCGATCGAGCCGAGCTCGTCGCCGATCACCAGGACGTCTTCCACGGCGATGCGCAGCGGCCCGGCGATCTCGCGCATCACGTAGGCCATGGCGTCGGCCTTGTCGGTGAGGCCGACCTCGATGTGCTTCACGTCGCTGGTGACGCGCGCCGACTCCAGGCCGCTGTCGCGCGCGATCTGCCGCGTGAGCTCGAACGCTTCCCGCAGGCCGTGGCGGAGCCCCGCGCCGCGGAGGCGGGCCTCGGTCGCCGCGAGGAGCTCGGTGATCGCGCTCTTCGGGGGATCCTTCCAGGCCGGCTCGGGGATGAGATCGATCTTGCGACGGTTGAGGCGATTGCTGACGACCTCGATCGTGAGCCCCGTCAACCGCTCGAGCCGCGCCTTCACCTCGGCGGCGATGCGGTCGAGGCCCTGCTCCTCCGCCGACGTCGCGACTCGCCGCCACAGCAGCACCGGCTCGCAGCGCCGATCGAAGCCGTAGATCTCGGAGCCGCGGTTGGTGCTCACATGGAGCCGCCGCGCGTGCTCGGGCGCAATGCCGCCGCCGAGCTGCCGCGTCACGTTGGCGAGGCTCGTCCCGGTCACGATCACCGCCCGCGATCCCGCCGCGAGGACCCGATCGAGGGCGCCTGTCACCGCTGTGGCGTCGGCCGAGCGCGAGGTCACCGCCGTTCCATCCCAGTCGAAGACGATGAGCCGGAAGGCGCGCTCGAGCTCGACAGGCAGCACCACCTCACGAGACGGCGCTCGCCCGGTCGGGTCCAGTTGGTGGAGAGGGATCGCTGTCAGCACACGCGCCGAGCCGCCAAGCGGGTTTTCCCGAGGCTGTCAATCTATTGTTGCGACCCGGGTGCTTTCACAGGGGTCATAGCGGTGCTGCAACCGGGTGGAGGCAGAGCGAAGACCGATTACTGGACAGAGCGACAGACTGTATATTCCCGGAATTGATTCGCTTTTCCTCGCGCGCGCTCGATGCGCACGATCGAGCCCAGGATGCGCCTTCGTTTCCAGCGCGAGCACGTGCCCACATCGCTTCAACCATGCTTTTCCAGAACACCGCACCAGGAGTGTCCTGATTCCTGGTGATACCCGCCCCGATGCTTGACGCAGGCAGGCCTCTGCGTCTGAATCAGATCGATAAGGCCGTCGTGTACGGTCAGCCCCCAGGGTGACCATGCTGGAGAGCTCTTCGCACCGGATCAAAATCTACCTGATCGACGATCATCCCATCGTCCGTGAAGGGTTCGCGCGCGCCATCGAGGACGAGCTCGACATGGAGGTCATCGGGCAAGCGGGCACCGCCGGAGAGGCCTTGAAGGACGCCGCGGTGATGACGCCGGACGTGGCCCTGGTCGACCTCAACATCCCCGATCGCGACGGGATCGAGCTGCTCTGCGCGCTCCGCATTCAGCTGCCCACCACCAAGCTGCTCGTGCTCAGCGGCTACGACGACGAGTTCCGCGTGGCCGAGGCGCTCCGGGCCGGCGCGCACGGCTATCTCGTGAAGACATCGCGCCTCGAAGAGGTGATCGAGGGCATCCGCAACGTCGCCGTCGGCGGGGCGCCGCTCAGCGCCAACATCGCCAGCGCGGTGGTGCGCGCGATGCGCAAGCCCGTCGGCGCCGAGGGCAGCAGCGGGCTCGATTCGCTCACCCAGCGCGAGCGCCAGGTCCTGCGCCTGCTCGCGGGCGGCATGTCGACGCGCGACACCGCGGCTCGCCTCACCATCAGCCCGAAGACGGTGGAGACACACCGCGTCCGCATCTACGCCAAGCTCGGCTGCAAGAGCGCGGTCGAGCTCACCCGCATCGCGGTGCGCACCGGCCTGATCGAAGCGTAACGGCTCCGCTCCAGGCCCCGGCTCGACTAGGCTCCGCGCCCTCATGAGCGACGCGCCGTTCCTCCTCCAGCACGCCCTCCTCACGGCTCCGAACGCGGAGCCGTCGCGGTGGATGTTCGTGCTCCATGGCATCCTCGGATCGGGGACGAACCTCCGCTCGCTGGCGAAGCGGCTCGCGGCGGCGGCCCCCGAATGGGGCTTCATTTTGCCTGATCTGCGCATGCACGGGCTCTCGCAAGGCGCGCCGCCGCCGCACACCCTCGCCGCCGCGGCCGACGATCTCGTGCGCCTCGGCGACCACCTCGGCCTGCCGATCGCGGGCGTGCTCGGCCACTCGTTCGGCGGCAAGGTCGCGCTCCGCTACCTCGATCGCCGCGGCGATCGCCTCGATCAAGCCTGGATCCTCGACGCGTCGCCGAGCGCGCGGCCGCGAGGCCAACGCGCGGGCGCGACCGCGCAGATCGTGGCGATGCTCCGGGCCATGCCGCAGACGCTGCCCTCGCGCGAGGCCTTCTTCGCTATCACGGCCGAGCACGGCCTCTCGCGCGGGACCGCCGAGTGGCTGGCGATGAACCTGCGCCGCGAGGGCGACGCCTTCCGCCTCCGGCTCGATCTCGACGCCATCCAGGCCCTCCTCGACGATTATTTCGCCGTCGATCTCTGGCCCGTCCTCGAAGAAGGCCGCCTCGCGCGCGAGCTCCACATGGTCGTCGGCGGGGCCTCGGACGCCCTCGATCCCGCCGATCGCGCGCGCCTCGCCGGCCTCGGATCCACGGTCCTAACGCACGTCCTCGAAGGGGCGGGCCACTGGGTCCACGTCGACGCTCCGGAGGCCTTGTTCGCCCTCGTCGCCGGAGCGCTCGCGCCCTCCCGCGACGCGAGGTAACGTCCCGCGCATGCGCATCGCCTCGTGGAACGTGAACTCGGTCAGGTCGCGGCTCGACCAGCTCGGCGCCTGGCTCGCGCGCTCGGCGCCCGACGTCATCTGCCTGCAAGAGACGAAGTGCGAGGACGAGAAATTCCCGATGCGCGAGCTCGAAGAGGTGGGCTACCGCTTCGTCACGCTCGGCCAGAAGACGTACAACGGCGTGGCGATCGGCGCGCGCTTCGGCCTGGCCATCGACGACGTGAAGCGGAACCTCGACGGTGACGACGCCGAGTCGCAGAAGCGGATGATCGCCGCGACGATCGAGGGCATTCGCATCATCAACGTCTACGTGCCCAACGGCCAGACGCCCGAGGCGCCGGCGTTCACCTACAAGCTCGAGTGGCTCGCGCGGCTACGCCAGGAGCTCGACGCGCACCACACGAACACGCAAGACCTCCTGCTCTGCGGCGACTTCAACGTCGCGCCCGAGAACATCGACGTCCACGATCCGCCGAAGTGGGAGGGCGGGATCCTCGTCACGCCGCAGGAGCGCGCCGCCCTCCGCAACGTGATGGACTTCGGCCTCGTCGACACCTTCCGCGCGCACCACGACGGCGCCGGCCTCTACTCGTGGTGGGACTACCGCACGGGCGCGTTCCGCAAGAACCACGGCGTCCGCATCGACCTCACGCTGGTGACGAAGTCCCTCGCGGCGCGCTGCACGGCGGCCTCGATCGATCGCCGCCCGCGCGAGCTCGATCGCCCCTCGGACCACGCGCCGATGGTGGTCGACATCGGCTAGACAATGTCCGCTCGGCCTGTCGTTCACACGGGCAAATCGGGTGTGATTTGATAGAGTTCCCGGCGTGGAACGACAGGTTTACGAAGGCTTTTCCGTCGTCGTCCCCGACGGCTGGACCGAGCGCGAAGACGACGCCACCTTCGCCGAATCGGACGGCGATCTGCCCGTCCGCTTCGCCGCCGTCGGCGGCGGCGCGGGCACCGTCCTCGTGACGGCTCCGCTGTTCCATCCCGAGGAGCAGCCCGGCAATGATCCGGCCGAGCTCCTCGCGCACGCGCACGACTGGGGCGCCCGCCGCGGCCTCGCCGAGCCGTCTTCAGCGTCCACGCAGACCCGGCGCGAGTGGACGATGGCGACGGCCGTCTACGCCCTGCGCGGCCAGTTCGTGCAGCTCTGGTTCTTCTCGAACGGCGCCTCGTTCGTGCACGCGAGCTACGTGTGCGAGTGGGACGCCCGGGAAGACGAGCGGGCTCCGCGCGAGGCCCTCATGGCCTCTCTTCGCTTCGCTTAGAGCTTTTTTTTCCTCTTATTTTGCTTCGTTCGACGCGTCGCTCGGCGGCGGCTCCGCCATCGGCTTGCCTTCGCTTGTCTTCTCTTCCGCTCCATCGACGTCGGCGCCGCGGGCGGCCTTCACCGCGCCGCCGTCGCCGCTGCCCACGCGCTGCATGGCCTCCTCGATGCACACCCCGCGCATCGACTCGGGGCAGGCGATCCGCACGTGGATGTGGTCGTCGTGCACGTCGGCCTCGGGCGGGCTCATCATCGCGGCGGCGGCGCGGGCGATCATCTCCCTGGTCGCGTGCTTCTTCGCGGCCTGCGCCAGCAGCTTCGCCCGCAGCGGGTTGGAGATGAACAGGTAGCGAACGCTGGCCTTGTCGTCGGTGAGCAGCGCCTCGACGAGGTCCCAGTTGCGCGCTTCGTCGAACATGGCCCACGGCAGCTCGCGGCCCTTGCCCGTCGCATCGAAGGCGACGAAGTGCCGCACGTTGACGGGCTTTCCCTTCGAGTTCATCACGTAGAGGCCGACGTCGGCGTCGCGCCCCGTCTGATGCGATCCGTGCCGCTCGAGGAACCCGCCGGTGCGCCCCGAGAGATCGCCCACCAGCATCACCGAGTTGCGATGCTTCTTCGCGACCTTGATCGAGGCGCGTTGCAGCGCGTGCACCAGCTCGGGCAGGCCCCACGAGTGCGAGCCCTCCTTCTGCTTGAGCGTGTGCGATCCGCGCAGCAGCATCGCCCCTTCGAGGTGCCCGGCGTTGGGCGCGCCGATCGACTGCGCGCCCTTGTGCGAGCCCTTCGTCACGTGCGTGGTCGAGGCGACGGTGGTCGGCTTCTTCTTCGCGGGCTTCGCTTCAGCGGCGCCGAGGCCAGTGAGAGCGATGGCGAACGCAGCAAGCGAAAGCAGGCGCCGGTACAGCATGACGCGCGCACGCTAGCGCGCCTTCGCCTCGCCGGATACCGCAGGATCGTCGCCGCGAACCTGCTCGCGCGAACCTGCTCGCGGCTAGGGCAGCGTCAGCGTGAAGTACGCGTTCTGGTCGACGCCCTTGCGGTACGCCTTGCCGACCACGACCCCGCGCGCGACCCGCCGGCAGTAGTCGAGCATGTCGCTGTAGACGAGCTTCGAGAGACCACGATCGTTGGGCTTGAAGTCGGGCCAGCCCGCGGGCGTCTCCGGCGGGGGCACGGTGTAGTCGAAGAACAGCTCCTTGCCGTGCTCGCCCTCGCCGTTCGCCGCCTTGACGACGAAGTAGCCGGGCCCGGTCACGAACGACATCGACTGGTGGTTGTACCCGACGATGATCCCGCTCTCGAGTCGCAGGAAACGCTTCTGAAAGCGGCTGAACGCGGCGAGCGAGTTGCGGCCCTCGAAAATCCGCGTGCCCTTCGTCGACGGGGGGAGGAACTCTTCCGGCGTGACCGTGGGCGCGTCGGCCACGGCCGCGTAGAGCTTGCCGACCCCGCCCCCGGTGATCGCCAGGACCTGCTCGAGCCGCGCCGCGGACGAGAGTCCGTCGAGGTGCTCGGCCATCTCCCGCGACGAGGCGCCGGCGCGAAGAAGAGCCGAGAGAGAGCGGGCAGATCCGGTGGCGGCAGCGGTGGCGGTCATGCGCGGGAGGATAGCTGCAAAAACCGACACGGCATTCCTTGACATGAAGCAGGGCGCCGATTAGAAGCGGGTCTCTCTTCGCCGCCCGAAACGGCGACGAGGCGTGAGCGCCCGTAGCTCAGCTGGATAGAGCCTCGGACTTCGAATCCGGTGGTCGCCCGTTCGAATCGGGCCGGGCGCACCGGGCCGAACGATTCGGTCGCGCTTTCCAGCGGTTGTCCTGACTAACTTTTGAAATCATACGTTCGGGCCATTAGCTCAATTGGTAGAGCAGAGGACTCTTAATCCTTTGGCTGAAGGTTCAAGTCCTTCATGGCCCATTGAAAGTAGAACCCGGGTAACTCCGGGTTTTTGCTTTTTGTCCTCTCGCATCGCCGTCGACTGACACGCTCGCTCCCCTCCCCTCCCGGAGCCTCGTGACGAGGTCGCGCCGCCGCGGTTCCCCCGACGCCGCGCCCCCGGACCGGCCCCGCTGCTGGAGCGGACGTCGCTTGGCCACAGATCGCCTGAATTGCCGCGATTCCCGACGTGAACCTGGCGATCAGCGCCGACGAGCACGCGCTCCACGGGCAGGTCGTTCACGTGATCGATCTCGCGAAGATCGAGGGCATCTCGAAGCTCGCGATCACCCCGTGGCCGGCGTGGCGCGATCGACGGTGGGATCGGGCGCGCTCGTGGTGTGGGGCGCGTCGCCCGAGGACACGCGCGTCTACGTCGACGGGGTGCGGGTGCCGCGCCTGTACCACGACGGCGGGCTGCGCTCGGTCGTGCACTCCGACCTCGTGAAGTCGGTCGAGGTCGCTCCCGGCGGCTACGGCGCGAGCTACGGCCGCGGCCTCGGTGGCCTGGTGACGGTCGCGCTCGATCCCCTGTAAGACAAGGGGTTTCATGGATCCGTGGGCGCCGACGTGCTCGACGCCGCGGGCTCGGTCCGCGCGTCGATCGGCGACAGATTCCACGTCGAGGTCGCCGCGCGCAAGAGCTACCTCGACGCGCTCTTGCCGGTGTTCACCTCGCGCGACGTCAGCTCGCTCTTCCCGATCCCGCGCTACGCCGACGGGCAGGCGCGCTTGATCTACCGGCCCGACGCGCGCACGACGTTCGAGGTCGGCGGGCTCGCCTCGTCCGACGCCACCGATCGCTCGACGCCGAGCGCCGATCCCGCGCAGCGCAAGACCGAGTCGACGACGCTGCGCTGGGGGCGCGTGTATGCGCGCGTTCGTCGGGAAAACCAGGACGGGAGCGTCGTCACCGTCACGCCGTGGGTGGGCGCCGACGCCTCGACGCTGGTGAGCCGCTTCGGCGGGACGCCGGCCTCGCTGACGAACGACGCCACGCTCTTCGGCCTGCGCGCGAGCTGGCGCGGCAAGCCGATCGCCGGCGTCGTCGTCACCACCGGCGTCGACGCCGAGGCCGTGAGCGCGTCGATCCATCGCGCCGGATCGGTGACGTCGCCGCCGCGCGAAGGCGACGCGCGCGTCTTCGGCCAGGCGCCCTCGGATCGCGTCAACGCCGACACCTGGAGCGCGGTCGTCGCCGGCGTCGCGCCCTTCGCCGAGGCCGATGTTTCGCTCGTGAACGATCGCCTGCACCTGCTCCCGGGGCTGCGCTTCGATCCGTACGTGATCAGCGGCAGCCGTCGCACGCCGGTCGAGGGCGCCACGCCGAGCCGGCCTCTTCGGGTGGATCTCGTACAGCATCCTCCGCAGCGAGCGCCGCTCGCGCGACGGCGCGGCGTGGCGGCTCTTCGATTTCGATCAGACGCACGTGCTGACGGCGCTCGCGTCGTACCGCATCGGCGCCCGCGCACGCCCGTCCGCGGCGCCTACTACGACGCGCGCAACGACACCTTCGAGCCGGTGCTCGGCCCGCAAAGCTCGATCCGCATCCCGGCCTTCTTCGCGCTGGGTGTCCGTGTTTCCAAGCGTTTCGTGATCGGCGCGAGCGAGCTCGAGAACTACCTCGACGTGCAGAACGCCACCAACCGACAGAACCCGGAGGAGCTCGTGTACACCCGCGATTACACCCGAGAGAGCGCAATCACCGGCCTGCCCATCCTGCCTTCGCTCGGGGCGCGCTTCGCGTGGTGACCGCGGCTCGACGCGCCGCGATCGTTGCTGCTGCAACGATTCTCCTCCCCGCCTGCACGCCGGAGCTCGACGATCGCGGGTTCCAGATCGCCGGCCCACGGCTGCTCGCGATCGCGGCGTCACCGGCCGAGGCCGGCGAGCCTGTCGGGCGCGCGGTCGATCCCGATCCCACCGGCGGCTTTTATCAGCCCGTGCGCCTGCGCGTGAGCGCACGGTCATCACGCCCGATGCGCCCGGCCCCGCGCCGGGAGCGACCGTCGCGCGCGGCGAGAGCGTGCCGCTGCGCGCGTCGTGGACTGCCTGCGCGACCGGATCCGCGCCAGCGAGCTGCACGGGCGCCGAGCAGTACGTGTGGTTCGATCCCGAGGCGCGTCGTCTCCCTTCGTCGCGAGGCGATCCGCGTTTCGTGGTTCACCACCGCCGGCGCGCTCGCGGCCGACAGCAGCGGGCGCGCCGGCGACGAGGCCGCGCGCAGCGACGCGGACGACACCTGGACCGCGCCCGACGCGCCCGGCGAGGCCAGGCTCTGGCTCGTCGTGCGCGACGATCGCGGCGGCGTTGGCTGGCAGAGCTACCGCGTGAAAATCGAGTAAATCGCCTACGAAAAGGCCATCATCCACGGTTTCGATCGGTAGCGATCCCACCCGTCGGGCAGCAGCGCGACGACGGGATCACGCGTGATGCCGCTCGCCGCGACGCGCATCGCGGCGACCACGGCGGTGCCCGCCGACCCGCCGACGAGCAGCCCCTCTTCACGAAGCAGGCGCTGCACCATCGCGAAGCTCTCCGCGTCGGACACGCTCTCCACCGCGTCGATCACGCTTCGATCGAGGATCGACGGCGGCTGGCTCGTGCCGATCCCTTCGATCTGGTAGCCCGCGTCGGGCCCGACCACGCCGTGCAGCGCCCAGTGCGCGAGGCCGGATCCGACCGGATCGGCGAGGACGATCCGCACCGCGGGCAGCCGCGATTTCAGCGCGCGGCCCACGCCGGTGATCGTGCCGCCGGTGCCGACGCCGGCGATGAATGCGCCGACGACGCCGCCGCACTGCGCTAAGATCTCCGGCCCCGTCGTCTCCTCGTGGACACGCACGTTGGCCTCGCTGTTGAACTGATCGGTGAGAAACCAGCATTTTTCCAGGGCGATCCGGCGCGCGACGTTCTGGAAATTGTCGGGGTGCGCGGGCGGCGCATTGGGCGTGATGATCACCTCGGCGCCGAGCGCGGCGAGGGCCTGGCGCTTGTCGATCGACATCTTCTCGGGCATCACGCACGCGAGCCGGTAGCCGCGCACGGCCGCGACGAGCGCGAGGCCGATCCCCGTGTTGCCCGCGGTGGCCTCGATCAGCGTCATCCCCGGCCGCAGCAGCCCGCGGCGCTCGGCGTCGTCGACGATCGCGAGAGCGATCCGATCCTTGACGCTGCCGCCCGGGTTCAGGTGCTCGCACTTCACCAGCACCGGCACGGGCAGCCCCGCGGCGATGCGCCCGAGCGGCACGAGCGGCGTGCGCCCGATGCAATCGAGGATCGACGTCACGGCTTCGGGAGCGGCGGCGTCGGGATCTTCCTCGCCTGCGTGCCGTCAGGGTGCTTGTACCAGCCCGGATCGTCGTAGCTCGCGAGCCCGTCGCGGACCTTGAGCATCGTGAACATGCCGCCCATCTCGATCGGGCCGAAGGGCCCCTGCCCCGACATCATCGGCAAGGTGTTCTTCGGCTGGCCCATGTTCATCATGTTGCCCATCCCGTTCTCGCCCATGGCCATGTAGCCGGGCAGCACGGCGCGGACCTTCGACTCCACGCCGGCCTGCTTGACGCCGATCATGTTGGGCACGTCGTGGCTCATCGCGTTCATCGTGTGGTGGGACTTGTGGCAGTGGAAGATCCAGTCGCCGGGCGCGTCGGCGACGAGCTCCACGTCGCGCGTCGTCCCCGGCGGCACATCGACCGTCGTCGCGGGCCAGCGCGCGGCGGCGGGGATCTTCCCGCCGTCGGTGCCAGTCATCTCGAAGCGATACCCGTGCAAGTGAATCGGGTGGTTATCCATGCTCAGGTTGCCGAGCCGGACCCGCACGCGATCACCCGTCTTCGCCACCAGCGGCGCCGTCCCGGGCCAAACGCGGCTGTTGAACGTGAACAGGTTGAAGTCGAGCATCACGTTCGGGTTGGGCGTGAAGGCCCCCGGCGGCACGAACCACTCGTGGAGCATGATCGCGAAATCGCGGTCGATGCGCGGGTTCTCGCCCTCCTTCGGGTGGATGATGAAGAAGCCCATCATCCCCATCGCCATCTGGGTCATCTCGTCCGAGTGCGGGTGGTACATCAGCGTGCCGTGCTGCCGCAGGGTGAACTCGTAAACGTAGGTCTCGCCCGGCTCCATGTGCGGTTGGGTCAACCCCGAGACGCCGTCCATCCCGTTCGGCAGCAGCATCCCGTGCCAGTGAACGCTGGTGCGCTCCGGCAGGCGATTGGTGACGATGAGGCGCACGCGATCACCCTCCACCGCCTCGATCGTGGGGCCGGGCGTCATCCCGTTGTAGCCCCAGCAATTGACGATCATCCCCGGGGCGAACTCGCGCTTCACCGGCTCGGCGACGAGGTGAAACTCCTTCGCTCCGTCCACCATCGTCCACGGGAGGGTCGCGCCGTTGGGCATCGTCACCGGCGTGAACGCATGGTTACCACCGGCAACGCGGCCCGGCCTGGCGGCCTGGGCCTCGCCATGACGGAGGAGCGCGGCGGAGCCGGCGAGCGCGGCAGCGCCGGAGATCAGGGCTTTTCGTCGGGTCAACATCGCGGTGCGGGCGAGCGTACCACCGACCAGGGCTCGGAGCCCCGCGCGAGACCGAGGTCGCGCAGACTGTGGCGGCCACAAACGCACCTCGCCGCGAGCAGATGCTCACGGCGAGGCGGGAATCTGGGGGGATTTTACAGCTTCGCGAGGGGCGAGGTCGCGTCGCCGAAGCTCTTGGTAGGGACGCCCAGCGCGTTCAGCATCGTGATGTAGAGCTGCGCCACCGACACCGACTCGTCGTAGACGAGGTGCTGGCCGGGGGTGATCGCGCCACCCGCGCTGCCGGCGAGCAGGATGGGCATGTTGCGGTGATAGTGGGTGTTGCCGTCCTCGATCTCGCTGCCGAGGTAGACGAGCGAGTTGTCGAGGATGGTCTTGCCGTTGACGTCGGTGACCGCGTCGAGCTTCGCGCAGAGGCTGGCGAACTGCATGATCTCCCAGGTGCCAATCTTCGTCAGATTGGCCAGCTTGACCGGATCGCCGCCGTGGTGGCTGTTCTCGTGGTGACCGCCGGTGACGCCGTTCAGGAACGGGTATTCGCGGTTCGACCCGGCGTTCGCCAGCATGAACGAGATGACGCGCGTCGCGTCGCACTGGAACGCCAGAGTCATCAGATCGGTCATGATGTCGACGTGCTGCTCCACCGTGCCGCCATCGACCGGCTTGGGGATGGCGACGCACATCGGGCCTTGCGTGCTCTTCTGGATCTTGGCCTCGAGATCGGCGACGCCGTCCAGATACTGATCGAGCTTCTTCTGATCGGTTTGCCCGAGCTTGCCCCTCAGCGTCGTCGTGTCGTCCTTGACGTAGTCGAGGATGCTCGTGCGGTAGAGCAACTGACGCGCTTTCTCTTTCGAGGTTTGCGTCGGATCGGCGCCCGAGAAGAGCTGATCCCAGACCAGGCTCGGGCTCGTGAGGCACTGGAGCGGCTGAGTCGGCGACGACCAGCTGATGTTGTGCGCGTAAGCGCAGCTGTAGCCCGAGTCGCAGTTGCCGACGCCGCCGCCGCCGTCGATGCCGAGCTGCATCGACTCGATCGCCGTCTTGGATTTGAAGGCGTTGGCCGCGACCTGATCGACCGAAATGCCATCCTGGATGTCGGCCGCTTCGGTCTTCTTCGGGTGCGCGACCGTGAGGAATGCGCCGGTGCCCGAGGCGTGATCACCCGCGCCGTCAGGGAAGGCCGGGTTGTTGGCGAGGCCCGTGATGACGCTGACCTTGGGTCGAATCATCTCCAGGGGCGAGAGGATCGGCCGCAGATCGTAGGCAAACCCCTGCTTCTTCGGGGTGAAGTCGACCATGTTGATGCCGCAGGGCACGTAGAAGGCGATGAGGCGCTTCGGCGCCGGATCGTCGGCCTGGGCCTCGGAGCCGCCGAAGAGCGACTCGAAGAAGGGCAGTCCGAGCAGAGCGCCGGCGCCGCCGAGCGCCAGGCCGCCGAGGAGCTGGCGGCGGCCAACACGCGAGAGATCGGCCTGCTTCAGGCCACGAGGAGTCCGGATGATCACTTGCCACCTCCAATCTCGCCGCGCCGCGTGCGGAAAGGCTCGCTCTTGACGATCAGCTTGACCAGCTCGTGAAGCCTGGAGCCCTTGGCGGTGAAGTCCGTCGTCAGCTTGTCGAGCCAGGGCGCGTCGATCGTCGTCACGCCGCGGCCGAGCGCGTAGGTCGACATCTTCTTCGCCACGCACTTCGGGAAACGAGGGTCCTTGGCGATGATGCTGGCCATCTGAGCGCCGTCCTTGAACGTCGTCTTGTCGGGGAGCGAGCCGCTCGCGTCGATCGGCTGTCCGTTGTCGAGCGTGCGCCAGGCGCCGATAGCGTCGAAGTTTTCGAGGCCGAATCCGAGCGGATCCATCACGTTGTGGCACGAGGCGCAGACCGGGTTGCTGACGTGCGCGTTGAGCAGGTCGCGCGCCGTCTGGCCCTTCGGGACCATCTTCGGGAGCGGCGGAATGTCCTTCGGCGGGTCCGGCGGTTGGCTGCAAAGCAGGTTAGTGAGGATCCACTTGCCGCGCTTGACGGGGCTCGTGCGGTCGGGGTTGCTCGTCACGGTGAGGAGGCTGCCCTGGCTCAGGACACCGCCGCGCTGACTGCCCTTCTTGAGCGTCACCCGCACCGGCGTCGTGCTGCCCGGCGCGGGCAGGCCGTAGTGCGTGGCGAGCCTGTCGTCGAGGTAGGTGAAATCGGACTTGAGGAGCGAGTCGATGCCGAGAGTGTCACTCTTCAAGAGCTCTTCGAAGAAGAGGTCGGCCTCGGCCTTCATGGAATCGGCGAGGAGATGGTCGGCGCCGTAGGTCGGGTAGAGCACCGGATCGGCCTGGTGCTGGTCGAGCTCGCGCGTGTAGAGCCACTGCCCGGCGAAGTTGTCGATCATCGCCAGGCTCTTCGGATCGGCGAGCAGCCGGTCGACCTGCTTGTCGAGATCGGCGTCCTCGTGGAGCTTTCCGGCGCTCGCGGCGTCGAAGAGGGCCTGATCGGGCATCGAGCTCCAGAGGAAATACGAGAGGCGAGAGGCCATCTCGTAGTCGGTGAGCGGGTGGGTGACCTCGCTCATCGGATCGGCGTCGAGCTCGACCCGGTAGAGAAACGCCGGGTAGAGCAGCACCGCGCGCAGAGCGAGGCGGAGCCCGACCTCGTCGGTGTCGGCCTGGGCGCGCGCGAGGGTGACGAACTTCATCAGGCCATCGACGTCGGCCTTCGCCAGCGGACGGCGCCAGGCGCGGGTCGCAAAGCCTTCCAGGATCTCGCGGAGGCAGGTGTCGCCGCCCGACGCGGGATCGCACGTCATGATGCGGTCGCGGAGCGGGTTCGTCTTCGGGGCGCCGATCGGGCCTTCGATCTCGATGTAATCGACGAAGAGGTTGCGGTCCGCCATCGTCACCGGGTCGACAGCGTCGTTGTCGAAGCTCACCGAGACGGAGCCCACGCCGGCGGGGATGGTGACTTTCTGCTCGATGATCATCGGCGCGGTCGAGTCGGCGGTGACGTCGAAGCCGAAGCTCTGCATGCCGACCTTGAGCGTCATGTGCGCTGCATCGGGCGGATCGGGCGTCTGCCAGGCGCGCACGCGGATCTTGTAGTCTCCCGGCTCCGGTGTCTTGCCGGTGACGGTGATTGCGCCGTTCGAATAGAGGTTCCAGGCGTTGCCCGCGGCGACGCCGACCGGGCTGCCGATCTTCTCGGCCTCGAAGCGGTTGATGCTCGAGGGGACCGCGGCCTTCATCGCCTCGTTGACGAGGGTCTGCGCCGTGAGCTCGTAGAGCTCGAACTGGACGGGCGAGAGCGACAGTGTGTCGGCGATGTTGTCGAAGCCGTACGAGGTGTCGTCGGCCGGGAAGTTGAGGGCCGGATTGAGCTTCGTTCCGAGGAGATCGTGGACGGTGTTGTTGTACTCGGCGTGGTTCAGCCGGTGCACCGTCACGCGCCCTGTGTCGGCGGCGCCGGGGATCGGCGGCGGCACCGGGGGATTGGTGTCGTCCACCGTGCCCCCATCACCGACGTGGCCGACGCACGCCGCGAGCGACAGCGGCATGATGAATCCAAGAATCGATCGTCGGACATCGATGCGCATGGGTGGCTCCTGGAAGCCACGTTAACAAGATCTGAAAGATGAAAAAAGAGAAATTAATTTCAGTCGTGTGTGACCGTCGACGCAGGAATTCCTTGCGGGAAGGATCTTTGAAGGCATTCCGGAAAGACTGCCCATCACGACTGCACAGTTGAACCGTGGGTGCGTACGACCGCCCGGATCCGCGCTCCGGATTCGACGTCGCGAGCTGCGTTGAGGGCCGCGCCGGCGGCGATGCGCTCGTGGGGGCTTCTCGGGCAGGTGCGATTCGACTATCGTGGACGGCGGGCGAGCGGCAATCCTCTGCTGGGTGCGCCCGGAGAAGGGCCTACCATGAATACGCACCTGCGCTCGACCTCGCTCATCGTGGTTTTCACCGCGCTCGGAGCCAGCTGCAATAGCGCCGATCTGTCGTTGCGGGGCTCCGGCGGCTCGACCGGCACGGGCTCCGAAACGAGCACGAGCTCGGCCGGCGGCGCTGGCGGCACGGCCGGCACGACCACCGCGGCCGGCACGACGGGCTCTACCAGCGCGACCGGTTCGGCGGCAGCATCCACCTCTACCGGCGGCCCCGCCGGGGAGCCGAGCTGCGCGACGACGGGAAAGAACCTGCTCATCTGCGACGACTTCGAGGCGGAAGCCCTCGGCGGCGCCCCCGATCCGACGATCTGGACGGTCGACAAGGGCGTCGGCGCCACGGTGGCTGTCGACGATTCGCAGTTCCGGCATGGCAAGCACGCGTTGCACCTCCACACCTTGCCGGACTCCAACAAGGCGCTGATGCACGAGACGAAGACGTTCCCGCTCCCGGGCGGGACGAACTCGCTTTACGGCCGAGCCAACGTGATGATCGCCGCGGGCCTCACCGTGCCCAAGGACCACACGAACTTCTTCGAGGCGAGCGGCAAGGTCAACGGTCAGGACGGCAACTACCGTTATGGCGCGGCCGGCGCGAAGTTCTTCGCGAACTACAACCCCGGCGATCCGGGCGAGAGCTCGAAGACGGCCGTCCCCGTGGGCGTGTGGTCGTGCGTCGAGTGGGCCTTCCTCGGCGACACCAACGAGATGCGGTTCTGGATCGACGATAAAGAGATCACCGATCTCGCGGTGCCCCCGGCCGGCGTGAACGGCAAGGTCTGGACGGCGCCGAATTTCAACAGCTTCTATTTCGGGTGGATCACCTACGCGACCGACACGGCGAGCGACCATTACGACATCTGGTACGACGACGTCGCGATCGATACGGCCCGTATCGGCTGCTCGATCTAGCCGCGCGACGGCAGCAAAGGCTCGACGAGCTACCACGCCACCGGATAACGTGAGATCATGACCGTCGAGCCGCCGCGCCCCGCCATCGCCGCGCCCAGCTTCCCCGCCTTCGTCGTCGCCTACGCGACCGGCGTGACGGCGCTGGTGATCTCGGGCCTCTGGGGGCTGATCACCGGCGCCGATCGAGACACGAAGAAGGGCGTCCTGTTCTTCGCGCTCGTTCCGGTGCTGGTGCTCATCAGCTCACCCTGGGTCGGGAGATCGTCGAGCCTCGGCATGCTCGTCCGTCGCTCGGTGGCGGCTCACGCACTCGCACCGATCGTTCCAGCCATTCTGATGGCGGTCTCGCAGTCGTCGGATCCAGGCGCCTCGGGCCATGGTGGGATTGCCATGGTCTTCATCTTCGTGATCCCCTACGCCAGCGCCGTCACCTCGGCGATCGGCCTCGTGAGCGCTTTTGTGGCATCCGGTGTCATGCATCTCCTCCGGGCGCGCGGGCCGGGATCAGGGGTGCCGCTGCTCTGATCCGGGGACTCACTCGCTGACGGCGCGGAGGAGCAGTATCATCATCACGAGTCCTACCAGCGTCGCGAAGCCACCGCCTGAGCTGCTCCTACAGATCGACCTGCATGCCGAGCTCGACGACGCGGTTCGGGGGCAACCCGAAATAGGCTGTCGCCGGGCGCGCGTTGCGCGACACGAACGCGAACAGCGTCTTTCGCCAGCGCGACATCCGGGCCTGACCGGTCGGGAGGAGCGTCTCGCGGCCGAGGAAATAGCTGGTGCTGCCCGGGAGCATCACCAGGCCGAAGCGAGCGCATTCGGCCAGGGCGCGCGGGACCTCGGGGCTCTGCATGAAGCCGTAACGGATGGTCACGCGGTAGAAGCCGTGCTCCAGCTCTTCGACGCGCACGCGGTCTTCCGCGGGCACCTCGGGGACGTGCAGGCCGAGCACCGTCAAGAGCACCATCCGCTCGTGGAGCACCTGATTGTGCTTGAAGTGGTGGAGCAAGATCGCCGGGACGCCGTTGGGGTTCGAGGCCATGAAGATCGCGGTGCCCTTCACGCGCCAGGGCTTCGTCTCCTTCACGTCGGCGAGGAAGACCTCGAGTGGCAGCATCGCCGCGGCGAGCACCGTCGCGAGGTGGCGACGGCCGGTGTTCCACGTCGTCATCACCACGAAGATGCCGACCGCCATCAACACGGGGAACCAGCCACCCTCGAGGAACTTCACCGCCGTGGAGCCGAAGAACGCGAGATCGACCGCGAGGAACGCTGCGGCGAGCGGCAACGCCTTCCACACCGGCCAGCCCCAGGTCCGCGTCGCCACCACGTAATACACGATGGTAGTGATGCTCATCGTCCCCGTCACCGCGATGCCGTACGCGGCCGCCAGGGCCGACGAGCTGCGGAACGCGAACACGAGGCCGATGCACGACACGAGGAGAAGCGTGTTGATCTCGGGGATGTAGATCTGCCCCTCGGTGTCCTTCGAGGTGTGGATGACCGTGACGCGCGGGAAGAAGCCGAGCTGCACCGCCTGCTGCGTGAGCGAGTAGGCGCCGGAGATCAGCGCCTGCGACGCGACCACGGTGGCCCCGGTGGCGATAGCGACCGTGGGATAGAGCGCCCAGCTCGGCACGATGGCGTAGAAGGGGCTCGACGACTGCTCGGGGTGGGTGAGCAGGAAGGCGCCTTGTCCGAAGTAATTGGCCAGCAGCGCGGGGAAAACGACGAAGTACCAGGACTGCCGGATCGGCGTGCGACCGAAGTGCCCCATGTCGGCGTACAGGGCCTCGGCGCCGGTGATCGAGAGCACGACCGCGCCGAGCACGAGAAAGCCGTGGCCGCGGTTGGCGAGGAAGAAGCGCACGGCGCAGCGCGGATCGATCGCCGCGAGGACGCCCGGCGCGCGGACGATCTGGGCGATGCCGAAGCTGGCGATCGTCGCGAACCAGAGCACCGTGAGCGGCCCGAAGACGCGGCCCAGGCCCGCCGTGCCGCGCCGCTGGACCAGGAAGAGGCCGAGGAGGATCACCACCGTGAGGGGCACGATCGCCGGCGTGAAGGCCTTGGTCGCCACCTCGAGGCCTTCCATCGCGGAGAGCACCGAGATCGCCGGCGTGATCACCCCGTCGCCGTAGAGCAGCGCCGCGCCGAAGATCACGAGGAGCACGATGAACGAAGGCCCGCCGCCGCGTCGCTTCGACTTCGTGCTCGCGTCGGGGACGAGGGCCAGCAGCGCGAGGATGCCGCCCTCGCCGTGGTTGTCGGCGCGGAGGATGAACGTCAGGTACTTGATGGAAACGACGAACGTCAGGGCCCAGAACACCAGGGAGAGCACGCCGAAGACGTTGGCCTGCGTGGCAGCGACGGAGTGGTCGCCGTGGAAACACTCTTTCAGGGCGTAGAGCGGGCTCGTGCCGATGTCGCCGTAGACGACGCCGAGGGCCGCGACCGCGAGCTTGAGGCCGCCGGAGTGAGCGTGGCCACCGGCTTCGGCCTTCGGGCTCGGCGCGGAAGCCGGCGTTTGCAGGCCGGCAGGGGCAGGGGTCGACATGGCGGTGGGAGCCTATACCAGAGCCGCCGCGCGGTGGATCCACGTCGGAACGCGAGGGGCCGACCCGAGGGCGCCCGCTACTCGAAGCGCAGCGCCTGGATCGGATCGAGCCGCGACGCTTTGCGCGCCGGATAGAGGCCGAAGACGATGCCGACGGCAGCGCTGAATGCCACGGCGATGGCGACGATGTCGGGCCGGATCAGCACCGGCCAGCCGAAGCTGTCGGCGATCCGCATCGAGGCGAAGGCGCCGATGCCGACGCCGAGGAGCCCGCCGCCGATCGAGAGCGCCATCGCCTCCATCAGAAATTGCATGAGGATGTGCCGCGATTGCGCGCCGACCGCGAGGCGGATCCCGATCTCGCGCGTCCGCTCCGTCACGCTCACGAGCATGATGTTCATGATCCCGATCCCGCCGACGAGGAGCGAGACCGCGGCGACCGACGCGAGGAGCGAGGTCATCGTCTTCGTGCCCTCTTGCTGGGCGCTCGCGAGCTCGGCGAGGTTGCGGATCGAGAAGTCGTCGTCGGCGCCGGCGCGCAGGTGATGGCGCTCGCGGAGCAGATCGGTGATGGCCGTCTGCGCCACCGTCGTCGCGCCGCCGCTTGTCGCCGCGATCACCAGCGAGCCCGAGATGTACGCCGCGAGGCCGCCCTGGATCTTGGCCTGGAACGTGGACGACGGGACGAAGCACGTGTCGTCGTAGTCTTGCCCTTGCGCCGATTGCCCCTTCGGTCCGGCCACGCCGATGACCTGGAACGGGATGTTCTTGATCCGGACGCTCTGCCCGATCGGATCGGAGTTTTGGCCGAAAAGCTTGTCGGCGACGGTGGTGCCGAGCACGACGACCTTGGTGCCCGAGTCGACGTCGGTGGGGCTGAGGCCGGTACCGCGGATGATCGGCCAGTTGCGGATCACGAAGTAGTCGGGCGTCGTCCCGATCACCGACGTCGTCCAGTTCTGCTCTTCGGACACGAGCGTCGCGTTCGAGCGCAGCGACGGCGCCGCGCCCGACACCGAAGGGATCTGCGTCTGGATGGCCTTGAGGTCGTCCCACGTCAGCGAGGCCGAGGAGCCCGAGCCGCCGCGCACGCCCGACGCGGTGCTCGATCCGGGCTGCAAGATGAGCAGGTTGGTGCCCATCGCCGCGAACTGCGCCTCGATCTGCTGCTTCGCGCCCTCGCCGATCGCCATCACGGCGATGACGGCGGCCACGCCGATGATGATCCCCAGCGCCGTCAGCGCGCTCCGCGTCTTGTTGCGCAGGAGCGCGCGGAGGGCGATGCGCAGCGTCTCCAGCGGGTTCATCGCGGCACCGCGCCGAGGCCCATCGCCCGGTGATCGGCGAGCGTGCAGCGGTCCTGCACCACGTCGATCCCGGCGGCGATCAGCGCCCTGGCGAAGGCGTCGTTGCGGATGCCGAGCTGGAGCCAGACGACGCGCGGCGAGGGCTTCATTTGCAGGAGATCGGCGAGGTGACCGGGGAGCAGCTCGGCGAGGCGAAAGACGTCGACGATGTCGATGGGCTCGCCGATCTCGGCCAGCGTGGCCCGCACGGGCTCGCCCCACAGCGTCGTGCCGACGAGGGTCGGGTTGACGGGCACGACGCGGTAGCCCTGCGCGTGGAGGTAGTCGGGGACGTAGAACGCGGGGCGGCTCGGCTGGTGATGCGCGCCGAGCACGGCGATGGTCCGGGCGCGTGACAGGACGTCGCGGATCCCCGTCGAGCTCTCGATCTCAGGCATGCGCGAGCGTACCTCGGCTCGAAGGGAGCGGGTATATGCTCCTCGCCGATGCACCCTCGTCACCTCGCTCCGGGCCTCGTCGCTCTTGGCCTCCTCGCTTGCTCTTCGACGCCGGAAACGCAGCCCGCGCCGCAGGGACCTTCGGGCCCGCCCTGCGCCGACGCCCGCTTCGCGGCGGGTCGGGCGAGCACACAATGCGCGCAGCTCGTCGACGCGCAGGGCCGCGTGATCTTCCTCCACGGCGTCAACGCGCGGGTGAACGGCGTCTTCGACGTCAGCTTCACCGACGGTCGCAAGGAGCTGGAGCCGATCCCCGCGTTCACGGCGAGCGACGCCAAGCAGATGCGCGCGATGGGCTTCAACGCCCTGCGCCTGCCGATCAACTGGAGCGGCCTCGAGCCCGTCGATGGCAAGGGCTTCGACGAGGCCTACCTCGACCGCGTCGCGGCCGTCGTGGGGCTGCTCTCATCGGCGAACTCCCGGGTGCTGATCGACTTTCACCAGGACGCCTATTCCAAGGAGATCGGCGAGGACGGCGCGCCGCTATGGGCGATCAAGCCCGCTCCGACCAAGCTCCTCGAAGGGCCGCTGAACGATCTCGACAAGCGTCGCACTTCACCGCAGGTGCTCCAGGCCTTCTCCACGTTCTTCAGCGACGACGGCGCCGCCCTTCGAACCCGGTTTGCCGCGGCCGTCGGCCACGTGGCCGCGCGCTTCGCGGGCAACGACGCGGTGATCGGCATCGAGATCATGAACGAGCCCCTGGCGGACGAGACGGCGCAGCTCTATCGCCTGCACGACGAGGTGATCACCGCGATCCGCGCGGCAGATCCCGGCCGCCTCGCCTTCTTCGAGCCCGACGCGCAGCGGAACCTCTTCAACCACGCGCCGCTCGCCGCGCGCGATCCCTGGCCGGGTACGGTGTACTCGCCCCACGTGTACACGCTGGCCTTCAGCGGCACCGACGAGGAGCGTACGGCGATGACGCGGGCCACGCTCGAGCCCTCCAACAAGGCAGCTCGCGCCGAGGCCAAGAGCTGGAACGCTCCGCTGGCGATCACCGAGTTTGGCTACGATCCGCAGGGGATCCAGGCCAGCAACTACCTCGGCTGGCAGATGGAGCTGGAAGACCAGTACCAGGCCAGCGGCTTCTTCTGGCTGTGGAAGGAGATGAGCCAGGGCTCGTGGGGGCTTTTTGGCGGCGATGGCACCGACTTCGGCTGGCACGTCCGAGAAGCGGTGCTGACGGCCGTCTCCCGCGTCGCGCCGGAGGCCGTGGCCGGCTGGCCGACGAGCTTCGCGCACGACCGGGCGAAGAAGCAGTTCGAGCTGCATTTCACGGGTGATCCGGCGATCACCGCGCCCTCGCGGATCATGGTCCCCGCCGGGCAGCCGGACCAGTTCCTGATCGTGACGTGCGATGGCGTGCGGCTCGAGAGCGTGGAGCGCGACCAGGCGACTGGCATCGTCGAGGTGCCCTGTGGCGGCCCGGGCTCGCACACCATCGTGATCACCGGGGCCTGATCCGGACGAGCGAGCGAGAGCCTCTCTCGTCCGTCGTCACCGGGGCGAGCCTGGCCGGATCACGACCAGGCTCCGCGGCCCCTCGTCGCGCGAATCAGCGCCTGCCCTTGGGCTTCGGCGGCGGCCCCGATCCGGGGGGCGACGAGCCGCCCCTGAGCTCGGCGCAGGCGTTCTCCGAGCCGCCTTTGCAGGCGATGTCGTAGTACGATCGGGCCTTGTCCTTCGTGGGGGTATTGCCGGTGAACTGGCCCATCCAGAAGTCGCCCAGCACCTCGCACGACTCGTAGTGCCTGTCGTCGCACTCCTTCTCGAGGCCGATGCGGCCGCGCTCGATCAGCGCCTTGCCCGCGGGGTTGGCCCGCGTCCCGACGCCGTCGAGCTCCATCGCGCCCGCGGCGAGGCAGCCGCGCTCGTCGCCGCCGTAGCAGGCCATCTGGTAGAACTCGAAGCCATCCTCGGGGTTCGTGCGGAGCTTGCTCAGCATGGCTCCGGCGTAGAAACAGGCGCGCTTGTAGCCGAGGCTGCACGCGCGCCCGAAGATCTTCGCCGCGGGTCCGTAGTCGCCCTTGAGGCGCAGCTGCTGGCCGATACCGCTGCACCCGCGCGCGCTCCCTCGCTCGCACGACTTCCTGAAGATGTCGGTGCTCGACGGGTCCTTGCGCTTGCTGAGGATGTAGCCAATCCCCGCGCAGCCCTCGTTCTCGTGGCCATCGCAGGCCTTGGTGTAATACTTGAGAGCGAGATCGAGGTCGTCCTTCACGCCCTCGCCCTTCTCGAAGATGTACCCGGCGATGGCGCAGCTCTGGGGGCTGCCCTTGTCGCACTGGGCCCTGCACTCGTTGACATCGTTGCCCGAGCACTGGTAGGTGGGGCCCTTGGAGATCTTGATGCACGACTGGTGGGCGTCGAGGGCCTCGCCGGGCGCGCAGGCGTTGGTGGCGAAGCCGTGCCCGGGAGGCGGAGGCCGGCTCGTGTTCTCGGAGGCGTCGATCGGCCGCAGGTGCAGCGTCAACGGCACCTGACAGTCCTTGAGCGCGGCGGCGTCATCCATGCTCGAGTCGTGGCGGGAGCTCGGGTTACCGCCGTGAGCGGCGTTCTTCACGTCGCTCTTGCTGTCTCCGCTCACGCCTCGACCGAAGAGCTCGGCCGCGGCCCCGACCTTGGCCTGAGCTCCCGAGTTGAGCGTGTAGGCGCCGCATCAAAGCGAGATCGATAACATCGAGGCCCGGTGAGCTGACGGTCGTCACCGTCACAGCAAAAGTCCCGGCCCATCTCGTGGTACGGCCGGTGCGGCCTGCCGTGCTCTGGGCTCGATTTCAAGGCGATCGACGAAACAGGCTCCCTCGCCTCGGGCCCACGTAGAGGCCTTCGAAGCCGACGTAGGCCTCGCCTCCTTCGCTGACGAACGCGGCTTGCACGGAGCTGAACGAGGGCGCGGCGAAGAGGGGACCAACGGGATCTTCCACCCAGGTCGCGCCGCCGTCGCGCGACGCGAAGAGCTTGCGATTGCGGCCTCCGACGAGGACCTCGTCGCCGCGACACCCGAGCGCCAGCACCTCGGCGTTCACCGCCTTCACGAGCTTCCAGGTGCGGCCGAGGTTCGACGTGAAATGAAGCGCGTAGCTCGAGGCGGCGAAGAGCCCTTTCGGGGTGAAGCACGCTCCGCGGCTCTCCTCGAACTCGGTCGTGGTCGACTGGAACGTTGGCAGGCGCGTCCAGTGTCGCCCCGAATCGGTCGAGCGCAGGAAGACCGCCGATTTCGGCGGGAGGCCCGGTGTCGTGGCCGGTGCGCCGGAGGGCGTGGTGCCGACCACGAGGAGCTCGCGCGGGCCCGTGCCGGTGACCCCGTAAAACCACCCCGCGGCGATGGGCGTGGTCAGCTCGATCCAGGTCGTGCCATGGTCGATCGAGCGCGCGACGAAGGGGCGCTCGCCGCCGCCGACGGCGTAAATGTCCCCGGGCCCGGTACCCCAGATACCGTAGGCGTGGCCCGGCAAACGGCCCATGTCAGACCACGTCGCGCCGCCGTCGGTCGAGCGCACGACCTTGTCGCCGGCGACGTACACCTCGTTTGCCGAGGGTCCCCACACCGCGGGTGAGCCGCCCGGGCCAGGGACGATGTGAAAGTGGAGCCCGCGATCCTCGGAGCGCAGGATCATCCCGGATCCCACGGCGAAGACGCTATTGCCCGCTCCCCAGATGCTGCTGATGCCATGAGGCACGTTGCCGGCAGCGCCGCCGAACGCGCCGGCCGATCCAGGCGTGATCGCCGCGTCGAGCTCCGGAGCGGGCGCCTCGAGAGGCGGCGCGGCGACGACCGCGGAGACCACCTCACTCGGCGCAGGAGCCGGCGTGGGCTCGGCGATCGCGGGCATCGGCGGAGGAGCGATGACGACCTCGGCCGGACGCGACACCGGCGCGGGGCTGTCGGCACAGGCGGCGAGGAGCGCCAGAGCCGCGGGCGCGAGGGCCGCGCGAGCGCGGGAGATCGGGTTCATGGGCTACACCCTATCTCGACCGGACGGGCGACGTCGAGCCCGGGGAGATCAGGCGAGCACGTCAGCCGCGGTTTTCGCGCCAAGCACGTTGTCGACCCACCGATCGAGGGTCGCCAGATCGGTGCAGGCGTGCACGCGGGCCCGGTCGTCGTCGCTGAACGCAATTCCAGCGCGCGCCACGAGACGAAGAAGCACGCCGCGCGCGCCTTCCAGCTTACCTTTGATCTCGCCTTCACGAAGGCCTTCGACCTTGCCGCGGTCGATCAGCTGCTGCGCAAACACCGGAAAAGTCGCCTTCGCTTCGGCCTGCCGTTCCATGATCAGTGCCTCCAACGCCCTCCGCATGGGCTCGCGCAACGCATTGTAAACGATCTGAAAGTACACCGCTGCGTGTTCCCGGTCGAAGCGCTCGAGCGCGCCCAGCACGGCCTGAACAACCTCGAGCCCGTTCGGTCCGTTGCCATGCGCCACGGCCGAGAGTATCGCGAGCGCCGTTTCACGCTCGGCGAGGGCCATGTCCGTCACTTCGGGCACGATCGCCGGGCCCAGCACTCGCGGCGAGAGGGACCCACACCCCAGGCCGATGTCGATTGGCTCCGTCGCCCAAGCTGCCACGGCGGCATCAGGCGCGACGATGAGGACGATTGTCGGGCACCTCATCGAAGCGGCCTGAGAAGGCGAGTCGTCCGGTTCCCGCACCTCGACTCCCGGGTGCGGTGGTACCGCCTGCAAGAGCCGATCGCAGCGAGGGCGCAAGCGGGCGAACAGGCGCGCGCCGCGTCGAGCCCAGGGCTCCGCGAGCGTACCGCCGCCCAGCGGGAGCGGGTATATGCTCCGCGCAGATGCGACAGCGCCCCCCTTCGCCGACTATCGTGATCAGCTCGCGATGACCCACCCCGGCGCACCTCCCGAAAGACCCGGCCCGAGGCCGCCGGATCACGAGCTGCGCGGCGACATGATGCAGAAGCCGCTCTTCGGGCCGAAGCCGCAGCCCGCGGCCGTCCCGGGGACGAACGTGACCGTCGACGGCGAGGTCGTGCGCGTGACGTTCGAGAACGACGAGACTGGCTTCCGCGTGCTCCGCGTCAACGTCGAGGGGCGCTTGCAGCCGGAGACGTGGGTCGGCGTGCTGCCGACGACCGCGCCGGGGACCCGCGTGCGCGCCACGGGTCGCTACGAGCGCGACGGTCGCCACGGCGATCAGCTCAAGGTCGAGACGATGCTCAGCGTCGCGCCGTCGACCATGGACGGCATCGAACGCTACCTCGGATCGGGGATGGTGCCCGGCATAGGTCCAGCCTTCGCCAAGCGCATCGTCGAGGTCTTCGGCCTCGCCACGCTGGAGGTGCTCGATCGCTCGCCCGAGCGCCTCGCCGAGGTCCCGGGGCTCGGGCGCGGCCGCGTCGAGGCCGTCGCGAAGGCCTGGGAAAAGCAGCGCGCCATCGGGGCGATCATGATCTTCCTCCAAGGCCACGGCGCCTCGCCCGCGCTGGCGATGCGGATCTACAAACGCTTCGGTCCCAAGGCGATCGACGTCGTCCAGCGCCAGCCGTACCGCCTCTCGCTCGACGTGTGGGGCATCGGCTTCAAGACGGCGGATCGGATCGCGCAGTCGATCGGGATCAAGAGAGACGATCCCGCGCGCGCCCAGGCCGGCGTGCACCAGACGCTGCACGACATCGCCAGCCGCGGGCACGTGTACATCCCCCGTGGCGAGCTCGCGGAGCGCGCCGCGGCGATGCTCGAGCGCGACGTCGATCCCGTGAACGAGGCCATCGACGTGCTCGCGACATCGAAGCACCTGCGCATGGAAACCCTCGATTCCGGGGAGATCGCTGTCTATCCAGTCGAGCTCTACGAGGCTGAGGTGCGCCTCGCGCGCCGCCTCCGCGCCGTGCTGCGCAAGGACGCGCCCGGGCAATCACGCCTCGCAGCGGGCGTCGAGGCGGCGATCACCGGCTTCGAAAAGCGGGCCGGCGTCGAGCTCGCTCCGGCGCAGCGCACCGCGGTGGAGATGGCCGCGCAGCACAAAGTCCTGGTGCTCACCGGCGGCCCCGGCGTCGGCAAGACGACGATCGTGCGGGCGATCCTCACGCTCTTCGCCGAGGCCAAGCTGGTGGTGCGCCTGGCCGCGCCGACGGGCCGCGCCGCGAAGCGGATGAGCGAGGCCACGGGACGCGAGGCCGTGACGCTCCATCGCTTGCTGGAGTTCGATCCCAAGCAACGCGTGTTCGCGCGACGGCACGGCCGGCCGCTCGAGGGCGGCGCGGTGATCGTGGACGAAGCGTCGATGCTCGATCTCGCGCTCGCCGACTCGCTGCTCCAGGCCGTGAGCGACGACGCGCGCCTCGTGCTCGTCGGCGACGTCGATCAGCTCCCCTCGGTGGGCCCGGGCGCGGTGCTGCGCGACGCGATCGCCTCGGGTGAAGTGCCCACGATCCGGCTGACCGAGATCTTCCGTCAGGCCGCGGGCAGCCTCATCGTGCAGAACGCGCACCGCATCCACTCGGGCGTCCCGCCCGAGACCGCGACCGGCACCGGCGGCGAGTTCTACGTCTTCGAAAGGAGCGGCGACAAGGCCGCTGCCGACACGGTGGTCGAGCTCGCGACCGAGCGCATCCCCAAGGGATTTGGCCTCGATCCGCGCACCCAGGTGCAGATCCTCACGCCGATGCACAAGGGCTGTGCCGGCACGATCATGCTCAACGAGCGCCTGCAGCAGGCCTTGAACCCGAGCGGCGTCGAGGTGAAGCGCGGCAACAAAACCCTGCGCGTCGGCGACAAGGTGATGCAGCTCCGCAACGACTACGATCGCGAGGTTTACAACGGCGACATCGGCTTCATCACCGAGATCGATCTCGCCGCGAAGAAGCTGGTCGTGCGCTTCGACGAGCGCCACGTCGACTACGAAGAGAGCGAGCTCGACGAGCTGGTGCTGGCCTACGCGACCAGCATCCACAAGAGCCAGGGGAGCGAGTATCCCGCGGTGATCGTGCCGATCTTGACGCAGCACTTCGTGATGCTGTCGCGCAATTTGATCTACACCGCGGTTACGCGCGGGAAGAAGCTCGTGGTGCTGGTGGCCG
The DNA here is from genome assembly GCA_025362495.1 of Byssovorax sp. Classification (GTDB taxonomy): domain Bacteria; phylum Myxococcota_A; class Polyangia; order Polyangiales; family Polyangiaceae; genus JANYGI01. Next base: position 23,292 of record JANYGI010000011.1, on the reverse strand, counting down.
ATCCGCGCGCCGTGGCGCTCGCGCTCGCCGAGACGCGAAAGGAAGAGCGGAAGACGTACCTCGCCGAGAGATTGCAGGGGAAGGGCGGCGGGTAGCCCGCAACGTTCTCGAAAACGAACGCGCGCTCGAAACGGTCGCGAAGATAACCGTCCGCGCGGCCAGCAAGGAGCATGAAGTGCCTTGTGGACGACGGGTGGTCGCCTCGGTTTCACGCGCCAATCGGCGCCCGCAGCGCATCGATTCTCTTGATGTTGCTCGGGTGGGGCGCGCTCGGCTGCGGCTCGTCGCCACCAGCGGGCTCCGGCGGGGCCGGTGGCGGCGAGGTCCAGTCGGCCTCGTCGAGCGCGAGCGCGAGCGGGAGCGGCGGCGCAACGACGGCGGCGACCTCGTCCACCGGTGGCGGCACGGGAGGAGCCGGCTGCACACCTGTCGACGATGGGAATCCGTGCACCGTCGATGGCTGTTTCAACGGCGCTCCCGTGAGCACGCCGCTGCCCGCCGGCTCGCCGTGCGCCAAGGGAGGCACCGAGTGTAACGACCTGGGTCAATGCGTCGCGCCGGCGTGCGCTGGCACGCTCGCGTTGCCGGGAGTGCCGACACCGAGGGTCGGAGTGCAGCCGATCTCGATGATTTCGGCGGATCTCGACGGCGACGGCAAGCGTGATCTCGCCGTCGCGAACCTCGGCGGGACCGTGAGCGTGCTCCTCGGCCTGGGCAACGGCGTGTTCTCTCCCCCTGTCGACTACGTCACTGGAACGGGGCCCGCCACCGCCGTCGTGGCGATCGATGTCGACGGGGACGGCAAGCTCGATCTCGCGGTCGCCAACGGCGGCGTGCAGGTGCTCCTCAACGCGGGAAACGGCACCTTCGGCGCCCCGGTCCACTACAACGCTTCGACGAGCAACACCGGCGCAGCGAGCTTCCTCGTGGCCGCGGACTTCAACGGCGACGGCAAGACGGATCTCGCGGTCGCGGGAGGGACCGTGACGGCGGTGACCGTGCTGCTCAATCTCGGCAATGGCATCCTCGGAAGCACGCAGTATCCCATGGGTTCACAGACCTCGTCGATTGCGGCGGGCGACCTCGACGGCGACGGGAAGATCGATCTCCTGGTGGGGGTCGACCAGTTCAACACACACGGCCTGCGCGCTCTGATCAACCAGGGCAATGGCGCGTTCGGGGCGCCGGTCGACTCGTACGTGAGCGGCGCCGGCGCGATGGCGCTCGGGGATCTCAACGGCGATGGCAAGCTCGATGTCGCCATCACCAACCTCCAGTTCGGCGGCAGCTTCGACGAGGTCAGCGTGCTCTTCAACCTCGGCGGCGGCGCGTTCGGGCCTCCCACGGTGTTTCCAATCGACACGCCCTCGAACGTGGGGCCGCCCTCCGTCGCCGTGGCCGACCTCGACGGCGATGGAAAGCTCGACGTCGTCGCTGCCAGCTCCGGCCAGATGATCACGCTGCTCGGCCTGGGCAATGGCGCCTTCGCCCCGGCGCTCACCACGCCGGTGAGCACGTATCCGAGCGCGATGATCGCCGGGGATTTCAACGGCGATTCGCGGCCCGACCTCGCGATCACCAACAAGTACGCCGGTAACGTGACCGTGCTCATCAACCCTGGCAACGGCGTCTTCGTCAACGCGATCAACGATCAGGAAAGCGACGGCGGCTGGGGATCTATCGCGACGGCAGACCTCGACGGCGACGGCACGCCCGACTTCGTCGGCGTGAACATCAACAGCGCCTTCGTGTTCGTGAACCTCAACAGCGGCAATGGCACGCTGGCCGCCAAGGTCCTCCAGCCCACGAGCCCGGGGCCCAGGGCGATCACGGCCGTGGATCTCGATAGCGACGGCAAGCCCGATCTGGCGATCGCCAATGACGACCCGTCGAACCTTGCCGACAGCGGGGTGAGCGTGATGCTCAATCAGGGCAATGGCACCTTCGGCGCTCCGGTCCACCACGCGACCGGCGCCGCCGCGAGCTCGGTAGTCGCGCTGGATCTGGATGGCGACGGCAAGCCCGATCTCGCCGTCGCGAACAAGGGCGACGGCAACGTCAGCGTGCTGCTCAATCAGGGCAATGGCACGTTCGGACCGCCGATCGACTACCCCGCCGGCGTGGGCGCCACGTCGATCGCCGCGGCCGATCTCGACGGTGATGGTAAGCCCGATCTGGCCGTCGCCAACGATAGTGCGAGTGGTACTGTCAGTGTGCTGCTCAACCTGGGCAACGGCACGTTCGGCGCTCCCGCCGCGCTCGCCGTCGGATCGAACGCCCTGTGGGTCGTGGCGCGCGATATCGACGGTGATGCGCGGCCCGACCTCGTGGTGGTCACTCAGCTCGGGGCGGTGAGCGTCGTTCACAACCTCGGCAATGGCCTCTTCGCCGCGCCGGTCGTCTACCCGGTGCGCAGCGAGCCCGCCCAGGTGGTTGTGGCGGATCTCGACGGCGACGGGAAGCCCGATCTCGCGGTCACGACCCCGCAGCACAGCTCGGTGGCCGTGCTGGTCAATCAGGGCAATGGCACCTTCGCGGCCGCCGTCGATTACGAGGAGAGCAGCTTCGGCAGCGCAATCACGGCGGCGGATCTCGACGACGATGGCCGCGTCGACCTCTTCGTGCCAGGCGGCGCGCTGTTCAACCGGGGCTGCCTCCCGTGACGACGCGCGGCGCCCCGTGGCGCAAAGGCACGAGAGGCCGTCGACTGGCCTCTTCGCCTCTGCGCTCGGGTTGGCTTCAGCTCAGGTTGATGTCGACGCGCTCCGCTCGATCCGGTGCAGCGGGCGCCTCGCCCCAGGCCTCGCTCATGACACGGCCCTTCATGATCGCCGGGACCGGGATCCCCATCAGCGCGAGGAGCGTGGGGGCGATGTCGAGGTTGGTGGTGTTCTTGATCTCGACGCCGGGGCGGATGCCCTTTCCATGGAGGATGAAGAGGCCAGTCGGATCGTGCATGCCTTGCTTGCTCGGGGTGTCGCGCTCGAACAGCTCTTCCAGGAGATATCCGTTCTTGTCGGCGTTGGGCGCGTCGTCCGGGAAGAAATAGCGAATCTCCCCGGAGTGCTTGCCGATCCCCGCCGGCGTGACGGTGAGGATCTCGCCCGTCTCGATGACGAAGAAGGCGTTGGGGCGCGGGGCGTTGGTGACGCGAGCACGGTTGAGGACATCCATGACCCGGGCGCGCTCGGTCGGGTCGGGGATCTTCACGTTCCACTGCGGGACCATGGTGGGGACGATCTCGGTGATGCCTCTGGCCCCCACGAGATCGAGGATCCGCTTCGGATCCTTCATGCGGACGACGACGCGGCCGTCGGGGAACATCTCGGCGACATAGGGCTTCTGGCCCATGCTGGTGGCCACGGCGATGATGGTATCGTCGCCCACGAGCGCGAGGAAGCGGCCGAGCAGCTCGTCGCAGAGGGTGTATCCGAACTCGACCGCTCCGCCCGTCCTGGCCTTCTCTTCCGCGGTGGCTTTCGTGAGAAAGCCACTGTCGTCGTACGAGCGCCAGTAATGGTGCATGTAGTGCGCCGCGTGGTTGGTGTGCCAGGTGGCGAAATCGGGCTGGTAGGCGCGATAGAGGCTCTCGAAGAAGTCGTAATTGACGAGCGGCTGGAGCGAGACGCGCCTCCAGCGCACGTTCGGATCGACACGCTCGCGGACGAGCTGCGCGGCGATCGTGGCGCACGTGGAGGGCTTCAGGCCGAGCTTGAAGAGATTGATTCCCATCTTCGCCATCGCGAGTGGCGAGTCTTCCTTGGCGGCCTTGCCGTGGACCTGGGTGTACTTGCGATTGAGGTCCTGCGCGGGCGACAGGTACGGAGGGAAGGTGTCCGACGTGGGCGCGAACGGGCCAGGCACGATGAACCCCGGCGCCGGTCGCGGCGGATAGGCGCTGATGCTGCCGAACACGCCGATCGATTTGCCGGCCTCTTCCGCGTAGTTCCAGGTGCGCTTGGCGGTGATCGTCGTCGAGTCTTGCTCGAGCACGGTGGCGCCGTGGACGCTGCGATCGACCCCGGTGTGGACCGTGACCCAGGTGACCCACGGATCGAGGTGCGGCGCGTGATCGACGCTGGTGGGCGCGGCGACGGCGCCCTCGCGGAGCAAGCGCGCGAGGTTCGGCAGCTTCCCCTTGGCGATCAGCGGATCGATGATCGCGCGCGTGATCTCGTTGAACTCGAGCAGGAGGACTTTACGCGGGCCGAGCGTATTCGCCATGGGGGTACGAGCTCCGTTTTGGATGCCGGTGAAGGCCGCCAGACATACCATCCACCCGCCGCCGCGGGTAGTGAAAAGCCTGCGTATTCCCGCGCAAAAAGGCTTCGAGGAGGTGAGTTTACATCCGCTCTCCCGGCGCCCGTTTTGCGGGCGGCGCGGCGGCTGCGCGGGCGAGCGCGAGGGCCCACGCGGCGTACTCGCGGGCGATCCAGCGGAGGGCGAGATCGGGGCGTCGGTACTGAACGCTTCCGTCGATGTGCCAGCCGAGCGCCTCGAAGCCGGCGCGACGAAAGAGGAAGCGCGCGCGGCGAAGATGGAACGGCTGGGTGACGAGCCAGACGCGGCGGCGCCCCTCGGGCAGCAAGATCGCCGCGGCCCGCGCGGCGTTGGTGACGGTGCTGTTCGAGAGGCGGTCGACGCGGATTGCGCTCTCGGGGACGCCGAGGGCGCGGACGAGGCGGGCCATGCCTTCGGCCTCGGCGAGCGCGTCGTCGTGGGGCTCGGGGCAGTGACCGCCGACGACGCAGATCACCGCGGCGAGGCCGGCTCGGAAGAGATCGACGCCGACCCGAACCCGCTCGTCGGCCTGCGGAGAGAGCGTGCCGTCGCGGCGCATCGGCGCGCCGAGGATCACGATCGCGTCGGCCGTCAGGCGGGTGTCGTCGACGGAGGCCAGGGGCCACCCGAGCACGCGGGCAGCGAGGTCGACGACGCGGGCGCGCGGGGACGTGCGGCGCGGCGAAGAGTCCGGCATCGAGGGCCGCGAGGATACCATTGCTCGTCTTCGCGGGGCCTGCTAGCGTCCGCGGCCCTTCGACTGGGCCCCTCGCCGCGTGCGCCATTCGCCGCGATTTCCCGGGGGATCCTGGTCGGAACGGCACCCGCGGGGAGCGAGCGAACCATGGCAGCGACGAACGGACAGAACGGCGTGGCGGGGCTTCAGATTTCGGGCGGAGCGGCCATCGTCGCCCCGGTGAGCGCGTTCCCGAACGGCGTCCCGGGCAACGCGTTGATCGTGATCCCCGTGAACAAGCCGACCGACGAGATGACGGCGCTCATGGAGCAGGGCCCGGCCGCCATCACGGTCGAGATGATGTGGAAGCTCCTCGGCTTCAACGGGCCCGCGGTGCAGGTCCAGGACGATCAGGGCCGCCCGATCGCCATCGGCCTCGAAGATCTGCTCGCCGGCCTCGACAAGCACTGGGTCGAGCAGCCCGACGACCTCAACCGCGGCCGGATTTACGCCCAGGAGCTGCTCAAGCACCAGCGCCTGCTCCGCGCCGAGCAGGTCCTCTCGAAGATCGTGGCCAAGGGCGGCACGGGCGACGACTGGCTCGCGCTCGGCATCGCGCAGCTCTCGCAGGGCACCGAGGACCCGAAGAAGCTCGACAAGGCCGAAGGCACGCTCAAGGGCGCGCAGAACCTGATGAAGGACAACCCCTACCCTTCGCTCCACCTCGCCAAGCTGTTCCAGCAGAAGAAGGAGCAGGACAAGGAGCTCGAGTTCGTCGACAAGGCGATCGCCATCGACCCGGGCTGCATCGACGCGTGGGCCTACCTGTTCCAGTTCATCAAGCAGAAGGACAGCGAAGACGCGGCCCTCGCCGAGCTCGAGAAGCGCGCGGCCGGTCAGACGACGGCGGCCCCATACATCGCGATCCAGGGCTATTACGCCAACGACGAGGCGACCCGCGATCAGGCCGTGAAGTACGCCGAGAAGGCCCTCGCGAAGGCCCCCGACGATCCGCTGGCGATCCTCTGCCTCTCGGCGCTGCACGGGCAGAAGGGCGATCTCGAGTCGGTGATCAAGGTGCTCCAGCCGCACGAAGCGAAGATGAGCCGCGACGTTCGCCTGGCGAACAACTACTTCGAGGCCCTCTTCCAGTCGCGTCAGATCGAGAAGGTCACCAAGCTGCTCAACGCCCTCGCTGGCTCGCCCAACAAGGAAGTGAAGCAGTTCGCGATCGAGCGCTCGCGCATGGTCGCGCAGTACCTGCAGCAGCAGCAGCAGCAGCTCGCGGCGGGCGCGCAGGGCCAGGCGCCGGGCCAGCAGCGCAAGTAGATCTCGCGCCGGGGTGAGGCGGCGTTCGCGCTCGCTCCACGGCCGATCGAGGATCGATGCGGGGCGGGCAGCAGTGCCTGCCCTGTCGCGCGTTTGTGGGGCGAGCGTTCGCGGCGCGGATGGGGATCGACAGGGATCCGGGAGCGCGCGCGCAGTGAGCAACCCGGAGGATTTTCGCGCGATCAAGGTGACCGCGTCCGCCCGATCGCGTTAGTCTCGGGAATCCCTTGGCGCCCGACTGCGTACAAGGTACGCCAAATCGTACCCGCGTTTTAGCGGCGCTTTTCTACCGTGGCACACGCAGACCTGCTGGACATGGACCCTGAAGAAGGGACCCCCAAACTGCATCCCGGATTGTTGATCTCCGGGAAGTACCGTCTCTTGCGCCTGCTCGGCGCGGGCGGGATGGGATCCGTGTGGGCTGCGCGCAACGAGCTCACCGATCGCGATTTTGCGATCAAGTTCCTGCTGCCCTCGCTGGCGCAGAACAAAGAGGCGCTGCACCGCTTCTTCCACGAGGCGCGGGCCTGCGGGCAGATCAAGCACCCCGCCGTCGTCGATGTCTACGACATGGGCCAGGCCGAGGACGCGTCGCCGTACCTCGTGATGGAGCTGCTCGAAGGAGAAGGCTTCGATCAGCGGCTCGCGCGCTCCGGCACGTTCCGACCGGGGGAGGCCGCGGCCTGGCTCGCGTTCATCTGCCGCGGGCTCGAAGAGGCGCACGTTCGTGGGCTCGTTCACCGCGATCTCAAGCCCGGGAACATCTTCTTCGCGCTCGACGATCGCGGCGACGTGATCCCCAAGGTGCTCGACTTCGGCGTCTCGAAGGCCACGGCCCCGGGCAAGGGCGACTTCGTGAAGACGACGACCGGCGCCGTCCTCGGATCGCCCGCGTACATGAGCCCGGAGCAGGCCAAGGGCGAGGCCGACATCGACGGGCGCAGCGACGTGTGGTCGCTCGGCGTGATCCTGTACGAGACGCTCACGGGCTCGGTCCCGTTCGACGCGCCCAACTACAACGCGCTGATGCTCTCGATCATCACCAAGCCGCACAAGCCGGCGATCGAGGAGGCGCCCGGCGTCCCGCTGGAGCTGTCACAGATCATCGATCGCTGCCTCACGAAGGAGCGAGGCCACCGCATCGGCACGGCGCGCGAGCTGGCCGAGCTGCTCGAGGCGGCCGCGGCGTCGCGGCACAGCGGGACGTTCCCGGGCATGGGTCCGCGCGTGCCGACGCTGATGCCGGGGCCGTCGCCGTACCTGCGCATGCAGTCGATCCCGCCGCCTCCAGGGATGCCGGGCAGCACTACGCAGGGGCCGTGGGCCGACGGGCGCCCGACGCAGCGGATGCGGCGCCGCTCGTCGTCGACCTGGGTCGGCGTGGCGATGCTGCTCGCCGCGGTGAGCCTCGCCGGCGTGCTCGCGTTCCTGCGCCTGCGCCCGCCGCTGGTCGCGTGCGCGGGGCGCAGCAGCTTCGCGCTGATGACGAGCATGGCCCGCGTGCACCAGTCGTTCGCGCAGCTCAAGGTCGAGGCCAACGCCGAGGCCGACGAGCGCGCCAAGGCCGACGCGGCAAAATCGTTGGTGCTGCAACCATCGGATCTGCCGCCGGTGCAGAAGGCGCTCGCGACGGCGCCGAGCAGCAGCGCGTCGGCGAAGGCCCCGAAGGGCAAGAGCAGCGATCCGCACGGCGGCGTCGACAGCGCCGGCTTCTGATTTCGCCGCGTTTCAGCGCGCGGTTTGCACGCGGAGGGTGAGCCAGAAGCTGCGGCCTGGCAGCGGGAACCCGGGGAACTCGCTGTACGGGAGCGTGACGCTGCCGCGCTGGTGCGAGGCGATCGGGATGGTGCGGAGATCGGCGAGGTTCTCGGCGTCGAAGCCGAGGCGCACCGGGATGCGGAGCGGGAGCTCGATCGAGGCCCCGGCGCCGTGGAGGATGCGCGGCGGGATCACCAGCGTGCCCTCGGTGTTGGCCGTGACGCCCTCGAGCGCATCGAGGCCGTAGCGAAGACCGACAGGGCCGAAGCGGTACGAGGCGTCGTACGCGAGATCTTGCTGCGGCCGGCCCACGAGCGGGCGGCCATCCGAGATCGGATTGCCGCTCTGGTTGCGCGTGAACAGGAACGTGTAGCTCACCTGCGATCGCAGGCCGCGCGCCGTGAACGAGGCCGAGACCTCGGCCCCCGCGAGCAGCGCGTGATCGATGTTCTCGGCCTTGAAGGTGGCGATGCCGAGCGGGACGAAGGTGATCAGATCGCGCGCCGACGTGACGAACGAGACGACCTCGTAGGCGAATGAAACGCGGCGATCACCGAGGCTTCCATGGATCCCCGCGTCGGCCGAGAGGGCGCGCTCGGGCCGGAGGGCGGCGTCGCCGACCAGCGAAGCGCCGTTGCCGTAGAGCTCCTGGAAGCTCGGTGGACGACCGAGGGCGCCCGCGTGCGCGGAGATCACCGCAGCGTCGGCGAGGCGGTACGAGGCGCCGAGGTGGCCGCTCGGCGCGAGGTCCGAGGGGGCGGCGAGAGGCGTTTTGCCGTCGAATCCAGTCGATCCCGGGGCGTCGTCGCGGCGAGCGTCGAGGCGCGCGGAGGCCGTGATCGCGAGACGATCGGCGGGGCGCCACTCGATCTCGGCGCCGCCGCCGCCGGCGAGGCGCAGCGCGGGCAGCGTGAGGAGGCCGTGATCCCCCGCGTTGGGAGCGAAGCGCTCGGCGCGCGCGTCGACGCGAACGTCGACCGTGAGCGACGGATGCGGTCGACCACGCCAGCCCGCGGAGAGGCCGGTCGCGAGGGTCTCGCTGCTCGTCGACGTGGTGTGGGTCGCGTCGAGCTCGCGGCGCGGATCGTCGAGCGTCGAGGTCTCGCGGCGCCCCCACGCGAGGAGACGCACTGCGCCCGTTGCGCCGGTGTGAATCGAGGCGTCGGCGCCGACGACGACGCGCGACGTGGAGAGGCGCGTGAACTCGGTGGTGTACGCGGCCGATCCCGGGACGCCGAGGCGGCGCGTGTCGGCGTAGACCAGCGCGCCGACGCTGCCCCACGGGCGCTCCAGCGCGACGCGCTCGATGCCGCCGACCGCGACGTGGCCCGCGTTGGTGCGCGTGCGCTCGGTGAGCTTGCCAGTGACGGGATCGGCCAGATCGTAGGTGAAATCGCCGTCGGATCGCGAGGCGAAGAAGCCGCCGCCGAGCTGGAGGGAGCCCACCTTGCGCGTGTCGCCGACGCGCACTTTGAGAGATCCGAACGAGCCGGCCGCGAGCCACGACTCGGTGTGCGCCCCGAGCGCCGCGGTCGGCGCTTCGACCGAGAGCACGCCGCCGAGGTAGCCCGTGGTGCCGAGCGACGCGGGCGCGAAGCCGCGGTACACGCGGAACGTGGCGCCGGGCCAGAGCGGCAACGATCCGACGTCGAACGAGGGATCGGCCGCGCTGGTGAGCGGGATCCCCGCGAGGACGACGCCGACCTGCGACGAGGCCGATCCGCGGATCGAGAGCGTCGCGAACGAGCCGTCGGATCCGAGGCGACTCACGTGCACGCTCGGGAGCTCGGCGAGCATCGAGGCGGCGTCGATCGGCTCGCGCGGCGCGGTGTCGGTCGAGACCTGCGAGGTGAAGCCGCCGGCCGTCGAACCGTGGACGGTGACCTCGATCGGATCCTCGCGCGGGGCGTCGGCGCGCGCGTCCGCGGCGGCGAGGAGCGCGAAGGCGGCGGTCGCTATCGGAGGAGATCGCCGCATGGCCGGGGCTGCGTAGAACGGATCGACGGCGAGATCGAGGGCGCTGGCGGGCGGCACGCGCGGCCGTCGAGGCGGCTCGTCGTCCCGTCGAGCACAGCGAGCCGCAGGCCCCGACCGCGCCGGAAACGCCGTGAATACAGGCACTCTGGCGTTTTCACGCTCCACACGTGCGCCGCTCGGAGCCTCCGGCTAGACTCGCCCGACGATGAGTTTTTTCGCGAAGGGCGGCTGGATCTTCGTCGGGATACTCGGCCTGGCGCTGCTGATGGTCGTGCACGAGGCGGGGCACTTCTTCGTGGCGCGCGCCTTCGGGATGCGCGTCACGCGCTTCAGCATCGGCTTCGGCCCCACGTTCTTCAAGATCGTGCCGCGCGACGGCTTCTTCTGGTTCACGACGGCGGCCGACAAGATCCGCCTCCGCCTGTGGAAGCACAACCCCGAGAAGCACGGGCCGACCATCTACCAGGTCGCGATGATCCCGTTCCTCGCCTACGTGCAAATCGACGGGATGAACCCGCTCGAGGAGATCGATCCCAACGACAAGGGCAGCTACGCCAACGCCAGCCTGTTCGGTCGCATCGCGACGGTGTTCGGCGGGCCGCTCTCCAATTACCTGTTCGCGTCGGTGCTGTTCTTCTTCGCGTTCCTCTTCGGTGGCCGCCTGATCGAGCCCGATCCGAGCAAGCCGCTCCCGACCGACATCGCCGTGGTCGAAGAGCTGCCGATCCGCCCCGCGGCTGCGGCCGGGATGAAGACGGGCGACAAGGTCGTCGAGATCAACAGCGTCCCCGTGACGGAGTGGAAGAAGATGGCCGAGGTCATCTCCAAGCACCCCAGCGAGGCGATCCCGATCGTGGTTGAGCGCGGCGGCGCGAGGGTCACGCTCACGGTGACGCCGGCGCCCGACAAGAAGGGCGACGGCAAGATCGGCGTCGGGATGATGGAGCGCCGCGAGTCGGTGTCGACGGGTCAGGCCGCGATGCTCGCGCTGAAGACGCCGCCGATGGTCGTGAAGATGCTCGTCGTGAACCTGGGCGAGCTCATCGCCGGGAAGATCGAGGGGCGGCTCTCGGGCCCCGTGGGCATCGTCGAGGAAGCGGCGAGCCGCGCTCGCGGTGGGCTCACGGATCTACTCGGGTTCCTCGGCGCGCTCTCGGCGTACCTCGGCGCGTTCAACCTCGTGCCGTTCCCCGCGCTCGACGGCGGCCGGTTGATGTTTCTCGGCTACGAGGCGACGACGCGGCGCCGTCCCAACGCGCGCATCGAGCAGAGCATCCACCTCGTCGGCATGGTGATGATGCTCGGGCTGATGTTCTACGTGACGATCGCCAACGACATCTTCGGCGCGAAGTAGCCGGGCCCGCGAGCGATCGCCGTGAGCGCGGTCCACGCGGCTTCAGGTCCCGGCGCGCGCGTCCTCCGCGGCGTGGCGCTGCATCGAGGCGGGCCCGCGACGGTCGGCCTCGAAGCCGTCGCGGGGCCGATCACGATCGCGCAGCGCGGAGCCGAGGCGTCGCTCGCCGAGCTCCACGTGGCCCGCGCCGATCGCGGCGTGACGCTGGCGTCGATTGACGATCGCATCCGCGTCGATCTCGTCGAGCACCTGTTCGCCGCGCTCGGCGGGCTCGGCGTCTCGAGCGGCGTGCGGATCACCATCGACGATGATGAGCTGCCGTTGCTCGACGGCGGAGCGCGACGCTTCGCCGAGGCGATCCTCGCGCTCGACGTCACGGCCGAAGAGGCCGCGCCTCGCACGCTCGTCGTCACGCGAAACGCCTCGATTTCAAGGGGCAACGCGGTCTACGACTTCGCGCGTGATCCCGGCGTCGCGCTGCGGGTCGACGTGGAGTTTCGCGCGCCCGTCGGTCGCGAGACCGCCGCGTGGGCCGGTGACGCGCGCGACTTCGTGGAGCGCATCGCGCCGGCGCGCACCTTCGGCTGGGCCGACGAGCACGCGGCGCTGCTGGCCTCGGGGCGCGCCGCGGCCGTCGATCTCGACGCGGTCCTCGTCTACGGCGACGGCGGCGCGATCGCCGGCTGCAGGCCCGCTGAAGAAGGCGAGGCCGCGCGCCACAAGCTGCTGGATCTGATCGGCGATCTCGCGATCCACGGCGGCCCGCCGCGCGGCTCGATCACCGCGCAGCGCCCCGGGCACGCGGCCACGCACGCCGTCATCGCCGAGGCGTTCGCCCTCGGCGTGCTGGCCTGGAGCCCGGCGTGACGCGCGCACAAACCCTCGTTTTCGCCGCGGCAATCGCGACAATTTCGCTCGCGGCGGTCCCCGCTGCGGCCGAGGATCGCGAGGCCGTGCTCGACGCCCCCGCGCCGCCGACGTTGCCCGCGCTGGCGCACCCGGCGCTCACGTACACGTTCGAGTACACCGCCGCGAGCATCGATCCGAAGACGCTCCTGTCGAGCGGCGGGCGCGCCTCGGCGTGGTTCGCGCACAACGAGCTCGAATTCCCGGTGCAGTCGCGCAAGTGGTACCTCGGCGCCGCGCACGACATCGCCGCGGGCGCCGTCCCCGGCGTGGGACATGGTCTGTTCTTCGGCAACCCCGAGATCTGGGGGCGCGGCCTGTGGTCGAGCGTCGTCGGGCTCTCGTCGGGCGCGGGCCTCGGTGTGGTGTTGCCGTTGCCGCGCCGCCTCGACGAGGTCGACTCCGAAGTGCTCCAGACGGTGCGCGTCGTGCGCCCCTGGGACGCGTCGTACTTCAACGATCGTGTTCTCACGGTGCGGCCCTGGTTCGACATCCGTCACATCGTCGGCCGCTTCATCTTCCAGTTCCGTCAGGGGCTCGACGTCACCGTGGCGGTGCGCCCTCTCCGTCGCGGCGAGCAGCGCGTCGCGCTGCCCGGCGGCGGCGCGTTCACCAACGAAGAGATCATCGAGCACCGGATGGACTTCGTGGCGCGCGCCACGCTCTACCTCGGCATCCGCGCGACGAAGGAGATCGGCCTCGGCATCGAGGCGTGGGAGGTCTACCAGGTGAGCGCCGCGCTCGACGACGACAAGCGCGCCTCGGTGACACTGTCGCCGAGCATTCGCTTCATGCTGGGCCGCGTCGCGCCGGCGTTGAGCGTGCTCATTCCGCTCACCACGCCGCTGCGCGGAGAGGCCGCGTCGTATTACGCAGCGCGTCTCGCCGTGGCGTTCGATTTCGACGCGGGCCTCTCGAAATCGGCTTCCAGATGAGCCCCAACCGCGTGGTATAGCCCCTCGCGATCGCGGACCAGAGCCCTCGCGATCAGGAGGATTGTCGCGTGGATGTCTTCGGGTTGATGGCGAGCTACGACTACGGCGAGGTCCACTTCGAGCGCGACGCGGCGACGGGCCTCAAGGCCATCATCGCCGTGCACGACACGCGGCTCGGGCCCGCGCTCGGCGGCTGTCGCTTCCTCCCCTACGCCCGCGACGAAGACGCGCTGATCGACGCGCTCCGCCTCGCGCGCGGCATGACGTACAAGGCCGCGCTCGCGGATCTCCCGCACGGCGGCGGCAAATCGGTGCTGATCCGCCCGTCGAACCAGCACTTCGATCGCGCGGCGCTCTTCATGGCGTTCGGCCGCTTCGTCGACAACCTCGGCGGTCACTACATCACGGCCGAGGACTCGGGCACCGGCCTCGAGGACATGGAGATCATCCGCACGGTGACGAAGCACGTCACCGGCGTCGACGTGAGCCACGGCGGCTCCGGCGATCCGTCGCCCTTCACGGCGCTCGGCGTCCGCCGCGGGATCGAGGCCTGCGTGAAGATCCGGCTCGGCCGCGACACGCTCGAGGGCATCCACGTCGCGGTGCAGGGCGTCGGCCACGTCGGCTACCACCTCTGCAAAGAGCTCGCGGCGCAGGGCGCGAAGCTCTCCGTGGCCGACGTCGATCCGCTCAAGGCCGAGCGCGCCACGCGCGAGTTCGGCGCCACCGTCGTCCCGCTCGACCACATCTTCGAGACGGCGTGCGACGTGCTCGCGCCGTGCGCCCTGGGCTCCGCGCTCAACGATCAGACCATCCCGCGCATCCGCGCCACGATCGTCGCCGGCGCCGCCAACAACCAGCTCGCCGAGCCCCGCCACGGCGACGACATCAACGCTCGCGGCATCCTCTACGCGCCGGACTACGCCATCAACGCGGGCGGCCTCATCAACGTCGCCGCCGAGGTCACGGGCTACGACGCCGAGAAGAGCCGCCTGCGCACCATGAAGATCTACGACACCATCCTCGAGATCGCCGAGCGCAGCTCGAAGACCCTGACGCCGACGTACCGGGTCGCCGATCTCATCGTCGAGGAGAAGCTCTCGCGCGTGCACCGCAGCGCCTCGCAGTCGCAGCTTTGATCTAGCCGGAATCTCGCGAAAAAACCCGCCACGAGAAGCAAATCCGATACGCTGTCGCCGTGCTCTCTCAGGTCTCACGCTGCCTGCGCGGCTTGCTTCTCGTCGCGGCGCTGCCGCTCGCCGGCTGCGCCGCGCAATCCGTGAACATCAACGAGGGCCCGCGCGAGTACGTCGCGACCGACTACGAGACGGTCCTCCGGCAGTGGACGCGCACCGAGCAGCTCGTCGCCTTCTCGGAGCTCGACAACTTCCTCACGGCCACGGCGACCTACGAATCGTGGGATTTTCGCTGGGCGTACGTCGTGCGCTACGTCCAGGATTACCGCCTGACGATCGAGCAGCGGAAGAAGCTGCTCGAGAGCACGCTCCAGGAGACGCGCCTCCGTCACCAGTTCTTCGTGGCGATCTACGGCGGCGAGCGCCGCTACAACGACCTCACGCGCCCCGACAGCGCCTGGATCGTGCGCCTGATCGACGACACCGGGAACGAGACGGCGCCGCAGGAGATCACCGCGATCAAGCGGCCCAACGCGCTCGAGCGCAACTACTTCCCGTACAACACCGTGTTCCGGCAGGCGTTCCACATCCGCTTCCCGCGCACCGGCCCTGACGGGCGGCCGACGATCTCGGCGCAGGCGAAGTGGTTCGGCCTCCGCTTCGCCGGCGCGCAGGGCAACAACGAGCTGATCTGGAAGATCGACGACGGGGCCGTCGAGCCGAGAGCTCCCGAGCCGAAGACCGTCGCGCAGACGCCGTGATTTGAAGCGTTCTACGTCGTCGCCGAGGCGCGGGCGACGACCGCGTGTCAGTCGGTGGCGTCGGTCAGGAGCGCGGCGAGCGGGGGCGAGCTCGCCATCAGCTCCATGGCGATCTTCGCCTCGCCGATGAGCACGAGGGCGCCGGACGGGCCCGCGTTCGCGGTGCGCGGCGCGGGTCGACCCTCGATCACCGCGCGCGGGAAGAGCATCTCGCCAGGGTGCAGGGCCTTCGCCGCGAGCTCGCCGTGCGCCGCGAGCTCCACCACGCCGCCGCCGACGACCGCGATGCCGAGCGTGTCGCCGCTGTCGTCGACGAGCGATTCGAACGGCTGCGCGAAATGAACGGTGAGCCGGTCGAGCAGCTCGCCGCGCGCGGCCTCGTCGAGCTCACCGAGGGGGCCCATCGTCGCGCCGGCGAGCGCCTGGATGCGATCGGCGCGGCTCACCAGCTCGTCGAGGACCCACGGGCACGATTTGAGCGCGTCCTCGATCACGGGCTGCTCCCAGATGGCGATGCGCGCGCCCTGCGATCCGGCGACGACGCGAATGCCGACGGGCTCGGACAGCGAGCCGCGCGATGGGACGAGCGTGCCCTTCACGGCGCGACACGCCGGCGTGTCGACGATGGTGGCGCAGACCGAGGCCTCGCCCGCGAGCAGTAACGCCGCGCCGAAGCTGGAGACCTCTTCGTCGGCTGACAGCGGCTCGATCCGCGCGAGCGCCGCGAGCCGGTGCTGCATGTCCGGCGGCAGATCGCTGAACGCGTCGACCTCGTCGAGGGGCACGCCGTCGATCAGCGCCGGAGCCGGCGGAGGCACGAATCGCAGGACCGGCAGCGCCGGCGCGATCGCCACCGGAGGCGGCGGGATGCTCGGCTTCGGCAGGCTGGGAAGCGCAGGCGGCCGCGGCAAGGTGAGCTTCGGAGCGGCGGCGATGACGACGGGCGGCGGCGGAACGCTGAGCTTCGTCGGCGCAGGCGGGGTCGTCGAGGCAGGCGGCGGCGCGGGCGTCATCGTCGCGCGGGGCGGCGGCGTCACGACGGGCGGAGGCGGAACGCTGGGCCTGGCGGCGGCGGGCGCGGGCCACGGCGTCGCCGGCGGCGGGACGCTCTGCTTCGAAGCGACGGGCGCGGCGATCGCCGGCGCAGGAGGCTTGATCGGCGCAGGCGGCACGACCGGAGCCGCAGCGACGGCCACCGGCGGCGCGGGCGGCGCAACGGCCACCGGCAGCGAGCTCGACGCGGGCGCAGCGACGATCGGCGGCGCAGCAACCGGCGCGACAACGACCGGAGGCGCGGCCTCGACCGGCGGCGCTGACGGCGGCGACGGCGCCGCGGCGACCTTGCTCGAAGGAGGCGCAGGCGGGGTCGCCTTGGGCGCAGGCGCGCTCGGGCTTGCCGGAGGCGGCGGGACACTGAGCCCCTTCGACGGAACAGCCGCGGCTGCCTGGGCGAGCTGCCCCGGCGCCGTCGGCGGCATCGGCCTCGCGACCTTGTTGCGCGGCGGTCGTGGCTCGACCTTCCGCGTGAGCGACGCATCGAGCGGGGCAGCCGACGTCACCACTTCGTCGTCGAGGTCGAACGTGCGCAGTGTCGGCGCACGCCGCGGGAGAACGAGCTCGTCGCCGCCGTCGCTCTGACGAAACGAGACCGTCGGACGCGCCACGGAGATCCCCGGGTCCGTCGGCTCGTCGGCCCAGGGATCGAGGATCGGTCCGCGGGGCTGCGATTTGCGCGGCGTCGGCGTCATTCGGCGCGCCGAGGCCGGCGGCGCGCGCAGCGACGACGACGCCGACGGCATCGGCGTGAGCTCGAACGAGTGCGGCATCTGCGGCGCGGTCACTCCCACCGGCGACGGCGGAGGGATCTCCACGTCGTCGACAGCAGGAGCGGCGCCCGGCTCGGGGCTCGGGGGCGACGACGACGGCTTGCTGGGCGGAGGCCCGGTGATCGGCGCGGGCGCGGGAGGAAACGCCGATCGCGGCGGAGGCACCGGCCCCGGCGTCAGCGCGATGCGACCGGGCGGAGGAGGCCGCGCCGGAGCCTCCAGCGTCGTGTCGTCTTCGAGGTCGATCGAGATCTGCGAGGGCCGGTCCGCTTCGATGTCGAGCAGCTCGATCGCCTCGGGCGACGCGGGCTCCGTGGCGCTCGCCCCGGCCGGGTCGCCTTCGATCGGGGCGCCGTCCGCCGACGTCTCGACGCGCCCGAGCGTGTCTTCGAGCTCGCTCGCGTACATGCCGAGCTCCGACCCGCGGAACTCTTGCCCGGCGGCCGCGGCGGCGTCGGCGGCGCGTCGCAGCCACACGATCGCATCCCGCCGCTCCCCCCGAGCCCAGAGAGCGCTGGCGGTCGAGAGTCCCCAGACGACGTCTTCATCGTCCTCGGGACGCGACTCGGGAAGCGCGACCATCACGATTCCACGTACCACGATGCCCCTCGAGCGGGTTCCTGATTTGTCGTCGGTCAGCGCGCGCGGCGGCTGGGCGCGGCTTCTTCGCCGGGGATGGCGCGAGGAACACGGCGAGATCGAGGGGCGCCGCGCGTCGGAGGCTCCCGCTCGGCGCGCTCGTGGATCATCTCGCGGACGCCGGCGAGGGACACGGGCTCCCCGGGCATCCGTCGAGCGAGCCATCCGATGAACGTGAGCGCGGCGCACCGCACGTCCTCCGTGACGGGATCCTCGCGTAGAACGCGGGCAATCTCACCGATAAGACGGGTGCGCTCCTCCTCAGCCGTCATCGTCTGTGCTCCATGAAGCATCCCATCGCGAAAGTCAAAAAAGGCTGGACAGCGGGGACCTTGCGGGCCTCTCGCATGCATCATCAGATGGGCGCGATCAAGACCTCACGGTCTTTTGCTCCGTTCGCGGGCCCGACCAGGCCTCGCTTCTCCATCGATTCGACGATCTTCGCGGCGCGGTTGTAGCCGACGCCGAGCTTGCGCTGGATCCACGAAGTCGAGCAGCGGCGGGTGTCGGCCACGATGCGCACGGCGGCATCGTACATGGGGTCGGCCTCCGCGTCGGCAGTGTCGGCCTCGTCGCCGTCATCATCGCGCGGCTTGAGGATCGCCTCGTCGTAGACCGGCTCGCCCTGTAGGCGGAGAAAGTCCGTGATCCGCTGGACCTCTTCCTCGGAGCAGAACGGGCACTGGACGCGGCGCGTGTCGTTGGCGCCGTTCATCTTGATCAGCATGTCGCCGCGCCCGAGCAGGTGCTCGGCGCCCTGCTCGTCGAGGATGGTACGGCTGTCGACCTTCTGGGCCACACGGAAGGCGATCCGCGTCGGGAAGTTCGCCTTGATCATGCCGGTGATGACGTCGACGCTGGGGCGCTGCGTCGCCAGGATCACGTGCATGCCGGCGGCGCGGGCCTTCTGCGCGAGGCGGGCCACGCTGACCTCGACGTCCTTGCCCTGCTGCATCATCAGGTCGGCGAACTCGTCGACGACGATCAGGATCCAGGGGAGTTTCTCGGGCATCTCGGCGTCGCTGCCGTCCCTGGCCGCGTCGATCTCCACCTCGGTCCCGTCTGCCGCGACGGCGGCCACCTTGAGCGGCGGCTTCGGCGGGCGAGCCTCGCCGCGCTGCACCTTCTCGACCCAGCCGTTGTACGTGCCGATGTTCTTCGTGCCCGCGTTGGCGAAGAGCTGGTAGCGGCGCTCCATCTCATCGACAGCCCATTTCAAGGCGTTTGCGGCCTGCTTCATGTCGGTGACGACGGGCAGGAGCATGTGCGGGATCCGATCGAACGGCGCGAGCTCGACGACCTTGGGATCGATCATCAAGAGGCGCAGCTCGGCCGGCGTCTTGCGGAAGAGCAAGCTCACCAGCATCACGTTGAGCCCGACGCTCTTGCCCGCGCCGGTCGCGCCGGCGACGATCACGTGCGGCATCGACGCGAGGTCGGCGAAGTACGGCGTCCCGATGATGTCGCGGCCGAGCACGCACGGGAGCGGCGCCTTCATCTCCTGGAAGCGACGGTCCTCGACCAGCTCGCGCAGGCTCACCGGGATGCGCTGCTCGTTGGGGATTTCAAAGCCGATCCGGTTCTTCCCGGGGATCGGCGCGATGATGCGGACCTTGCGCGAGAGGCCGAGCGCGAGATCGTCGGCGAGCCCCGCGACCTTGGAGACCTTGGTCCCCGCGGCGGGCGAGACTTCGAACGTCGTCACGGTCGGGCCGGGGTGGATCTCTTCCACCTTCCCGCTCACGCCGTAGTCGCTCAGCGTCTTCTCGAGCATCTGCGCCGTGAGCTTGAGCTGCTCTTCATCGATGGGGGGCACGTCGCTGCCGGGCTCGTCGAGCATCTCGATCGGCGGCAAGCGAAAGCCCTGACCGACGGCCGGGACGACCTTGATCCGCTCGACCTTCTCGGTCGCGCTCGCGGCGCTGGTGTCGACGATCTTCGGCTCGGCCACGGGCGCGATCGCTGCCGCCCTGGGCTTCGCGGGCGCGGGCTTGTCGTCTTCGATCGGGATCGCGATCCGCGCGGGCGGCGGCGTCTTCTCGATCACCTTTTCGATCACCTTCTCGATCACCTTCGCGCGCACCGGCGCGATCGGAGAGGGCGTCGAGATCTCCAGGCCCGCGGTCTCCTCGACGAGGCTCTCCGCGACGATCGGCGCGGCGCGCTTCGACACCTTCTCGACGCTCTTCGCCGGCAGGGAAATCTTCGTCGGCGTGACGATCGGCGCGGGCTCGGGCTCGGGCTCGAACTTCGCGATCCGCTTGCCGCGACGGGGCTTCGGCGCCGCGACCTCGGCCTCCGCTTCGGCCTCGGCCTCGGCCTCGCCGAAGATCGTCGCGCCGCCGCCGCCATTCGCGCTGCGAGCGAGCGCCTCGTTCAAGGCGGGCAGCGCCGCGCCGGCCCCGGAGGCCACCGCGACGTCGGGCGCGCTGTCGCGATCGATC
Source organism: Byssovorax sp. (assembly GCA_025362495.1). Classification (GTDB taxonomy): domain Bacteria; phylum Myxococcota_A; class Polyangia; order Polyangiales; family Polyangiaceae; genus JANYGI01. The sequence goes on along the minus strand of JANYGI010000011.1, from coordinate 3,270 downwards.
GACGTCGACTCGAGCTCGTCCTCGGTCAGCGCCGCGATGATCGCGTCGCCGCCGCCGGCGCGGCCGATCTTCGGCTCCGCGTCGCGACGCTGCTTCTCGTCGCGCTGCTGATCGATCGCGCGGGCCGTCGTCCAGGCCGCGATCAGCGCGCGCATCCAGGTCGACACGCGCTCCGCGAGGAGCACGGCCCCGCGCTCGGCGCGCTTGACCACGTCGATGAACGAGAACGTCGCGCGCCCGATCAGGATCAGCGAGACCACGGTGAGGCCGATGATGTACGAGCCGATCTGCGAGAAGAGCGTGCGCGCCACCTCGCCGAAGAGCTCGCCGACCATGCCGCCGAGGGGCATCGCGTTGAAGGCCGTCGCGTGCGGCAGCGCAACGTGCGCGAGCGCCGCGAGGATCACCACGACGACGATGTCCCCGGCGAAGCGCGCTACGCCGGCGATCGAAGGCTTTCCATTGAGGAGCGGCGACGCGACGAGCGCGAGCTCGATCGGGAGAAACCACGCCGCGAGGCCGATGGCCTCGACCGCAGCGCGCGCCAGGAAGGCCCCGGCCGGGCCGACCCAGTCGTCGCCGACGATCTCCGGTCGCCCGGGATCACCCCGGAACGAGGTCAGCGCCAGCGCCATGTAAAGCGCGGACGCCAGCAGCACGAGGGCCGCCGCCTCCCGGGCGTAGCCGTGTGAAGACTTCCGCGGCGCCGCCGCCCCTTTCGAGGGCAAAGCGCCGGCGGTTGTGGCGGCCCCGGCAACGGGACCACCAGCGATTTGAGCGCGACGTGGGGCGAACAGTGGAAATGCCATTCCCTACCTGCACCTACTTACGCGCACTCTATCCGCCAGGGCAAGTCCGGGGTGCTTCAAACCCGGGATGCACCCCCTCGGGATCGCGGATCCGCACCCTGATGCCTGAACAAACAGGGGGATCTGCTGGACATTCTGTGACCTCGAAAGGGAAATTCTTTGAGCCGGACGCACGCTGGGGGCTACCATCGCGGCCAATCCAAGGACATGCATGGCACAGCTTGATCGAGCAGGATGGCGCGCGCGCTTCGCGGGTTTCGCGGTGGGCGTGGCAGCGGCAGGGTGTGGCCTCGCAGTGAGCGGCTGCCGCGTCGGCGACGACGACGTGCACCGCTGGGAGAGCACAGCGCACGGGCCGGAGAAGCTCCGGGCCGTGCTCGTCTACGACAAATACGACACGGCGCTCCGCGTGGAGGCGGCCATGTCGCTCATCCGGATGAAGCCGCGCGCGGGTCGTCGCGTCGGCATCGGGATCATGGTCGACGCGCTCGCCGGCATCTCGCCCGAGACGCGGCAGGTCATCGTCGCGTCGCTGGTGCCGGAGATCATCACCGAGCTGAAGAAGCCGCCGCCGGTCGCGCAGGCCAACCAGCCGTCGCCGCCGGATCCGTCGTTCCCCTACAAGGACGCGGCCTACGCGATGTTCACCTCGGACAAGACGGTGATCATCGCCGACGAGGCGCTGAAGCAGCAGCTCAAGTCGGCGCTGATCGACTGGGCCATCGCCGACTTCGAGCATCGCCTCGACAACCGCAGCCAGGCCTTCGGGATGGAGCAGCTGCTGCGGTACATCGGCGCGCCGGCCGTCGCCGGCCTGCCGAAGCTTATGACGCGCGACGCGAAGCGCCTCGATCAGATGGCGACACTCATCGCCGAGCTCGGCGATCAGAAGACGAAGGAGGCGGCCTCCGCGCAGCTCGTCGCCATCGCGCAGTACGTGATGTCGGACGAGTGGACGAAGATCAAAGATCCCGAGCTCAAGGCGGCCAACGCGGCGTCGCGGCTCGAGCCCACGCCGAAGCAGTTCGAGGCTCAGCTCGCGCAGTACCGCGACGAGGATCTGGTCCGCGTCTTCGCGTCGATGCGCAAGGTGGGCGGCCGCCCCTGCGTCGACTTCCTCCTGAACTTCGCCGCGAACAAAGAGCAGAGCGAGAAGCGCCGCCAAGCCGCGCTCGCTGCGCTCGAGGGTCGCCTCGATCGCAACAACCCCGACGACCTGAAGCGCATCCTCCAGATCGCCGCGACCGACGCGCCCGACGTGGTGCTCGACCAGGCGTTCCGCCGCGTGGGCGAGCTCCCGCGCGAGCTCGTCGTCGACAAGCTCTACGAGATCTTCAAGACCGACAAATGGAAGATCCGGCGCGCCGCGGCGGGCACGGTCCTCAAGATGTCGACCGTGAAGCACATCGACGAGTTCATGGGCAAGCTGCCCGAGGGCTCGGCGAAGGGCTTCGCGATGGGCGAGGCGCTGGCGTACGGCGCTTCGCTCGGCGACCTCAAAGAGGGCAAGCCGGTCGACGGCCTGAAGAAGTACTTCACGAGCGGCACCTCGGCCCAGCGCACCACGGCCCTCGGCTACTGGTTCACGTTCGGCACCTCGGCCGACGTCGCGTCGCTCGCGCCCTACGAGAGCGACAGCACCCACGCGCCCGTCTGCGAGACGGATCCCGACTGCAAATGGGCCTGCGAAGTCCCCAAAGAGGGCGCGAAGGATCCCGCAAAAGAGCGCGAGATGAAGGACGTCAAGACCGTCGGCGACTTCGTCCGCTACTGCGTCGAGCCCGCCATGAAGGAGCGGCAGCCCGAGAAGAAGGAAGACAAGAAGTGACCGTGGTTCGAGTAGGATGGTCGGCCCTTTCGCGGGCTCCGCTGCGAGGGCGCATTTCGATGGGCGCCCTCACCTCGAACTTTTCCCGACGTCGCTTCTCGCTTCATGATGTTCGCGGATCGGGCCAGCGCCCGGCCACCATGGGGCCTCCGGCGGCCCCGAGCCTCGACGCCGGTCGGGGTGCACGGCTCGCAACGCGACGGGGGCCCTCCTCCGCCACCGTCCAGATCGCCAGGGGAAAATGAGCGCGGATCCGAACAAGAAAAGCGCACGAACGTTCCAGTGCCGCGACGTCCTCTGGGAGACGTTCGAGCAGATGGCTCGCGAGCTCGAGTGCTCGATTGATTACCTGATCAACGAGTCGATGAAGCAGTACGCGCGGCAGCGGAGCTACAGCCCGCGCACGCCGTTCCCGGGCGGCGCCCGCGTCGAAGGAGCACCCGGCTCGGGTCAGCCCATGGGCACCGGCCAGGGCCCCGCGACGAGCGTGACGCCCCCGCCGATGGCGGCCCCCGGGGCGGGACCAGGCTCGGGCTCGGGTCCGCACTCGCCGCCGGGCTTCAACCAGGGTGGTCCGCCGCAGATGCCGCAGATCCCCGGCGCGGGTCCGCCGCCGCAGCCGGGCTATCCCGG
>JANYGI010000234.1 GCA_025362495.1 Byssovorax sp. | reverse complement strand
GAGGCTGTCGAAGAAGCCCGGCTCACCCGTCCTGGGGCTCGGCGCGGCGACGGTGCTCGCTCGGCGACTCGCCCGTCCAGGCCTTGAACGCGCGCGAAAAACTCTTCTCGTTGGTGAAGCCCACGTCGAGCGCAACTTGCTTGATCGATCGGGTGGTCCGCCGCAGTAGCTCGAGCGCGCGCCGCCGGTGGACCTCGTCCTTGAGGCCCTGGAGCGACGCGCCCTCCTGGGCGAGCTGGCGATGGAGCGAGCGCACCGACAGGTGAAGCGCCGTCGCCACGGCTTCGGCGGTGGTGCTCGCGCCCGCGGCGCCGGTCAGGTGCTCTCGAACCCGGTTCGCCAGCAGCCGATCCCGGCGATACTGGCGCACCGTGAGCGGGAGGGCGCGCCGGAGCATGACCGTCAGCGCCCGCTCGTCGCGCTTCGGCGCGAGCTCCAGATAGCGCGCGTCGAAGCTCAGGCTGGCCTCGGAGGCCTCGAAGCGCACCGGTCCCGGAAAGAGCAGCGGATACACCGACGCGTGCACCGGCGCGGCGAACGGGAACGCCACCTCGCGGAGCGGGAGCTGCGAGTTGACGAGCCAGCAGGCATAGCCGTGCACGTAGCGAAGGCTCGTGAGCAGGCAGAACTCGCGCATCGCGCCGAGCTCGATCGTGGCGTGGAGGACGAGGCGGGCGCTCGTCCGGTCGAGGTCGAGCCGGAGCTCGACGTCGCCGGTCAGCAGCCGGTGGTGGCGGCACCAGAGCTTGAGAGCGACGCCCAGCGTCGGTGAGCCCAGCGAGGCGCGGCACAGCATTCCATACGTGCCCCACGGCAGCTTGCGGGAGAACCACCCCAGCGCCTCGTCGTCGAGCTCCTGCATCGCGGTGGCCGAAATAGTTTCCAGCTGATCGGCGTCGATCCGCGCTCCCTCGCGGCGGAGCTGGGCCGGCGTGATCCGCGCCCGGCGCAACGCCTCGCCCGGATCCACGTCGTATTTGTCGTACGCGAGCACGATCACGCGGACGAAGGCCATGGGCGTCACCGCGCGCGCGGGAGGCGGAAGGGCAGCCGGAGCCGGGCGGGGCGAGGGCGGCGCAGGCACCGGCCCAGCATGGACGAGTTGGCACGAAATGCAACCATGCTGGCACGTTGCGCGACCGGCACGGGCGTAGATTCCCGCCCCCGCGTGGACGCTGACTCTGGAGAAGAACGATGACCCACTTTGCAGGGCTGAGCTTCGCGCTCGGCGAGACGCTCGATCTGCTGCGGAAGACGGTCCGGGATTTCTCGGCGAAGGAGATCGCCCCGCGCGCGGCCGCGATCGATCACGACAACCTCTTCCCGGTCGACCTCTGGAAGAAGCTCGGTGACCTCGGCCTCCACGGCATGACGGTGAGCGAGGAGTACGGCGGCACGAACCTCGGCTACCTGGCGCACATCATCGCCATGGAAGAGGTCTCGCGCGCGTCGGCGTCGGTCGGCCTCTCGTACGGCGCCCACTCGAACCTCTGCGTGAACCAGCTCCACCGGAACGGGACCGAGGCGCAGAAGCTCCAGTATCTGCCCAAGCTCGTCAGCGGCGACCACGTGGGCGCGCTGGCGATGAGCGAGCCCGACGCCGGCTCGGACGTGCTCGGCATGAAGCTCCGCGCCGACAAGCGCGGCTCACGCTACGTGCTCAACGGCTCGAAGATGTGGATCACCAACGGCGCCAACGCCGACGTGCTCGTCGTCTACGGGAGGACGGATCCAGACGCGGGCACGAGCGGCCTCACCGCCTTCATCGTCGAGAAGGGCACCAGGGGCCTCAGCTTCGGCGAGAAGCTCGACAAGCTCGGCATGCGCGGCTCCAACACCTATCCCGTGTTCTTCGAGGACTGCGAGATCCCCGAGGAGAACGTGCTCGGCGGCGAGGGCCGCGGGGTGAAGGTGCTGATGTCGGGCCTCGATTACGAGCGAGCGGTCCTGTCGGGCGGCCCCCTCGGCATCATGGCGAGCTGCATCGACGTGGTCTTGCCGTACGTGCACGATCGCAAGCAGTTCGGGAAGAGCATCGGAGAGTTCCAGCTCATCCAGGCCAAGCTCGCCGACATGTACACGACCTGGTCGGCCTGCCGCGCCTACGTGTACGCCGTCGGCCAGGCCTGCGATCGCCACGATCACGCGCGCACGCTCCGCAAGGACGCGGCCGGCGCCATCCTCTACGCGGCCGAGAAGGCCACCTGGATGGCCGGCGAAGCGATCCAGATCCTCGGCGGCAATGGCTACGTCAACGAGTTCCCGACCCCGCGCCTCTGGCGCGACGCCAAGCTCTACGAGATCGGCGCCGGCACCTCCGAGATCCGCCGCATGCTGATCGGGCGCGAGCTCTTCAACGAGTCGGCGTGACCGCGCGCCCTTTCGAGACATCATGACCGTCCTCACCTCCGCCATCGATCCTCGCTCGCCCGACTTTCGCGCCAACGCAGAGGCCATGCGGAGCCTCGCCGCCGATCTCCGCCTCAAGGTCGGTGAAGCCGCGCGCGGCGGCGGCGAGACCGCCCGCGCCCGGCACGTCGCCCGCGGCAAGCTCCTCCCCCGCGACCGCGTCGAGCGGCTGCTCGATCCCGGGACACCGTTCCTCGAGATTGGCCAGCTCGCCGCGTTCAACATGTACGACGGCGAGGCCCCCGCCGCCGGCGTCATCACCGGGATTGGCCGCATCCAGGGAAAGGAGTGCATGGTCGTCGCCAACGACGCCACCGTCAAGGGCGGCACCTATTACCCGATGACGGTGAAGAAGCACCTTCGAGCGCAGGAGATCGCGCGCGAGAACTGCTTGCCGTGCGTGTACCTCGTCGACTCGGGAGGAGCCTACTTGCCCCGCCAGGACGAGGTGTTCCCCGATCGCGAGCACTTCGGCCGCATCTTCTTCAACCAGGCCAACCTGAGCGCGGCGGGCATCCCCCAGATCGCCGTCGTCATGGGATCGTGCACCGCCGGCGGCGCCTACGTGCCGGCGATGAGCGACGAGACGATCATCGTCAAGGGACAGGGCACCATCTTCCTGGGCGGCCCGCCGCTCGTGAAGGCCGCCACGGGCGAGATCGTCACCAGCGAGGATCTCGGCGGCGCCGACGTGCACACCCGCGTCTCCGGTGTGGCCGATCATCTGGCCGAGAACGACGCCCACGCCATCTTCCTCGCGCGACGGCTGATTGCCAATCTCAACCGCGCCCGCCCGCACTCGGTGCAGCTCGAGCCGAGCGAGGAGCCTCGCTACGATCCGTCGGAGCTCCACGGCGTGATCCCCGCCGATCCGCGCAAGCAGTACGACGTCCGCGAGGTCATCGCCCGGCTGGTCGACGGCTCGCGCTTCGACGAGTTCAAGGCCCGCTACGGAACCACGCTGGTGACGGGCTTCGCGCACGTGTTCGGCATGCCGGTCGGCATCATCGCCAGCAACGGTATCCTGTTCGGCGAGTCGGCGCAGAAGGGCGCGCACTTCATCGAGCTCTGCGCCCAGCGGGGGACCCCTCTCGTGTTCCTCCAGAACATCACCGGCTTCATGGTCGGTCGCAAGGCCGAGAACGGCGGGATCGCCAAGGACGGCGCCAAGATGGTCACGGCCGTCGCCACCGCCGCCGTGCCCAAAATAACGATGCTCCTCGGCGGGAGCTTCGGCGCGGGCAACTACGGTATGTGCGGCCGCGCCTACTCGCCGCGATTCCTCTGGATGTGGCCCAACGCCCGGATCAGCGTCATGGGCGGCGAGCAGGCCGCCTCCGTCCTCGCGACGGTGAAGCGCGACGGGATGGACGCCAGGGGCGCCGCCTGGTCGGCCGACGAAGAGGCCCGCTTCAAGGCCCCCATCCGCGATCAATACGAGGCGCAGGGGCACCCGTACTACGCGACGGCGCGCCTCTGGGACGACGGCGTCATCGATCCTGCGCAGAGCCGGCGCGTGCTCGGGCTCTCCCTCTCCGCCGCGCTCAACGCGCCGATCCCGCAGACGCGATTCGGCATCTTCCGGATGTGAGCCCCCATGTTCGATAGTCTCCTCATTGCCAATCGGGGCGAGATCGCCTGCCGGATCATCAGCACGGCGCGTCGCCTCGGCGTCCGCGCTGTCGTCGTGTACTCCGACGCTGACGCCGGGGCGCGCCACGTCCGCCTCGCCGACGAGGCGATCCGCATCGGCCCGGCGCCGGCGCGCGAGTCCTACCTCGTCGTCGAGAAGATCCTCGCCGCCGCCAGGCAGAGCGGCGCGCAGGCCATCCACCCGGGCTATGGCTTCCTCTCGGAGAACCCCGCGCTCGCCGACGCCTGCGAGGCAGAAGGCGTGGTGTTCGTCGGCCCCAGCGCCGCGGCGATCCGCGCGATGGGCTCGAAATCGTCGGCCAAGGCCATCATGGCCAGGGCCGGAGTGCCAATCACGCCGGGCTACCACGGCGACGATCAGACCCTGTCTCACCTGGCCGCGGCCGCGGAGAGCATCGGTTATCCCGTGCTGATCAAGGCCACCGCCGGCGGCGGCGGCAAGGGCATGCGCCGCGTCGATCGCGCCTCGGACTTCGAGGCCGCGCTCGCCTCGTGCCGGCGCGAGGCGCGGCAGGCCTTCGACTCCGAGATCGTGCTGATCGAGAAATACGTCGAGCGGCCCAGGCACGTCGAGGTCCAGGTCTTCGGCGACAGCCACGGAAACCACGTGCACCTGTTCGAGCGCGACTGCTCGGTGCAGCGGCGTCACCAGAAGGTGCTCGAAGAGGCGCCGGCGCCGGGCCTCAGCGCCGAGCAGCGCGCGCGCATGGGCGAGACGGCGGTCCTCGCCGCCAGGGCCGTGAGCTACGTCGGCGCAGGCACGGTGGAGCTGATCGTCGACCGAGCGGGCCAGTTCTACTTCATGGAGATGAACACGCGGCTCCAGGTCGAGCACCCCGTCACCGAGAAGATAACGGGCCTCGATCTGGTGGAGTGGCAGCTCCGCGTCGCGGCCGGAGAGCGCTTGCCGCGCGCCCAGAGCGAGCTCACCCGCCACGGTCACGCCCTCGAAGCGCGCATCTACGCCGAGGATCCCGACGCCGGGTTCACCCCCTCGGTCGGGCGCCTCGTCCACCTGGCGACACCCGAGGTCTCCGAGCACGTGCGCATCGACACCGGCGTCGAGCAAGGCGACGAGATCACCACCTACTACGATCCGATGATCGCCAAGCTGATCGTCTGGGGTCACGATCGCGCCGACGCCCTCCGCACGATGGAGAAGGCCCTTTCGCAGTACCAGGTGGTCGGCGTGGCCAGCAACATCGAGTTCCTCGGTCGGCTCGTCCACACCACGGCGTTCGCGACTGCCGATCTCGACACCAGCCTGATCGAGCGCGAGCACGAGGCCTTGAAGCCACCTTCGAGCGAGGTCCCCGACGACGTGTGGCGCCTCGCCGCAATGGCCGAGATCGAGGGCGCCTCCGCGGCCGCCGCGGCCCTCGAGCCCGGCTCGCCCTGGTCGACGCTCGACGGCTTCCGGCTCGGCTCGATCGCGCCTCATCGCATCACCCTGAGGAGCGGTGAAGCGGTCCGCGAGGTGCGCGCGGAGTACGTCGCGCCCCATCGTCACGAGGTCCGCGTGGCGGCGCCCGAGACGATCGAGGCGGCGCCGTCGGTCCCGGTGCGCGTCTCCGTCGGAGCGAATCAGACGCTTCGACTCGACACCAGCGGTCGATCCATCCAGGCGACCGTGGTCCCCGTCGGAGCGCGCCGGTACGTGTTCCTCGCGGGGCGACGCTGGGATCTCGAGGTCTTCGATCCGCTCGATATCGAGGCGTCCGGCGACGCCACCGAGCTCGGCCTCCGCGCGCCGATGCCGGGCAAGGTCGTCGCCCACCTGGTCGCGCCGGGAACGAAGGTCACCAAGGGCACTCCGCTCATCGTGCTCGAAGCGATGAAGATGGAGCTCACCGTGGTCGCCTCGCGCGACGGCGTGATCGAGAGCTTTCGCTACGCGCCGGGCGAGCAGGTCAGCGAGGGCGCCGAGCTCGTGGTGTTCCACGAAGCTCCGCTGGCGACCTGAACGGGTAGAAAAGGTGGCTGGTGGTCGACACCAGCCGCCGGGGCAATCGACTCGATTGTCCCGCGATGAACTCCGCCGCACGCGAAGATGCGCGGCCATGCTCTCGGCCGTGTCCTGGCCGCTCCGCCCGGAGAGGTGGAGATGACAGGGGGTAGCCGTCAGCGCAGAAGTCGGGCAGACCGAACGCATGCTTGGCAAACAAGCGCGAGACGAGAGCCTCCAGCGGTCACGACGCGACGGGTGCGGCGCCGCGGTGATGCTGGCCGCTGTGCTCGGGATCGCGGGGTGTGGCGCGCCTCTGGCCCATAGCAGCGGGAGCCGGGGGCCCGTGGTCGGGGCGACGGGGGACAGCACGCCCGACGCGGCGCCCGCGGACGGCAAGGCGTCGTATTACTCCGACCGGCTGGCCGGACGCCCGACCGCGAACGGCGAAGCGTACGATCCGCGCGCGTTCACGGCGGCGCACCGGACTCTGGCCTTCGGAACGATGGTGGACGTGACGCGGCCCGACGGGCGGCACGTGACGGTACGGATCAACGATCGCGGGCCGCACCAGCGCGGGAGGGTGATCGATCTCTCGCGACGGGCGGCCGAGCAGATCGGCCTGGTGAAGGACGGCGTCGGCGTGGTGTCCCTGCGCGTGGTGTCTCTGTCACCGTAGAGCGTCATCGACGCTGTCGCGCAGAGATCGGCGTGGCCCCCGATCCGGATCTCTCCCCGAACAAAGCAGCTGGACGATTGTCACGGATCGTCCAGCAGGATTTCGGATCAGGATGCCTTCACAAGCAGGCGTACTTGCCGTGCGCGTAGTCGGGCCCGCAGTACTTGCCGAGCGCGTAACAGCTCGTGGGGTGAATGCTCCCGTTCTGACAGGACAGCAGGACGTTGCCATAACACAGCCCGTAGGGCGGCAGTCCAGGGCAGTAGCTCGGCGGGACGCCGGGACCGCCCGAGCCGCTGCCGCCCGAGCCGCTGCCGCCGGATCCACTGCTACCCGAGCTGCTGCCACCCGAGCCGCTGCCGCCCGAGCCGCTGCCACCCGAGCTCGAGCTCGAGCTGGAGCTGGAGCTGCCGCCACCCGCGCCGCTGGAGCCCGAGCTCCCGCCACCGCCATTGGCCGCGATCTTCTGGACGATCCAGTCGTGGAGCAGATCCACCCGCGCCAGGATCTCGGTGCCGTTGCCGCCGCCGGAGTTCACCGCCACGAGCTGGTGCGTACCGGGCACGAAGACCGGACCGCCGGAGTCCCCGTGCTCGATGATCTCGTTGCCCTGGTAGTCGAACGGGTAACCGATGCTGGACGCGGAGGTCACCGTGACAGGCTTGCTCATGTAGAGCGCCGTGTTCGAGAGCTGGCCGTTGTTGATCCGGCCGACGTTGGTCACCTTGCTGTTGTCGGCGACCGGGGCCGTCGCGATCGACGGGTAGGAAGCGACGTTGATCGGCGTGTCGAGGAGGACGAGCGCCACGTCGTGGGTGTTGGGATCGACGTTGTCGCTCCCCGAGTTCCAGTCGAACGTCGTCGACTGGGTGGAGGTCGCCGTCTGGCCGTTGGCGAACGGCGCGGTGACCGACCAGGAATCGAAGCCATGAACGCAGTGGCCCGCGGTGATCACCACGCGAGGCGCCACGAGCGAGCCGGAGCAGAGCTCCTTGGAGACTCCACCACTCTTGATCAGCAGCAGGACGGACTCTGGATAGTCGGTCGCGAGCGAGCCGCCCTTGATCTCCTGAGCGCCGTTCCCCAGGGCCTCCGGATCATTCGATTCGGAGGGCTGGAATGCGCAGGCGGGGAGCGAAGCAAAGCAGAGGACAAGGGCAACACACGACGGGCGACGCAACGACATGGTGTCTCTCTTCTCCTGGTCCACTGGCCCTCGACGGAAGCGCCGGGCGAAACGTGGATCTCAGGTTCAGGGGATTGACGGCTGGCGAGGCGCCAACCGCGGTTCGGATAACGACGTTCTAACCAACCACGCTCGAGCACTCAAATCCATTTTACACCGCACTTCGCTTTCATGGCGATAGTCCGCACATGCGCGAAAAATCTGCGCCGGTCAAACAGGGTGTTCGTGGAGACGTGAAGCAAGCACCACAGTCGTGGTGAGGTCATGTGCGTCAGTAGCGACAGGTCCAGACACCTCGCCGTGCTGGCGATCACCTCGTCGTCCGGGATCCCGCGCGCGAGGACGTCACCGATCTCCAGCGCATCGATCGACGCTCCGCGATGTCGGTCCGCCGCGGCCCTCGCGGCGACGACGGGACCGGGCTCGCGGGCGGGCGATCGCACGTCCCGAGAATTTCCCGGGCGCGGCGGGGCGGCCGTATGCGGCTCCGGCGCTCGGTCGACGTGCACGAGCGGTCCTGTGATCGCAGGTCAAGTCCACGAAAGGGGCACAGTGTGGCAACCTGGCGTGACACAGCGCGCGGGTTCGTCACAGTCATCGTCTTTGACTGGTGCTCTGGTACGTCGTTTGCTCTCGTCGCGGCCCTCACAGTCCGCGCTGCGCAGCGCAGGATCTCGTACGGCCTTCTCACCTCCCACCCTCGGATTCCAGATGTCCACAAAGAAGACTCCTGCCGGCAAGACCCTCCCCACCCCCACTCCCAAGGCGACGCCGGACGCGTCCTCCGCCGGGACCGGCGCTCGCTCCAGGCACGGCACCTCCCACCCTGACGACTCTCGGGCCACGGCGGAGGCAATGAAAGCCAAGCTGGCAGGGACCGAAGCGCTCGTCGCGGCCATGCCGTTCAACCCCACCAAAGCTCACGAGTACGGGGAGCCCGAAGCGACGCCCGCCGTCGGGGCCACGGCGACTCCGCCCGATCCGGCGGTCACGGGCAGCACCCTCACCGAAACGACGGCCTCGGGCAAAGTGGGCGCGGGGCAACCCCACCTGGGCGCGAACCCGGGCAATCTCCCTCTCGACCGGGCCCGCATCGACTCCAGCGCTCGTCCCCTCACCACCAACCAGGGCGTG
>JANYGI010000144.1 GCA_025362495.1 Byssovorax sp. | reverse complement strand
GGCGCAGCGTGGCGTGGATAGTGAGCATCCGTTCCACGAAGCGGCTCCCTGCGGTGGAATGCGTTCCGTAGCTGATCTTCCGCATGATCACGCCGTGACGAACCACCTGTTCGGCCCCATTGTTCGTCGGCTCGACGCCTTCGAAGTAGACGAAGGTCCAGAGGGCGTGGCGGCGCTTGAGCAACATTGCACACGTCTTGCTCGTTTTGGGGTGAGACGCCGCCGTCCCTTCCGCAAGCAGTCCTTCAAAGCGCTTCTGGACTGTCCGCATGTAAACGCGGAACGAAGAGCGTGCGAGCGTGCCGTCGCGAACCCGGTGCCACCACGTGAACATCCGCTCGACTTCGTCGAGCATCCCCTTGCCGATTCGTCCCGATTCGCCTTCGCGCTCGACGATGGCCTGGATATCTCGTTTGAGGTGAGCCCAGCAGAACTGCCGACGGCAGCTCGGCCACCAGTGATAGGCGCCGTGTCGGTCGGTCACGAGGACGCCGAACCAGTCACCGAGCAACTCCTTGGCGGCCTCGGCGTTGCGCCGCGTGTGGATCATGAAGACGACGACATGCGTGGTAACGACCGTCCACAGCCAGGCTCTGGCTCTGCCCGCGCCCTCGCGCCACCCGGTCTCATCGGCGTACTTGACGGGCTGCTGTTGAGCATAGCTGCGCGCGTCCTCCACGGTCTGGGCAATGGCCGCACTCGCCGCCTCTTGACACCCAATGACCGCGCCGACCGACATTTGAAGTCCGAAGACGTCGCGCATCAACTCGGGCACTTCGCGCTTGGTGAGCCGATAAACGCCCATCAGCACCGCAACGACAGCATCCACCGTCGGTCCGAACGCGCGCATGGAGACGCCCTCTGGCAATTTGCCCATCGTCCGGTGGTCGCACAACCGGCAGTCGAGCGCGTGCTGCTGGTACTCCGTGACAATCGGCTCGACCGGAGGCAGATCGAACACCTGATGTCGATGTGGTTCGGGGTCGTGGCCGTGCAGGAGCCCCGCGCACACCTCGCATTGCCTCGGGATACAGGGAACAACCTCCTGGACCTTTTCCGGAGGCACCAGCACGCGCTCGTGCCGCTTGTGCCCTGGTTGTCCCCCCTGGCTTGCGTCCCGACGACGGCTTCTTCGGTCGCGCCTTCACCCTGGGACCATCACTCGAGGGCGGCTTCGATGAATTCCTCGATGACTTCGCGAATGCCTCTTTCAGCGCGGCAAGCTCCGCCTGCAACGACGCGATCTGCCGCCGAAGGTCGGCAATCACTTCATCGCGGGGATCGATCACTCCTCGATCTGATCACGCCGCGGCTCGCCCTGTCGAGTTCGTTCGCATATGATCACACAGGCTCATATAGTGTACCCCGTGAACGCGTACGGTCCCGATCAGGGCCGCTGCTGGCTCGAGGACTGTTCCCCGCACGGGCGCAGCACGATGACATCCACGCACGGATCGCGGTTCACCGCCTGATCCTCCGCCTCTTCCTGCCGCTGGTCCGCGGCCAGGCTCCTGACTCGGCTCGTGTCGGCCGACTGGCCCGCTTCGTCCTCGCACTCCTGATCCTCGCCCGCCTGGGCGCCGGCCTCGCGGCTCCGCGTCGTCGGCTCGGCGCCCGACGATCGCTCGTTCGAAGATCGCTCACTCGAAGCCCGCTGGTTGGATGAGCTCGCGCTGGGCGATCCGGCGCTCCCGGCCGCGTTCTCGCCGGACGACTGGCCCGCTTCATCCGTGCACTCGGCCCCCTCGCGCGCGGCGGAGAAGGGGCTGTAGCGCCGCGACCTCGAGGCGTTGTTCCCGGGCGATTGCCCCGCTCCCGTCGACGTCCCGGGCTGGGCCGTCCAGGTGCCGGTCGAGGTCCAGGTCCCGCTCGTCGCGCCGCCTCCGAAGAGGGTCCCCGCTCCGCCCGGCGAGCCGCTGCCAGGCGCGCTCGCGCCGCCAGTGTTCGACGAGCCGGCGCCGCCAGGCGTGCTCCCCGCGCCGGTCGACGAGCCGGATCCAGGCGTCCCGCCGCCACCAGGCGTCCCGCCGCCACCAGGCGTCGCGCCGCTGCCACTCCCGCTTCCAGGGGTCCTCCCGCCGCCGCCGGGCGTCCCCGTGCCGGTCGACGTCCCGCCGCCGCCGGGCGTCCCCGTACCGGTCGACGTCCCGCCACCGGGCGTCCCGGCGCCGCCGGGTGTCGAGCCGCTCCCCGGTGTACCCGCGCCAGGCATCGTCCCGCCGCCGGGGTTCGACTCGTTGCCAGGCGTCGTCTGGCCTCCCGGCGTCCCTGTGCCGGTGCGGCCGCCGTTCCGGCCTTTGCTCGTGTCCGACATGCACCCTGAGCTGGCCACGCTCGCTGCGAAGAGGCCACCGATCAGGACGATTGAAGTCGCTCGCATCTCTACCCCCTTGTTGTCCCGAACCCCGCTCCCTCTTCGGGCCCGCGCGAGAACCCGCAAGCCCCGCTGCGCTCCTCGGCGCCCCCGCGCCCTGCCGCCCGGTGGCGGGGCAGCGGAGGGCGCGCGGTCGTCACGACTGACGGCCTCGCCACCGCGGCCGCACCAGCCCGGCTCCGCGGCGGCGTCGAGGCCCGCGACGCGCCCGGGCCACGCGGCGCCCCGCACCACGGTGGTCAGCACGGCGGAATTACCCTATCGTCGCGCCGCCCCGATGGATCAACCTCCGAGCAAGAAAGGCCTCAGCATCGTCGCCGTGCGCGATTACGTGCTGGAAAAGGCAGGCCGCGACGCGTGGGCCTCGGTGCTCGGCGCGCTCCCGGGCGACGACGCCGACACCGTCAGCGCCGCGGTGGGCGTCGGGTGGTATCCGCTCGATCTCTACGCGCGCCTGCTCCGCGCGGTCGATACGAAGCTCGGCGACGGGGATCTGAGCGCGATCACCCCCATCGTACGCTTCGAGGCCGAGCGCGACATTCCCACCATCCATCGACTCTTGCTCAAGATGGTCGAGCCGTCCTACGTGGCCGAGAAGATGGCCACGCTCTGGCCTCGTTATCACACCACAGGGCAGCTCCGGATCGAGCGCAGAGGCCCGCGGGCCCTCGACGCGACCCTGGTCGACTGGGCCACGGACGAGGTGCTCTGTCTCGGGTTCAAGGCCTATTGCCAGCGCGCTCTCGAGCTCGGCGGCGCCCGCGACGTGCGGTTCGCCCACTCCACATGCCGCGCGCGCGGCGCGGCAGAGTGCTTGTTCAAGGTCAAGTGGGGAGCGCAGGACGCATGAGCCGCCCCCGGAAGCAGACCCTGCGCGAGAAGGTCAAGCTCTTCGCCGTCGTCACGCTGATGGTGCCGCTGGCGCCGCTCCTCGCGGCGTGGCTCGGGATCCAGCACGTCCGCCAGCGACCGATCGTGGAGCGGCTGCGGCGCGACAAGATCGATGATCTCCGCATCCTGTCGGGCGATCTGGTGATAACGCGAGCGGGCGCGCTGGAGAGGGTGCCTCTCGCCGATCTCACCCGGGGCGAGTGGACGCTCGTCGATTACGGCGGCGCGTTCGCCGACGCCGGCGAGTGCGGGGTCCTCCTCGATTTCGAGCGCGCGAACGGCCCGCCGATCGCTCTTTCGCTCGCGTATTATCTCCCTTCCCATCCCGAGCAGCTGATTCGACCGCTCCAGGAGCGCGGCCTGCTGTCCGAGCTGCCCGGCGAGACGCGCCTCAATGGCAAGTTCCAGATAGCCATCGTCACGGTCCTCGTCGCGGCCTGGATCCTCATCGCCATGGTGATCGCCGCCATCTGGCTCGGCTCGCGGCGCTGACGGTCGCAACCTCGCTCACCTCGTCGCGCCGCGCACCCACCGCTGATCGTCCGCCAGGAGCGCCGCGCGCGCCACCGTGGCCCGCCGCAGCACGGCGAGCACGCGCAACGGATCCGCGTCGCACAGCCCCGAAGCCCAGGCCGGATTGGCCTCGACCACGGCCCAGCCCCGATCACGGGTGCGCCCGACGTCGACGACCACGGCGGCGGGCACCTCCACCGCGGGATCCTTCAACACGGCCTCCAGGAACGAAGTCGCAGCGGCGGTATCGGCCGGCTCGGCGGGCCACTCCCCTTCCCCGCTGCGCGCGATGGCGCCGCCGCGAATGTAGATGGATCCCGCCGCGATGGCGCGATCGAGCACGAAGAAGCGATACTCGACCTCGAAGCTCACGAGCTCGGAGATGAGCACCGGATACGTGTCCTCCATCCCCTCGGCGACCTCGATCGCCGCGCCCGTGGCGTACACGCCCGCGGCAAACCACTTCTCGTCGGGCGGCTTGACGAACGCCGGCGCCGTGAGGGCCCGAGCGTCGGCGAGCGTGGCGAGGCGGATCGTGCGCTTGCGGTGGGCCTCGGGGAGCCGGGGGAGCCAGTCGGCCGTCGGCTCGAGGAAGGCGAGGCCGAGGGGCTCGGCGAGGGCGTCGGCGAGGAGCGTCTCGCCGTAAAGCACCGGCGCTTTCGCCGCGAGCCCCGGGTCAATCTCGTAACCGCGGATGCGCTCGACGTCCCAGTCTTCGTGGAGCGCCGCGCGCCACATGGTGATCGAATCGGGGCTGTGGCGCTGCGACAGGAGGAGTGTGGGCACGACGGGACGTTATCATGCCCTGCTCGGGAATGAATCACCGTACCGGCGCGAGGATCGGGGCTGTTTCCTCCATTCCTCACTGCGCCGGCGCGACCCAGAACTTCTCCCACAGGCCGATGGCGTCGCGATTGGCAATCAGCGCGCTTTGCCCTTGATTCTCCGCGCAGACGAACTTGCCGTTGATCTTGGCCTTGAACGAGAAGGTGCCGTCTCCGTTCTGGGTCGGGTAGAACTTCTCCCAGTCGCCGACGGCGTCGCGGTCGGCGAGGAGCGGGCTGTTGCCGAAATTCTCGGCGGAGACGAGGCGGCCATTGGCGACGGCGCGGAACGAGACGCTGCCGTCACCGTTCTGGATCGTGTCGAACTGCTCCCAGCCGAGGGCCGTGTCGCGGTTGGAGATGAGCGGCGTGCTCCCTCCGTTGTCGGCGCAGACGAACTGATTGTCGACCGCGGCGCGGAGGGTGATCCGGCCGGTCACGCCGCCGCCACCACCACCACCGGGAGGAGGCGGAGGCGGATTGGACGTACCCTCGAGGATCTTCTGCTTGGCGAACAGGCCAGAGGCCGTGAGCGCCGAGTCGGGCCATCCGCCGTTGTTGCCCGCGCCCGGGACGAGGGCCGAGGCCGTCTCCGGCTTGTCGAACAGCGACCAGTTGGCCCAGCTGATGTGGTTCTGGTCGAGGAAGTTGATCCAGGTCTGCGACTCGTTCAGATCGAGGCCGCCGTTCCCGGAGGCGTCGCAGGAGCCCCACTCCGTCACGAAGAGCGGGAGCCCCTTGGAGATGGCATAAGAGGCCTTGTCGCGCAGCGGCTGCTTGTGGGTGCCGGCGTAGAAATGCAGCGTGTAGGCCACGTTGGCGAACTGGGTGATGGGATCGTTGGCGGCGGCGTCGACGTCCTGCGACCAGGTCGGCGTCCCGACCACGACCACGTTGCTCGCGCCGGCGCCGCGGATCGCGCCGATCACCTCCACCGCGTAGCTCTTGACCTGCCCCCACGAGACCCCGACGGGCTCGTTGTAGATCTCGAAGATCACGTTGGGCGAGCTCCCGTAAGTCTGGGCCATCTCGGTGAAGAACTGCTTGGATTGCCAGGTGTGCTGGGTGGCGTTGTGATCGTGCCAGTCGATGATCACGTAGATCCCCTTGGCGATCGCCGCGTCGACGACCGTCTTGACCCGGCTCTTCTCGGCCTCGGGGTTGTCGAGGTAGCCGCCCATCTCCACGCCCATCGCGGCCCGGACGACGCCTGCGTGCCAGTCGTCGGCGAGCGTGCCGACGGCGCCGCTGTTCCAGAGCTGGCCTGACCACTGGCTCCAGAAGAGGCTCATGCCTTTGAGCTGCACCGTGGCGCCGTGCGCGTCCTGGAGGTGAGAGCCGGAGATGTGGAGCGCGCCGTGCTGCGCGATCGGCGAGGAGAGCGCCTCGTCGAGGGTGTCGGGGATCTCTGTCGACTCGTCCACCGCCTCGCCGACGCAGCCCATGGCCGTGACGGCCGGCAGCGCGAGGAGGGCGAGGAGCGACAGGCCCAGACCGGATGACGTGCGGCGGAGCGAGATCTTCTTCATGGGGGATCCTCGGGCAAGGAGAGTGAGCACACGGGCCGCGGCGCCGGGAAGCGCGTTCGTCGGCCTCGTGGAGGGGGCTCTTCGCACGTTGCGGGCCAGGGCGCCGGAGCGACCCTGACGACCGCGCGACAATGGTGTCACCTTGTAATGACCCGAAATAGTCGAGGTCTCACGCGGCGCGTCGGGCGCGACCGAGCGCGGGGTGATCCGGGAGATCGCTCTAGGTGTGATCTGCCGGATCACCCGCCCGTGGGGCGCGCGAGAGGCGGGCAGCTTTTGATGGACACATCGTCAACGATCGTGTACAACAGTCCGGCAAGGGCAGCTCACCCGCTGTCCGCGGGAATGAGGGGGATCTCGACATGGAAATTCGGCAGCAAGCGGCGCCGAACGCGGCCGAGCGCGACGACGTGGATCTGGTGTTACGCCACATCTCGCGCCAGTTCCCGGAGGCGCTGGCGCGCGCCCTCGTGAAGACGCGCGATCCGATCATGGTAGGTAGCTGGATTGACACCCAGGTGACGGGGCGACAGCGCGGCCTCGATCGGGCGCTCGAGGTGTCCGTCGGCGGCCGACCGGGGCTGCTCCACGTCGAGTGGCAGCTCACGATGACGTCGGAGATCGCCTTTCGCGTCTACAAATACAACGCGCTCCTCTCGCTCGCACAAGGCGACGCGGCGCAGCGGGGGGAGGAGCCGTTGCCGATCGAGAGCGTGGTGGTGCTCCTCGCGGGCCGGGAGGAGCGCTGGCCGGCCGAAGGTGAATACCGCACATCGCGGCGAGAGGGGCGCTTCTCGGGCGTGCGGTTCCGCATCGAGCCCGTGTACCAGTCCACCGTCGCCGAGCTGATGGCGCGCGACAGTCCGCTCTGGCTCATCTTCGCGCCGCTCGCCGTCGATGCCGACGAGCGGAGCCTGCCGCAGGTGATCGAGGCGCTCCGAGCGCGGACGTCGCCGCGCGAAATGGACGAGCTGGGGGTGGCGATGTCGGTGCTGGCGGACGCCGACGCGCGCAAGCGTGGGCTCCGCGGTGTGATAACGTCGTTGTTGCCGGAGGCAGTCATGGAAAGCTGGGTCTACAATCAGGGGAAAGCGAAGGGTCAGCAGGAAGGCCTCGAGCAGGGCCTGGAGAAGGGCATCGAGGGGGCATCGGGCTGCTGACGCACCTGGTCGAGCGCCGCCTCGCCCGCGCGCTCGACTTCGCCGAGCGCGCCGCCCTCGTCCGTCGCCTGGACACGCTCGGCCCCGAGCGCCTCGGCGACGTGGTGCTCGATCTGACGCCGGAGGCCTTGGCTGCCTGGCTCGCCGCCCCGGACGCGAGCTGAAACAACGAGGTTCCCCTCCCTGAGCCGCCGCAGGCGGCGATTTGGGAGGGGACGCCGGCGCGGAGGCCCGCAGGGCCGAGCACCGGCGGGGGTGGGCAGCCGCTCTCTTTCTTTTTCTCTACGCCGGTCCGAGGAGGCCTTTGAGCTTGGCGATCAACTGCAAGGCTTCCATCGGGGAGAGGCGGTTGACGTCGACGGCTCGGAGGGTTTCGAGGACCGGTGAGGTGGGCTCTACTTTTGCCGGCGGGGCGAAGAGGTCCAGTTGCGGCGTACCGGCCTTGGATCTCCCTCGCAAGGAGGCAGGTTTGCCGGTCGGCAAAGCGGCGCCAGCCTCCAGAGACGCCAAGATGGCCTTGGCGCGGGCCAGCACGCCCTCTCCCACGCCCGCTAACCTGGCGACGGCGATACCGTAGCTCCGGCTGGCGGGGCCGCGAGCGAGCTTGTGGAGGAACACGACCTCGTCGCCGTGCTCGCGGGCGGCGACGGAGTAGTTGGCGACGCCGGTGCTCTGCTTGGAGAGCTCGGTCAGCTCGTGGTAGTGGGTCGCGAAGAGGGCGCGGCAGCCGACGGCGTCGTGGAGGTGCTCGGCGACGGCCCAGGCGATGGCGAGGCCGTCGTAGGTGCTGGTTCCACGGCCGATCTCGTCGAGGATGACCAGCGAGCGGCGGGTGGCGTCGCGGAGGATCGCCGCCGTCTCGCGCATCTCGACCATGAAGGTGCTCTCGCCGCGGGCGAGGTTGTCGCTGGCGCCGACCCGCGAGAGGACGCGGTCGACGACCCCGATGCGGGCCTCGCGCGCGGGCACGTACGAGCCCATCTGCGCGAGGATGACGATCAGCGCGACCTGGCGCATCAGCGTGGACTTGCCCGCCATGTTGGGCCCCGTGACGAGCCACAGGCGCTCGGCGGCGAGGTCGAGCGTGGTGTCGTTGGGCACGAAGCGGCCCGCCGCCGCGTAGCGCTCGACGACCGGGTGGCGGCCGTCGGTGATGGCGATCGCGTCGCTCGCGTCGACGTGAGGCCGCGCGTAGTCGTGGCGGTGGGCGACGTCGGCGAGCCCCGCCGCGACGTCCCAGCCGGCGAGGACGCGGGCGAGCTTGCGGATGCGCTCGGCCGCCGCCGCGACGTGCGTGACGAGGGCCTCGAAGAGCTCGGCCTCGCGCTCCATGGCGCGGGACTCGGCGTGCTCGATCTTGTCGGCGAGATCGTCGAGCACGTCGCTCGTGAAGCGCTCGGCGCCGGCCACGGTCTGCTTGCGGCGCCACGTCGGCGGGACCTTGGCGAGGTGGGTCTTGGTGACCTCGATGTAGTAGCCGAAGACCCGCGTGTAGCGGATGCGGAGGGAGCCGGCGCCCGTCGAAGCGCGGAGCTCGGCCTCGAGGGCGACGATCAGCTCGGCGCCGTTCTTCTGCAGGGTCTGCGAGGCGTCGAGGGCGGCGTCGTAGCCCGGCCGGATCATCCCGCCGTCGCGCGCGTGTGGGGGCGGCCGGTCGACGAGCGCCGCGAGGAGACGCGCGGCCACGTCGTCAACGGTGTCAACGTCGACGCCCAGGAGCTCGGCGGCGCCCGGATCGGGGATGCCGGCGACCGCGGCGACGGCGCGCGGCGCGGCGAGGAGGCCGTCGCGGAGGCCGCCCATTTCGCGCGGGGTGACCTCGCGCAGCGTGGCGCGGGTGCTGAGCCGCTCGAGATCGCCGATGCCGCGGAGGGCGTCCCTGAGCTCGCTCCGGACGCGCGCGTTGGTGACGAAGATCTCGACCTCGTCGAGGCGGCGGCGGATCGCGCCGACGTCGAGGAGCGGCGCGAGGAGGCGGCGCTTGAGCAGCCGCGCCCCCGTGGGCGTGACGGTGCCGTCGATGACGTCGAGGAGCGATCCCGTGCGCGTGCCGTCGACCGCGCGGACGAGCTCGAGGTGGATCTCGGCCGTCTCGTCGATGCGGAGCGCGCTCGACGGATCGTGGGCGACCAGGCGGCGGACGGGGATCTTCTGCCCCGGCGTGCAGTGGCGCGCGAAGCGGAGGGCACGGGCCGCGGCGCGCACCGCGAGGAGCGGGTGCGCCGCGAGCGCGGCCTCGGCGAGCGGGGCATCGACCGAGCCGTCGATGAGGTCGGCGATGGTCGCGGGATCGAGCGGCTCGTCGTCGCGGAGCGCCGCGCGGGGGATGGAAAGCGCGGCCGCGGATTTCAGATCACCGAGGCCTGCCGCGAAGATGATCTCGCGGGGATCGGCGCGGACGATCTCGCCGAGGAGGCTGGCGGCGCCCTCGATCCGCGCGACGAGGAGCTCGCCCGTGGAGAGGTCGAGGAGCGCGAGGCCGAAGACGTGCGCCTCGCCCTCTCCGGCGTCGACGGCGACGAGGTAGTGGTTCTCGCGGGCGTCGAGCTGCTCGGTGTCGGTGATGAGCCCGGGCGTGACGACGCGGACGACCTGGCGCGGGACGATCCCCTTGATCTTTGACGGGTCGCCCATCTGCTCGCAGAGCGCGACCTTGTGGCCGAGGGCGAGGAGCTTGGCGATGTAGCCGTGGGCCGCGTGGTACGGGACGCCGCACATCGGGTCCTCGTCGGGGTTGGACTTGTTGCGGCTGGTGAGCGTGATCCCGAGGGCCTTCGAGCAGACGACGGCGTCGTCGCCGAACATCTCGTAGAAGTCGCCGAGGCGGAAGAAGAGCAGCGCGTCGGGGTGGCTCGCCTTGGCCTCCTCGTGCTGCCGCATCACCGGCGTGAGCTTCTTCTTGGTGCTTACCTGGGGCTCCACGGGGCACGGCTTAGCCGCACCCCGCGGCCATGGCTAGCGCTGTGAGCGCAGCCACGCGCGAGGCTGGATTAGAAGAACGACCGGGTGACCGCGGAGGAGGAGAGATCGATCATCAGCAGGCCGTTGACCGATCCATCGGTGACCGCGAGCTGCCCCGTGGGGGAGACGTAGCTCAGGCCCACGGGCTGGATCAACGTGGTGGAGTCGGCCGAGAGGCTGACCTGCAGCGGCTTGAACGCGCCCTGCGTCGTGAAGCGGAACTGCTGGCCGACGACCGGCTCGGCCTGGGGCTTCGTCGTGTCGGTGCGCGGCGGCGGATCGCGCACGACGAGCCGAAACATCGGGTTCATGAAGGCGAGCTTGTCGCCGTCGGGGACGCCGGGCGTCAGGGGTCCGGCGTTGGGCGCACGGAGCGCGCGGCCGTTGCGGCGAGCCCGCGCGGGATCGCACGAGTCGCGGCACACACCCGTCGCGGGATCGGCGATGACGTGGTGCAGGAAGCCCGACTGATCGCCAGCGACCTCCCACTCACGGCCGACGCGGACGTCGAAGCTGACGAGCGAGGGGAAGCAGCACTTGGTGTCGTCGCGCCAGTCCTGCGGGAGCTTTTTCGCGCCGATCACCGGGTGATCGGTGAACTTCTTGGGAGTGCGCGGCGTCACCTTGACCTGATCCTGATGAGCTTCGAGGATGGTGAAGTTGCGGCCCGCATCGGGGACGTCGACGCTGCCGAAGAGGCCGCGGCAGTCGTTGAAGGTGCAGACGAGCTCCTTGCCGTTGTCGTCCTTCTTCGTCGACGTCCAGTAGAGGTTGTCCTGCTCGGGCAGCTCGGTGGTGATCGCGACGTAGTCGGCGACGTCGGTCGTCGGCCCGTACTTCTCCTTCGCGGCCGCCTGGCTCTGGACGCCGCCGTCGCAGAAGCGGCTGTTCGCGTCCTCGAGGATGGCGATCCCCGTGTTCGGATCGGCGACGACCGGGAACTGGAAGCCGGCGAGCGCCGAGGTGAAGCCGGGGAGCGCGCCCTCGTAGACGACGAACCAGTTCTGATCGGCGAGCTGCGCCCGCGGATCCTCGAGGTTCATCGCCAGCGTGCTCTTCGAGGCGAGGGTCGGATCGACGACAACGGGGCTGATGCTCGGATCCCCCGGCCCTTTGGCGCTGCCGAGCTTCGGGTCGAGGTTGATCGGCGTACCGCCGACCGAGAGCTGGAACCGCGGCGGATGCCCCGCGGGCAGCGGCGCGAACAGGCGCGGCGCGATGGGATCGGTGTCGTCGATCGGGGCGCCGTTGATGTCGAAGAGCTGCGGGAAGCCCTGGATCCCCGGCTGGTGGAGGCCCGAGGCCTGGTTGGCCGCGGAGTACTGGCCCATGCGCGGCGAGTTGGGGAGGACGACGTTGCAGGAGAGCTCGTCCGAGGTCTGCAGGTTCGTCTGGTCGTCGCCGGCGCAGCCGAAGAGCGCCGACGTCGCCGCCGGGCCACGGCAGGCGGAGTCCAGATCGTCGATGTCGACCACGGCGACGCGGCCGCTCGTGAGCGCGAGGAACGCGAAGGTGCCGCGGAGCTTGTTGGGGCCGGCGCCCGCCGCGTACGTCGCTGGATCGGTGCGATATTCCGCGCCGATGTCGCAGGTCTGGCTCGTCACGACGCACGACTTCGTCGGATCGGGATCGCAGCGGACGCCCTCGGCGGCGACGCCGGTCGCGGGATCGATCTCGGGGACGTCGCGCTGGACGATGACGAGGTCGGACGCCGGCGCCGGGAAGTGGATGCGATCGCTCGCCGTGAACGGGTTCCACTCGGGGTGCGGGCGCTGGAGCGGGAACTGCGAGGCCTGATCGTCGCTGACGTCGAAGACCATCGCGCTGCCGTCGAGCGCGTCGACCGCATAGACGTAGCGCTTGAGATCGGGCGTGAGCGTGGGCGCGACGGCGACGTGGCTGGTGGTGACGGGGCGCTTCGGATTGTCGAGCGACGTCGGCAGGAGCGGGCGCACCTCGACCGGAGCGCACGGCGTCGGGAGGTCGATCACGTGGACGAGCGACGTGTCGAGATCGCTGGCGTAGAGGCGGCCCGCGGCGTACGCGAGCGTGGTCGGGCGGGAGTCGGGCGCCTTCGGATAGATCGGGGTCTCGACCTTGGGATCGACGCAGTTGAGGCCGCCGGCGGGGGGCGGCGGCGGGAGCACGGGGACGTCGGTCGCGAGCGGGAGCCAGCGCTCGACGTTGCACGGCGCGTACTGCCCCGGCGCGCTGTCGAGGAGCGTCTGCGCGTCGAGGATCGCGACGCCGCCCATGGACGGGATGGCGACCACGAGCTTCTCGCGGCCCTTGCCCTCGGCGTCGAGATCGCCGTTCTGGCCGGTGGCCGCCGGGGATCCGCTCGACGTCTTGCAGGTCGCGTCGGTCGCGGCGGCGCCGTAGGCCGCATCGCAGCACGGTCGCGTGGAGGCCTTGTCATTCGGGCTCGCCATGCCCGCCGGATCGGGGATCAGCAGCATCTGCCCCGGCGCCGCGGGGAGGCGGCACGAGGGCCACGCGCTGATCTCGGGGAGCGATTTCGGATCGTTGGGGCTGCCGCCGCCGGCGCCGCCGGTGCCGTCGGTGCTCGCGGGGCGGATGCGCGTCGAGGGCAGCGCGAAGAGCCCCTCGCGGCCGATCTCGGCCACGCCGACGAACGTCGCGGTGCCGCCGGGCGTGGACACGATGTCGACGGGCTGCGCGCCGATCGGGAGGAAATTCGCGCCGGGGACCGTGGGATCCTGATCGAGGACCGAGTTGTTCGTCGCCGTGGTGTCGATGACGGCGACCTCGCCGCGCGTGGTCTGCGTGACGAGCGCGTAGATGTGCGGCTCGGGCTTGATCACCCCGCCGTCGATGTCAGCGTGCGTGTAGTCCCGGATGCCGAGGACCGTCGACGCGTTGCAGTCGGCGAGCGGATGGATCGCCGTCGCGCCCTGGCGCGGATCGTCGAGGCACACGAACGAGGAGCGCCCGGACCGCTCGAGGGCGCGCGTGGGCACGGTCGTCGTCTGCGTCGCGCACCCGGTCTGTACGGGAGCGACGCCGAGGCCGACGAGGCCGACGCCCACGAGGACCCCGAACGCCGTCCGGCGCGGCCTGCGGCTTGACGTTTTCTTCGGCGCGAGGCTCATTTCGAGGCTTTCGGAGGCGTGGGCGTGCCCAGGGAGGCGAACATGGTCCCGAACGTCGGCTTGCGCATGTCGAGGTCGACCACGCCGAGGTACGAGTCGGTGAAGTGTCCAACGATGAGGAACGCGTGCTCGGGCTTGGCCTGCGTGCCGTCGTAATCGAACGCCAGCGCGTGCGGCCCGCGGCCGGTCTTGATGATGTTGTCGACGCGGCGCTCGTCGGGGTCGTACGAGAACACGAGGCGCGAGTCGAAGGCGCTCGCGAAGACGCGGCGCGAGAGGTTGCCCTTCGGATCGATCACCTTGCCGACCGCGACCTTGGAGGCGCCCTGAGCCAGCGGGATGCTGTCGGTGATGAACACGCGATCGAAGGCGCCCGTCGGGTTCACGCTCTGCTCGGGGATCGTCGTCGTCTCGATGCGCCCGACGAGGAGCGAGGGCGGCGTTCGGTTGGCGATGAAGACGTCGATCGGGATCTTCAAGCACTCGAGCTGACAGGCGGCGTCGGTCGCGGTGCAGAGGACCTCGCAGGCGTGGCGGGCCTCGGCGTCGACGGCGATGCCGCGCGAGTCCTTGCCGTCGGCGTTGACGCTGATCGACGTGTCGTTCGAGCGCGTGAGGAAGGGGCGCGAGGTGCCGCTCTCGTCCTTGTGCACGCGGATGAGATCGACGACGGGCGAGGCGCGGTACGTCACGAGGAAGCCGCGCTGGTAATCGATCTGCGGCGGGTGGTGCTCGACGCGGTCCTTGAAGAGCGCGGGGATCGGCACCGTCGCCACCTCGGTGGGGCCGGCGGGGAGGGCGCCGAGCACGAACGCGAGCGAGGGCTTCCCCGTGACGACGCCGTCGGTGGTGGGCGTGGTCTGATCGGGGTTGTCGACCGAGAGGCTGACGGAGTTCTCGGTCTGGTGCGCGACGACGATCGCCGTGCCGTCCTCCGAGGCGGCGATGCCCACCGGCTCGGTCGGCAGCACGATCGCGCGCGTGCTCTCGAACGGCTCGATGCCGACGCGGTGCTGGTTGTTGCAGCGCTCGCCCACGGTCTGCACGCTGGAGCCGGTGCAGTCGAGCACGTCGGAGAACACGCCCGGCGACAGCGGCGAGGAGTCGGTGAGCGGGGAGGCAGGACCGTCGTCGTTGACGTCGATGAAGGTGATCGACGGATCGCCGCGGACCGCGATGAACACGCGGGCGTCGGGCTTGTGCCCCGCGCGCTTCACGAAGATGGCGCCCGACGCGAACGCGCCGATCGTGGCCGACGGCAACGCGCTGCCGCCGACGGCGTCGCTGAGCGGGATCGCCAGGCAGGGCCCCGGGTTCAGCTGGGTGTTGGTGTTGGTCTTGATGTCGCGGTCGGGGCAGTTGATGGCGTCGTGCGGCCCGCACAGCACGTTGCACGCCTCGGTCGCGGTGGTCGTCGAGTCGGGGGCGCCGATCTCGCGGAGCTTGTCGAGGAGCTTGATCAGCGTCCCGCGCGCCTTCGTGAGGTCGAGCGCGAGGACGGTGCCGCCGTCGTACTGCAGGTCGAAATCCGAGTTGGTGATGTACAGCGTCGAGCCACCCGGCGAGCGCGCGAGGCCGGTCGGGTAGTAGAGCGCCTCGGGCAGCGGCGCGAGCGTCGCGTCGCCGAGGAAGCAGCCCGCGCCGAGCACGCAGACGCCGACCGCGACGGCCCCGGTGGCCCCGCGCCGCGCGGCAGAGGGCGATTCCGCGGCGGGGAAAGGAGGACGCGAAGATCGGGCCGGCTGCATGGGGGCCGTACCCTAGTCAGGGCCGATGGAGCTGGCAACCAGCAGCGCGGGTGCGGCCGTCGGGGGCGCCGGCGCGCGCGGCGCCACTGCAGCGCGCTTGGCCTGGAAACCCGGAAGGAATAGCCCTTTCGCGCGCGGCGAGCTCGCTCAGCGGACGCTGAAGCGCGCGGCGCGCACCGGGAGGTGGACCGCGGGATCGGCGGGCCGAGCCAGGATTTCGTGGTCGCCGCGCGTGAGCGGGATGCGAGCGCGGTAGGGCGCCACGGCTTGCGCGGCCACCTCGCCGTCGACGACGAACTCGATCATCCCGACGCGCCGGCCGGGATCTCCCGCGATCGCGGCGCGCACCTCGATCGCCTGGTCCCGCGCCGAGGTCGCGCGCGAGAGCAGGTACACGCTGCCCGACGACGGCGCCTCGATGCGCAGCTCGGGGCTGCTCGGGGCCGACGCGCTGCAGCCCGGGAGCCGCGAGCGCGAGAGCCACGGGAGGCCGAAGGCATCCTGCCCCGGCGCGCCGATCGGCTGCGCGGCGAGCCACGCATCGAAGACCTCGGGCAAGAGCGCGACCCGCTGTGTTCCCCGGGGATCGCAGCGGTACGGAGCCTCTCCGGCCGCGTCGGGCGTGGGCGCGCGCGGGCTCGCAAAGACGTGAGCGTCGCAGCTCTCGGTCGGCGCGTGGCCCTTCACGAAGCGGCGCGCGGCGTGGTCGGGGCACGCCGGCCCTGCGAGCTTCCCCGAGAGCGGGCAGACCTCGGCGGACTCCAGCAGCGACTCGTCCCACAGCGGCGCGCGCGCCGGGACGTCGCGCATCGCCCGGCGCATGACGTCGGCGAAGAGCGGGCCGGCGCCGCTCGCGCCGGTGAGGCGCCGCGTCGGCGCGCCGTCGGAGTTGCCGACCCACACCGCGACAGAGCGCTCGTGGGTGTAGCCCGCGGTCCAGGTGTCGCGGAAGCCGGAGCTGGTCCCTGTCTTCACCGCGACGGGGAAGCCGATGTCGAACGGCCCGCGGCCGTGGAGGCCACGGATGCGCGCCAGCGGATCGGAGAGGATGTCCGTCACGCTCGCGACGATCGCCGCGTCGAAGATCCGCTCGCCGGGGAGCGCCGGCGCGCCGAGCTCCGCCGCGCTCGCGACCGTGATGCGCGGCGCTACCCGCTCACCGCCGCGGGCCAGCGCGACGTACGCAAAGCAGAGCTCGCGCAGCTCGATCTCGCCGCTGCCGAGCGCGAGGGCGAGGCCGTAATGCCGCGCGTCCTGGTCGAGGCTGGCGAGGCCGAGCGCGCGCAGCGTGTCGAGGAGCGTGCCCGCCGGCAGCTCCGCCGCGAGCCGGATCGCCGGGACGTTGAGGCTCCCCGCCAGCGCCTCGCGCGCGCTGATCGGCCCCTCGAACGTGCCGTCGAAGTTGCCCGGCGTGTAGGCGCCGCGGCCCTCGGGGAAGCTCGTGGGCACGTCGGCGAGCACGTCGGCGCCGGTGCGACCGCGCGCGAAGGCCATGGCGTAAACGAAGGGCTTGAGCGTCGATCCCGGCTGCCGCCGCGCCCGGATCACGTCGAGCTGCCCCGCGATCTGCGGATCGTCGAAGTCGGCGCTGCCCGCGTAGGCCAGCACCTCGCCGCTCGCGTTGTCGACGACCATCACCGCGGCGTTGCTCGCGCCCTCGCCGGCGATGGCCGCGAGGTGGGTGTGCACCAGGCCCTCGACGTCTCCCTGCAGCTGCAAATCCAGGGTGGTTCGCGTCGTCCCCGTCTCGGCGAGCTCCCCGTCCGCGACGATCCCTGCCACGAAATGGGGCGCGAGGAACGGGTGCGCCAGCGGCCGCGTCACGATGATCTCGCCGAGCGCGCGCGCGTGATCGGCGTCCGCGAGGAAGCCACGATCGTGGAGCGCGTCGAGGAGCGCGCGCTGCCGCGGCACGATGCGCGGCCCGTGGCCGTAGGGATCGAGGAACGACGGCGCGCGCGGCAGCACCGCGAGGTACGCCGCCTCGGCCCAGCTCAGGTCCTGCGCGTGCTTGCCGAAATACCCTTTCGCCGCCGCCTCGGGCCCCGCGAGCCCGTGCCCGTAGCTGAGGCGATTCAAGTACGCCTCGAGGATCTCGCGCTTGCCCACGACGCGCTCGAGGTTCTCGGCGCGCGCCGCTTCCTTGAGCTTTTCGCCGAGGGTGCGCGGCCGCGGGTGCCCCTCGTTGTCGAGGATCTTCACCAGCTGCTGGGTGATGGTGCTCGCGCCCGAGACGAGCCGCCCGTGGCCGAGGTTCTGCCCGAAGGCGCGCAGGACGGCGGTGCGATCGATCCCCTCGTGACCCCAGAAATCGTGGTCTTCGCTCACGAGCGTCGCGGCAATGATCCGATCGCCGAGCGCCTCGAGCGGCAGGCTCTGCCCGCGCTGGCCGGCCTCGGAGGGCAGCTCGCGCAGCGTCGCGCCACGGCGATCGAGGATGAGGTGCCCCTCGTGCCAGCGATCCGCGAGGTGCACCGACGGCTCCCCCGCCCCGCTGCGGTAGCGCCGCCAGGCGCCCGTGAGCGCGAGCAGCGCGAGGCCGGCGAGCGCGACGATCGCGGCGAGGCCCCCGAGGATCCGACGTCGGCGCGGAAGCGCGGGCGCCCTCATTGCACCGTGACCTTGCCCGCGTCCGAGTAGCCGCAGCTGTCGCCCTCGTACATCAGCTCGGCGGCCGCGGGCGGGAGGACGAACTCGCCCGGCGTCGAGGCGCGCACGAGGTACGTCGCCGCGACCTCGTCGCCCTCGACGCGATCGAAGTAGAGATCGACGCGGTCGTCGTGGAGCTCGACGTGGCTCGCGCTGTTGCCCCAGCGGAGCTCCGGGGCGAACGGGTGCTCGGCGCCGAGATCCGGCACGCTCGCGACCGTCGCCAGATCGGGCTGGATCGGCTCGAATCCCGCGGGCAAGCGATCGGTCAGCGCCAGGTAACCGAGCCGCTCGCGATCGATCGCGTCGACCGGGAGCCGCGCCAGGATCGCCACGCGGAGCACGTCGCCGGCGTGCACCTTCGCCAGATCCACCGCGCCGCCCTTCGGCGTCGTGAACACCCGGAACACCTCGGGGCTGCGCGGCGTGTGCGTCGCGACCGCGTTGCCGTGCGCCGAGAGCGGCCGTCGCCAGCGCGCCGAGGCGATGAAGCCGATGGCCCGGTCGTCGCCGCTCGCGAGCACCAGCGTGGCCTTCTTCCCGCGCAGCGTCGCCAGCGGGATCTGGAACTCTTTGCTGCCGAAGCCGAGATCCTTGCTGGCCACGATATCGTGTCCGTCGAGGGTGACGCGAAATGGCGCGCCGTCCGCCGTCGAGCCTTCGAGGTGCGCCGCGAGCGCCAGCAGCGAGTACGCGGTGGCCTGCGTCGTGTACGTCTCGGTGCCCTCGGCGAGCTCGCGCAGCAGCAGCGGCAGCACCTTCGCCGACGGCCGGAGCCGGCTGAGGGCGATCGCCGCCTGGGCCTTCGAGCGCGTGGGCGAGCCGTAGTAGTAAAAATCGTGGTTGCCCGGCTTCACCAGCAGCTCGCCGGTGGCGTCAAAGCTCGCCTCGACGGCGTCGAGCAGCGCCGCGACGCGATCGTCTTGCCCCGCGAGCCCGTGCAGCGCCATCGCCAGGCTGGCCTTGCCGAACACGCTCTGCTTGTCCGCGCGATCCTGGAGCGCATCGGACGCGCTCGCGGGCAGCTCGCCGAGATCGCTCAGGCTCTGCGCGATCGCGGCCTGCACCTCGGGCTCGACGTTGCTGTCGAGGAGCCGCTCGGCGAGGTACGCCTTCATCCCCTCGAGGAGCCCCGCCGGCGCCGCGACGCCCGCCGCGCGCGCCAGCACGACGGCGCGGATCGCGTAGGCCGTGCCGTAGACGTTGGGCTCGCTGCCGCCGGGCCAGTAGGCGAGGCCGCCGCTCTCGGTCCGCATCGTCGCGTAGCGCTCGAGCCCCGCCGCGATCCGCAGCTTGAGCTCGGCGTCGCTCAGCCGCGTGAAGCCGATGCGCGGCAAGATCGAGCGCGCGGCGATCAGCGGCAGCGTGCTCGACGTGGTCTGCTCGACGCAGCCGTGAGGGTAGTCGAGCAGGTAATCGAGCCGCTGCCCGAGCTCGGGCCAGAGGTGCTGACCGACCTGCACGGTGAGCGCCGCCGTCGGCCCGCCGCTCACATCCGCGGGGATTTCCAGGGAGATTTCCTGCGATCGCGAGAACGCGCCCTCGAGGTGTGGCCGCTCGTCGAGGCCGGCCTCCTCGACGGGCACGCGGGCCTCGACGCGATCGAGCGCCGTCGCCGGCGCGACGTCGCTCGCCACCGCGAACGACAGCGCGATCGCGCCGGGCGACTCGGCCCGGATCGGGAACGCCACGCGGCTCTGCCCGCCGGCCGACACTGTCACCGTCGTCGCGGGCAGCGCCTCGGCCCGCGTCGCCGCGCCGCTCGCGACGACGGTGATCCTCGCGGTGATCGCCTCGCCGGTGTTGTTGTGGAGCATCGCCGCGGCCTCGAAGCGATCGCCCACCGCCGCGAAGCGCGGGACGATCGGCACCAGCATCACCGGCTTGCGCACGGTGAACCCCGACTCGGTCGCGGCGCCCTTGCCCTCGTCGTCGAGCACCACGGCCATGATCCGGAACTGGGTGAGGTTGTCGGGCAGCTTGAATTTCACGGTGGCGCGCCCGGCCGCGTCGGTGCGTAAATCCGGCCGCCACAGCGCGGTTTCCACGAATTTCTTCCGCGTCTCGCCGACGGTGGCGTGGCCGCTGCCGCCCTCGCCGTCGCCCGCGGTGTGGCTGCGCTCGAACATCTCGGCGAGCCCGCGCCGGCTGTCGCGGAGCTTGAACGAGAGCGCGCGCCCCGGGTGCAGCAGCGGCACCGGATCGATCGCGTGGAAGTTGCTGAGGCGGAGGATCCCCTCGTCGACGACCGCGAGCGCGATCTCCGCGTGGCCCTCGGGCTTGCCGTCATCGCTCACGTCGACGGTGATCGCGGCCTCGTCGCCCGGCTCGTACGTACCCTTGTCGCTCTTCAGCGCGACCTGGAGCCGCGCGCCCTCGAGGGCCACCGGGATCCGCACCGCGCCGATGCGGTAGTCCGCGACGCCCTCGCCCTTCGCGCCGAGCGGCAGCAGCGTCACCGTCGCGTGCACGTGCGGCGCGCTCGCGGCCGTGAGCGGCACCTCGAACAGCGCCGCTCCGCCCTGGATTCTCCGCGTCGCGTGCGAGAGCAGCCCGCCCTGCTCCACCGTGAGGATCGCCGTCGCCGCCGCGTACGGGCTCTTCACCATCAGCTTCGCGGTGTCGCCGGGTCGGTAGCGCGTCCTGTCCGGGGAAATCTCCAGCGTCTTGCCGCGGTTCGGCGACGGCGTCGTCTCGGAGTCGCCGTCGCGCCAGGCCCAGAACGATCGCGTCCCGCCGCGCCGCCCGTCGACCTCGGCGCTGATCTCGTAGTCGCCCGGCGTCGTCGCCGTGAGCGAGCACGTCACCGGCGTCCGCGCGCTCGTCGCGACGCAGCTCCCCGCCGGCACGCGCCGCGACGTCCAGTCCCACCGCAGCGCCCCGCCCGCGCCGCGCCGCTGGGCGTACTTCCACTCCATCCGCTCGACGCGAGCCGTCACCCGCGCCCCGACGACGGCCTGCCCCTCGGTGTCGATCACGCCGAGCTCGATCGGGATCGCCTCGCCGAGGCCTACCCACCCCCGCGCGATCGTGAGCCCCGCGTAGCGCTTCGCGGGGTTCATCGTCACGGCGCCGCGCCCCGCGATGTGCCGGAACGAGCTGTCGGCGACGTCGGCCTCGAGCGTGAACTCCTGCGGCCCGAGCGCGGGATCGACGTCGAGCGCCTGCTTCACCACCAGCGTGCCATCGCTCGCGAGCTGGCCGGTCCCGGCGCGGCTCCACCCCTTGTGCGCGGGCGCGTCGTCACCATCGTCAACGTCGTCATCGTCGTCATACCAGGTGCGGCCGGCGCGGAACGTGAGCGCCTCGGTCAGCGGCCCGGCCGGGAAGCGCGCCTCGGATCGCTTCAGCGTCCAGCTCACCTGCGCGCCATCCATCGGCGCGCCGAAGAGATACCGCGCGCGCACCGTCGCCGCGAGCTCCGCGGCCCGCGCCTTCGCCCCGGGCTTCGCGGCCTCCGAGCGCAGGTCGACATCGACGGCGAAGCGCGGCGCCTCGAACTCGGCGATCTGGATCATCCCCTTGGCGATCGGCGGATCGGCCACGCTCGGATCCTCGACGCGCACCTGGTAGCGGCCGAGCTTGGCGCCCTCCGGCACCGCGAACGCGATCGCCGCGCTCCCGAGATCGTTGGCCGTCACCGTCTCGCGGAACGCGTCCTCGCCGGTCGGCCCCACGACATGGATCACCGCCTGCGCCCCGACCATCGGCACCAGCTTGTCGCCGGCGAGCCGCCGCAGGCTCGCCTTGATGAACGCCGTGGATCCCGGCCGGTAGATGCCGCGATCGGTCACCACGACGGCGCGCGCATCGGCCGCCCCCGCCTCCGCGCCCGACGCGAGGCCGGGGAAGAGCTGCTTCGCGGTGATCCCCTCCGATCCCGTCGGCAGCAGCAGATCCGCGTCGCTGGCGTGGACCACGAGCATCGTCGCCGTCGCGTCGTCGGCGAGCACCGCCACCCCGAGCGCGTCGGTCGTCACGGCGGGCTTCGCCGCGGCGCCGTCGAAGCGGACAGTCGCGCCGGCCACCGGCTCGCCGCTCCCGAGCCGCGCCACGTGCACCAGCGTCGATCCTGCGATGACCCGCGCGTGAACGGCGAGCGCCTTCGAGCTGCCGGGCCCGAGCAGCGCCACCGGCGGCCGCGTCGCCTCGCTGTCCCTCGGGAACTTCATGGCCGACGCTCCGAACGCCGGAGCGCCGGGCCGCAACGCAACCACGTAGCTCGTCCCCGCGGCGAGCTGCGTGGAGAGATCCACGGCGGTCTCGACCGATCGGTCGCGGTTCGGCGTGATCGTCACCGGGATGCGGAACAGCGCCGCCTCCTCCGGCACGCTCCGCGATCGCACCCGCGAGAGCGCCTGCTCGAACGCCGCCGCGTCGCCGCTCTTCACCGGCCACGCCTCGAGCTCGGCCGACGCGAGGTTCCGCGTCGTCACCGTGAAGTGCTTGGTCGTGGCTTCGTCGAGCAGGATCAACCCCTCGGCCATCGACACGCCCGCGCTCTGGGGCGCCGTGGCGATCGTGAACCGCACCGGCGTCCCGAGCCGCTGCCCGAAGCGATCCACGAGCCCGTCGATCGCCACGTCGTAGGTGGTCGACGAGACGAGCTGGCCGCTGATCACGATCCGCCCTTCGTCCCAGCCCTCGGCGCGCACCGAGAGGTTCTTCACGGGCGGCGTCACCCGCACCCGCTGCGCCAGCGTCTTCGCCGACATGTCGAGCTGGTTGTTGAAGAGCACGTGAACGCTGTGCTCCGACGTGTGGAGCACGCCCTTCGCGAACGAGCACTCGTCCCCGGCCCCCCAGCCACAGGTCACGTCCCGCAGCGCCAGCGGATCGACGACCGTGAAGCCGCTCGTCCGCGGCGTCCGCGCTTTATCGTGGTCGGCGGCGACGAGCTCGATTTCCTGCCCGGCCGGCAGCGGCGCCGCCGGGTGCACCAGCACCACGAAGCGGGGATCGACCTTGATCCCTTGAAACGTGGGCCCGATCGGGTGCGCGAGGCTCGCCGGGATCGTCACGCCCTTGATCCCGGTGAGCTTGATCAGCGCCGCCGCCGCGCCGAGATCGATCGACTGATCGAAGAGCACCGACATCTCGCTCCCGCGCCCGACGCGGCTCCCCTCGAGCGGATGCGTCGCGATCACCCGGGGCGCGCCCGCCACCGGCAGATACCCGAGCTCCTTGCCGGCGACGACGAAGCTCGGCTGGGCGGTGAACGTCGCGGTCCACGGCGCGTCGAGCTTCGTCCCGCCGAGCGAGGCCACGTCGCGCACGGTGATCGCGTAGACGCGATCCTTCTCGAACGGCGCCGTCGCGGCGAGCTCCAGCGTGCGATCGTCGATCCACTGCGTCGCCCCGGGCACGTCGGGCGTGATGGCGATCGCTCCGGGCATCGGCCAGGTCAGCGCGCCCTTCTTCCCCGAGGCCACGCCCTTGCCTCGTTCCATCTGCTGATTGAAGGTGATCCGCACCGCCGTCCCCGCGAACGAGAACCGGCGATCGGGGCCGAGCTCGGGCGATCGCACCGACAGCGCCACCGTCGATCCCCTCACGCCGGCGCGACCGAGCTCGCCCCGCGCTGTGCGATCCTCGTCGCGCGGCGGGAACGACAGCGTCCCCTCCGTGGTCTTCGCAGAGCGCGCGAGGAAATCGCCGGGGCCGCCCGCGGGCGTCTGCGCCCCGGGCTGCACGCCGCTGCACACCATCGAGCCCGAGGCGAAGAGGATCACCGCGATCGAGGGCGCGAGGGCTCGGAGTCGTGAGGAGGGCATGAAATCTCCGCCGCGGACCGAGTGAAAAGGGCGACCGCGATGTGCGCGACCGAACGCCAACCCCGGATCGACGCATTCCCCAGCCTGGAAAAAAAACCGGAGCCTTCACGCCTCGTTGTAGTCTCGCGCGGAGTGCAACTCTCGATCTCGATCTCGCTCGCTCGGCGCCTCGGCGCTCGCCTCACGGCCCTCGCCACGCTCGCGCTGCTCTCGCTCTCGGCCGCCCCGGCCCACGCCCTCGAGCCCTGGTCGGACCCCGACCCGCCGAACGAGGGCACCCGCTGGACGCTCGGTGATTTTGGCTTCCGGGCCGGCGCCGAGTACCGCGCTCAGTTCGTCTACGTCAACCCGGTGAGCCTCAACAGCGAGAAGGATCGCGAGCTGAGCTGGCTCGAGCACCGCCTCCGGCTCGACGCCGCCGTCGACTACCGCGACAAGGTCAAGGTCGTCTTCTCGACCGACGTGCTCGACGGCGTCCTCTGGGGCGACAACGGCGACTTCGGCGGCAACCCCTCTTCCAACGCCGGGACCAACGTCGCCACCAAGAACCCCAACGTCTCGCGCCCGTGCGTCGGCCTCACGGGGCCCAATCCGCTCGACGCCAACTCCTATTCTTACACCGTCTGTCCGCAGGATCCGCTCAAGGTCCGCAAGGCCTATGGCGAGGTCGCCCTGCCCTTTGGCCTCCTCCGCGTCGGACGCCAGCCCGTCAACATCGGCACCGGCGTCCAGGCCGCCGACGGCGACGGGCGCGCCAACCGCTTCGGCGTCGCGCGCACCGGCAGCGTCGTCGATCGCATCCTGTTCGCGACCAAGCCACTCGAGGCCTTCAAGCCCAAGGGCGAGCGCAACACCTCGGCCAGCGAGGGGCTGATCCTCGCCCTGGCCTACGATCGCCTCGTCACCGACAATCCCGAGAACCTCGGCCAGTCCGTCAATCAGTGGGACACCGCCGTCCGCTTCCTCGCGCCGCGCTACGCCTTCGGCACCGATCTCCTGCTCTCGGCCTACCATGCCTATCGCTGGGACGCGCAGTACCACACCCGGATCAACAGCGTCGGCGGCCGCCTCACCTCGCGCTTCCTCCACAACCACCTTGCCGCCGGCCTCGACGTCGGCGCCAACCTCGGCACCACGGAAGAGGTCGCGATCGCCTACCAGTTCATCAACAGCGATCCTGCCGTTCCCCAGACGGTGCGGCAGATCGGCGCCCGCGGCGTGGTGCGCTGGGACGAGCGCTTCGCCTCGCTCTACCTCGAGGCCGACTACGCTTCGGGCGATCCCGATCCCACCGCGGGGACGCCGCTCTCGCAGTTCAACTTCTCGGAGGACACCAACGTTGGCCTCCTGCTCTTCAAGCACACCATCGCCTTCCAGTCGGCGCGCTCGTCGGCCGCCGCCGTGGAGACGCTCCGCCGC
The DNA here is from genome assembly GCA_025362495.1 of Byssovorax sp. Lineage (GTDB taxonomy): Bacteria > Myxococcota_A > Polyangia > Polyangiales > Polyangiaceae > JANYGI01. The sequence continues at coordinate 56,941 of JANYGI010000144.1, read as the reverse complement.
CTCGGCGCGCCCACCTTCCCGGCCGAGTCCATCGCCACCCGGGGCGCCTTCACCAATGCCTTCGCCATCTTCCCGCAGTTCGATCTTCACCCCCACAAGACAGTGCTGCTCCGGGGCGGCGTGCTCATGGCCTGGGCGCCGGCGCGGGTCATCGACCCTGTGGCCTCGCTCCAGCGCCGCGACGGGACCACGATCCAGGACGATCTCGTCAACTTCGTCGGGGGAAAGCCGGCCAGCTACTATGGCACCGAGCTCGACGGCCGCGTCCAGTGGCGGTATCTCGATCACTTCTTCTTCGACCTCGAGGCCGCCGTCCTCTTCCCGGGCGCCGCCCTCCAGAACCAGGATGGCGCCGCGGTCCGCAGCGGCCTCGTCCAGACGCGCACGACCTTCTTCTTCTGATCAGGAGGACACCTTGACTCGCCGCCTCTCGCCTCCGCTCGTCCTCCTCGCGACTGCCCTCCTCGCCGCTCCCGGCTGCGCCGAGTACCTGGGCCCGCCCGACGTCACCCTCGAAGGCGCCGACAACAGTCACCTCGCCGATCCCAAGGTCCCGATCATCCTCACGTTCTCCAAGCCGGCCGATCCGGCGACGGTGAAGATCGAGATCGCCCGCCTCACGACCGACGTGGAAGGCAACCTCGGCGACGAGGACAGCGATCCGAACACCAGCCTCGACGTGCTCTTCTCCACCGATCCCGTGGAGGGCGACACCGGTGGATTCGCCGTCCTCTCGGCCGACAACACCTCGCTCAAGATCAAGCCGAGCGCGGCGTTCCCGGTCGGAGCGAGCCTGGTGCTCCTGATCGAAAAGGGCTTCTCCGACGCGGCAGGACACGCCACCACCACCCGCCGGCGGATCCCCTTCAGCTACCAGTTCGACCTGAAGTGCAACAAGCCGACAACGGTGTTCCAGTCGGGCACGTACTTCTTCCTCGCCGTCGTGACCGACCCCATTCCCGCGCAGGTGAAGCTCTTCACGGCCATCGACCTCGATCCGGCGACGGGCGCCTTCGTCGGCCGATTCACCAACTCCCTCCGCAACCCGGATCCCAAACGCTGCTCCCCCGAGTGCCCCTCGGACAAGGTCTGCAGCCTGCTACCGACGCAGAAATGCGTCGTCCCCTCGGAGCGCGCCGGGACGGTGGACGAGTTCCCCGACTTCCTCCCCAACTCGATGCCTCCCACCGGGTTCAGTTTCCAGTCCACCGGCTGCGTCATCGATCAGCCCGACGGCACCACGGCGTTCATCACCGCGCCCTCCGACGTGGTGGTGGTGTCGCCGCCCGTCACCCTGCGCAACACGCAGATCACCGGCTCGTTCAAGCTCGTGGGCGACGTCCTCCAGGGCACCGGCGCCCTCAACGCCGACGACGTGCTGCTCGGCAAGACGTCGAGCGGCGCCGCCGCGGGCTCGATGAGCGCGCGATCGATCCCCGTCGATCAGGTGCCGCCCGGCGTGCCACAGCCCGAGAAGGCCAAGTGATCAGGCGCCTTCGCGCGGCGTCAGAACGACGTCGCGCCGAAGGTGTCGCAGTCCTCGACCTTGCCGGATGTCAGCCCGCGGAGCAGCCACTTCTTCCGCTGCTCCGACGTGCCATGGGTGAACTTCTCGGGGCGCACCCGGCCAGTCGCGTCTTTCTGCAGCTTGTCGTCGCCGATCGACGCCGCGGCCTTCAGGCCCGCGTCGACGTCGCCGGGATCGAGCAAGCGTCGGTCGTTGGTCGAGTGCCCCCACACCCCGGCAAAGCAGTCTGCCTGGAGCTCGAGGCGCTCGCTCAGCTCGTTCTTGAGCTCGGGCGAGCGCGATTGCGCCTGACGCATCTTGCCCTCGATCCCGAGGAGCTTTTGCACGTGGTGACCGACCTCGTGGGCGACGACGTAGGCCTGGGCGAACTCGCCGGGAGCACCGAAGCGCTTGGCCAGCTCGTCGAAGAAGCCGAGATCCAGATAGACCTTCTCGTCGGTCGGGCAATAGAACGGGCCGACCTGGGCGTCGGCGGCGCCGCAGCCCGAGCGCGTCTCGTCCCAGAAGAGCACCATCTTGGCGGGCCGGTAGGCCACGTGCTGCTGCGGCGTCTCGGCCGCCCAGACGCGCTGGCTGTCGTTGAAGGCGAACACCGCCACCTTCTTCGCGCGCTCCTCCGACGCCGGATCACGCTGGCTGTCCGCGGCGGGGCTGCCATTGCTCGGACCGTCCGAGCCGCCCAGGGTGGAGAAGAGATTTCGCCGGAAAATCAGGCTCAAAATCCCGACGATCACCATCCCGCCGAAGCCGAGCTTGATGCCGCCGCCGCCGCCGCCACCGCCCTGGCCGCGTCGATCTTCGATATTGGACTGGTCGCCGTCGTCGTTGATTCGCACGGCGCGTTCCTTAGCACCCTCGCCGCGCGTCGCGAGACGAGCGCACGGACTCGTCGCGACGGAGAGCGACGCCCTCGGCGATCCCGCCTCGCCCTCCTCGCCCCCCTCGCCCCCCGAAGGCGCGCGATCACCGCGGCGCGGGGGCGTGCGTCAGCCGGTCTTTCAGCTCCTTGATGCCGAAATCCAGCTCCTTGCTCTTCTTGAAGCAGGCCCTCCCCTGCGTCTCCATCACCACGAGCGCCCGCCCGTCTCCCTCTTTCGCGGCGACGTCGAAGAGCGGTATCTTGTCGACGCACGACGCGTCGCGGAGCCGGAAGGCGATGCGGAGCGCGGGTGACGCCCGGAGCAACACCGCGTCTCCCCGGAGGAGGTCCGAGGCGCGCTCGGCGGCGTGCGAGCCGCCCTTGGACTGGACGATGTCGTAGAGCACGTCGAGGCCCTCGTCGCCGGGCCCCTTCGCCAGGGCCGTGAAAAGCTTCTCGGCCCCGCTCTCGCGCTCCAGCGCCGCCGTCACGTCGCGCGCCGCGACCGCGACGTCGGGCCGCCGCAGCGATCCGGGATCGACGTCGACCAGCGCCACCAGCGCCGCGCCGCCGCGCCCCCAGTCGCGCTGCCGCACCGACTTGACCAGGGTCACGCGCAGGGTGAGCGCGTCGGACGGCTCTGCCGCCGCGGAAGCAACCTCGCCGGGCGACGCTGGCGCCGATGCGGCAAGCGGCAGTGGCGCCGACGCCGACGCGACCGCCGATGTGACCGCCGACGCGGGCGCCGACGCGACCGCTGCTGTCGAGGAGCCCTCTACTGCGGCGCGCGGGTGGGCCACCGGCTCTCCGCCGCGCTCCCGCGCGAACAGCAGCATCCCGCCGACGCCGAGCGCGAAGAACAAGGCCCCTCCGACGAACACGCGAGTCCGGCCTCCCGACGCCGCCGAGCTCGCGGGCCGCACGGGCGTGGTCGGCGTCAACGATGTCTCCACCGTGGACGATGTGGACGACTTGGACGACGAGGCCGCCTTCGATGACGGAGCGGGCTCGCCTGCCTCCCCCGCGGACTCCAGCATCGCCGCGTCGATGGCCGCGACCACGGCGGCGCCGCTCGGATAACGAAGGTCCGGCGCCTTGTCGAGCAGCCGCGTCATCACGGCTTCCAGCGCCGCCGGCACCACCACGCCGGGGGCGCGCTCGGCGATCGGCTGCGGCGTCGCGAAGCGCTGCTGCTTGAAGAGCTCGGTCGCGTCGATGGCGTCGAACGGGTGCTTCCCCGCGAGCATCTCGTAGAGCACGATCCCGAGCGCGTAGAGATCGCTCCGCTCGTCGACGGCGTCCATGCCGAGCGCGGCCTCGGGCGCCAGGTAGGCGATGGTCCCGAAGATCATCCCCTCGACGGTGAGCCGGTCGGCCTCGCTCGGGTGGCGCTGGCTCAGGGCCGAGCCGCGCCCCAGCAGCGACACGCGCGAGAGGCGGTCGGCCGCCGCCGAGATCGCCTCGACCGGCACCTTCGCGAGGCCGAAATCGATCAGCTTGGCGACGTCGTCGGTGCCCTCGAGGAGCATGATGTTCCGCGGCTTCACGTCGCGATGGATGATGCCAATCGCGTGCGCCGCCGCGAGCGCCGAGGCGATCTGCCGCGCGATCGTCGCGGCGCGCGCCGGCGGGAACGCCCCGCCTCGCTTGATCGCGTGGTGGATGGTCCGACCCTTGACGTACTCGAGCACCAGGAAATACCCGCCGTCGTCGAGCGTACCGAAATCGGTGGCGGCCGCGACGTTCGGGTGCTGCACGTGGGCGCCGGCGATGGCCTCGCGCTCGAAGCGGGTCACCAGCTCGGGTAAGTTCTCGGTGCCCGGGTGGAGGATCTTGATCGCGATCCGCTTCTTCAAGAGCAGGTGGGTGCCGCGGTAGACCGCGCCCATCCCGCCCATCGCGAGGAGATCGTCGACCCGGTAGCGCTCGGAGATCACGCGGCCGATGGCCGACGCGGCGCGGGCCACCGCCGCGGCGTCGAGCTCGGTCTGCCCTCGCGGAGGGCTCTCGGTCGTAGGATCGTCCACAGCCCTGGGACACCCTACTCCGAGGACGGCGCGCGGCGCCAGCGGAGGTTGGCCTCCGCGGCGTCGCCGCGCTCGCGAGGAGGCGCGCCGGACGCGGGGCCCCCTTTTCGCGGCGAGGCGCGCTATGAATCGAGCGCCATGGCCGACCAAACGAACCCGCTGCTCGACGATCGCGATCTCGATTTTCTGCTCTACGACGTGCTCCACGCCGAGCGCCTCGTCGAGCTGCCCGACTTCGCCGATCACGAGCGCGAGACGTTCGACCTGCTGCTCAAGACCACCCGCCGCTTCGCGCGCGAGGTGCTCTACCCGGCCTACAAGCCCATGGATGAGAGCCCGCCGGTGCTGGCGAACGGCCGCGTCACCGTGCATCCGATGATGCACGCGATCTACCCCAAGCTCGCCGAGCTCGGGTTGATCAACGCCTCGCGCCCCGCCTCTGTGGGGGGCATGTCGCTGCCGCTCACGATCTCCACCGCGGCGATGGCCTACCTGATGGCCGCGAACCTCAGCGCGGCGGGCTATGCGTTCCTGACTACGGGCGCGGCGCACCTGATCGAGGCCTTCGGCGACGAGGATCTCAAGGCCACGTACATGCGCCCGATGTACGACGGCACCTGGACAGGCACGATGGCGCTGACCGAGCCGCAGGCCGGCAGTAGCCTCACCGACGTGAAGACGGCAGCCACGCCGACCGATCGCGGCCACTTCCTGATCCGCGGGAGCAAGACGTTCATCTCCGGTGGTGATCACGACCTGACGGAGAACATCGTCAACCTGGTGCTGGCGCGGATCGACGGGGCGCCGCCCGGGATCAAGGGTGTCTCGCTCTTCGTGGTCCCGCGCCGGCGGCCCACACGTGAAGGCTTGGTCGACAACGACGTGAGCACCGCGGGCGTCATCCACAAGATCGGTTGGCGCGGCCTCCCGAGCGTGATCTTGAGCTTCGGCGAGGCCTCGGACTGCCATGGTTACCTGCTCGGCGAGCCGCACAAGGGCATCGGCTACATGTTCCAGATGATGAACGAGGCGCGGATCCTCGTCGGCGTCAGCGCCGCGGCGACGGCCTCGGCCGCTTACCACGAGTCGGTGGCGTACGCGCGGGTGCGCCCGCAGGGACGATCGATGAAGCAGCGCGATCCCGCGGCGCCGCAGATCCCGATCATCGAGCACGCCGACGTGCGCCGGATGCTGCTGCGGCAAAAGGCCATCGTCGAGGGCGCGCTCTGCCTCTCTCTCGCCACCTCGCGCTATGCCGATCTCGCGTTCCACGGCGCGACCCCCGCGGCGCGCAGCCACGCCGCGCTGCTCCTCGATCTGCTGACGCCGGTCGCAAAATCGTTCCCCGCGGAGAAGGGCTTCGAGGCCAACGCCCTGAGCGTGCAGATCCACGGTGGCTACGGCTACTCGAGCGAATACCTCCCCGAAGCGTGGATGCGCGATCAGAAGCTCAACACCATCCACGAGGGCACGACCGGGATCCAGAGCATGGATCTGCTCGGCAGAAAGGCTGTCGCCGGCGGCGGAGCCGCGATCCGCGCCCTGCTCGAGGAGATCACCGAGGCTGCCACTCGCGCGCGGACGGCCGACGTGCCCGTGTCGTGGATTGACGCCGTCACCGGCGCGGGCGCCGCCGTCGCGGCGATCACCGCCGAGCTCGGCGCCTTCGCCCTCGGCGGCGACGTCGAGAAGATGATGCTCCACAGCGTCGATTACCTGGAGCTGTTCTCGGTGCTGGTGATCGGCTGGCAATGGCTCCAGCAGGCCGCCGCGGCGCGTGAGGGGCTCGCCCGACAAGACGGCCTCGGCGACTTCTACGAGGGCAAGCTCTGCGCGGCGCAATACTGGATCTTCACGGAGATCCCGAGGATCCCGGCCCTCGCGGAGCTCTGTCGCTCCGGCGAGGACTCGTATGGTCGGATGAAGCCGGCCTGGTTCTGAGCGCTCGGCTCAGAGGGAATGCCGGGCCCCGGCCCGACCGCGGCTGGACTGTCAATGGACGACGCCGAGCACCCGGATCCCACGGGGATCCTTGAAGACGTGCACTTCCACGGGCCGCCGCGCCTTGCCCGCTTCGCGCAGCGCCACCGCCCTCACCACCAGATAATCTGGCACGCCCGGCGGCAACGGGATCACCACGGCGGCGTCGGGGACCGGTACGACGATTGATGGCGCGACCGTCACCCCGTGGTCGTCGAGGAACGTCACCGCGTACTTCGCCGCCATGAGGCCGGGCATCTTCCGCGAGCTGGCCTGATCGCGGAGCACCAGGCGCGCGGGCTCGATGCGCTCGACCTCGGCGGGGGTCACCTGCGCAAAGGCCCATGCGACGGCGCGATCGCGGCGCACGTCGAGCACCTGCGCGACCCGGGCGCGAGCGCTCGCGTCGCTGAAATAGCCGGCGGCGAGGGCGGCTGTCACCTTCTCCGGGGGCACGGCGGCCAGGCGCTTTCCCATCCAGTACGCGTCGGCGGGACGGAGCCTGTCGGCGGGCTCGTACGGGGGGCTCGTGGTGAAGGCCTCGGGCGCGTCGGCCTCCTGGAACTCGCCGAGCGCGAGCCATCGAGTCTGCACCGGAGGAGCCACGCGACGGCGCAAACCCAGGGTGAGCAGCGCCGTCAACGCGTTCTCGTTCAGGTACTTCCCTTCCCCGCCGAGGCGGGCCTCGGCCTCGCGCCCGACGGCGTCGGCGCCGAACGCGTCGTCCATCGCTACCACGTAATGGAGCAGGTGGCCTTTGCCGGGATCACCCACGTAGACATCGCGGAGCGCGAAGGGTGGCAGTCGCCGCAGGCCCATCCAGTAGAGCGCGAGACCGATCGCGCGGAGCGTGCGCCGCTCGGCGTGGGGGACGTGATCGTTGTCGTCGCCGCGGTGAACGCCCGCGACCGGCGTGGGGCCGAGATCGATGCCCACCGGCCACCGCGTCGCGCGCACGCGATACCGATCGGCCACGGGCGGCGAGCCCTCGCGCCACAGATCGGACACGGCCTCCTGAGCGGGCTTGTCGCCCTCCTTGATGTCGTCGCGGCTGACGGTGATCACGTTGACCTCGGGCGTCCTGTAGCCGAGCGACGCGAGCAGGCGACTCGACACCGCGGCCGACGCGCTCACCAGCTCGGGGCGCTCCTTCGCGTCGCGGCGGAGCTCGTAACGAAGGCCGCGCGCGTCGGTGACCGCGAGCCCGGGCTGTCCGCTCACGGCCGGCCCGATCGGCGTGAACGGCAGCACCGGCGGCCCGTCGGGGCGTGCGTCGGGCGGATCGAACCAGCTCGATCGCGGGACGTCGTCGAGGGCGTTGACGTCGCCGGACTCGGTCGGAGTCTCGGGGTCCATCGCCAGCACGATGGGCCGGCGCACGTAAGCGTCGGTGTAATAGACCTCCTTCAAGGGGTCGAGCTTCGGCGGCACCGGGATGGGCGCGACGTCGCTCACGTCCACGACCGGCGGGTCGGCGGCGAAGCGCGCGGGCCGGTACGAGCACGCGAAGGGCGAGGCCGCGAGGGCGAGGAGCAAGGCAGTCCGGATCATCGTTCGCATCGGCAATCCACCCTTCTCAATACCGATGCTGTCGGTCGCCATAGCCGGCGGGGAGGCCGAAGGAGAGCAGCAATCGCATCCCGTCGCCGCTGAACGAGAACGCGAGCTGGCCGAGGAGCGCCGAGTCGCTGAAGAGATCGATCCCGAAGCCGGCCGCCACCCGCGGCGGGGCCTCGAAGATCTTCGCCGGGCTCGGCGCCACGGCTGCCGCGTCGATGAAGATCCGCGCGGCCAGGTAGCGCATCAGGCTCCAGCGGTAGTCGAGCGAGGCCACCGCGCTGAAGTAGTCGCGGCGGAGATCGAAGCCACGAAAATCCGGCTGGCTGACCAGCGCGGTGAACGGGACGCGGGCGTCGAGCGCGGGGGCGAGCCCGTCGAGCGTCACCCGCGGAGACAGGATGTTGTACGGGCGAAGGATTGGAATGAACACCGCGCCGCGTCCGCCGATGCGGAAGTAGCCCGAAGGATCGTCGCCGGTGCCGCGCGCGAGCCCGCCATAACCTTCGAGCAGCGCTCCGGCGGAGGGCCGCCCCGACGTCAAGCGCGTGTCGTAACGGAGCGCGAGCTCGGTGTAAAACTCGTGCGTCGATCCCGAGGCGGCCACCACGTTGCCCGGCTGGAAGATGTTCTTCAACGTCGCCAGGGCCGAGCCCGGGCTGTCCTCGACCGAGCTCAGGGTGAAGCTCGACGACGCGAAGAGCTCGAAGTTCTGGCCCGGCCGGACGCCGAGGCTGACGATCCCCCGCGCGCGGCGCTCCATGTAGAGCGCCGTGGGTTCGCTCGCGACGGGGCGAAAGCGCGCTCCGCTGGCGCACGCGACATCGGTCGCCATGCTGATGTAGCGGTTGCGGCAATCGCGCGCCGGATCCTGCCCGAGGCCGAGGTACTGCAGCCCCGAGCGCAGGTCGTAGAGCCCCTCGACGTCGATCGCCAGCGGCAGCGGCCGCGAGATGCCGTAACGAACGCGCGCCTCGCCGTTGTAGTCGTGAGCGCCGCCGATGCCGAAGGCGAGCGAGGTCGCGATCGGATCCCGCCGCGCGAGGACGCGAACACCCGCGCTCGGGTGCTGCCGCGTGGCGAGGAACAGCGTCGGAAAGATGGTGATCTCGCCCGAGCGCGGCGCCAGCAGCTCTTCCACGCGCGGCACCACCTGCTCGTCTCGCACGAGGCCCGCCGCCGTCCCGCTCGCGAGGAAGATCAGCTCGACAGTCTTCCTCGGAAGGAACAGCAGCGCGGCGGCGATGTCGCCCCAGACGCGGCCCGGGTGGACGGCGGGGCGAAACATCCCGCGGACCTGATCCGGCTCGAGCACCTTGGCCGGGGCGGCTGGCTTGATCGGCTCCGGTGGCTTCGCCGCCTCGACGGGTTTGACCGGCTCGGGCGGCTTCGGAGGCTCCGGCGTCTTCGGAGGCTCGGACGCCTTGATCGGATCGGGCGCCTTGATCGGATCGGCTTGTTTTGCAGGCTCGACCTTCTTCGGCACCGGCGCGGGCTCGTCGGCGCGCGCGCTCGCGGGGGCTCCGACGAAGAGCAGAAGCAAGCTCCCGATCAGGGCGAACCGACGCGGCATTCTGGGGACGACGCTAGCCGCGCGCGACCGGCCGCGCATCAGAGGTGCACGGATCCGACAGCGCCGCGCCGCGCTCACCAGGTGCCGGACACGCTGAAGAGCGGCGATGACGCGAGCGAAGACGAGGTGAGCGAAGAGGCCGCCGAGCCCGCGCTCTTCTCGGTCGTCGCGCCGATCTCGGCGCGGGGGCTGTGAAAGAGATACGGAATGAAGAAGCCGACGGCGACGCCGATCACCGTGCCCGTGACGACGTCGCTGAGATAGTGCTTGTCGGCCGCGAGGCGCAGGTAGCCCGTGCTCACGGCGATCGCCGCGCCGCTGGCCCACACGAGGGGCGCGAGGCGATAGCGCCGCATCGTCGCCACCATGCCGCTGGCGACGGCGAGCGACGTCGTGAACGTGGCGTGGCCCGAGAACGAAGAGAGGTTGTTGTCGGATCCATCGGAGAAGCACGGCCGCTCGAGGTACAACCCGAAGTGGGCGCAGGGGCGCTGGCGGCCCGCGAAGAACTTGGTGAGCTGGTTCATCGACATCGCCGTCGCCATCGACTCGAGGATGATGATGCTGTTCTCGGCGACGTGCGCGGGCGTGTCGTGATCGTACGCGGCGACGCCGACGTCGAGCGCGATGGACGAGGTCAGCGAGAGCGCGAGCCCGCCGTCGCTGATGTGCCCGGCGGTCTGCGGCTTCGTCCATCGCAGGCGCGTCGCGAGGCGATCGAGCGGCGCGAGGATGTCCGATCCGTTGGTGTCGCGATCGTCCCAGTACGGGGCGCGCGGCGCGAGGCGCGCCTTCACCGCGAGCTCGCTGAAGCCATAGATGGAGAGCAGGCCGACGGTGATCGGCACGTCGACGTACCCGTTGAAATGGAGCCTCGGGATCGGCTCCGCCCGCGCCGTGCCGGCGACGGCGAGCGTCGTTGCGAGCGCAACGATCGTCCCGAGGACCCTCATTCGATCGGGCCCTCGGCGCTGCCCGTGATGAACTGCTGCACGACGGCGTCGGGGCACCGCTTGAACTCGTCGCGCGTGCCGATCAGCCGGACTGTGCCCTTGTAGAGCATGACGATCCGGTCGGCGATCGTGAAGATGCTCGGCAGATCGTGGCTGACGACGATGCTGGTGACGCCGAGCGTGTCGCTGAGCTCGCGGATGAGCTTGTCGACCCGGCGCGCGCTCACGGGATCGAGGCTGGTCGTCGGCTCGTCGAAGAGCACGTAGCGAGGATCGAGGGTGAGAGCGCGGGCGATGGCAACGCGCTTGCGCATGCCGTCGCCGAGCTCGGGCGGGTAGCGGTCGGCGAAGTCTTGCATGTGGACCTGCACGAGCCGCTTCCTGGCCTCGGCGATGGCCTCCTTCGGGCTGTGGCCTTTGTGCTTGCGGAGGGGCAGCGCCACGTTCTCCGCGCAGGTCATGGAGTCGAAGAGCGTGGAGTGCTGGAAGACCATCGCGCACTTCATCCGCACGGGGTACATCTGCTCTTCGTCGAAGCGGCTGACGTCCTCGCCGTCGAGCAAGATCTCGCCGCCGTCGGGGTAGAGCAGGCCGACGAGGTGCTTGATCAGCACGCTCTTGCCCACGCCGCTCTGACCGATGATGAAGAACACCTCGCCGTCCTGCACATCGAACGAGACATCCTCGAGGACGCTCTTGTCCCCGAACGATTTCTTCACGTGCCGGAAGGAGATCACGGTTCCGTTTCCATCGAGAGATCGAGGAAGATAGCGCCCATGGCCAGCCCCCGTTCCATCGAAGTCAAAGTCGGCATGCTGATCCTCACGGCGGTCGGCTTGTTGACTGCGTTCATCATCGTGATGGGGGGCATCAACTTCCAGCCGGCGTACTCCATCTTCGTCGATTTTGACAACCCGGGCGGCCTGCAAACGGGCGCGCCGGTGAAGATCGCCGGCGTGAAGGTCGGGAAGATCAAGGAGATCGCCTTTCGCGGCGGCACCGTGACGAACGGCGTGCGCCAGCCGCTGGTGCGTCTCCGCATCGACGTCGAGAAGCGCTACGAGCAGAGCGTCCACACCAACTCGATCTTCTACGTGACGACGCAGGGCGTGCTGGGCGAGCAGTTCCTCGCCATCGAGCCGGGGTCGAGCGATCAGCCGGTGCTGGCCGAGAACGCCGTCGTGCGGGCCCTCGATCCGCCGCGCCTCGACATGCTGGTGGCCGAGATGTACGAGCTGCTCCACTCGACGGTGTCGTCGATCCGCGAGAACAAGGAAGACATCGGCAAGGCCTTCACCGGCCTCACGCGCACCCTCAAGGGCACGGGCGACTTCTTCGACAAGAACGGCAACAAGCTCGATCAGCTGGCCGACAACGCGGTGAAGATCAGCGAGCACGCCGACGATCTCGTCACCGGCGCGAAGGGGAAATACGTCGCGAACCCGCAGATCGACCGCATCCTCGACAACGTCGATCGGACGACGGGCACGCTCGCCAAGGACGGCCCGCCGCTCCTCGCCGACGCCAAGGAGACGATCGCCAACACCAAGCGCCTGACGGCGACGCTCGGCGATCCGGCCGCGCAAGCGAAGATCAAGCAGGCCGTCGACGACGTCGCCGACATCACCAGCCGCGCGAAGTCGATGACGATCGACGCGCAGGCCGTGGTGTCTCACATGCGCAAAGGCAAGGGCACGGTCGGAGCGCTGGTGATGGACGAGCAGCTCTTCGACGATCTCCAGGAGCTGGCCCGGGACCTCAAGCACAACCCGTGGAAGTTCCTCTGGAGAGAATGAGCGGGAGAAGAGACCGGAAAATAAACAGGGAGGCGAGGAGACGGGGAGTCCGGAAATAAAAAATTCCGGTCCGACCTCCCCGCCTCCCCGTCTCCCTGTAATTTCCTCCGGCTCCGGTTCCTCAGTCGATCTTCAAGATCGCGAGGAAGGCCTCTTGCGGGATCTCCACGCTGCCGACCATCTTCATGCGCTTCTTGCCCTCTTTCTGCTTCTCGAGGAGCTTGCGCTTGCGGGAGATGTCGCCGCCGTAGCACTTCGCCGTCACGTCCTTGCGCATGGCGCGCACCGTGGTCCGGGCGATGATCTTCGAGCCGATCGAGGCCTGGATCGCCACCTCGTACTGCTGACGAGGGACGATCTCCTTGAGCTTCACCGCGAGATCGCGCCCGCGGGCGAAGGCCTTGTCACGATGGACGATGACGCTGAGCGCGTCGAGCGCCTCGCCGTTGACCAGCATGTCGAGGCGGATCAAGTCGTCAGCGCGGTAGCCGATGAGCTCGTAATCCATCGAGGCATAGCCGCGCGACACGCTCTTCAGCTTGTCGTGGAAGTCGAACAGCACCTCGCTCAAGGGCATGTCGTAGGTGATGATCACGCGCTCGGCCGAGGCGTACTGGATCGACTTCTGCTCGCCGCGCCGCTCCTGGCAGAGCGCCAGCACCGCGCCGACGTAGGTCGACGGGACGTGCACCGTCATGCGGAAGATCGGCTCCTCGATCCGGAGCATCATGTTGGTCATCGGCAAGCGCGCCGGGTTCTCGATGACCTTCATCGTCCCGTCGTGCATGTAGCAGTGGTAAACCACGCTCGGCGCCGTCGTGATCAGATCGAGGTTGTACTCGCGCTCGAGCCGCTCCTGGATGATCTCCATGTGCAGGAGGCCGAGGAAGCCACAGCGAAAGCCGAAGCCGAGGGCCTCCGACGTGTCGGGCTCGAACACGAACGCCGCGTCGTTCATGTGCAGCTTGGAGAGCGCGTCGCGCAGATCCTCGTACTGGGCCGAGTCCGTCGGGAAGATCCCGGCGAAGACCATCGGCTTCACTTCCTTGTAGCCGGGCAGCGCGTCCGTCGACGGGTGGACCGAGTCCGTCACGGTGTCGCCGATCTTGGTGTCGACGACGCTCTTGATATTCGCCGCGAGGAAGCCGACCTCGCCGGGGCCGAGCTCCTGCAGCGCGGTCGCGTGCGGGGAGAACACGCCGATCTCGACCAGCTCGTAGTCGCGGCCGGTGGCCATGAACTGGATCTTCTGGCCCTTGCGGATCGTCCCGTCGACGACGCGCACCATCACGACGGCGCCGCGGTAGCTGTCGTACCAGCTGTCGAAGATCAGAGCGCGCAGCGGCGCAGTCGGGTCGCCTTTCGGCGCGGGCACGCGGGCCACGACGGCCTCGAGGATCTCCTCGATCCCGACGCCCGACTTGGCGCTGGCGGCGATCGCCCCGTCGCAGTCGAGGCCGATCACGTCCTCGATCTCCTGCTTGGTCCGATCGACGTCGGCCGACGGCAGATCAATCTTGTTGAGGACCGGGATGATCTCGAGGTTGTTGTCGAGCGCGAGGAACACGTTGGCGACGGTCTGCGCCTCGACGCCCTGCGAGGCGTCGACGACGAGCAGCGCGCCCTCGCACGCCGAGAGGCTGCGCGAGACCTCGTAGTTGAAGTCGACGTGCCCGGGCGTGTCGATGAGGTGGAGCCTGTAGACGACGCCGTCTTTCGCCTTGTATTCGAGGCGAACGGTCTGGGCCTTGATGGTGATCCCGCGCTCGCGCTCGATGTCCATCTTGTCGAGGAACTGAGCTTGCTTCTCGCGGTCGCTCAGCGCGCCGGTGAACTCGAGGATGCGGTCGGCCAGCGTCGACTTTCCGTGGTCGATATGGGCGATAATCGAGAAGTTGCGGATGAGCTTCGGGTCGGCGGGCATGTCGGCAGGTCGAGGCGCGCCCCGGGGTAGGGCTCGGCTCAGCGCTCCTAGCGCGTGCTCCCGGCGATGGCTACAGGAGCGTCGTATTTCTCGGCGTGGGCGCCGAAGAGCTCACTTTTTCGGCGTCGACGCCGCAGCCCCGCCAGGTGAACCAGGGCTCACGGACGAGTCGAGCGACATCTGACCGGGCAGCACATGGTCGTAGTGCTTGAGGACCATGTCGATACCTTCACGGATGTAGACGGCTATCGGCACCTTGGTGCGGTCGTGCAGCATCTTGAGATGCTCGGCCTGCTCCGGTGTGATGTAGATGGTCGTCGAGACTTTCCTTCGCGACATATCACGCCGGTTCGGCCGAGAGAGCCGGGACCCAACCGCTGGGACCGGCCCCCGCGACCCTGAAGGGGCCTTGTGGACCCCGGTTGGGTAGAAGGGCCTTTGACGCCCGGGAGGGCGAGTGGAGGCAGACGACTTCCGATGCCAGGCCGCGACTCGAGGCGCGCGACGCAAATGGCACGCACTGACAAGGCGTTACCCTAGATGCCGGTACGTGTGATGTCAATCGGTTCTGGCAGCCTGCACGGTTCGTCGGTTCAGGCTGAACGTTTTCCATCCGCCCGCAACGGATCGTAGCGAGGCGTCGTCGGAGGCCTCACGAGGCTGCCCGGGGTGTGCTCCCGGAGCGCCCTCGCTTGCTCACCCCTGCGCGGGCGTTCTAGACTCCCCGCCGTCTCTGGTTTTCCGTGTCCCCGGGAGCAGGCCGCCCGTCGCTGCGCGCCTCGCGTCCCACGATCCGTTCGGCCTTGCCGGCGCGGCTCTTCGTCCGATCCGCCCTCGTCGGCGGCTGCCCTTCTTTTCCTGCGCCCCGGCCGATCGTCCGTCGGGGCGGCGAGGCTCCTTCGATGATCCAGCCCTTTCCGTCCGCCGCGCGCCTGCTTTCCGCCGTGGCCTTGGCCCTCGTGGCCTCGTGCACGAGCGCCGATCCCGAGTCGACGAAGCCGACCACGCCGACCGGCAACGAGAAGCGCGACACCGAGGTCAAGCACGAGACGTGCGACGGCAACTCGGCCGCGGCAGTGAAGGTCGACATCAACGGCGACGGCAAGAACGACATCGTCCACGTGATGAAGGGCGACAAGGAGGTCTGCCGCATCGTCGATCTCAACCTCGACGGCTACCCCGACTCGTTCATTTACTACGAGGCCGACGGGAAGACGGAGCGCCGCCGCGAGTCGGACTTCGATCGCGACGGGCGCGTCGACGAGATCGCCATCTCGGAGCACGGCCAGATCACGCTCAAGCTGCGCGAGACCAACTTCGATAACAAGATCGACACCTGGGACTACTACGAGGCCGGGCGCCTCGTGAAGCGCGAGCGCGACACCGACGGCGACAGCATCATCGACCAGTGGTGGACCTACAACAACCCCGCGAACCCGAAGTGCGCCATCGTGGCCTCGGATCGCAACGCCGACGGCAAGCCCGATCCCGACAGCGTGGTCGACCTCTGCGGCGAGGCGTACACCGCGCCGAAGGATCCCTCCGCGCCCGCGCCCGTCACCAGCGCCAGCGCCAGGCCCGCAGCCAGCGCCAGCGCGCCCGTGGCGCCTCCGCCGAGCGCCGTCGTCCCCGCGCCGCCTGCCCCGAGCGCGTCGGCGCCCGCGCTCCCTCCCGCCGCAGCGCCGAAGGCGCCCGCCCCTGCCCCCAAGAAGTGAGCCTGCGATGAACCGATCGATGCGCCTCTCTCTCCTGCCGCTCACGCTCGCGCTGCTCGCGGCGCTCCCGGCCTGCGGCGGGACGAAGTTCGAGCCCAAGGGCCCCGGCGTCGTCGCCACCAAGCGCGCCGACGGCACCATCGACGATCGCACCCTGTGCGACTGGAAGGGCAAGACCGATCGCGAGGCGAGCGAGACGGCGGGCCCCGGCTCGGTGACGCCCAACGTGCGCCGCGTGTACCAGATCGTCGGCACCGGCGACGATCGCCACAAGGTCCTGATCTGCCGCGAGATCGACAGCAACTTCGACGGCGTGAAGGACGTCGTCCGTCGCTACAACGACAAGGGCGAGAGCGTATCGGAGGACGCCGACTCGAACTACGACGGCCGCATCGACACCTGGATCACCTTCGTGAAGGGCCGCCTCGCCGAGGTCCGCCTCGACACCAACTACGACGGCAACCCCGACGAGTGGAAGTACTACAGCGGCGGCAAGCTCTCGCGCGTCACCCGCGACACCAACCACGACTCGAAGCCCGACGTCTGGGAGATCTATCGCGACGGCAAGCTCGAGCGCATGGGCGTCGACGTCGACGGCGACGAGCACGTGGACCGCTGGGACCACGACAACGAGCTCCGCCGCCGCTTCGAGGACGCCGAGCGCAAGAAAGACGACGAGGCCGCCGCGACGGCCGCGAAGAAGGCCGCCGACGCCAAGGAGACCTCCGACAAGGAGAACGGCACCGACGCTGCCGCGCCGTCCCCGGTCGAGACGTCGAAGCGCAAGCAGGCGCCGAAGAAGAAGTAAGCCCACCGTTCGAGCTGCGACGATTTGTTGCAGCTCAAACGATTCGCGCGAGGGTCGGCGGCCGATCGGCCCGGGCTACGGCGCGTTCGTGCCCTGGCGGCCGTACACGTCCTCGAGGCGGACCACGTCGTCGAGCTCGGGCGTCGAGACCTCGACCACGTCGACGTCGACGACGCCGACCATGCGGTGGATGGTACCGGGGAGCACGTGGAACACGTCGCCGGCCTTCATTCGCCGGGTTTCCATCGCCTCGACCGGGCCGATTTCCAGGTCCATCTCGCCCTGCTGGACCATGAAGGTTTCCTCTTTCACGCGGTGGTACTGGCGTGAGAGGCACTGCCCCGCGTTGATGTGCAGGACCTTCCCGACGTAGCGGGCGGTTTCCGCCCAGACCAGCTCGTACCCCCAAGGTTTGTCGACGCGGCGCATCCGCCGTGCTTAACACGGCGCGCGCGCCCCGTGCACGCCCGTTCGACGACGAACCGGCGCCTTCGCCGACCCCCTCCGAGAGACGCTAGCCATGCAGGAACGACTTCAGAAAATCATCGCGCGCGCGGGCGTCGCCTCGCGGCGCGCCGGCGAAGAGATGATCCTCGCGGGGCGGGTGCGGGTGAACGGCACGATCGTGACCGAGCTCGGCGCGAAGGCCGATCTGTTCGAGGACAAGATCGAGGTCGACGGCGTGCGCCTCGTGGCCGAGTCGCCGCGCTACATCCTGCTGCACAAGCCGCGCAACGTCGTCTCCACGCTCGACGATCCCGAAGGGCGCCCCACCGTGGCCGATCTCCTGCGCGACGTCGGCGGCCGCGTTTACCCGGTGGGACGGCTCGATTTCGCGACCAGCGGCGTGCTTCTCATCACCAACGACGGCGAGTTCGCCAACGCGCTGCTGCACCCGCGCGGCGGCGTCCCGAAGACGTACGTGCTCAAGGTCCACGGCAACATGGGCGACGAGGACGTGATCAAATGGGCGACGGGCGTGCAGCTCGACGACGGCGTCACGCTCCCCGCCGACGTGCGGATCATCCGCCACGAGGACGACAAGACCTGGCTCGAGGTCACGCTGCGCGAGGGCCGCAACCAGCAGATCCGCCGCATGGGCGAGGCCACCGGCTTCCCCGTGATGCGCCTCGCGCGGATGAGCTTCGCCGGCATCAGCAGCGAGAGCCTCCGCCCCGGCGAGTGGCGCCCGCTCTCGGTCGACGAGCTGCTCGACATACGGAAGCACTTCGGGGTGCCGAAGAAGGTGCGCATGGCCTCGATGGCCGGCCCGATCGAGAAGCCCGGCCGCCACGGTCACGATCGCACGTCGCGATCGGAGCGACACACGGCGAGCACCACACGCCTCGAGCGCATGGGCGGCGGCGGCTCGCCCACGCAGCGCGGCGCGCCCCGGGCGCCTCGCGCGATCCCGCACGCCGAGCGTGGAGGCGCGCCCGCCGAGCGCGGCGCCAGCCGTCCGGACTCGCGCGCAGCTCGCCCCGACGCGCGCGCGACCCGCAGCGAGAACCGCACGCCGTTCGTGGATAGCCGCGGACCTCGCACGGACACGCGCGCGCCTCGCCCGGACACGCGCGCACCTCGCACGGACACGCGCGCACCTCGCACCGAGGGCCGCGGGCCGCGCACGGACACGCGCGGACCTCGCACGGACAGCCGCGCACCGCGCCCGGACACGCGCACGTCGCGCCCGGATGCCCGCGCAGCTCGCCCGGATGCGCGCGCAGCTCGCCCGGACACGCGCGCAGCTCGCCCGGAGCGCCCGGAGGCCAATCCCCGCTCGCGTCGGGCAGATGGACCGGCGCCGACGCGCGCCCGGCCCGCAGCTCGCCCGGACGAGGCGCCTGCCCGTCCCCGTCGCGCCGGCCCCGCCAAACCCCGCCGCTCCTGAGTCGGCGGCTCGCGATCACGCCGCGAGCGATTCGCTTTCGAAGGATCCTCGCGGCGCGGCCAGAGACCTGGCCATGAAACGTCGTCTCGGCTTCCCCGCATCCAGCCTCGTCGCGCTCTCCACGGCCCTCGCGACGCTGGCCTTGCTGCCGGGAGCCGCGTGCACGAGCAGCGTCGTCGTGTCGACAGAGGTCGGGCCCGCAGGCGGCACCGTCACGGGGCCGAACGGAGCGCAGGCGATCATCCCTGCGGGCGCGCTCGATCACGCGACGGCGATCACTATCCGCGCGGTGGCGGCGTCGTCAGCGCCTGCGCTCCAGGGCGGCCTCGCGTACGCGGGCGAGGTGTACGCGTTCGAGCCGCACGGCCTCGCGTTCGATGTGCCTGTGCAGATCCGACTCCCGCGCGCCGAAGGGGCGTCCTCCACCGCTGTCCTCCACGCCGGGTGCGCGGCGAACACCGCGGCCGCCGCTCACTGTTCACCGTGGGACGCGCCGCTCGACGGCGTCGACGTGCAGCCCGGCTTCGCGGTGATCTCCACCCACAGCTTCTCGCTCTACGCAGTCGCGGACCTTCAGAGCGCAGGTGGCGCAGGTGGCGCAGGCGGCGCAGGCGGCTCGGGTGGCGCAGGCAGCGCGAGCACGAGCTCCGCCACCGGCGGCACCATGGGCGCAGGAGGTTGTGCCGCGTGCTCGCCGAACGAGGAATGCGACGGAACGGATCACTGCGTGGAGGTGCTGGTCGAAGGCGTGAACGCTGGCGGGTTCGCGATCACCGTGGACGCCGTCAACGCGTACTGGATCACCTACACTGGCGCGGTGATGAAGTGCGCCGTCGGAGGGTGCGGCGGACTGCCTACGACCCTGGTCACCGGAGAGGTGTATGCGAGCGCAATCGCCGTCGATGGAACCCACGTGTACTGGGGAAGCACCGGCTCTCTCGGCATCGACAGCCCGGATGGCACGGTGAAGAGGTGCGCTATCGGCGGCTGCAACGGGACACCGGACGTGCTCGCGACGAACGTCTATCCAACGGCCCTCGCCGCCGCCAACGCGCAGGTTTACTTCACCGATTCGACCGACCTCCAGCTGACAGGGACGAGCGCGATCAGGCGATGTCCTGGCAGCGGATGCGCCGGCGGATCGGTCCCCCTCGCCGTCGTGGATGGCAACGCGACCTCGATCCAGGTCTCGGGAGCAGGGCTGTTCTGGGGTGTGGACCCGACCACTCCCGCGCAGACGACCGCGGTGATGATGTGCTCGCCCGCCGCGTGTACGCCGACTGCGGTCACCTCGGGATTCGGCTTCGGCGTGGCGTACCTGGCCATGGACTCGGTCAACTTCTACTGGACGACCACAGGTCCCACCGTGCAGACGTGCCCGCTCGCTGGCTCCTTGAAGCCGACCACGCTCGCCACACTCCCGAGCCCGAACGACGCGTTGGCGATCGCCACCGATGGCGTCAACGTGTACTTCTCGTCGAACCATCCGGGTCCGATGGGTAAGCCGGCGGTGATGAAGTGCGCGGCCTCCGGCTGCAACGGTCAGGCGACCACGCTCGTGGCCGGAGCGAACATCTCGAACCCCAGTGGCATCGCGGTCGACGGGACCCACGTGTACTGGACCGAGTCGAACCGGGTGATGAGAACGAAGAAGTGACGGCGCGCGGCGCGACGCCTCGATCCAGGCGAGATCGGGTCGCGACCGCCGTCGTCGCGTCGCTTCAGATCTGCGCGAAGCGCCCGCTGCGGAAGCTCGCCTCGAGGAGCTGCGACACCCGCGACTCGAGCTCGCGCGCGCGCACGTCGGTGAGGGACGAGAGCGCCGTCTTGATCTCGCCGAGGGCCTTCAGCTGGCTGAAGAGCTGCACGTCGCCGAGGGCCGCGCCGCCGGTGAGGATCTGGCGGATGCGATCGATCTCCGCGGCCAGGGCCTCGACGCCGACGCCGAGCGCGCCGACGCGGCGACGATCGGGGTGCTCGCGGAAGAACGCCTCGAGCACCGGCGTCACGATCCCCTCGAGGATCGCCGCCTGATCCTGGTTGTTCCAGATGTGCTTGAGCACGAAAAAATCGCTCGAGTCGGCCGTGGCGCGGCCGTCGAGGAACGAGCTCGCCGCGAAGAGCTTGAGCATCTTCACCACGCGACGATCCGAGAGCGACACGCCCTCGGCGCGGATCTGGAAGACGAGGCCCTTGTAGGCCGAGAGGAACGCGTCGGTGAAATTCATCCGGCCGCCGAAGGCCCGGCCGAGATCGGCGAGCTCGCGCGCGGCGACGATGGGCTGCAGCACCTCGCCCGACATCTGCCGGACCTCGTGCTGGATCCCGCGCTGGAGCAGCTCGTTGAAGTGGTACGCGTCGAGGTTGTCGGAGTGCACGCGCAGCAAGAAGCGGTCGAAGACGGCGTTGAGCGTCTCGTCGCCGGGGACCTCGTTCGAGGCCGCGAACACGCTGATCAAGGGGCACTTGATCACCTGCCCGCCGCTCGTGTACTTGCGCTCGTTCAGCAGCGTCAGCAGGGCGTTGAGGATCGCGCTGTTCGACTTGAAGACCTCGTCGAGGAAGACCACCTCGGCCTCGGGGAGCATGCCCGCGGTGTTGCGGCGGTAGATCCCCTCGCGGAAGGCCGCGATGTCGACCGGGCCGAAGATCTCGTTGGGCTCGGTGAAGCGCGTGAGCAGGTACTCGAAGTACTGCGCCTGGAGCAGCTCGGCCAGCGAGCGGATCAGGGCGCTCTTCGCGGTGCCGGGCGGGCCGAGGAGGACGCAGTGCTCGCCCGCGACGACCGCGATCATGAGCAGGCGAATGATCTCGTCTTTGCCGAGGAACTGGCGCTCGAGAGAGCCGGCGACGATCTTGAGGCGATCGTGGAGAGGCGACGAAGCCATAGTCATGCGCGAGCACTCGTACCATACCCGGGCCCACGCTGATACGCTCGGCCGGGCATGCCCTCGAACGCCGAGCGCGCCCCCCTGCCCCAACCGGGTGACGTAGCTGCCCGCCGTCATCCAGCCTTCGTCGCCCTCGTCGCCCTGTACGCGGCGGCGATGCTCGGGTGGGGCGTCCTCCGCGATCACCACTTCGGCTCGGGGGTCGATCTCGGCGCCTACCACTCGGTGTTCTGGAACCTTGCGCACCGGGGCACGCCGTACAACGGCGTCGAGCGCGTGCATCAGTGGTCGAACCACCTCGAGCTCGGCCTCGCCTGGCTCGGGATCCCCTACCGGATCGTCGCTACGCCGATCTGGCTGCTCGCCGCGCAAGCGCTCGCGGTCGCGGGGGCGGCCTTCCCGATCGAGGCCCTCGCACGGCGCCTCACCCACGATCGCCTGATCGCCAGCCTCGCGGCGCTGGCGATGCTGCTCACGCCGCAGCTCGTGCTCGCCGATCTGGCCGACTTCCACGCCGCGACGCTCTGCGTGCTCCCGGTGGCGATCCTCGCGTGGGGCCTCGAGATCGACTCGCCGCGCGCGGTGTTTCTCTCGGCGCTCGCGGCGATCTCGCTGCGCGAGCAGATGGGGTTGCTGCTCTTCGCGGCCGGCGTGGCCTGGGTGATCCGCCACGGGGCGCGCCGCATTTTCCCCGCGGCGCTGCTCGCGCTCGGCGGTCTCGCGTTCTTCTTCATCGCCGTGAAGTGGGCCATCCCCGCCTTCGGATCCGGCCAATCGTTCCGCTACATGGCGCAGTACAACCGCCTCGGCGGCACCGCCGACGGCGTGCTCGCGACCGCCGCGAGCGGGCCTCTCGCCTTCCTGGAGATGGCGTTTCAAGGCGATCGCAAGGTGTTCGCGATCGAGCTCGCCAGCGGATCGCTGCCGCTGCTCTTCCTCTCGCTGCGATCGATCCGCCGCGCGGCGTGGCCCCTCCTGCTCGTCGCGCCGCTGCTCGCGGTGCAGCTCTACAGCGATGATCCGGCCAAATGGAGCATCCACACCCACTACGGCGCGCCGCTCGTCCCGCTCTTCGCGGCGGCCGCGGTGCTGGCCCTCGGCTTCCTGCCCGCGAAGGGCGACGCGCGGATCATCGCCGTCGCCGGGTGGCTCTCGCTGGTGATGATGCACGACGCGAAGGCGCTGCCCTCGCCCTTCGGCCCGGGCTCGGCGATCGATCGCGGGTTCAGCAAATCGCCGCGCGGCCTGGCGCTGCACCAGGCGATCGACGCGGTGCCGAAGGCCGCGTCGATCTCGGCGCAGGACGACGTCGTCCCCCACGTGGCGTCGCGCGTCGACGTGCACGCGTTCCCCGACGGCGAGGAGACCGACGAGTACATCCTCCTCGATCGCGACGGCGCGGCGCGGCGCCCGGGCGGCGTCCAGGCCGTCGACGAGGCCTCCGCGCGCCTCCGCGGCTCCAGGGATTTCACGGTCGTCGTCGACGCGGCGGGCGTGCTGCTCGTCAAGCGCGCCGGTTCACGATAGACAGGATCACGTCATGGCCAGTCACCACCAGCGATCCTCCCACGGTAACCCCACCTCCAGGGTGCCAATCGCGCCGATGTGCTTGTTTTCAGGCGTCCCGCTCGATGCCTCGCGCGAGATGACGTCGTAAGGGCCGGGGTCCGGAGTCGCCACCAGCGCCTCGCGCGTCACGGCGTCGGTCAGCTCCCACAGCGTGCGATCGGCCTCGATAGCCGTGACGACGTCCTCGGCCACGGCGCCTGTCCGCGCGCACGCTCGCACGAGGGCCTGCACCGTCGGCCGGCTGCTCTCCAGCGCCGCGCCGGGGCGAGCGTGCGCGAGGACGCGCAGCTCCTCGCCGTAGACCTGGATCACGTGGTTGAGGCTCGCGCTGGTCATGGTCGGTCTCCTGCGTGAGCCCGTGGCGCCGGCGCGCCGCACCGCAAGCCGTGGCCCTCTCGCGTTCGCCTCCGCGGATCGGTAAAGTCCCGCCATGCCGGTCCGCGTGGAAAAACAGGGCTCGATCACCACCGTCATCCTCGATCGTCCCGGCGTGAAGAACGCCGTCGATCGCGCCACCGCGGCCGAGCTCGCCGCCGCGTTCCAGGACTTCGATCGCGACGACGACGCGCGGGTCGGCGTGCTCTTCGGCGACGGAGGGACGTTCTGCGCCGGCGCCGATCTCAAGGCGATCGCCGCGGGCGAGGGCAACCGCGTCACCGTCGACGGCGACGGGCCGATGGGCCCGACCCGCATGCTCCTGCGCAAGCCGGTGATCGCCGCGATCGCCGGGCACGCGGTGGCCGGCGGGCTCGAGCTCGCGCTCTGGTGCGATCTCCGCGTCGTCGAGGAAGACGCGACGCTGGGCGTGTTCTGTCGCCGCTGGGGCGTGCCGCTCATCGACGGGGGAACGGTCCGCCTCCCGCGCCTCATCGGCCTCAGCCGCGCGCTCGACCTCATCCTCACGGGCCGCGCCGTCGACGCGGCCGAGGCCCTTCAGATTGGCCTCGCCAACCGCATCGTCCCGAAGGGCACGGCGCGCGCCGCGGCCGAAGAGCTGGCCCGCACCATCGCTGCGCTCCCGCAGATCTGCATGCGCGAAGACCGACTCTCCACCTACGAGCAGGCTGGATTGACGCTCGATCAGGCCATCTCCGGTGAGCTGCGTCACGGCCTGATCTCCCTCGCCGCGGGCGTCGAGGACGGCGCCCGCGCATTCACCGCTCGCGCGAGGTGAGCCCGGGCGCGCTCCGTGTGATTATTCCACGGATCCCATGCAGAACCGCTGGACGACGATCGGGCTGCTCTGTCTGGGCGCTGCGGCGCTCCTCTCCGGTTGCGCCGCGAGCGTCGCGCCGCCGGCGTCGATCACCGCAGCGACGATGATCCGCGAAGGCCGCGCCGAGGGCTTCGATCTCGAGGATCCGCTCGAGATCGACGGCGCGATGATCAAAGAGATCGACGACGCCGTCGGTCGCCGCGGCACGCCGGAAGAGCGGCTCCGCTACCTGCACCGCTACCTCAACGACGCGGGCTACGTGAATTTCCAGTACCTGCCCTCGCGATCGCTCACGGCGCGCGAGGCCTTCCGCGAGCGCCGCGGCGACTGCATCGCGTACTCCAACCTCTTCCTCGCCCTGGCGCGGCAGATCGGGATCCACGCGTACTTCGTCCACGTCAGCCAGGTGAAGAACTACTACGAGCGCAAGGGCTGGCTCTTCACGTCATCGCACGTCGCCGTCGGCGCGGGCCACGGTCCCACCGCGGTGATCTTCGACTTCTCGAACGAGATCTCCGACTGGTGGCTCTCGGTCTACGAGACGATCGACGACGGCGCGGCCCTCGCGCTCTTCTACAACAACGTCGCCGTCGAGCAGATGGTCGACGGCCAGCGCGCCGACGCCGAGCGGCTCTTCCGCTTCCTGCTCGCGCGCGAGCCCGGCGTGCCCGAGCTCTACAACAACCTCGGCGTGCTGCTCAACCGCGAGCGCCGCCACGACGAGTCGCTGGCGTTCCTCGAGGCCGGCATGGCGCGCTTCCCCGGCTACGAGCCGTTCTTCACCAACGCCCTCACCGCCGCGCGCGGCGCCGGCCGCACCGATCTCGTCACGAGCCTGGAAAAGCAGGGGAAAACGGTCGAACAGAGCGATCCCTTCTTCCTCTTCGCCAAGGGCCTGAGCTTCTTCCAGGACGCGCACTTCGATCTCGCCGCGAGCGAGCTCGCCCGCGCGCACGAGGCCAAGCCCGACAGCCCCGTCATCCTCGCCTGGCTCGCGCGCGCGTACCTCACCGGCGATCGCCGCGCGCCCGGCCTCGCGGCCTTTCACCGCCTGCAGCAGGCCTCGCCGCCGGCCACGCGCCTCGTCCACGACCTCGAGCAGCAGTTCCCCTTCCTCGCTCCCGCGCGCGCGGACTGACGCTCCTCCACGCTGGCTCCACGCGCGTCACGCGCCCTCCCCGCGCCCTCCTCGAACCCTCCCGACGACTTCCTCGCGGCCCTCCGCCTCGCTGATGCTAAGGTCCGCGCCATGTCACGGTCCAAGGTCGCAATCGTCCGCACCAGCCCCGAAACTGTCCTCGAGGACCACCACCGGGTGATGAACCTCGCCGGCTACCAGGAGGTGATCGACAAGACTGCCGACACCGGCTTGAAGATCAACATCTCGTGGCACTTCTTCTACCCGGCAGCGTCGACGACGCCCTGGCAGCTTGAAGGCGTCATCCGCGCGATGAAGAAGGACGGCTATTCGTCCGACCTCATCCACGGCTGCCACAACCGCACCGTCGTCATCGACGCGCACCTCGGCGAGCGGGAAAACAAGCACATCGACGTCATCCAGGCCCACGGCCTGCGCAACATCCACCTCTACGAGACCGAAGAGTGGATCGATGTGCGCGACGCCGTCGGCGATCTGACGAAGAAGTTCCTCTGCTTGAACGAGGTGTACCCGAAGGGCTTCAAGATCCCGAAGCGCTTCATCGGCGAGAACATCATCCACCTGCCGACGGTGAAGACCCACATCTTCACGACCACGACCGGCGCGATGAAGAACGCCTTCGGAGGCCTCCTGAACGAGCACCGCCACTGGACGCATCCGGTAATCCACGAGACGCTCGTCGATCTCCTGATGATCCAGAAGAAGATCCACAAGGGCATCTTCGCCGTGATGGATGGCACCTTCGCGGGCGACGGCCCCGGCCCGCGCTGCATGATCCCGCACGTCAAGAACGTGCTCCTCGCCTCGCAGGATCAGGTGGCGATCGACGCCGTCGCCGCGAAGCTGATGGGCATGGACCCGCTCAAGGACTGCAAATTCATCCGCCTCGCGCACGACCTCGGCCTCGGCTGCGGCGACGTGCGCGACATCGAGATCGTCGGCGACGTCGATCTCGCGAAGGAGAACTGGCACTTCCAGGGCCCCTTCAAGGAGATGACGTTCGCCTCGCGCAACCAGCACCGCATCTACTGGGGCCCGCTCAAGAAGCCCGTCGAGTGGTCGCTGAAGACCTGGCTCGCCCCCTGGGCCTACATGGCCTCTGTCGCCTACCACGACGCGTTCTGGTATCCGTACTACGGCCAGAAGCACATCAACGAGGCCTTGCAGAGCGACTGGGGCAAGCTCTTCGCCAACTGGGGCAAGGTGCCTACCGACGCGGAGGGCCGCGGCTATCCCAACGTCGGCGACACCAACGCCGAGACGATCCGCCTCGGCCTCAAGCACGCTCTCGAGAGCATGCGCCTCATCGGCATGGCCGTGGCCGAGTCGCCCGAGGTGCTCAATCGCAAGCGCCGTCAGGCGCAGCCGCCGCACCCCTGATCGCGGGCTACGCCGCCGCGGCCTTCTTGCCCGCGGCGGCGTTCGTCAACCGATCCTTTGCGGTCGCGGCGACCCAGAACATCCCTCCGAACAGGTAGCCGAAGAAGCGGCGGTAGAGCTCGTACGGCCGCTTCGCGCCCGGGAGGTTCTCGATCAGATCCCCGAGGCTCCACATCTCCTCGAGGGAGGTTATCTGGAGGCGCTGGCCGTCCGGCGTCATGGTGAACTCGTAAACGAGGATCGTCCGCAGCGGGTACGTGTAGACGACGAGCTGGTTGAGGTTCATCACCCCGTCGACCGTCACCCGCCCTCCGTCGCCGCGCTCGTTGAGCTTCACGGCGAGCTGCGAGATGCAGAAATCGAAGCGGATCACGGCGTGGAAGCCCTTGAGGCCAATCCAGAAATGCCGGAGCCCGCTGGCCTTCACCCAGGGATCGCGAAACTCGATGTCCGGCGCGAGGAAGGGGAAAACCTTCTCCTTCAGCACCGGCGCCGGCACCGACGTGTCGTAGAGCAGGTTCGTCAGCTCGGTGAAGCGCCGCTCGAGCTCGGCGATCGCGACGGCGTGCGTAGGCGTGGGCACGGGCGCAGGTACGGGCGTGATCGTGGCCTCGATCGCGACCCTGTTCGCGGCCCCGTTCTGCGGCGCGGCACCGGCGCTGTGGATCTCACGGATCGGGCTTCGTTTGTGGGCGCGCGCGTTCGATGGGGTCGTCATGGATCGTTGCCTCGGCGAAGCGATCCCCAGCTCTTCCGGGGACGGTACGCCATGATTTGCAACTGCCGCGCCAGCACCGGATGGCACCCTCGCGCCGCCGCGCGATCGCGACGGGGCGAATTGCCACGGCGCAAAATGCGGCGCTGTCGCCTATTTCCCCTCGGCCGTGGTGGCCACTTGCGCCGCGGATCGCGCGCTGGCTGCCAGGCTCGCCGTGCTCTCCGAGGTCGCCTTGTCGTAGCTGGACAGGCACGCTGCGAGACCGGGTAGCGCCGGGCTGCCGCTCTCGTGAATGGCCTTGAGCCCGTCTGCCACGATGCCCTTCGACCGGCCGATGGACTCGGTGTGTCCCTTGAGCTGCTGCGAGAGCGTGAGGATGGCCGGGAGGTGCTTCTCGACGGCGCTCACGTAGGCCGCGGCAGCAGCAGAGTCCTTGGCTCCCGAGGCCCGGGCGTCGACCTGGGCAGGGCCACACGCCATCCGGTGGATCGATTGCATGTCGCAGTAGGCCGCGCACTCGGGCGCCGCCGCGGCGAGCTTGATCGTGCCGATGCAGCGCGGATCCTCGACCTTCACCGAGCACTTGCCGGCGCAGATCCCGTTGCACGCCGACGCGTGGAGCTGGCATCCGCCGAAGCAGCGACCCTTGCACTCGCCCTTGGCGACCGAGTCGCACGAGCCCTCGCATTTGCCCTTGCACTCGCCGGGCTGCGCCATCGTCTTGCCGTCGCACTTGCCCTTGCACGAGCCGGCGCACGTCCCCGTGAAGGCGCTCTCGCACTGGCCCAGGCACGTCCCGTCGCAGGTGCTCGGAGGGCGCATCTCGCACGCTCCGTCGCAGGCGCCGGGGCATTTGCCCACCGTCTGGCCGGGGCACGTGGCCTCGGGCGCCGCGTCTTCGCCGCTGCAGCGCTTGCCGCACTCGCGCGCCGCCTCGGCGCTCTCGGCGCAGAGCGGCGGGTGGACGTGGACGGCGATCTTGGTCGCGGGGCCGAGCTTCGATCGCGTGGTGTGCAGGCCGTCGATCGCCGCCTGACAGGCAGTCTGCGAGCTGACGAAGGGGCCTTTGCTGCCGAGCTCGGAGGCCATCGCCGCGCAGGCGGTGCGGAGCTGAGTCTCGATCTGGTTGGCGAGGAGCCGCAGCTCGACGGCCGTGCCGCTCGTGCCGCGCAGGTGGACGCCGAGCGGGGCGTCGACGCCGAGCGATTTGACCCACTCGAACGCCGCGACGCGATCGGGCTCCGTCACGTCGGGGCAGCCCGGCGCGGGGCGCGCCGAGGCCGAGGCCGCCGCCGACGCCGACGCCGTGGCCGTCGCGCCCGGGGTGACGTCCGGCAAAGGGGCGCTCGGGGCGCTGGCCACGCAGGCCCCGAGCGGATCGGCGCTCAGGCCCGGCGGGCACGTCGGCGCGACGACCACGCCGGCGGACGACGCGGTGGCCGGCCCGCCGTCGCCCGACGTCGACGTCCCGGCCGGGTTCCCACAGGCGCCCACGAGGCCGAGGAGTCCACACGGGACGAGAGCGGCTGTCCAGAAGCGAGCTTTGGCAGATCGGGTTTGCACCATGCGGTCCACCGTAACGCCAGACAGGACTGATTGTTACCGATTACGGCACATGTACCCGAGAACACTGCAAGTCCTCAATTTCGGCGTGGATAATTCCGCCGTGGCCAGCAAAGAGAGAGCCAGTCAGACGCGAGGATCCTCATCGATCCTCGCGCCTGACTACCTCCGCGGCTCTGGCCTGCTCCGCGCCGAGGCTACCTGGCCCGTCGCCGACGCAGCTCCGCTTCCTCGCGCCCGCGGCCGACCCGCGCCCCCCTCGCCACCCCGAGGCGCCAGGCCGCGGTGATGCCCCGGGCGACGACGCCGGAGATCGCCCGCGTCACCCGGCGCACCACGTCGGCGCCGCGGCTGAGCTCGAGGCGCATGAACAGGCTACGGCGGACGCTCTCGGCGCCGTAGCGCCCCTCGACGCGGGCCAGCGTGTCGGGCGACGCCTCGCAGAGGTTGTTGCGCGCCTGCGGTGATTTCGGCCGGTCCGAGAGCTGCGATTCGACCCCGGCGGGGCCGCGAAGCACGGCGTCGACGAGCGACGGAGAGATCCGTTGACCGAGCACGAGCGCCCAGCCGGCCCCGCCGACGACGAGATCGCGGGTCGGCGTGGCGGCCGCATGGAGGATGGCGCGACTCACCAGCTCGGGGGAGTACACCGGCGCCGGCGGCCGCGGCTCGACGCCGAGCCGCGTCAAGGCCTTCTCGAAGAAAGGCGTGTTGATGCCGGCCGGCATGATGTTGGTGATGCTGACGGGGATCCGCTCGCGATCGAGCTCGATCCGCAGCGAATCGAGGAAGCCCACCACTCCATGCTTGGAGGCCGCATAGGCACTCTGGAAGGGCAACGAGATGCGGCCCTCGACCGAGGAGACGCAGATCAGCGCGCCTCGCCCGGCGCGGCGCAGGTGCGGTAGAGCCGCCAGCGCGCCGTGGATCTGGCCGAGCAGGTTCACCTCGATCACCCGGGCGAACTCGGCCGGTGTGGTGTCCTCGAAGCGCGCATACACGGTGACCCCGGCGAGGTGAACCCAGGTATCGATGCGTCCGAGCTCCCGCGCGGTGAAGTCCGCGACGCCCGCCATCTGCTCGGGATCCGCGACGTCGGCGACCACCGCCACGGCCTTGCCGCCGCGGGCGCAGATCTCCTCCACCAGCGTCGACAGGCCCCCTTGATCGCGCGCAGAGCACACCACCGTGGCCCCCTGTGCGGCGAACGCCATTGCCGTGGCGCGGCCGATTCCGGACGACGCGCCCATGACCACCACGATTTGCTGATTGACCGGTTTGAGTCGCATGATCCGCCCCCTCGGCGGCCGCGCGCAGGGCCGCCCGCGCGCGGCTCGTTCGCCGCAATCCCCCATCCGCGGTCGCCCCTCGCGAGGCGCCGTCGCCCACCCCCGTACCCGCCACGAAGAAAACTAGAGCCAGCCCGTCCCCGCGGCCAGCCCCGACCAGCGCGGGATCGAACAGGCACGCTCGATTGACCAGGATTTGCAGGCTAGTCGGCGGCGGGCTCGATCGCGCCCACCAGCGTATCCAGATCGACCGGCTTCACCAGGTGAACGTCGAAGCCAGCGGCGCGGCTGCGCGCACGGTCGCTGTCGAGGCCATAGCCAGTGAGGGCGATCAGCCGCAGATTGCCGGGCGGCCGCGCCTCGCGCAGCCGCTCCGCGAGCTCGTATCCATCCATCCCCGGGAGGCCGATGTCGATCAGCACGACGTCGGGCGGGCACGACGCCGCGCGCTGGAGCGCCTCGGGGCCGTCGTACGCGACCATCGTCTCGTAGCCCGCGCCGCCGAGCGTCTCGGCCAGCAGCTCGGTCGCGTCCTCGTTGTCGTCGACGACGAGCACGCGCGAGCCACGCCGCGTCCGGCTCGCGGGCGCCGCCGCGCTCGCGTCGACCTCGCGCGCGTGGACACCGGCGCTGGCTGGCAAGCGCACGGTGAAGGTGCTGCCCTGGCCCGCGCCATCGCTCTCGACCGTGACCGTGCCGCCGTGGAGCTCGGTGAAGATCTTCACGAGCGCGAGCCCGAGGCCGAGCCCGCCGGGCGATCGATCGAGGGCGCGCTCCCCCCGCACGAAGAGATCGAAGAGCGTCGGCTGCACCTCCGGGCGGATGCCGCACCCGTCGTCGCGGAAGGCGACCACGATCTCGTCGCCTTCACGCCGCGCGCCGATCTCGAGATGCCCGCCGCGATCGGTGTACGCCGCCGCGTTGCCGAGCAGGTTGGCGAAGATCTGGGAGAGCCGCGTCGGATCTCCGTCGACGACGAGCCCCACGCTCGCCACGTCCACGCGGAGCTCGTGGGACCGGTGATCGATCGCCGGCCGCAACAGCTCGATGGCCCGCCGCACCACCGTCGCGATCTCGATCGGCTCGCGGCGGATCGCGACGTTTCCCGCGGTGATCCGCCCGATATCGAGGAGATCGTCCACGAGGCACTTCAGGTGCGCGGCCTGCCGGCGGATCACGGCGCGCTCGCACCGGCAGCGCGGATCGTCGCACTGATTCATCCGCTCGACCGCGGTCGTGATGGGCCCGAGCGGGTTGCGGAGCTCGTGGCCGAGCATCGCGAGGAACTCGTTTTTGCGGCGATCGGCGGCGGCGAGGCGCGCTTGGTTGCGGTGGCTCTCTTCGATGTCGACCTCGAGAGCCCGCGCGTGCCGCTGGAGCGCCGCGATGCATCGGCCCGGGCGATCGGGCGCGTCGAGGTCCGTCAGCGCCGGGACGACCTCGTCGTGCAGGTCGCACACCTGGCGGAAGACATCTTCGCGCGATCGCTTCGCGAAATCCTGGAGCGCGTAGCCGCAGTGGAGCGAGAACGTGCCCGCCGACGCCGACAGCAGCTGGTTCCACAGGCGCTCCGTCGCGAGCGCGGCCGCGAGGTTTTCCTCCGCGGCGAGGACCGCGACGCACTCGCCGTAGACGCGCACCGAGCCGCGCGGGGACGCAGCGGTGCCCGCGGCGATCAGCGGGCCGATCAACGCCCGGAAGCGCACGGGATCCGCGGCGCCGTCCACCAGGATCGCCTCGGTCATCGCCGGCGCATCGCGCTCCACGAGGCGACCGCTGCAGGTCAGATCATCGACCGCGGCGCCACGCTCGGCCAGGCTCGCGCAGACGGTATCAGCGTGTCCGGGCAGCGTGAGCAGCAGCGCGCCCTCGCCCGCCTGGATCCCCGTCCAGAGATAGTCTGCCACCGCGGCGACCGGAAACAGCCCCTGATCGTGGAACTGCACGACGTGCCGACAGGCACCCTCCGAGCCGGCGAGCGCGGCCGCCGGGAGGGCGGTGTGCACGTTCGTCGCGGTGGTGCAAGCACGCGTCACCGCGGGTGCATGACGACCGCGACCCGCGTCCGCAAGTGGGAAGTTGCTTCCGATCGACGCGCCGCACGACCGGGCCCGTCAGCCGGGGAGGTGTGCAGTCGCGCGAGCGCCGCGTCTCGGAGGTCGCACGGGGAGGCAAGTTGCCTCCCCGCCCCGCGGAAGAGGCTTCCTCGGGGCCCCACCCCACCCCCGCTTCGAGAGTGGCCGATAATCGGCCACTCTCTCACTCCGAGAGGAACGAGGGATCGCAGACGAACGCCCGGCACGACGAGGACGCGTGGGCCCACGACGTCTGCGTGTAGTCCGCGGGGCAGGCCGGGAGGTACTGCGGGCAGACACCGGGCTTGACGCAGGTATCGAACACCAGACAGCGATCGACCGAGCGCGTGAACGTCGGCACGTTGCCCGACGAGCAGCTCGGCTGAGCGACCTTGGGGCACGGGCCGAGTCCGTCGGGCAGCCGGACGTAGACCTGAGTCGCCGTGAGCACCTGCTCGTAGCCGCCCGGCTGCTTGGCACCCTTGACGATCGTACCGGCGGTGATCGCGCCGTGCGTCTCCATCCGGTCGGTGAGCCACGCCGTGTCGCCGCCGCTCGGGAGCGCCGCCGTGGTGTCGTACGAGGTGAAGCTCGTGGTCGAGCTCGAGTTGAGCTTGGTGGCGATCTCGTTGTTGCAGGGCGCCGTGATGCACTGGATCGCCGGCGTGTGCGTCTTCGTGGCGAAGAACACCGCGGCGTCGGCGGGCGCCATGCCGGGCATCCCGCGGTACACCTCGCTGACGAGGAACTGGCGCGTGCCGTGCGCCGACTCGATCGGGCCGAGCTTGCCGCGGAGGACGAGCTCCTCGGCCGGCGCCGCGAGGATGCTATCCTCGAGCTCGGGGGAGAGGTTGGCGGCCGTCAGATCGAGGGCGGAGACGTAGCGCTCGGCCGTGCTGCGGTTGACGTCGTGAACGAAGTAGCCGCCGCAGAGCGGGGCCGCGCACTTGCGGGCGTCGGCGCGCAGGGTGACGTAGCTGCGCGAGCTCGCCGAGAGATCACCCTCGTCCGCCGTCTGCGCGTCGACGACGCACGCTCCGGTCGAGGAGGCCACACCAAGGAGAGCCGCGAGCGTCAACCAATTCTTCATCACAACGAGCCTTCTTTCCTTGCGCCGCTGTGGCGCACCCAGGTGAGGGCCCAAGTACCTACGTGTAGGTCATACGTCAATGACTACTTACATTTCCGCTCATTCTTTTTCGTCGAAAATTTGGACCAGCCCGGAACGGCTTCAAACTTCCGGGTCGGGGCGACCGGCGCTCATCACGGGCGGGCCGGCAAAGCGGCGACGCTCCGCGCCGAACCAGACGATGGCCGCGACCGCGAGGCAGCCGAGCAAGATCCAGAGCGCCTGATCGTTCGGCGGCTGCACGCCGATGACCAGGAGCCCGAGACAGCCGATCACCGCGACGGCCGCGAGGGGCCGATACCAGCGTCCCAGCGTGAAGGGGCCCATCCGCGTCCAGGTGCGCCCGTGCGCGACGAAGCCGAGCGCCGTCGGCAGCACGTACGAGATGTAGAGAAAGATCACGCAGACCGCGGCGATCGTCGAGTAAACGCGCGCGTAGAGGGTGAACGCGATCGAGACGATCGCCGTCGACCACACCGCGGCGACCGGGCTGCGGAAGCGCGGGCTGACGCGGCGAAGGTGGCTTGAAAAGGGCAGCCCGCCGTCGCGCGCGAAGGCGTAGGCCATGCGCGAGGCCGAGGTCACCGTGGCGAGGCCGCAGAGGTACTGCCCGAGCGCGAGGCCGACGAAGAGCGCCATCGCCAGCGCGCGCGGGAGCGTCCCGTTGACTATGAACGTGAACGCCGAGTCCCCCGACGCGGCGGCGGCGACTGGATCCGGCGCCGCGAGCACCACGGCCGAGAGCATCGCCCAGCCGAACAGGCCCGAGACGAGCACCGAGCGCACGATCCCGCGAGGCACGTTGGTGGAAGCGCTCACCGTCTCTTCCGAGGTGTGCGCCGAGGCGTCGAACCCGGTGATCGTGTACGCGGGCAGCAGAAAACCGAGCAGGAACAGCCAGCCGAGGCTCTTCGTCGCCGGCCAGGTCTTGCCGCCGGCGTCACCGCTGTTGTTGACGAAGGTCCAGAGGCGCGAGGCGTCGAGGTGCGGCGCGAAGTACAGGAGCGAGAGCGTCAGCACCGCCGCCACGCCGAGGATCCAGTAGCCGCTGAAGTCGGTGAGCCGGCTCGTGAGGCCGATGCCGAGGTGGTTCACCAGGGCCTGCGATCCGGTGATCACGATCACGCACGCGGCCTGGAGCTCGGCGGCGCGCGCCGGCCCGAGCGCCGCGGGATCGAAGCCCCAGAGCTTCCCGAGCGAGGCCACCACGAAGAGGTACGTGCCCACGTTGATCGCCGCGAGCACCGTCACGAGGCCGAGCAGGTTGAACCACGCGGTGATCCATCCGAAGCCTTTTCCACCGAGGATCGAGGCCCAGTGATAGAGGCCGCCCGCCGTCGGGAAGGCCGAAGCGACCTGGGCCATCGTGGCGGCGACGATCAGCGAAAAGGCGCACGAGAGCGGCCAGCCGAGGCCGATCGACGCGCCGCCGACGCTGCCGTACCCCACCTGGAACGAGGTGATCCCGCCGGCGACGATGCAGATGATCGAGAGCGAGATGGCGAAGTTCGAGAAGCCGCTCATGCGCCGGAGCAGCTCCTGCGCGTAGCCGAGGGCGTGCAGTGTGCTCTCGTCGCTGGCCACGTCGGCCGGCGGAAGGTCCGGCTCCTTCCGCGTCTCGTCGCTCATGGTGACTGCGATGATCGCCCGCGGATCCCTCGGCCGTCAACGCCGCGCGGCCCGTGCTAGCGTGCGAGCGAGTGAAACGGAGCCTCGTATTCTTCGCGTTTGCCCTGCTTTTCCCGGCCTGTCAGCGCGATGCGCCGAGCCCGATGCCCGCGCCCGCTCCGCCGCCTTCGCCCGCGGCCGTCGTGGTCGGCGCGCCCGCGTCGACCTCGCGGGAGGCGGCGGGCCTGCGCTACATCGAGCGGATCACCGGCGGCGCCGCGGCCGAGGACGCCCTGCCGCTGGTGATTGGCATTCACGGCTACGGCGATCGACCCGAGAGCTACTCCAGCCTTTTTGAAGGGTTTCCGCTCAAGGCGCGCTTCATCTTTCCGTACGGCGAGCCCAGCGGCGAGGGCTTCTCGTGGTTCGCGGTGAGCCCGCGCTTCAACCCCGACGCCATCGCCGCGGGGACCGAGCGCGCCGCCGAGCGCCTCGCCGCGATGATCGCCGCGCTCTCCACGACGCGCCCGACGGTGGGCCGGCCGATCGTCACCGGCTTCTCGCAGGGCGGCATGCTGAGCTACGCGCTCGCCGTCCTCCACCCCGAGAGCGTGGGCGAGGCATTCCCGGTGGGCGGCCTTCTCACGCCGCCGCACTGGCCCTCGACGTGGGCTGTCGGCAAGGCGCAGGCGCGGATCGAGGCCTTCCATGGCGACGCCGATCCGAGGGTGCCGATCGCCGTCGATCGCCAGGGCGTGGCGCGGCTCCGCGCCGTGGGCTTCAGCGTCGAGCTCCACGAATACCCGGGCGTCGTCCACACGATCACGGCCGAGATGCGGCGCGATCTCCACGCCGCGATCGGCGCCGGCGTGCGCCGCGCGGCGGCGGCCACGCGATGAGGATCAGCCCGCGATCCCCGTCGGCCCTTTCGGGGACGGCGCGCCTTGGCTATCCTCCACGTCGACTTTCTTCTGCGAGCAAAGGATCTCCGTGATGACCTTCTCTTTTTTCACCGGTCGGGTCGCGCTGCCGGCGCGCGCGGGCCTCTTCGCCGCGCTGGTCCTCGCCGCCGCGAGCGCGGGCTGCGGACAGCGCGCGTGCATCGAGTGGTCCGTCGAGGAAGGCATGTGCCCCGCCGCCGGGACGGTCCTCAAAGAGCACATCGGGACGTGCACCAACATCACGTCGGTCGACGCCGAGGGCACGCGCGAAGGCAACCTCTGCTGCTACCCTGTGACGAAGCAGGGCGCGCTCCCGAGCTGCCAGGTCCCGACCACCTCGTCGGGCCCGCCGCCGCCCCCCGACACAACGACGGGAAACTTCTCCTGCGACAATCAGTCGTTCTGCGGGACGTTCTTCAACTCCGGGTGCGTCTCCTGCGCGCAGAACAACCTCTGCCTCCCCAGCGTGCTCACGTGCATGAACAGCACCGCGTGCACCAACATCATCACCTGCGAGTCGGGCTGCGCCGACGGTGACGTCGCCTGCCAGAACCAGTGCGAGGGGCCCAACCCCGACGGCCTCGCCCTCTTCCACGACGTCACTCACTGCGTGTTTTGCGACGCGTGTCCGAATGACTGCTTCAACCACGCTGCAGAGTGCGTCACGTCGCAGGCGAGCAGCGGTGGCATGGGCGGGATGAGCGGCATGGGCGGGATGAGCGGTATGGGCGGGATGAGCGGTATGGGTGGGATGAGCGGTATGGGCGGGGCGGGTGGCAAAGGCGGCGCGCCCTCCATGGACGGCGGCATCTGACGATTGGCGATCAGCGCGGCTCGAGGCAGGCCTCGAAGCCCTCGACGTACGAGGGATAGAGCAGCTCGACGCCGAGCACGCGGCGGGCGCGCGCGGAGTCGATGGCGCGATCGTGGCGGAGCGTCTCGTGCAGGCTCTCGGCCTCGGCCGAGGGCGGCATCGGGACGCCGAGCCGCGAGACGAGCCAGGTGATCACCTCGATTTGCGGGGCCGGCGTTGCGTCGGCCGCGTTGAAGACGGCGCCGCGCGGGCCGCGATCCAGCGCCCCGAGCGCGAGGCGCGCGAGGTCGGTCACGTGGATGCGCGAGACCACCGCGCGGCCGTCCCCGGCGAGGCGATGCTCGCCCCGAGCCAGGCGAACGTGGAGCCCGCGGCCGGGGCCGTAGATCGCGGCGGCCCGTAAAATCAAGCCTCCGTGGGCCCGATAGGCCTCCTCCGCGGCGAGGCGCGCGGCGGCCCGCGGCGCGGCCGGATCGACAGGCACGCTCTCGTCGATCGATCCCGACGCGTCGCCGTACACGGCCGTCGAGGAGATGTAGACGATGGCCCGCGCGACGCCGAGCGCGCCGGCGATCGCTGCGTCGGTGATGCCGTCGGGAGGGAACGTGATCAGGACGTCGGCGCCGACGGGCACGAGCGCTGTGACCGCGGCGGCGTCGAGCCGCGGCGCCACGCGCGCCTCGATCCCGAGGGCCGCGAGCTCGACCGCGCGCGCCGGCGTCCGCGTCGAGGCGAGCACGCGACGACCGTCGCCGAGGGCGAACCGCGCAGCCTCGACGCCGGTGAAACCGCAGCCGAGGACGACGAGGGGCACGGGAGTTTCCATGGCCTGTTCGATAGACCGACGCGGCGGCTCGTGCGAGCTGGATCTCTCCCCACCGTCGTCCCGGGGCCGGATATGCTGCGCGCATGGGAAAGCTCGATCTCCGCGTACGTGATCTCAACTCCGGCGTGAGCTCGCTGGTCTCGTTCGACAGCGAAGAGGCCGCGACGGCCTGGCTCGTCGCGCGCCCGAAATTCATCGAGGTCCTCGGCGTCGCCACGCTCGAGCTCGACCACGAGACCAGCATGCGACTCAAGGGCTCGCTCCGGCCGCTCGATCCCGAGGAGAAGCTCCTCGAGCGGCGGCTCGACGCGGCGATCCAGGCCGTCACGCGCGAGCGCGAAGAAGAGAAGATGCGCCACGAGCGCGAGGCCTCCGACGCGCACCGCGTGGCCCTGCGCGGCGCCGACCCCAACCGCCTGATGGAGGTCCACTGGACCTTCAACGCCGAGATGACGCTCACCGATCTCGCCGACGAGCGCCCGATCTCGCAAGAGGTGAAGGACGCGGTGATCGCCTGGGTGCGCGAGCGCGACGAGTGGGTGAAGGATCGCGGTCAGGTCGTCGGCGACGCCAAGGTCACGGTGTGGCCCGGCCCGATCCCCGCGAGCGACGGCGGCGAGCGCGTGAAGCGCGGGACGTTCATCCCGGTCACTGCCGCGGCGCCCCCCGACGCCAAGAAGGACTGACGCTCAGCGCCCCTTGAACACGGGAGCGCGCTTCTCGACGAACGCCATCATCGCTTCGCCGAGGTCCTCCGAGGCCAGGAACGCCGAGTTCCACGCGGCCACGTAGGCGAGGCCCTCGGCGACGGACTTCCCCTCCCCGAAATCGAGCACCTGCTTCACGCCGCGCACCGTCAG
This sequence comes from Byssovorax sp., assembly GCA_025362495.1. Lineage (GTDB taxonomy): Bacteria > Myxococcota_A > Polyangia > Polyangiales > Polyangiaceae > JANYGI01. The sequence continues at coordinate 18,292 of JANYGI010000144.1, read as the reverse complement.
CGGCGGGTTGGCGGCGATCTCCGTGGCCATCGATTTCGCCGCGGCGAACAGGGCCTCTTCGTTCGCAAACGTCTCGTTGACGAGGCCCATCTGCTTCGCCCGCGCCGCGCCGACGTCCGTGCCCGTGAAGGCCAGCTCGCGCGTGTTCCCCTGCCCGATCAGGCGCGGCAAGCGCTGCAAGCTGCCGAGATCGGCGACGATGGCGATCCTGGTCTCGCGCACCGAGAATTTCGCGCCGTCGGTCGCGAGGCGGATGTCGCACGCGGCGATCAGATCGACCCCGCCTCCGACGCACCAGCCGTGAACCGCGGCGATCACCGGGACGGGGCACGCGGCGATGGCGTCGAACGCCCCCTGCAACCGACGGATGATCCCCAGGAGCTCCATCCGCGGCCCGGCGGTGGTCGACCCCTGGAAGTGCTGGCCCATCTCCTGCGCAGCGGCGGGCAGATCGAGGCCATAGCTGAAGGCCTTGCCCGCGCCCCGGATCACCACGGCGCGCACGTTCGAGTCGGCGTTGATCTCGCGGAACAGCGCCTCGATCTCGGCGAAGAACACCGGCGGCATCGTCGATCGTTCGAGCGTGACGGTGGCGACGTGATCCTCGGTGCGAAGAGAGACGGTGTCGGGCATGCGGGAACGATTGTCGCAAAAGCCCTGCGTTGCAAGCAGATCTACGCGCTTCGCGGAGATCTGGAGATCCCCGCGCGCCGGGTGCATGCTGCGCGGCGATGAACCGTTCGACCCTCGCCCTCGCCGCCCTCGCGCTCGCCGTACTGCCCGCCTGCGGGGCGCGCTCCAGCCTCCCGGGCGACGCGCCGACGACGACGTCGGCGACGTGCGGCAACGGCAAGGTCGATCCCGGCGAAGCGTGCGACGACGGCAACGCCGTGAGCACCGACGCGTGCGTCGACGGCTGCGTGTTTGCCCGCTGCGGCGACGGCGTCGTCGAGGCCGGCGTCGAGGCCTGCGACGACGGCAACACGGTCGACAGCGACGGCTGCACGAACGGCTGCGCGCTCCCCACGTGCGGCGACGGCATCGTCCAGGCGGGCGAAGACTGCGACGACGGCAACCAGGACGACACCGACGCGTGCCCGTCACGCTGCCTCTTCGCAAAGTGCGGCGACGGCTTCGTCCAGACCGGCGTCGAGGCCTGCGATGAAGGCCCGATGAACGCCGATCGCCCGGCGATCCTGCTCCAGCAAGGCAGCCTGTCGCGGTGGGTCGCGCCGGTGGACCGCGCCCAGGATTTCGTCTCGTTCTACAGCTTCTCGTCGGCGAGCGGCCACACCGGGTTCGAGGCCCTGCAGAAGAGTCAGATCTACTTCTATCGCGACGTCACGACGGGCGTGCTCACCCTCGTTTCGCAGCACGGGATCGACGCCGACAGCTCGGGCCAGACCCAGCCGAAGTCGCAGGTGATCGAGCACTTCCTCGGCATCCCGCCGCAGGTCACCGTCGCGCTCACCGACGACATGCCGAGCGAATTCTTCTTCGACTCGCCCACCAGCGTCACCGGCGACTGGAGCTTCAACGGCAACAGCGACGGCGGCGCGCTCTCGGGCTTCCCGCTCCCCGGGAGCTGGTCGGTCGACGTCGCCCCCACGTTCTCGACGGGCATCGACGGATGGCGCTACTTCGACGGCGTCTCGCCCGCGCCGACGACCACCGAGATCCCGCTCACGCTGACGACGACGGCGACGCTCACCGCGTTCGAGACCCCCTCGAAATGCCGCCTCGATTGCACTATCCCCGCGTGCGGCGACGGGATCCTCGACGGCGGCGAGGTCTGCGACGACGGCAACACCGTCAGCGGCGACGGCTGCGCCGCGGACTGCAAATCGCTCTGAAACCAGGCGCGATCGTCGCGCGCCTTCAGTTCAGATCGACGGCGGCGACGACGCGGCGGTAGACGTCGAGATCGGCGTGACCGCGATCGCGCAGCCAGCGCCCGAGCGCCCGCGAGAAGGCCGGACCGTCGGCGCGGAGCTGGTGCAGATTGAGCCCGTTCAGCGCGAAATACTCGGCGAACGCAGCCTCCCACGTCGGATCGAGGCCGGCCTTCTCGGCGTCGCGATGCATCCCCTCGAGGACCTCGTCGGGCGAGCGGGCGCCCTCCCACAGGCCCCACGCGACGCCGCGAAAGACGCGGTAGGCGCGCACGATCTCGCCGTCACCGCGGGCGTCGAGCGCGTAGTTCGAGCTCCACGGGCGGAGATCGTCGTGAGCGTGGAAGATCTCGTGCATCACCTCGATCTGCTGTCCGCGCGGGAGCTTTTCGGCCAGCGCGAGGGCCCGGAGCCGCGTGTCCGGGAAGAGGATCAGCGCGGCGAGCGCGTTGACGCGCCCCCAGTCGTCGTGATCGGCGAGCGACGCCAGGACCGGCACGTCGCCGCCGGCGAGCACGAGGAGGAGCCAGCTCCGACCCGAGTAGCGCGACGCGAGCCGCCGCGAGATCCCTCGGCCCGCAGGCGAGACCCAGTCGATCGACGCGAGCAGCTTCGCGCCGGCGTCGGCCGACTCGTTGCGCTTCACGAGCAAAGCGCGGGCGATCGCGGGAGAGCGCGCGAGGGCGAGATCGACGGCGGCGCGATCGTAGACGGCGGTGAGGCAAGCGAGCGCCATGAGCCGATCGGCGCTGGCCGCGGCGGCCTGCGGCGCCTTCGACGCGAGCGGCGCCACCGTCTGTTCCACGGCGGAGATCCGCGCGAACGTGCGATCGATCTGCGCCGACGTGGGCACGCGACGGAGCTCGATCGAGGGGGCCGCGTCGCCCTCGCCGAGCGCGATCGACGGCGGATCGAGCGCCGCGAGCCGCACGAAGAACGCACAGTCCGCGCTCTGATCCTCGGCGGGCATCGCCGCTGCTTCCGCCGCGGCGATCGCGCCTGCCACCGGCACCGCGCTCCCGGCATAGAGCGGCGTGGTCCCCGGGTAGCGATCGTGGTTGGGCGGGTAGCCGTCGGCCATCGATCCTGCCGCGGGCGGCGAGTCCTCGCCGCTCGCCTCGGCGCCCGTCGCCGCATCGCTCGCGGGCGCGGGCTCGTGCGCGCGCGCGTAGATCTCCACCAGCTCGTCCGCGGCGAAGCGCGCGCCGCCCGGCACCGCGGCGCGCCCGGCGAGCAGATCGACCTCGTTCTTCCCTTCGATCAGCAGCGGCGTGAGGTGCGGGATCCCGCCGACTCCGCCGTAGTAGCGGAGCCCGACGACGGCGCCGTGGCCAGCGTCGAAGAGCGCCGCGGCGAGGAGCTGCGCCAGCGGCTCGCACGAGCCGCCGCCCTCGAGCAGCGCGTCGCCGACGCGGCCACCGGGACGCCCGTACTAGTGCAGATCGCCGAAGGCCTCGGGCACCGCCGCGCGCAGCGGGCCGCGCGCCGACGCCGCGCGGAGAGCGTCTAGAGCACCGAACAGGTTGAAGAGTCGGAGAATTCACAGGGAGGCGAGGAGGACTGGGAGACCCGAGGGAAAATCTTTCCCGATCTTCCTCTCACCTCCCCGTCTCCTCGCCTCCCTGTTAAATTTCCGGTCTTTTTTTTGGCATTTCAAGCTGATCGGCGCCCTAGGCGCGCCGCGAAGAGCGCTCCGGCGCGCCGACGATCGAAGCCCACCCCTTGCTCGCGCGCGTCGATCGCGCTGGAGTCGAGCAGGAACTCCCCGAGCGCGAGGCGCCCGGTCCGCCGCGCCGCGCGCGCCCGCGCGATCAGCGCCGCGCGATCCATCGTTACGCCGATCCGCCGCACGATGGGCTCGACGCTCGCCGCGTAGCCAGCACGACGGAGCACGATCGGCGCGGGCGCGTCGTGGGAGGCGAGATGCGCGCAGATCTGCGGCGCGCCGAGCAGCGCGCCGTGAGCGAGCGCCGACGCCACGACGACCGCCGCGACGCGGATCACCCGACCGATCCCCGCGGTGCCGTGCCTCGATTTCAGAGCGCGCCTCCTCGGCTCGGCGTTCGAGCCCGGCGCCCGGGTTGGTTCCCGGCGGCCCGCGTTTTTTGACGCGACGCGCTCCATCGTGGCACAAGCGACGCCTCAACTGCCCGCAGGAAAGCGAGGTCATTCCATGATCCGATCCATCCCCGTGCTCGTGTCGGCGATCCTCCTCTCGCGGCCGACGATGCCGAAGCCCGAGGCCGCGCGCTACGCCACGGTGCTGAACCAGGTCGCGCTGGAGCACGATTTCGATCCGCTCACGGCCGTCGCGATCATCCACTTCGAGACGCACTGGCAGCCTTCGCTGGTGTCGCCCGACGGCGAAGACTACGGCCTCGGCCAGGTGCGCGGACGCTACCTCTCCGCGTGCCGCAGCGACGACGACCCGGTCGGGGCGCCGAGCGCGGCGTGCCAGGCCGCGAAGTCGAACCTCCTCGACGGCGCGTTCAACATCCGGCGCATGGCGACGATCATCACCGCCAACCGCGAGATGTGCCGCGAGCGCACGGGGACGGCCTGGGCTCCGCAGTGGCTCGCCGGCTACCAGGGGTACAACTCGCCGAGCAGCGATCGCTGGTGCTCGCCCGGCGACAAGACATGGCGCGTGCTCGAGTACCGCAAGGAGCTGATGTCGACGCTGCTGCCGAAGGCGGCGCCGCACGCGAAGGCGCGGGTCGCGGACCGGAGCGCCCCCGGCAAGGCTCCGGCGAGCGTACCGAACATGAAGCTCAACGAGAGCGCCACAGCGCCGGCGGCGACGCCGAAGACGCCCGCCGTCGCGGCTCCGGCGGCGCCCCCGCCTCGCCCGACGGATCGACGTCCGCCGGCGCGCTGAAGCCCGCCGTCAGCCGGCGGGCTATGCCGACCAGTCTTCCACGACGAGGCCTGGAACGCGGACCATGTGATTCACGTTCGCCGTCACCAGCACCGCGCCGCTCGCGAGCGCGTGCGCGGCGATCGCGGCGTCGAAGTCCTCGATCCGCTCGCCCTTCTTCTCCAGGTGCGCCTTGATCGAGCCGAACGACGCGCTGACCTCGTCGCCCCACGCGACGCGAGGGAGCTCGCTCCGCAGGAGGTCGAGCCGCTCTTGCAGCGCGTCCTTTCGCCGGGAGCGCGGGAGGCGCGCTATCCCGTAAGCGATCTCCGCGAGCGCCGGCTGGGGCACGGCGACCTCGTCCTTGCTCACGGCCTTCAGCCGCAAGGCGGCGCGACGGTCGCCCTTCATGAGCGCCGAGAGCACGTTGGTATCGAGCACGTACCTCACAGTCGCTGCGGCTCCTTCGACCGCCGCCCGCTCCGCACCGCGGCCATCAGCTCGTCGACCGATCGCGACGTGGCGTCGTCGACCTCGGCCAGGCGCTCGAAGAACCCAGGCGACCACTCCGCGACTTGCTTCATCTCTCTCTCCAGGGCGAGCACGATCAAATGGTTGCGGCTGATCCGCAGGGCGCGCGCCCGGCGGTCGACGGCATCGAGCAGCGGCTTCGGGATGTGGACACTCGTCGGCATGAGTATATTTGGAATATACTCGTCGACCGCTGCACGGCAACACCTGCCTGGATCGGCGGGTTCCACCCGCCTGCGTCTCGAGCGCGATGGCGGGGGAGGCCGGCTCCGCCGAGCAGCGGGGAGCCGAGGGGTCGGGGTGCGGCGGCGACGTTTTGATGATCGAGGAGGTCCACGATCATCCATCGACACGGGCGCGCCTTCGGTTGCGTGAAAAGCGACACGGACGCGCCGAGCGGACCGAGCGCGCGCGAGTCAGGTCGCCGAGAGCTGGATGGTTCGTCCGGCGACGGGGCGCGAGAGGGCCACGCGGGCTGCGCGCCGGGCGGCCTCGAAGGCTTTCGGCCCCTGCTCCAGCCGGAAAGGACCGACGCGCGGCAGATCGTCGATCACCAGCGCCGTGAGGCCGTCGCGCTCGGGGACGTCGAGCGAAGGGCTGCCGACGCGACGCCACGGGGAGCGCGACGAGAGGTGGTGGTAGAGCACGCGCTCGCCCGCCGGCAACCCGTCGAGGCCGGGGCGATCGAGGATCCCGCCGTCGAGCAGCGGGCGCCCGTCGACCCAGATCGGGTGAAAGAGCAGCGGCACGCAGCACGAGGCCTGCATCGCGGACGCGAGATCGCCCGCGGTGATCACCTTCGTGGAGCGCGAGAGCACATCGTAGACGGAGATGGACACCGGGACCCGACAGTCGCCGAACGTCGGCGCAGGGAGGAGCGCTTCGAGGCGCTCGCGGAAGAGGCGTCCGCGGAGGAGACCCAGGCCGGGGCTCGGATCCCAGAAGTGCTCGCGGCGCAGGCCGAAGAGCTCGTCGCGGAGGCGTGTCGTGGAGAGGCCCGAAGCCCAGAGGCCCGCGACGAGCGCGCCGGCGCTGGAGCCGGTGAGGCGCGACGGGAGGAGGCATTCGTCTTCGAGCACTGACAGCACGCCGGTGTGGGCGAAGAAGCCGAAGAAGCCGGACGACATGCCGAGCGCGAACGGGCGCTCGGACAGGTGCTCGCGAAGCGTGGGGGCGGCGGGCGGCATCGGGGATCCGGCGCGCCGCCGTGAGAGGTCGAGTAGGCTCGGCGCGATGCGCTGGCTCTATCACATCCGCGCCGCCTCGGGATCGCCGCTGCCCCGGGTCTACGCGCCCGATTCGCTCGCGAGCGAGGGCTTCATCCATGCGTCGTTCCAGGGCGACGTCCGCGAGAGCGCGCGCCTCTATTTTCCGTCAGGCGCGGCGCTCACCGCGCTGCGGATCGATCCGCGCAGGCTCGACGCGCGCGTGGAGATCGCCGCGACGCCGCGCGGGCCGATGCCGCACATTCACGGCGCGGTGCCGGTCGACGCGATCGCGGAAGAGCTGCCGATCGAGGCGATCGACGGCGCGCCCGATCGCGTGATCGGGACGCGAATCGCCTTCGTCGCGTTCGACGGGATGACGCTGCTCGATCTCGTCGGCGCGCACGATCCGCTCTCGCGACTGGCCTCGATGGGCTTCGACGCGGCCTCGATCTGCGCGATCGTCAGCGCCACCGGGTCGCGCGTCTGGGCCCAGGGCGGCGCCACGATCACCGTCGACGCGGTGCGCCCGCCGCTCGACGCGTTCGACGTGCTGGTGGTCCCCGGAGGTCACGGGACGCGCGCGCTCGAGCAGGACGCGGCGGTCATCGACTGGCTGCGCGGCTACCCGCCGAACCGGATCGCGGCGTCGGTGTGCACCGGCGCGCTGCTGCTGGGCGCGGCGGGGCGCCTGCGCGGCAAGCGCGCCACGACGCACCACACCGCGTTGGCGAGGCTCGCGGACTTCGAGGCGATCGCCATGAATTCTCGCGTCGTCGACGAGGGGCAGCTGGTGACGGGCGGCGGCGTCACCTGCGCGCTCGACGTCGGGATTCACCTCGTGCGGCGGCTCGCCGGCGACGAGACCGCCGAGGCGATCGCCCGGCAGATGGAGCTCGCGCAGTGACCCGTCACAGCGCGAGCTCGCGCGGCTCGCCGGGCGCTGCGTCGCCGATCTCGAGCGTGAACGTCGAGCCGCGCCCGGGCGCGCTCACGAGCGTGATCGTGCCGCCCATCAGGTTCGCGAGGCGGCGCGCGATCGCCAGGCCGAGGCCGGCGCCCACGCCGGATCGCGTCTGCCCTGGCAGGCCGAAATCCGCGAACAATCCCGCCTGATCCTCGACGGGGATCCCCACGCCGGTGTCGGCCACGTCGAGCTTGAAGCGACGGCTGCGCGGATCGTGCGCGCAGCCGACGCGCACCGTGCCCTCGGGCGTGAACTTGAGCGCATTGACGAGCAGAGTCAGCAAGATCTGCTTGATCTTCTGGCGGTCGTTGAACAGCGGCGGCGCGGCGGCGTCGGCCTCGGCGAAGACCCGGAGGCCGGACTCCACCGCCAGCGGCTCGAGCTCGCGCAGCACCTCGCTGACGAGCTCGGCGAGGTGGATCTCGGTCGGCGTCACGGGCATGCGATCGGCTTCGATCCGCGCGATGTCGAGCACGTCGTTGACGAGCGAGAGCAGGCGGCGGCTGTTCTCGTCGACGCGGGCGAGCATCCGGGATTGATCGCTGGAGATCGGCCCGGCCATGCCCTGGAGGAGCATGCTGGTGTAGCCGACGACGGCGTTCAGCGGCGTCCGCATCTCGTGGGACATGCACGAGAGGAAATGCGCGCGCTGCTCGCGATCCCGCGCGCGCTCGCGATCGGCGCGCGGGCGCGGGCCGGTGTCGGGGCGGCCGACCGGCGCGAGGCGGATCAGGTGCCGCGCGAGCGCCGAGGCGACCCAGCGCGCCTCCTCGATGAACGCCGTCGTGAGGATCGGCGTGAGCAGGAGGCCGAGGCTCTCCATCGGCTCGCCCGCGCGGCGGGGCGCGCGCAGCGGGACCGCCATCAGCGACGCGCCGCGGAACGGGGCGCGCAGGTGGAGGGTGGACTGCACGCCGGTGCGCTGGCCGAGGAGCGCGGGCCGCTCGCCGACGAGCACCGCGGCGAGGAAGTCGTCGCGATCGTCGAGCGCCGCCGAGAGGCTGCGCGCGCGGCAGCCGGCAATCCCCGAGCCCGCGAGCCCGACGAGCAGGCCGCGTCCTCGATCGACCCCGGCGCAGAGGAGCGGCCCCGCCGACACACGCGCGCCGAGCCAGTCGACGGCGTGCTGCGCCGCCGTGATGGCGTCGTCGTCGCCGAGCAGGCTCTCCATCAGCGCGAGCCTGGGCTCGGCGTCGCCGGGCGCGACAGACACGGGCGGCACGGTCATTTGGCCTCGCGGGCCGGGCGCGCCAGGTGGGCGGCCTTGCGGACCGCGCGCAGCTCGTTCCAGGGGCGATAATAGGGGTTCCAGAGCGAGCCCCCCTCGCCGATCACCATCGGGAAATTGCGGAGCACGTCGGCGACGCGATCGCTGACCTCGCGCCCGGCATCGAAGGCGCAGATCCGCACCAGCGGGAGCCCGCGCAGCGCCTCGCCCACGCGCGCCTCGAGCTCGAGAGCGCGCTCGATCCCCGGGACGTCGGCGAGGAGGTACGTCATGTCGACGAAGAGCCGCGTCCGCCGCGCGCCGCGGGACGTCACGAGCTCACGCAGCCGATCGAGCGCGGCCGTCGGATCGAAGTGGCCGCCGCGAAAGAGCACGTCCGACGCCGACGCGATCGCCAGGCGCGACGACGCGACGTCGACGCCCGCCGCGGCGAGCGCGCCTTGCCACCCCGTGACCGGGACATCGTTCACGACGTGAACGATCCGATCGCCCGCGCGCAGCCCCTCGTTCACCGCCGCGACGAGGCCACGGCTCCGCGCCTCCGGCGTCAGGTAGAGCAGCGCCGCTTCGTCGCCGACGCGCAGCCGCGCGGCGCCGATGCCGAGCACCAGCTCGTCGTCAGCATCCGGCGCCGGGACGAGGCGGAGCTGGAACCCACCCGAGCGCGGCCCTTCGGCGCGCCTTCGGTCGGTTCCCTGCGGCTGAAGCACGGGTTGATTTGCCGGGTGTGCCACGACCTCAAGAATTGCTCACCGGGCCCAGTTGGAAAGTCGGGCGAGGCCGTGATTGATGACCTACGCCCCCCTGTCCGACGCTCGGGGATCGCCCGAGTCGACTTCTCGACCGTCGTCAACGCGTGAATCGAATGGTGGTCGGAGGCGTATCGGCCTGGATGTACGTGCCGTGTCTGTCCCGGGCTGCGCTGAAGGTCATCCGCTTGGCGCAGGCGATGGCCGCACGGCCGAAGCCGTGACCCGGATCGGACAGGACGCTGATCGCCCCTGCGCGCCCGTTCGGCAGCACGTTGACCTGGATGAGGACCGCCGCGTGATCGACGCGCGCGAGATCGGCCTCGGTCGGGAAATCGCACTCGTCGGTGATCACGCTGGGAGCGTGCGCGCCGCGGGTGAGATCGGGCTCGACCACGGCGTCGGCGCGGGTGCTGGCGCCGTGGCCGCCGACCTTGCCGCCGACCTTCGCATGCGGGTTGCGCGTGGGCACGTTGCCCGTGCCGCCGCCGACGACGAGGCCGAACATCGGATCATTCGAGTCGCCGCTCGCGATCGAGTCGCCGCCGCCTTCATCCTCGCGCGTGAGGGCCTTGCCGGCCTGCGCGACGGCGTCGGCCGCCGCCTCGAAGAAGCGGTGCGAGTGGTTCTCGATCGCCTCGCGCAGCGGCGCCTTCGTGGGCGGCGAGGGATCCGGCGGCTTCATCAGCGGGGGCGCGGGCGGCGAGAGCGTGAGCGCCGGCGCCTCGACCACGGCGGGCTCGGGCGGCGGCGTGGGCGCGGGCTCGACAGGCCGCGGCGGCGCCTCGACACCGATGTCGAGGCGCGTCGTGAACTGGGCGTGTTGATCGAGCCGGAGGCTCTGCACGAGGCGGAGGAGGTCCGACGGGGCGAGCAGCATCGCCCCTGCGTCGACGAGGGCGTGAGCGCCCGCTCCGAACCCGAGCCAGGCTCCGAACCTGTCTCGCTTGTCCCCGTCCCTCATCCGGCCTTCAGTGAATGCCAGATGAGCGGCCGCGTCCAGCGCCGAGTGATTGGGCCCACCAGATCGGGTGGGCCCAATCAGGCCTTCACTTGACGTCGAGAAGGTCGATATCGAAGACGAGCATGCCCGCCGGGGTGCCCGGACGCGCCGGCTTGTCGCCATAGGCGAGGTTGCCAGGGATCCAGAATCGAGCCGAATCGCCGACGTGCATGAGCTGGACACCCTCCGTCCAGCCCTTGATCACCTGGTTGAGCGCGAAGCTCATCGGCTCGCCGCGCGTGACCGAGCTGTCGAACATCTTTCCGTCCGGTGTCCAGCCGGAATAATTCACTGTCACGGTGTCTGTCGCCTTGGGCGACTTGGTGCCAGTGCCCTTCTTGAGGATCGTGTACGCCAGTCCAGAGGCCGTCTTCTTGGCCGTGGCCGGAGGGGCCTTCACGTCGGCCGGGACCTCGGGCGGCTTCGGCGCCGCCTTCACGTCGAGCAGTTCGACGTCGAACACCAGATCACCGCCCGGGGCGCCGCCGCGCGGGTGATCGCCGTACGCGAGCGCGGCGGGGATCCAGAGGCGGCGCTTCTCGCCGACGACCATCAGCTGCAGGCCCTCGGTCCAGCCCTTGATCACCTGGTCGACCTTGAACGACGCCGGCTCCTTGCGGACGACCGAGCTGTCGAACATCTTCCCGGACTTCGTCCAGCCCGTGTAGTGCACCTTGGCCGTGTCCTGCGGGCCGGGATGATCCTTGCCAGTGCCCGGCGTGAGCACCTTGCTTTGCAGGCCCGAGGCCGTCTTGACGGCGTCGGCGGGCGGGGCGGCGACGTCGGCGGGCGCGGGCAGATCGTCCTTGCCGGGAGGAGCTTCGACGGCCGCGGTCTTCGCCGGGGCCATGGTCTCGGCCGGCTTCGACGTCGACTCTTTCGCGGGCTCCGTGGACGTGGAGGAGGGCGACGGCGACGCGTTGCAGGCCGAGAGCAGCGCGCCGAGGAGCGCAGGGAGGAGCACGTGGTGGCGGGAGCGGTTCATGGAGGCAGCGTTTTTCCATACCCTCGCCCGCCGTCAATCGGATTCCTGCTGTGCGGCCCGTCAGGGGGTGCCTTTCTCTCCCGTCCCCTCCCCGCCCGCGCCGGCCTCGGCCGCGGGCGCGATCCCCGCGAGGCGCTCGGCGAGCCTTATTTTTGCGGGCAAATCCATCTGTCGGCCGATCTGGATCCGCTGCGCCTGGGGCGAGCCGGCGCCGTGGAGCGACTCGGTCAGGTAGCCGACGGCGTTGCGCCCCATCGTCATGTTCTCGATCAACCGCAGCATGCGGACGCGGCTCTCGGTGGGCACGCCCGGCCGCCCGCGCAGAAACTTCTCGAGCAGCGGCCCGGTGACGGGGCTCCTCCACTCTTTCTCGGACGGCAGCGTCGCCACGAGGCCGCCCGCGAGATCCTGCGCGATTCGCCCCATTTCAAAGGGGAACCGCGTCACGTTGTGCTTGCACACGTTGGCGAGGAGCTCGTCGTTCTGAAAATTCCCGGCCCGCGTCGGGCGCGACTCGTACGAGGCGGCGATCCCCGCGCTGTAGATCGTCTCGTTGAGGTGGGTCATCTCGACCAGCTTGTCGCGCACGTGCGAGGCCTTCGCGGCGCCGTTGTAGTCGGCGATGGCCGCCGCGGCGCCGATGAGCACGTCGCCCACCCCCGTCTTGCACACGTAGCTGCGGCGATGATAAGCGGTGAACCGCTCGACCAGCATCGAGGCAAACCCGGTCTCGCCATCCATGAACACGTGCTCCCAGGGCACGAACACGTCGTCGAGGATGATCATCGCCTCTTGCCCGGAGAAGCGCGCGTTGCCAGGATCGATGTCGCCGCCCTCCATCGCGCGGGTGTCGCACGACTGACGACCATAGATGTACGAGAGGCCCGGGTGCGCGACGGGCACGGCGCAGACGACGGCGTAGTCGCGATCGGCCGGCGAGAGGCGCATGGTCGGCATCACCAGGATACCATGCGAGTTGAGGCAGCCCGTCTGATGGGCCTTGGCGCCGCGGATCACCAGGCCATCCGGCCGGCGCTCGACGACGCGGACGAAGAGATCGGGATCCTCCTGCTCGGAGGGGCCTTTGCCGCGATCGCCCTTGGGATCGGTCATCGCCCCGCCGATGACGAGGTTCTGGGTCTGCGCCAGGCGGATGAAGCGCTTCAATCGCTCGTGATGCGAGGTGCCGTGGGCCTCGTCGATCTCGAACGTGACGGAGTAAAGGCTGTTGAGCGCGTCCATCCCCACGCAGCGCTGGAAGCACGTGCCGGTGAGCTGGCCGAGCTTGCGCTGCATTTTATTCTGGCCGACGACGTCATCCACGCTCTCGGCGATCTGGAGGAAGCGATTGACCCGCTGCCCGGTGAGCGACGATTGCGCGGTGGCGAGGCCGGGCTCGCGCTCGGCGAGGGCGTAGGTCTCGGCGACAGCGTTGATCGAGGGCCGGATCACCGGGTGATCGACCGGCTCGGCCACGAGCTCGCCGAAGAGATACACCCGTAGATCACGGCCTCGGAGGCTCGCCACGTAGTCGGCCGCGGTGCGGATGGGGAGGCCGTCGTGAAAGCTCGGGAGCGCGGGTTCAGTCGCCATGCCCGCAAGGAAGCCGAAGGCCGAACGCGGTGTCAAGGACGACGATGATCGCTCGCTCACCGAGCGACGGCCGCGCCGAACGAGCCTCCCGGGCTGAGCGCTTTCAGCACAGGCTTGCTCCCCGGGACTGGACCGTTGGCGCCGCCCCGGAAAACGTAGGCTTCGCCGTCGCTCCCGCCCACCGTTGGAGCCCCGATCATCACGTCGTCGTGGCCGTCGCGATCGAGGTCGCCAGGGATCGACATGGCCGCACCGAACGCGCCGGCGCCCTTCACCGGCGCCTCGAGGAGCACGTCGGCCACGCTGTTCAACCCGCTGTTGCTCCCGCTGAAGACGTGCACCCGACCTTGCTTGGCGACGGCGCCGGGCTCGCCGACCACGATGTCGCTGTATCCATCGTGGTTGAGATCGCCGGACGCGGCGAGACCGCGCCCGAACGATCCGAGCTCGCCGAAGGTGCCTTTGAGCGTGAATGCCGGACTGGCACCTACGCCCGCCGTCCCGCCGAGGAACACGAACGCGCGCCCGGCGCCCATCGCCGCGAACGGGGCTCCGATCACCAGATCGGTATACCCATCTCCGTTGACGTCACCCGGGGTCGCGAGGCCGAGGCCAAAGCCATCACCGGCCGTGGACCCCGGCGCCGATAGCACGATCAGCGGCGCCTCGGAGAGCCCCGTCGCCGAGCCGAGATAGAGCCGCACCTTGCCCGCGGGAGCCCCCGGCGTCGTCGGATCGTACGCGCCGACGATCACGTCGCCAAAGCCATCTCCGTTGACGTCGCCGGCCGAGGCGATCGCGATTCCATGGCTCTCGCCGGACGTATCGGCCCCTTTCAGCACGGCTGCCGGCGCGGGCTCGAGCCCGGTAGGGCCGCCGAGGAACAGGAACGCTCGGCCCGCGCCGCCGGCAGCGGCGGGGGCCCCCACGAGCACGTCGGCGTAGCCGTCGCCGTTGACGTCGCCCGCGCTCGTCACCGTGGCTCCAAACGATCCTCCCATCCCCGCGGGCGGCGCGAGCACCAGGGTCGGTGTCAGGGCGAGCCCGTCCTTCGATCCCGCGTAAACGAAGGCTCGACCGTCGCCTCCCATGGCGGGATAGCTCGGCTGGCCCACCACGATATCGCCATATCCATCGCCGTCGAGATCTCCCGCCGCGGCGATCGCGGCGCCAAACGAGGTGCCCTGGAGATCCGCCGCCGCGAGCGTCAGGCTCGGTGTGGCCGGCGGCCCCGCGGCGCTCCCTCGATAAACGTAGACCGAGCCTGCGCCGCCCGGCGCGCCGACCGCCACGTCCGCAAAGCCGTCTCCGTCAGGGTCCAGCGTGGCGCCGTAGCTGGTGTCGATCGGCGCGTTCCGCGCGCCCACCGTGAACTGCCACACTGGCCCGTGCTTCGTGGCGATCATCGAGCCGTGGCGGCCGAAGATCCGGTAGAACCACAGCCCCGGCGAGAGCGCTTTGGGGGGCTTGGCGCTGGTCCCGACGACGTCGAGCGTCTTCGCGACGGCGCAGGTGCGATCGGTGCAGATCTCCACGCGCGCCCCGTCCCACTGGCCGGTGAGCGCCCACCGGAAGGTGGGAGTCTGCGAGGTGACTGTCGACGTGGAGAGAGGGGTTAGCGCGCGCGGCGGCGCGTCTTCGGGCGCGGGGCTCCCACCGGCTCCGCCGGAGCCGCTCGAGGCGCTCGCGCTCGTCGATCCGCCGGCGCCGCCGGCCCCGGTCGACGCGCTCGCACTCGTCGAAACATCATCCCCGGTGCTGCCCGCGGGCGTGCTCCCGCCGCCGCACCCGGCGACTCCCGCGCTGGCGAGCAAAGCCCCCAGCGCGACGCCACCGCGCCTCAGAACTTCTCCACGGCGGGGCGGAGATCGAGCTCTTGCGTCCACGCCGTCGGCCCCTGACCGTGCAGCTCCCAGTACGTCTTCGCGACCGAGTCGGGATCGAGCAGCGTGTGAGTCGCCCGGCCGGGCTGGCGCCGCCGGATCCCCGGCATGTCGATCTGACCGTCGATCACCGCGTGCGCGACGTGGATGCCGCGCGGGCCGAGCTCGCGCGCGAGCGACTGCGCGAGCGCGCGCAGCCCGAACTTGCCCACCGCGAGGCACGAAAAGCTCGCCGAGCCGCGCCTCGACGCCGTGGCGCCGGTGAAGATCATCGTCCCGCGGCTGCGCGCGAGCATCGCCGGGACGACCTCGCGCGCCGCGAGGAACCCGCCCATGCAGTTGGCCTTCCAGCTCGACTCGAAGTCCTCGGGCGTGATCTCCAGGATGCCACCGTGCTTGAACGCGCCCGCGTTGTAGACGAGCACCTCGGGATCGCCGAGCTGCGCGCGGATCTCGCCGAAGCCGTCCGCGACCGAGGAGGCGTCGGTCGCGTCGACCGGCAGCGAGAGCGCCCGCCCGCCTGCCGCGTGGATGAGCTCGTGCGTCTCGCGCAGCGACTCGAGCTTCCGCGCGAGCAGGGCCACCGCGTACCCTTCGCGCGCGAATCGCCGGGCCACCGCGCCACCGAGGCCGGGGCCGACGCCGACGATCACCGCCACCTTCGAGCTCTGCATCGCGCAACGATTCGCCTGTCGGACCGCAAGGTCAAGTATCCTCACCGGATGACCTCCGATGATCCGATCCGCAGCGCCGCCCGGGCGATCGCCGCCGCCGATGCCCTCGTCGTCACCGCGGGAGCGGGCATGGGCGTCGACTCGGGCCTCCCCGACTTCCGCGGCGATCAGGGCTTCTGGCGGGCCTACCCGGTCTACGCGAAGCTCGGCTTGAGCTTCTCGTCGATGGCCAACCCGCGCTGGTTCACCATCGATCCCGCCTTCGCCTGGGGCTTCTACGGCCACCGGCTCGAGCTCTATCGCCGCTGCGTTCCTCACGAGGGCTTCGCGCTGCTACGCGGCTTCGGCGAGCGCCTGCGCCACGGCGCGGGCGTGTTCACGTCGAACGTCGACGGTCAGTTCCAGCGCGCCGGCTTCGCGCCCGAGCGCATCATCGAGGCCCACGGCTCGATTCACCACCTCCAGTGCCTCGCCGACTGCGGCGTCGGACTCGTCGACGCGGCTCCGTTCAGCGTCACCGTCGATCCGGAGACGCTGCGCGCCGCGGCGCCTCTGCCGGCCTGCCCGCGCTGTAAAGGCCTCTTGCGCCCGAGCATTCTCATGTTCGGTGACGGCGGCTGGGATCCCACGCGCGGGGCCGAGCAGGAGAGTCGATTCGACGCCTGGGCGGCCGGGATCGACGCCGCGAAGATCGTGGTCGTCGAGTGCGGCGCGGGCACCGCGATACCGACGGTGCGCCTCTTCTCGGAGAAGCTCGCGCGGCGCGGGGCGACCCTGATCCGGATCAACGTGCGCGAGAGCGAGGTCCCCGCGGGGCAGATCGGGATCGCGACTGGCGCTCTCGCGGCGCTCCGCGCCATCACTGACGCGATGCCCTGACAGCGCCCCGGCATCCCATTATTTTCAATCGCCGGCCGCCGGATCTTCAACAATTTTTCGCCGCGCATCCCCGACGCCGCGGCAGGATCCCTGGCCCGCCGGGGGAATCGCGGCGACGACGCCGTGGCATGAGGCCTGCTTTGCGCGAGAGCGCGCATGCCCACGACCCCCTACCGAGCCCCGCCGCCCGAGCCGCTCCCGAGCTGCGACCGTTGCGGCGCTCCGTTCGCGGACCTCTCGGCGATCCACGACGGCAAGCGCGGTGAGCCGGTGTGCCGCGCCTGCTTCATCGGCCAGTACGATCTGCTGGCGCTCTTCGGCGTCGGCGCGATCACGGCCGGGGCGATCACCAGCTCGGGGCCGCTCTTCATCAGCGGAATCTTGATCCCGATCCTCGGGGCGTACGCGATCTACAAGGGGGGTATTTGAGCGCGCCCGGAAGCCGCGCTCACCCGACGCACATCAGCTGCACGCAGGCCCAGCGCGTCGTGTCGACCTGGAACAAGCAGGCTTGTGAGCCCGCGGGCCCCGCGGTGCAGTCGGCGTCGTCCACGCAGGTGTCCGCGGCCGTGTGGCAAAAGTACCCGAAGGAGCCCTGCGGGATCCCCGTATAGCAGTCGGTGCCAATGGCGACGGCCGAAGGCGAGCAGTACCCGGCCGCGCCGCAGTCGGCGTCGACCTGACAGCCGCCTTGAAAGCAGGTGTTGGCGCCGAAATTGTCCGAGTTGCGGCAATCGCAGACGCTCGCGCTCCCACACTCGGCGTCGGCCTTGCAGGCGTCGTACGAGCAGATGCTCGGCTTGCCGAGGAAGGCGACACAGCGGCCATTGGCGCCCGTCGTGCAGTCGGCGTCCTTCAGGCACCCTCCCTGGGCGTTGCCCTGGTTCTCCGCGTCTCGCGGCGCGGTGCACGGCGCGGCGGACGCGCGGTGATGCACGGGCTCCTTGCCCGGCGTGGAGCCGCCGGCTCCGGACGTTGACGATGTTGTCCCGGTGGAGCCGCCGGTCCCTGATGATGACGACGCCGTCGCGGTCGTGTCGGTCGAGCCACAGGCGGCCGCCGCGAAGGCCACCGTCACGGCGGCGAGGCTGAAGCGAAGGTGGATCACATCGTCACCACGGTGCGGATCGACTCGCCGGCGTGCATCAGATCGAAGGCGTCGTTGATGCGTGAGAGCGGCAGCGTGTGGGTTATCAGCGGATCGATCTTGATCTTCCCGTCCATGTACCAGTCGACGATCTTCGGTACGTCGGTGCGGCCCTTCGCGCCGCCGAAGGCCGAGCCCTTCCACACGCGCCCCGTGACGAGCTGGAACGGCCGCGTCGCGATCTCCTGGCCGGCGCCGGCGACGCCGATGATCACGCTCACGCCCCAGCCCTTGTGGCAGCACTCGAGCGCCTGGCGCATGACCTTGACGCTGCCGATGCACTCGAAGCTGAAGTCGGCGCCGCCCTTCGTGAGGTCGACGAGGTACGGCACGAGGTCGCCCTGCACTTCGCTCGGGTTCACGAAGTGCGTCATGCCGAAGCTCTCGGCGAGGGCGCGGCGCTCGGGGTTGAGGTCGACGCCGACGATCATGTTCGCGCCCGCGAGCCGCGCGCCCTGGACCACGTTGAGGCCGATGCCGCCGAGGCCGAACACGACGACGTTGTCGCCGGGCTGCACCTTCGCGGTGTTGATCACCGCGCCGACGCCGGTCGTGACGCCGCAGCCGATGTAGCAAACCTTGTCGAAGGGCGCGTCTTCGCGGATCCTGGCGAGGGCGATCTCGGGGACGACGGTGAACTGCGCGAACGTCGAGGTGCCCATGTAATGAAGCACTTGCTGCTTGCCGAGGGAGAAGCGA
>JANYGI010000103.1 GCA_025362495.1 Byssovorax sp. | reverse complement strand
GGATCGCGAGCACGAGCGAAATCATGCGTCACGTTACGCCGACGGGCTCGTGCCGGATCCGATACCGAAGCCGCGCATCCGCCTCGTCAAATAGGGGAATTCTGCGTGATTTTCGGCCGTCACGAAAGAGCCACACCCAATTTCAATCGAGCCGAGCGGGTGCCGGTTCAGGCGACCGCAGCGCGTGCATCCATCCAGCTATTTGAAGCGCAGGACAGCGAGACGAACGACACAATGAGAAAGGGCGCCACACCCCTCGGCGTGATGCCCTCTCGACTCAGCGGCTCAGCTCAGTCGTTGGCGTTGAGGATTCCCATCGCCATGGCGATCCCGGTCTCGACGCGATTGTCCGCGTCGGGGCCGTGGAGGCTGTCGATCTCGTTATCGCTGACCGGAAAGCGGTCACCCTCTCAGCGCGGAGGCCTGGTGATCGCGAAGGCCTTGATCTTGTAGGCGAGGGTGCGGATCGGCATGCCGAGGCGCTTTGCGGCCTCGGTCTGGTTCCAGCCCGACGCCAGCAGCGTGTCGAGGATCAGGCGCGCTTCGTACTCCTGGAGGCGCAGCTTCAGCTCGCCCGAAGCACCGCTGAGCGGCGCGGAAGGAGGCATCGAGTCGTCGCTCGGCGGCTCGTCGACGCCGGGCGGCGGCAGGCCGGGTGACCGCAGGCTGGGCGGAGGGATGCTGCCCGCCGAAGGGGCCTTTGCGTCCCGGATCTTCGACGGCAAATCCTTCTCGGTGATCATCGCCCCGCTCGCCACGATCATCGCGCGCTCGATGGCGTTGCGCAGCTCGCGCACGTTGCCTGGCCAGCGATGGGCCCGGAGCAAGGCCATCGCCCCCGGCGAGATGTCGAGCCCGCGGGCGCGGGCGTCCGCCGCCAGGAAGAAGCGGGCGAGCGACTCGATCTCTTCGGGCCGCTCGCGGAGCGGGGGAATGGCCAGCACCATGGCGCTCAAGCGATAGAAGAGGTCGGCGCGGAAGGCTCCGGCCTCGCTCATCGCCTCGAGATCGCGGTGGGTCGCGGCGATGATCCGGACGTCGACCGCGATCTCCTGCGTGGAGCCGACGCGGCAGAGCCGCTTGGTCTCGATAACCCGCAGCAGCGCCGCCTGCGCGGGCAAAGGCATCTCGCCAATCTCGTCGAGGAACAGAGTGCCGCCGTCGGCCGCCTCGAAGACCCCCTTCTGCTGCTCGGCCGCCCCCGTGAACGCGCCGCGCTGGTGGCCAAACAGCGTGCTCTCGACGAGCGAGGCGGGGATCGCCGCGCAGTTGACGCAGATCATCGGCTTGCCCTTGCGCGGGCCGCTGCCATGGATGAACCGCGCCACCACCTCTTTGCCGCTGCCGGTCTCCCCCTGGAGGATCACCGGGAGCACCTCGACGCCGAGGCGCGCGGCGAGCTCCAGGACGTCGCGCATCGCCGGTGACGTGGCGACCGGCGCGCCGGAGGGCTCACCCGCCGGCAACGGGCCACTGGTACTCTGGAAGGCCTTTCCGAAGGCGTGAACGGTGACCACCACGCCGCCCAGGACCACCTCGTCGCCCGGGTGAATCGCGGTCGCGGTGATCTGCTTGCCGTGGAGCCAGGTGCCGTTGGTCGAGCCGAGATCCTCGACGGTGATCAGCCCGTCGCGCGCGGCCTCGAAGCGCGCGTGGGTGCGTGACAGCGCAGGATCGGAGATGGCGACGTCGGAGGGAGAGCGCCGACCGACCGTCAGCGGGACGCCCGGTTCGAGGAGCCGCATCTCGGTGCCCGCGCCGTGATGAAAGGCGACCGAGATCAGCGGCGTCCGCTTCACGTGCGCGCGGGCCGCCGCGAGGACGTCGCCCGGGGGGCTCGGCGCGGTGAAGGTGCTGGTGTCGTCTCCCCGCGGCTTCGCCGTCATTGCGCGGCGATCCCGCGCACGGCGCCGCCGCCGCAGGGCGAAGGCGGCCTTCCCGGAAAGAGGATCACGAGGGTGGCTTAGATCCTCGCCAGCGCTGCTGCAAGAGCTGCGTCGAGGGGCAGTCGGAGAACGTCCATGCCTCCAGCCGGGGAGGGATCCTCGGCGAGGCGGGCGCGCCACTGGATCCCGGCTCCCCCCGGGGGGCAGCAACGTCTTGCCGGCAATCGATTGCAGGGTGCCTGTGGCGAGCGCCCGAGCGCCCGGCGAGGCCCCGCGATCTCGGGCGAACCAGCGGTGTTTCCCCCGGGCTCCCGCTGGCACGCCGGCTGCTACCGGCGTCAGCGTACCTTACGAGCTGGCGCGCCCCGCGGGCGATGCGGCTCGCATGGCGGAACGTATCGAGGAGGTCTCACATGAAGCGAAGCGCGCTAGTCGCCCTCGGAGCCATCGCTCTTGCAGGCTGTGTCGGGAATGAATCGCGGCAGGAAGAGCCGACGAACGAAGTGGCTCAAGAGGTCGATAGCCTTGCTACGCCGTCGCAGTTCAACTCCACACGTTTCCTGGAGCAATCCTCGTTCGGGCCCACCGAGGCGAACGTGTCTCACGTCATGACCGTGGGCATCAACGGCGGCAGCGGCGCGATCAGCGAGCAGTTCGGCGCGACCAGGACCCTCTACGACTTCAGCGCCACCGCCCCTGATCTCGGCGCTCAGTTCTACTTCAACGCCATGAGCAAGCCGGACCAGCTCCGGCAGCGGACGGCGTTCGCGCTCAGCCAGATCATGGTCGTCTCGCAGAACCGCTTCAAGAACGGCAGCACCGACGACGGCCGCGTCCCCATGGGCGGCTACCTCAACGTGCTCTCCGGCGACGCCTTCGCCACCTTCACGACCCTCCTTCACGACCTCACCGTCCACATCGCCATGGGGCGCTACCTCGACATGGTGAACAACAAGGCCTTCGCCGCGAACGGCACGCCGCTCTCGCCCAACGAGAACTACGCTCGCGAGCTGCTCCAGCTCTTCACGTTCGGCCTCGACCTGCTCAACGACGACGGGACGCCGGTGCTCGACGCCAACAGCAAGAAGATCCCTGCGTACACGCAGGATCAGGTGGAGAACCTCTCTCACGTGCTCACCGGCTGGACCTTCGGCGGGCTGCCGTGCCCGACGCGCGGGCACTCCAACCCGAGCAACTACACCGTCCCGATGATCCCGTGTGACGTCAACCACGATCCGGCTTCGTATGCCCTGTTCAACGGGTTCTCGACCACCGCCGGGCTCGGCGCGGCGGCCCACCTCGACGAGGCGATCAATAACATCGTCGCTCACCAGAACGTCCCGCCGTTCATCTGCAAGCAGCTGATCCAGCACCTCGTGACCAGCAACCCCTCGGGAGCGTACGTCGCGCGCGTGGTGGCGAAGTTCAAGGACGACGGCACCGGCGCGCACGTGCGCGGCAACATGGCCGCCGTGGTCCGCGGGATCCTTCAAGACGTCGAGGCCCGCGGGGCGGCGGCGCCGGTGGACACCGCGACCAGCGTGTACGGGCACCTGCGCTCGCCCGCTCTCCTGATGACGAACCTCCTGCGCTGGACCGGCGCGACGGTGACGCTCAGCAATCCGGTCGTGGTGCCGCCGCCCGCCGTCGACGACGGCGCCGTGCAACTCAACACCTGGGGCACGCTGATGCATCAGTATGTTCCGCGGCCTCCGTCGGTGTTCAGCTACTACGCGCCCAGCACTCCGCTCCCGGGCGCGCCTGGCTTCGTCGGGCCGGAGTTCGGCATCACCGACACGGCGACCTCGTTCGCGCGGAGCAACTTTCTCAGCGCGGCGCTGCTCAAGGGGATCCCCGGCATCACCCTCAACCTGAGCACCATTCCGAGCGACTCGAACCTGATGGCGGACTGGCTCAACACCACGCTGATGCACGGTCAGATGAGCGCGGAGCTGCGGACCGTCGTGCTCGCGGCCGTCAACGACGCCGCCTTCACCAACGGTACGATCACCGACCCGAACGTGAAGAAGGCCATGGGTCTCTACGTCGTCGTCGTCTCTCGTGAGTACCAGGTCCAGCGCTGAGCCATCGAGCTCCGGTTACCAGCAACCCTCCCAGATTCGGAGTTCCGTCATGGCATTCTCCCGTAGATCCTTCCTGCTCGGTGCTTCCGGCGCCTTCGGGCTCGCCGCGAGCGCGACGGCCCTCGACAAGTTCTCTCTCCTCGAGCGCGCCGCGCAGGCCGCGCCGACCGGCCTCACCGGGTATCGCGCGCTGGTGTGCGTGTTCCTCCAGGGCGGCAACGACGCCAACAACATGATCATCCCGATCGGCGGCGTCGGTGGGGCCAGCTACGCTACCTACTCGGCGGTGCGCACGACGGCCGATATCGGCATCGCCCAGGCGGACCTCTTGCCGCTGAACCCGGCCGGCCTCCCCGTGGCTCCGTTCGGCTTGCACCCCAGCATGCCCAAGCTCGCGGCCCTGTACAACACGGACAAGAAGCTCGCCTTCGCCGTCAACGTGGGCAACATCCGCGACACGCTGGCGACGAAGACTCAGTATCAGGACCAGTCCGAGAACCTGTTCTCGCACAGCGACCAGCAGGCCGCCGCGGCCATGGGCGTCGCCAACCCGACCGCCAGGAGCGTCACCACCGGCTGGGGCGGCCGCGCCGCCGACCTCGTGACGCTCAACAATCCGGTCCAGCCCGGCCCCAACCTTCGCTATCCGGAGGTCACCTTCTTCGGGGGCATCCCCGTGTATGGCTCCGGCGCGGCGACGAAGTCGCTGGCGATCCCGGACAATGGCAAGCTCCAGATCGACTCCACGGGCTCCGGTCCTCTCAACCGGATCCGCGCCACCGCGCTCGCGTCCATGCAATCGACGCTGCTGGACTCGGGCGACATCGGCAGCGCCTACAGCACGATCTTCGACGGCGGCCGCGCCTTCGCCGTGGCCCGGACCGACGCGATCGCGGGTGTCCCGGCGGCGGCAATGACCATCATCAACCAGAGCTTCTCCACCGTGGCGGGGACCCTGGGCGCGCAGCTCCGGCAGATCGCCATCGACATGGTGGCGGGAGCGAGCACCGAGACTGTCGCGGGCAAGGCCGGCCTCGGGATGAAGCGGCAGATCTTCGCGGCTGCGCTCGGCGGCTTCGACACCCACACGGACGAGCTCGCGACTCACGAGGATCTCTACAAGCAGCTCGACGACGCGCTCTCGGCCTTCCACTCCGCGATCGCCTCGATCAACACTGCCGCTCTCCCGACGGTGCAGCCGATCCTGGAGACGCTGTTCACGCAGAGCGACTTTGCCCGGACGTTCCAGCCGAACTCCTCGGGCGGCAGCGATCACGGCTGGGGCAGCCACATGATGGTGCTCGGCGATTCGGTCGTCGGCGGCAGGCTGTACGGCACATTCCCGAGCCTCACGCTCGGTGGCACCGACGACGTGGGCGAGGGACGCTGGTTGCCCTCGACGTCGGTGGACCAGTATGCCAACACGCTGTCGCGCTGGTTCGGTATCACCGCCGCCGCGGATCAGAACGCGATGTTCCCGAACCTCGTGAACTTCCCGAACAAGAAGCTGGGCTTCCTCGGCTGAGGAGGCTCACGACAGGCGCTCCTCCGCCGGTTCAAGCTCGAGCGCGGGGGAGTCGGCGACTCCCGCTCACTCCCTCCCAGGAGCCGACTCGCCCGGCTGCCCTCTGAACCACGGCAGCCGCGGCAACGCCACTGCGGCAATCACCGCCACCCCCGCGGCGATCCACGCCGGCGCCCCGGAGGCCCGCGGCCCGAGCACGAGATTGCCTTCCTTGAACGCCATGTCCACGAGGCCACCTCGCAAGAGAGCGCCTGTGAGCAGCGCCCACGCCGCGTGCGCGCCAACCGCGCTCCACGCGCCGCGATCGCGCTGCCACAGCGTGGCGAACAGCCACCCGGTCGCCGCCGCGAGCACCAGGGAGGCCGCCGACGCGCCGGGCAGCGAGGCAATCGACGCCGTCCCCGCGAGCGCCGCAAAGGCCCTTGCGGCGGGCGCCGGCACCCCGGCTCGCTGCGCTGCGACGATGGGGATCCCGCGGAAAACAAGCTCGTCTCGCACGGCGATGGCCGCGCTCCGCAGGACCACCAGGAAGATCCCGATCGACGGCGCCCCGGCCTGCACCTCGACGCGCCCCATCACCGCTCCGGCCGCGAACGTCCCCGCGACGACGGCCGCAGCGACGCCCGCTCCCACGCCGATCCGGTTCGCAGCCTCTTTCCAGGCGCGCCTGGTCCCCTGATCCCAGCGCACCCCGGCCCAGGTGCTCGCCACGTCGGCAATCACGGCTCCAGAGATGGCGACGGCCATGATGAACCGGCTGAACAGCAGCTCCGCGGCCTGGAGCGCCGCCGCCGTTCCGAGTAGCCACGCGAGGCCCATCCCGATCTCGACCAGCGGACTGCCAATCGGCCGCGGGCCCTTGTCTCTTTCGTCCTTCGCGCCTCTGGCCTGCTCCGGCGCCGCCGGATGGTTCGCGGCCGCGGCGTCGCTCGGGGGGTCGTCATCCGGCATCTTCCTGGTCATTTCGCCGCCGCGTAACAGCCAATGTCCGCGGCCGTTCGCTTCTTGCCGTCGAGATCGTTCGGCGGCATGTCCTTCGGATCGCCTCGCCCGGCGAGCAGCGTGCTCGTCTTCTGCGGGTGGAAATCCGGCCGCTTCGGGTTGAGCTTCCACCAGCCCCTCTCGATGATCACCCAGGGCTCCTCGCTCGACTGGACCACTTCGGCCGACACCCGCGCCCGGCCGACGGCGATGACCGAGCCGGGCTCGTCCGGCAGCGAGATGGCGAGGGCGCGCAGGCCCGCGGCGCGGCCCTCGTACGCGATAGTGTTGAGCACGTTGCGCTTGCCGTCGAAGCGCCAGATCCCCGTGGGATGAAGCTCGACTGCCGGATTGGCATCGTTCATGAAGATGTTGTTGTGGGCCCGCGTTCCCCAGCTCCCGCTGCCGACCATCAGCGCCGGCCGGCCGCGCACGCTCGCCAGGATGGTGTTGTTGCGGATGACGTTGCTGAAGCACCCGAAGAGCGGCAGTGACTCGGCGCCGGTGACCTCGCCGGGCGACCTCGGCCCGGGCTCGACGAAGGCGCGATCGAACCCGTTGGCGTTGTCCCACTCCACGATGCCGCTCGCGTAGTTGCCGTAGGTCAGGTTGTTCTGGATCAGCGACTCGCGCACTCCGGCGAGGTTCAGCGCCGCGGCTCCGGCGCGGCCGTTGTCGTTCATCACGTTGTCTTCGATGATGAAGTTGAACCCGCGCCCGTCGGGGAAGGCGTTCTGTCCGAACTTCTCGGTCGCCATGGCCAGGATGCCGAGGGCCCACTCGCGCGTCTGCTTGTACGGCGGCGCGTCCGCGAGGGCCGGGTGCTCCTTGAGCTTCTCGAGCGACGAGGTCGCGTCGATGTTGCACTGGAGGCCGCTCTCGGCGCTGCCGAAGAAGACGTTGCGGCGAATGACGTAGTTGTCCGAGCCATCGGAGACGTAGGCCCCGTGCTCCATCGCCGAGAGGGCAAACAGGTTGTCCTCGATCAGCACCGAGTGGCTATCGACGCTGTGGAACCCCCATTTTTTCTGGTTGTGGACGAAGTTCCCGAGGATGGCGATGTGGTGGGCGAGCTTCGAGCTGTGGACGAAGTTGCCATTGACGAGGATGCCGGCGTTCGGTCCCTCGGGCGCCTTCCCGGGCTGGTTCGAGCCCGCCACGTTGAAGCCCTCGATGATGACGTGGTGCGCCGCGAGGAGCAGGATCATCCAGTTGGGATCGTCGGGGCTCGCCGTGTCGACGACCACCTCGCCCGGGGCGCCGAGGGCCTTGAAATGGATGTAGGCGTCGTCGCCGGCATCGGCCTTGTCGCCGAGGGTGAAGCCATCGTAGCGGCCCGGCAGCACCGCGACGAGATCGCCGCCGCGGGCGAGCCTGGTGGCCTCTCGAATCGTCTTCACGGTCAGCGTGACGGGGAGCTCTACCTTCGCTTCGCCGCCGATCCCCGCGTTCAAATCCAGCGCTCCGACGGTGACCGTCGCCGGCGGCGCCCCGCCCGTGACCGCGATGACGCGCCTGTATTTCGCCTGGATCTTGAACGTGTGAGTGACCCAGTCGCTCGAGCTCTGGGTCTTGTAGAACGTGAGCGACTGGGGCCTGGTGGCCGGGGCTTCCTGGATCACCGGCGCGGTCGGGGCGTCGAGCGTCGGTGTCTGGGGGATGTCGGTCGGCCCCTGGAAAGGCGCGAGCTCCTGGGCGACGACGGGAGATACGAAGTCGTGCCCGGCGCCGCAGCCCGCGGTCGAGAGGGCGCCCGCGGTCATCAGGGCGTGGATCGTTCGATTCATGGATCTCGGCGTCACAGGCGCTCTGGAAAGTGGGGCGGTCAATGTAGCGTGTACCAGCGCCCGTCGTGCTCGACGCGGGGCACCTCGGGATCCGAGGGAGCGGCCTCGTGCAAGGCCTCGTCGTCGAGGACGCGAGAGCCGCGCGGGCCTTGCGGGGCGCGACGCGAGGCGGCGCGCGCGATCAGGGCGCGGCGCTGGCCGCTCTCGCGGGTCGTGGCGACGTCGTCGCGTCGGCGGCGGGCGCGGGCGCGGCGCACGAGGACGGCCGCGGCGACGCCAATCCACAGCAGGAGCGATCCGAGCAAGACTGGCAAGAAGCTGTAGCGGCGCGCCATCTCCTTGCGCCACGCGAGCTCGAGGCTCGCTTCGGGGCCCGCCGCGGTGGCGAGAGCGTCAGTCCAGGGCTCGCCGCCGCGGAGCCGGCCGGCGAGATCAGCGACCCGCCGCGGCCCGAGGAAGCGCACGAAGTCGGCGGCCTCGGCGCACGCGAGCGACCCTTCGGGAGCGTCGACGGGGAACTGCGCGTCGATCTGCGCGAGGCCGAGGAGCTGCCGCGAGAGGGCCGCGCGAGAGAGCGTCTCGGCGCGCGAGGCGCTGTCGTCGTCGGCGAAATCGACGGCGAAACCCTCGTGAAACCAGCGCGGTACGGCGCGGCCTCGCGTGGCCTCGTCGAGGGCGAGGTGCGCGAGCGCGTGGCGGAGCGACCCGTCGAGGGAGGGCGCGTCGAGCGACAGCGGCGAGAGCGCGCTCATCACGACGAGGTGCGACTGGCTGAAGGTGACGGCCGTGGCGTAGCCCGGGAGCTGCTCCACCGGCGCGAGGCGCGCCATCTCGCCGGGCGCGGCGGCGACGCGGATCTCGATCGCGCCGAGCACCGGTATCCCGAGCGCCGCGCCAAGCTCGCTCCGGAGCGTCGCCGCGAGGGCCGGCAGCGCGCGCACCCGATCGCGCGTGGAGGGTTGATACGAGAGCCGGATCCCCGCTTCTTCGTGGGTGAGGTACTCGGGCGGGAGCGGCGGAACGACGAGCGGCTCGACCTCGATCCAGGGCGCGTCCCACGGGCGAGGATCGCGCGCGGTCGGCGCGGCGAGCGCGGGTGACGGCGTGAGCGCGGCGACGACGAGGAGCGCGGCGATCGTCGCCGCGACACGGGCGAGGCGGCCTCGAGGCCCTCTCGCCCGCGCGCTCACTTATCCACCGAGCCGTCGAGGTGGACCGTCGTCGGGGTGTTGCCCGTCGTCTTCGAGACGACGAAGACGGTGACGCCGACGGCGGCGACACCCCCGATCGCCGCCCAGAACCAGGGCGATTTCCACGCGGGCCGCTGATCGGAGAGGTCCGCCTTGTGCGCGACCTTCACGGCTTCGGGTGGCGGCCGAGGAGGCTTGGCAGCCTCGGTCGCCGACGACGCGGGAGGCGCGGGAGGCGCCGGGAGGAAGCCTCGCAGCGCGATCGCGGCGCCGGGCCAGTGGTACGTCTTCGCGCCGTCCGCCGCCGTTTCGACGCTGGCGCCGAGCTCGACGCGCTCGAAGCTCGCCGTGCCGGGGTGGAGCACCCGCGCCACCGCGTGGCCGCCGTCGAGCGTCACCGCGACGACCAGATCGGCGTGAAGCGACGTGCCGAGCGAGGCCAGGAGGTTGCGCGTCGTGATGTCGGTGACCGACTCGGCGATCGCCCCGCGCAGGGCGCCGAGCTCCGCGAGCCGCGTGGCTGCCGCGCTCGGCGGCGTCGCCGGATCGGCCGGCGCGGCGCTCGCGGCGACGTCGCCGGTGAGCACGCGGGCCGTGGCCTCGTCGATGCGCGGGCGCAGCGTCGGCTCGCGATAGACCTCGTGCGCGAGCGCCTTCGCGGCGGGCCCGGCGTCGTTGTTCACGGCCACGACGACGGCGCCCTGCGCGCGGAGCGTGACCGTGACGAGCGGCGCCCCGGCGATGGGCGCAGCAGCGATCGGCGGCGGAGGCGTCGCGACGGCGACCGCGGTGGCGGCGGTGGGCGAAGCGACGACGGCGGGGCCAGGAGCTACGGGCGGCGGCTGCGCAGAGGCTGTCCCGGCGAGCGGGACGAGGACGAAGGCGCCCATGAGGAGCGCTCGTTTGGCGAACCGAGCCTGCATCGCCGTACCCTACGAACCCCGTGGGCGGGCGTCAAACCCGGGGATCTGCGCCCGCGTCGAGGCCGGCGAGCGGACGCGAAATCTTCGCGCCCCCTCCCATGGCCCGGGCTCACATCCAGCCGTTGTCGCGATACCACTTCGCGGCGAGCCTGGTCCCCTCGGGCCAGCCCACCTTCGGCGTCCACCCGAGGTCCTCGCGGGTATCGGTCGAGTCGCAGACCCAGTGTGGCGCCGAGAGCTCGGCGATCTTGTCGCGGGTCAACATTGCGGCTTTGCCGGTGATCTTGCTCATCACCTCGTTGAACGTCGCCACGCCGCGGACGATGGGGAAGGGGATCGAGAGCCGAACGAGGGCCGGTTTGCCGACGGCGCGCTCGATGTCTTCGAGCATGTCGAGCCAGACATAGATGCTGCCATCGTCGACGAAGTAGGCATTGCCGCTCGGCACGTCGGCGTCGATGGCCTTGATGCAGGCGCTGGCCGCGTCGGCCGCGTAAACCACGCTCATGGTGTTCTTCCCGTCGCCGAGGTAGGGGAGGAAGCGCATGGAAACGCTCTGGAAGAAGGCAAACGACTCGTTGTCGCGCGGCCCGTAGATCATCGGCGGGCGGATGACGGTGACGGGGAGCTGCCCTTTGGCGTCGCGCACGAGCCGCTCGGCCGCGAGCTTGGAGCGGCCATAATGGGTGACGGGATGAGGGGTGCTGTCGCCGGCGACCGCGCGCCCATCGAGGCTCGGCCCCACGGCGGCCAGGCTCGACACGAAGACGAAGCGCCGGAGCCCCGGGGCGACCTCGCGGGCGGCGTCGAGGAGGTTCTGCGTGCCCTGGGTGTTGGTGCGAAAGAACTCGGCCTCGTCGCGCGCCTTCACGAGACCAGCAGAGTGGATGACGGCGTCGATGCCCTTCATCGCGGCGCGGACGCTGGCGGCGTCTTCCACGCTGCCAGTCGCCAGATCGAGCCCGCGCAGGGACGAGAGGAACTTGGTGTTCGAGCTCTTGCGAACCAGGGCGACGACGGAGTGCCCCGCCTCCGCCAGCTGCTCCGCGATGTGCGAGCCGAGAAATCCGCTCGCGCCGGTGACCAGGACACGCATCGTCATCGCCTTTTCAAGGAGCTCAAATCGACTTTTCGTAGACGCGGTATCGCTTGGCGATCCGCCCGCCCATCAGGCGGATACCCGCGTTGATGGCCGCGTTGTCCTCGAGCGTCCAGCCGAGCTCGCTGTCCTTCATGCCGAGGAGGTGAGCCGCGTTGTTCATCGCCACGTAGAGATAGGCGCTGAGGCCGGCGTACTTGCGCACGTGCCGCCACTTCTTGCGGATCCCGAGGATGACGAGCCGCCCGCTCTTCGGCCCCTGGACGCGGAGGCGCCACAGCAGCTTGATCGCGCCGAACGGGAAGAGCTGCCCTTTGGCGTCGCGGATCAGCTCGTTGAGGTTGGGCAGCGCGAAGGCCACCGCCGCCGCCTCGCCGTCGATGAAGACGATCCGCGTGATCTCCGGCATGAGGATCAGCTTGGTGTCGGCCGCCATCTTCAAGAGCTCGTTCTCGGTCAGCGGGACGAAGCCCCAGTTCTCGCTCCAGGCATCATTGAAGATGTCCATGAGCAAGCGCACGTCCGCCAGCAGGTTCTTCGCGTCGGCGGGGCGGACGGTGATCTCCGGCATCGCCGCGATCTCGTCGTGGGCCTTCTGTGCGCGCTTCGGCACGTTGCCGATGTCGTACTTCCAGGAGTAGAAGTCCTTGAGCTTGGGATACCCGGCCTGCTCGATCAGCCCACCTTGATAGGCGTTGTGATACGGCATCATCACCATCGGCGGGTCGTCGAAGCCCTCGACGAGGCAGCCGGTGTCCTCGTTGATCGAGAGCGACAGCGGGCCACGGAGCTTCTTCATCCCCTTCGCCTTGGCCCATTTCTCGGCCTCGGCGAGCAGGGCGTTCCCCACCTCGACGTCGTCGATGGTGTCGAAGAAGCCGAACATCCCGACGTCGTCGTTGTACCGCTTGAGGTGCTCGCGATCGACCTGCGCGGTGATGCGTCCGACCGGCTTGCCGCCCTTGTAGGCGACCCACGCGGTGCCCTCAGCGTGCTCGAAGAAGGGGTTCTTCTTGTGGTCGAGCCGGTCCGAGATGTCGAAATCCAGCGGGCGCACGTAGTACGGCGATCCCGCGTAGATGGTCTCGACGACGTTCAAGAAGTCCTTGAGCGTCTTCTTGTCGCCCTGCTTGAGCTCGCGGATCTCGATGGCCATAAATGCTCTGGCCCCCGTACCGTTCAGGGCCGCCGGCTGCAAGCCGGACGCGCGATCGCCCACGAAACAAGCCCGGAAGCGCTCGCGCAGCGGCGGCGAGCGGTGGTACACGCGAGGTCTCCTCATGGCCACCCTGACGCCCCTTCTCCTCGACGACGCGCGCCGCCTCGGCGCCGCCTATGGCCTCGACGTCGCCTCCGTCCGCGGGATCCCCGCCGGCAGCGTCAACTCGAACTACGCGCTCGGGCTCGCGGGCGGCGGGCAGGTGTTTCTGCGCGTCTACGAGGAGCAAGCGGCCGCGTCGGCCGCGGGCGAGGCGCGCCTCCTCGCGCACCTCGCGGCCGAGGGCGTGAAGACGCCGCGACCCCGCCCGCTCCTCGCCGACGCCTCGGCGTTCATCGAGGAGCACGCGGGCAAGCCCGTGGCGATTTTCCCTTGGATCGAAGGCGATTCGCTCTGCCAGAAGCTCGTGACCGAGGACGCGGCGTTCAAGCTCGGGAGGGCGCTCGGCGAGGTCCATCGCGCGGGCGACTCGTTCGCAGGCGCCCCGCCGTCGCGCTTCGGCGCGCCGCAGCTCGCGTCGCGGCTGCGCGCCATCGACGCGGCGAAGCTCGACGCCGAGCTCACCTCCGTGGTCGCGCGCCTCGGCGACGATCTGGCGCGGCTCACCGATCGCCCCATCATCGGCGAGGGCTTGATTCACGGCGATCTCTTCCGCGACAACGTGCTCTGGCAAGGCGGCGAGATCACCGCGCTCCTCGATTTCGAGAGCGCCTCGATCGGCAGCCGGCCGTTCGATCTGATGGTCACGATCCTCGCCTGGTGCTTCGGCGACGCGCTCGATCCCTCGCTCGCGCGCGCGCTCGCCGCAGGCTACACCCGCGCTCGTCCGCTCCCGGAGGTTGAGGCCGAGGCGCTCTTCACCGAGGGATCGTTCGCCGCACTGCGCTTCTCGATCACGCGGATCACCGACTTCGAGCTGCGCCCCCGGGGCAGCGGCGTTTACAAGGACTATCGCCGCTTCCTCGCGCGCGGGGCGGCCCTCGCGGCGCTCGGCCCGGGAGGCCTGCGCGATCTCCTCGGCGTGTGAATGCGTCGAGAAGGTGCTGCGCGGGCCCGATCTTCCCGCGCTGTCGCCTTTGCATCATTTCACGGTCGCGGCGTTGCGCGGCTCCGACGAGACCACTACCTTCGGCTCCATGGCACAGGTCGGGACCCTCGACTTTCAAGAGTTCATCCACGGCCGCAAGGTCGAGCGCGTCGGCGACGAAAAGGGGAGCGGTCACGACTACTCCTACGTCGTCGACAGGAACACGCGCATCGCCTTCGAGAAGGCCAAGCCCGTCGAGCTCGCCGTCACCGGCGCCGTCCGCCTCTTCAAGGCCCTCGGGAAGAACCAGCTCCTCGGCAACGCCGTCCGCGTCGGCCCGAACCAGTTCCCCCGCATTCACAAGCTCACCGTGCGCTGCGCGGAGACGCTGCAGATCGCTCTGCCCACGCTCTACATCACCAACAGCCCGGTGATGAACGCGATGACGTTCGGTACCAACGACGACTCGTTCATCGTCGTCCACTCCGCCCTCGTCGATCACTTCACCGACGAAGAGCTGCTGAGCGTGATCGGGCACGAGGCCGGGCACATTCACAACAGCCACGTCGTGTACCTGACGGCGATGTTCTACTTGAAGCATGCTGCTTCAATCTTCCTGAAGCAGTTCGCCCCCGCGGCCGAGCTCTCCCTCGCGGGCTGGAAGCGCCGCGCCGAGATCACCTGCGATCGCGCCGGCCTCCTCTGCTCGAAGGACGTCGAGGTGTCGAAGCGCGCGCTGGCGAAGCTCGCGCTCGGATCGACGAAGCTCTACGAAGAGTTCAACCTCGAGGCCTTCGAGTGCCAGTTCGAGGAGACGCGCGACGGCTTCGGCAAGTACGCGGAGATCACGGCGAGCCACCCCTGGCTCTCGAAGCGCATGGCCGCGCTCACGGCCTTCTCGGAGAGCGAGCTGTACCGCAAGCACGCCGGCATCGGCCCCGGCGGGCTTTCGATGCACGAGGTCGACGATCGCGTTCACAGCATCATCAAGGTGGTAGGCTGAAATCCCATGCTCGAGAGCTTTCACAACCGACGTGTTGACGTTATCGCCGCGCTCCGCGACCTCCTCGGCGTCGCCGACGGCGTCGGCGCAAAGACGCTGAGCGCCCGCCTCGGCTCCGACCTCGTGCAGAAGCTCGAGGAAGACCGCTTCCACCTCGTGGTGGTCGGCGAGTTCAACCACGGCAAGACCACGTTCGTGAACGCGCTGCTGGGCGCGACGATCCTGCCCGTCGGCGTCACGCCGACGACGGCGGTGATTCACCACCTCGAGTACGCGGCCGAGCCCCGCGCCGAGGTCGTGTTCACGTCGGGCCGCCGCTCGCCGCTGCCTTTTGCCGAGGTGAAAGACTTCGCCGTCGGCCACGAGAGGGCGCCTCTCGATGTCGGTCATCACGTCGCCGGCGCGGCCTCGGAGAACGAGGTCAAGCACCTCGAGGTCGGCTATCCGGCCGACTTGCTGCGCGAGCGCGTCGTGCTCGTCGACACCCCAGGCGTGAACGATCTCTCGCTCCAGCGCGCCGACATCACCTACAGCTACATCCCGAAGAGCGACGCGGTGCTCTTCCTGCTCGACGCGGGCCAGCCCTTGAAAGAGAGCGAGCGCGTCTTCCTGCAAGAGAAGCTGCTGAAGCAGTCGCGCGACAAGATCATCTTCGTCGTCACCAAGCGCGACATCTGGGACGGCGACGAAGAGCGCCAGGCCCTCGCGTACATCCGGCTCGAGCTCGGAAAATTGGTAAAAACGCCGGTCGTCTTCGCTGTTTCTGCGGAGAAGCTCCTCGACGGCGACAGCGCCGCGAGCGGCATGCCCGAGCTGCTCAATCACCTCACGAAGTTCCTCGCCGAGGAGCGCGGGCGCATCCTCCTCGACAACGCGCTCGGCGAAGGCATCGAGGCCGCCAAGCTCCTGAAGAAGGGCGTCGACGCTCGCCGCCGCGCTTGCCTGATGTCGATCGAAGAGCTCGGCCGTCGCATCGACATCCTCGAGAAAGATCTCGCGGGCCAGTCGCGCACCATCGAAGAGCGCCGCGCCGGGATCCGCGAAGAGGTCGCGGCGATCCGCGCCTGGGTGAAGCGCGATCTCGAGCACTTCGTGATCGACGTCGAGAAGCAGCTCCCGGACATCATCGATCAGGCCTCGGGATCGGACATCAAGGTCCACCTCGGCGGCTTCCTCGAGCGGACGATCACCGCGTGGGCGCAGGCTGAAACGAAGGAGATCGCCGCTGCTCTGGAGGCGCTGGCCGAGAAGACGATCGCTCTTGTTCGCGAGGATGCGCACGACGCCGCGAAGCGCCTCGGCGAGGCCCTCGGCGGCGACGTGAAGGCCCCCAACGTCGAGGTCGATACCTTCGGCTACGACGTCGGCGTCGTCGCGCTGGCGACCATCGGCTTCGGCGTGCTCTTCACCAACGTGTTCCTCGGCGCGGCGCTGTTCGCGGCCGCCCCGCTTCTCGCGGTGTACGTGCGCGGCAAGGTCGAGGCCGAGAGCAAGAAGCGCGCGAAAGAGCTCGCGCCGGTGACGCTGCGCGACGCCGTCGCGAAGATTGGCCCCAAGCTCGACGAGATGGTCAATCAGTTCGCCTCGCGGCTCGAAGCGTGGGTGGTCACCGCCGGCGAAGAGCTGCACCGCGAGGTGATCGAGGTCCTCTCTGCGAGCCGCTCGGAGCGCGAGAAGAGCCAGCCGTCGAGCGAAGACGCCGTGAAGGCGTGCGACGTTCAGGGCGAGCAGCTCGGCGCCGTGAACGCCCGCCTGGAGGGGCTCCGCGCCTCACTCTGGACGCCCACCAACGGTGAGACGGCCAGCCTCCCGCCCGTGCCTTCCGCCATTCCCAACGCGCCCGGCGGCACGGCATAGCGCCTGTTACCGGGTTCGTAGAAGGTATCCCGGGCGGCCTGCATCGTGCGATAGTGGCGCCGTGCAGCTCGATTTCTCCGCTCGCGAGGTGACCGTCAAGCTCGTTTACTACGGGCCCGCGCTGAGCGGAAAGACGAGCAACCTCGTCGCGCTGCACGGCCTCGCGGGGGCTGACACGCGCGGCCGCCTGATGACGCTCGAGACGCAGGACGATCGCACCCTGTTCTTCGATCTGCTGCCGCTGACGTTCCGCGCGCGGGACGGGGACGTCTCGCTGCGGATCAAGCTCTTCACGGTGCCCGGCCAGCCGATCCACTCGGCCACCCGGCGCCTCGTGCTCCAGGGCGCCGACGGCATCGCGCTCATCGCCGACTCGCGCCTGAGCGAGACGCAGCACAACGCCGACGCGTTCTTCGATCTCCGCGAGAACCTCCGCACCAACGGGCTCGACCTCGCGAAGATGCCGCTGGTGATCCAGTTCAACAAGCGCGACCTGCCCGACATTCGCACCGAGGCCGAGCTCGGCCAGCTCGCCGATCGCGGCAAGGAGCCGGTGTACCTCGCCGTCGCGACCAAGGGCGCCGGCGTGATCGAGACGTTCATGGGCCTCTTGCACCTCACGTGGGCGCAGCTCGACGCCACCCATCAGCTCGCGAAGAAGCTCTCGATCGACGGGGATACGTTGCTCACTCACGCCGCACAGAAGCTGGGTGTCTCGACGCCGTTCGGCGATCTGCTGGCGCGAAGGGTCGGTGGCACGCGACCTCGGAGCGGGCGATGACCGAACCCGCGCGACCGAGCGCCCCGTTCCACATGGCCGGCGTCGACGGCGAGCCTCCGCGTCTCGAAGAGCTCGTCGATCGCCGCGCGCTCACCGAGATGATCCTCTCGTTCGAGCTGCTCTTCGGCGTCCCGATCCGGATCCTCGCCGGCTCGGGCACCTCGCTCGCCGGCGGCGCGGGGTTCGGCCCGCTCTGCGCCGTCGTCAACGAGCACGACGCCGGGCAGACGGCCTGCGCGGCCATCCTCTCGACGGTTCGCCACGTGTCGCTCCCGCTCACGTCGTCGCACCCCGAGAGCGGCTTCGTGCCGCGCTCCGGCCCCGCGTCGTCGACGATGGCCCGCGCGCCGAGCGATCCGGGTCTCCATCGCTGCTTCACCGGCGCCGTCTACCGCACGCTGCCGATCGAGTACGACCGCCGCTCGATCGGCCGCATCGTGCTCGGCCCGTACCTGCCGATCGAGGGCGGCCCGCGCCCGCTCGCCGCCCCCCTCTCCACCGCCCCGGGGGGCCCGCCCGACTCGCTTTTTGCAGCCGATCGCGCGATGGACGAAGGCGCCGCGCGCGCCGCCTGGCCTCGCCTCGCGCAGGCCGACGCGGCCACGGTCGAGCACCTCGGCCGCCACCTCACGACGGTGCTCGACGTCATCCTCTTCAGCGGCCACAAGGCGCTGCTCACCTCGCAGATGCACCTCGCGTCCATCCAGGAGAGCTACCGCGAGCTCTGCGAAAAGAACGAGCGCCTCGAAGAAGCCTACGAGCGCTTGAAAGAGCTCGACCGCCTCAAGTCGAACTTCCTCGCCACCGTCTCGCACGAGCTGCGCACGCCGCTCACGTCGATCATGGGCTACGGCGAGATGCTCGCCGAGGGCGTGGCCGGCGCCCTCACCGAAGATCAAGCCGAGTTCGTCGCCACGATCCGCACGAAGAGCGAGCAGCTCCTCGATCTGATCATGAGCCTGCTGGACCTGTCCAAGCTCGAGAGCGGCACCGCCGTGGTGCGCGTCACGCGCCTGCCGATCGGCGACATCCTCGCCGACACCGTGACGACGCTGACGCCCTCGGCGATCAAGAAGGGCGTCGAGATCTCGTTCGACGCGCCGCCCGATCTCCCGTCGGTCCTCGGCGACGCCGAGCGGCTGCGGCAGGTCTTCCTCAACCTCGCCGAGAACGCGCTGAAATTCACGCCCGAGGGCGGCAGCGTGCACCTGGTCGCGCGCACCGCGTTCGAGCAGTCCGACGGCGAGCCGGGGCTCGTGCTCGTCGCTC
Source organism: Byssovorax sp. (assembly GCA_025362495.1). Classification (GTDB taxonomy): domain Bacteria; phylum Myxococcota_A; class Polyangia; order Polyangiales; family Polyangiaceae; genus JANYGI01. Next base: position 3,726 of record JANYGI010000103.1, on the reverse strand, counting down.
CGCTCCGCCAGGTGATCGAGGTGCGCGTCATCGACACCGGCGTCGGCATCATCGAGGAAGAGCGCGACAAGGTCTTCGACGCGTTCTATCAAATCGATCAGTCCTCGACGCGTGAGTACGGCGGCGCGGGCCTCGGCCTGGCGATCGTCAAGCGCCTCGTCGAGGCCCACCAGGGCACGATCCACGTCGAGGGCAACGAGCCCGAGGGCGCCATCTTCGTCGTGCAAATCCCCGCGGCGCGGCACTCGGTGATGCCGAACTCGCGCCGCTCGATGCCGCCGATCTTCGGCTGAGCGAGGCGCTCGCGTGGCCTCGGAGTGGGATCGCATCGAGGCGCTTCGGGCCACCTTCGCGGCGCCGTCGCTGCCCGGCGTCGTGGTCGGGATCGGCGACGACGCCGCGGTGCTCGCGCCCGGAGCGGAGCCGCTGGTGTGGACGGTGGACGCCGCCGTTGACGGTGTCCACTTCCGTCGCGACTTGCTCTCGTTCGTTGACATCGGCTACCGCGCGACCATGGCCGCGGCGAGCGATCTCGCGGCGATGGGCGCCGCGCCGCGGGGCCTGCTCACCGCGCTGGTGCTGCCCGCCGATGTGGGCGACGTCGAGCTCGCGCTGCTCGCGACGGGTCAGCGCGAGGCGGCGGACGCCCTCGGCACGGCGATCGTCGGCGGCAACCTCGCGCGCGGGAGCGAGCTGTCGATCACGACGACGGCCCTCGGCGCGGCGCCCGCTCCGCTGACGCGCGCGGGCGCCTTGCCCGGCGACGCGCTGTGGGCCGCAGGCGCGCTCGGCCTCGCCGCGGCGGGCCTGTCGTTGCTGCTCGCGGGGCGCGTGGCGGTGAGCCCCGCGGCGCTCGCCGCCGTGCAGAGCTGGCGACGCCCCCGAGCGCAGATCGCCGCGGGCCTCGCCGCGCGCGGCTGGGCGCACGCGGCGATCGACGTCTCCGATGGCCTCGCCCAGGACGTGCGACACCTCGCGCGCGCGAGCGGTGTCGACGTCGTCCTCGACGCAGCCGCGGTCCTCTCGCCCGAGCTCCGCGCGATCGCCGCCGAGCTCGGGGACGATCCGCTCGAGCTCGCGCTTCACGGCGGCGAGGACTACGCGCTCCTCGTCGCCGCGCCCGACGGCCCGGCCCCCGGAGGCTTCACGCGCATCGGGTGGATCCTGCGCCAGGCCGGCGCAGGATCGGTGCAACTAGCCCGCGAAGACGGGGCGATCGTCGCCGTCGTCGGCCGCGGCTTCGATCACTTCGCCTGAGCTTTCAGCGGCACTCGGACGGGATCTCGACGCCGGCGAGCTGAGCGCGGATCGTCGTCAGCGCCGAGGCGCGCGTCGTCTTGCCGGACTTCACGAGGGGCGAGATGCCCGAGCAGATCTTCGACGCGAGGGCCGACTTGCTCTTCGCGTCCGCGCCGCGGCCCGACTTGCTCGTCGCGGCGAGCGCCGAGCAGCAGGAGTCGATCGGCTGCGTGTTCACCGGCGCGACGGCGACGGGCGCGACGGGCACCTGGGCCACGGTGGCGGTCGCAGCGGCGGCCGTGGCGCTCATCGCGGGAGCGTCGCCACCGACCGGCGTCGGCGTCGCGGCGCCCGACGGGATCGGCACCGGCGTCGGGTCTTCGGACTTCTTGCAGGCGGCAAAAAGCAGGCTGCCGGAGACGAGGAGCATCAGGACGGAGGACGAACGCTTCATCGGTGCTTTGTACCGGGGTTCTTCGGCGCAGTCCATTTCCGCGCAAACGCGCGGCGCGGCGCCCCATGACGCAATCGTGACCCGTTGGACGAGGAGGCCTGACCGGGCTGCGCGATCCTGCTGCAGCCAACGTGACCTCCACCCTTCGCCTCCCCGCACGCCCCGCCCGGCCGAGCCTCGGCCAGTACTTCAACCTCGCGGGGATCATCGCGATCCACGGAGCGACGATCTACGCGTTCTACCGCGGGGCCACCTGGCGCCTCGCGGCGTTCGCGCTCGCCTCGTACGTGATCCGCATGTTCGCGATAACGGCGGTGTACCACCGGTATTTCGCGCACCGGAGCTACAAGACGAGCCGCCCGTTCCAGCTCTTTCTGGCGCTGCTCGGGACGACGGCGACGCAGAAGGGGCCGCTCTGGTGGGCCTCGACTCACCGGGTCCACCACAAGCACTCCGACACCGAGCGCGACGTGCACAGCCCGCTGCGCCGCGGCTTCTGGTGGTCGCACATGGGCTGGTGGCTGAGCCGCGAGCACGAGAACGGCGACCTCGCGTTGATCCCGGATTTCACCGGCTACCCCGAGCTGCGCTGGGTCGAAAAGTGGAACGTCCTCGGCCCGCTCGCGCTGATCGTCGGCCTGCTGGCGTTCGGCGGCTTCGACGTCTTCCTCTGGGGGTACGTCGTCAGCACGTGCTTCCTCATGCACGGCACGTTCACCATCAACTCGCTCTCGCACGTGTTCGGCTCGCGCCGCTACGCCACCACCGACACCAGCCGCAACAACTTCTTCCTCGCGCTGATCACCCTGGGTGAGGGCTGGCACAACAACCACCATCACTACATGAGCAGCGCCAATCAGGGCTTCTTCTGGTGGGAGATCGACGTCAGCTTCTACATCCTGAAGGGACTCGAGAAGGTCGGCCTCGTGTGGGATCTCCGAGGCGTGCCGGAGCACATGAAGAAGCGCAACCTGATGCGCGACGTGGGCGAGCGCGCCCCGCTGCTGATGAAGAAAGACGACGCCCGCGCTCCGATGGGCCACGTCGTCGCGCCGCCGACGCCCGATCTCGGCTGAGAGGCGGACCGTTCTTCGGCCAGACTGCGAGCGTCGGCGCCGGATCAGGGCCTGGGGAAATCGATCATGAACACGCAGCCGCGGCCGGGCAGGTCGCGGGTGCACCGCCTTGATCTCCGGCAGCGCCGCGCGCTTCTGGAGGACGCTGAAGGCCACGCTGACGGTGGAAATCTGGTTGCGGAGCTCGTGCGCGAGGAAGGCGAAATGCTTCTGCGCTTCGAGTCGCTGCGCGGCGTCGCGCTGCTCGATGTACGCCTTCACGGCGAGCGAGATCCCCTCGAGCAAGAAGTCCGAGAGCACGCGGTACTCGCGGAGCGTCACCTGATCGTGGCTCTCGTCGAGCACGTCGAAGATGCACTTGCGGAGGATGCCGTGTCGCGGACGAGCGCGTCGACATCGAACCCGAGCTCGAAGCGCTGGACGCCGTGCTGGACCGCGACATGTTCTCCGCCCGTCGCGGTCCACGCGCGGAGCTCGAGCTCCGTGATGGCGTTGTCGAGGAACGGCGGCATGTGATCGAGGATGTCCTCGCGCGAGCACACGCTCGGCGCGAGCACCTCGCTGACCTTGTCGGTGTAGCAGCGGAGGATCTCGTCGCGTCGCTCGGCGAGGACTTCGTGCAGAGCCTTGATCGCGAGCGCGGTGACAGCCTGCCAGGCGCTCGCCGCAAGCTGACGAGCGGGGCGCTACTCGCGCGCCAGCGCCGCCACCGGATCGAGCTTGGCCGCCCGCCGCGCGGGGAAGAAGCCGAACACGATCCCGATACCCGAGCTGACGCCGAGGGCCAGCACCAGTGATCCCGTATCGAGTGACATGGACCAGCCGAGCGCCGACGAGAGGCCGAGGATCGCTCCATAGCCAATCAGCGTCCCCACGAGGCCGCCGGCCACGGCGAGCGCCACCGCCTCGACGAGGAACTGGATCAGGATATCGGCCTCGCGCGCCCCGATGGCCATG